>JBGVRH010000023.1:0-12428 GCA_045128275.1 Eubacteriales bacterium | reverse complement strand
GTAATAGGTAATAGTGAAGAGTGAATAGGTAAGGAGGGAAACCTTCGGTTTCCTTCATTTCAATCGAAAAAATGGACAAATCCGAAGGATTTGCACCTCCACTCTTCACTTTTCACTCTTCACTTTTCACTTCAAATTTGGGTTTATCGCAAAGCGATAAACCCAAATTTGAAAACCTCCCCTGCTTCGCTTGACAAATCCCTTCGCATCCTGTATAATAAAGGGAGAATCAGACCGCCCAAGCGGCGGGAAAGGAAGCACCATGACACACAACGCTCCCCTGGCCGATGCCCTGCGTCCCAAGACCATGGACGATATCGTAGGCCAGACCCACCTGTTCGGTAAGAACGGTGTCCTCCGCCGCATGGTGGAGGCAGGCCGCATGACCAATATGATCTTCTTCGGCCCTCCCGGTACGGGCAAGACCACCGCCGCCTCGGTGATCGCCGCTCAGTCGGGGATGGAGTTCCATAAGCTCAACGCCACCACCGCCTCTCTCCAGGATGTCAAGGATATCCTGGCCCAGACCGAGGGAATGTTCGGATCCAACGGCATCCTCCTTTACCTGGACGAGATCCAGTACTTCAACCGCAAGCAGCAGCAGTCCCTTCTGGAATACATGGAGGACGGCCGCATCACCCTCATCGCCTCCACCACCGAGAATCCCCATTTTTACGTCTACAACGCCATCATCTCCCGCTCCTCCCTTTTTGAGTTCAAGCCCGTCCCCCCCGCCGAGGTGCTGAAGATGCTCCGCCGCGCCCTGGCTCACCTCAACGACCAGGGCGGTACCTCCACCGCCATCTCCGACAAGGTGGGGCTGGCCCTGGCCGAGGGGGCGGGAGGCGACGTCCGCCGTGCCGTGGGCCTTCTGGAGAACGCCTACTTTACTGCGGGCTTTGAGCCGAATGCCGAGATCAAGGCCGAGCATATCGCCGCCTTTGATACGGGAGTAGGCAACTTCAACGAGGACACTCACTACGACCTCTTGGGCTGTCTGCAAAAGTCCATCCGCGGCTCGGATCCCGATGCCACCGCCTTCTACGTGGCCAAGATGCTCTCCCTGGGGGAGATGTTCCCCCTCATTCGCCGCCTTCAGGTCATCGCCTCGGAGGATATCGGCCTGGCTTACCCCCAAGCCGCCGCCATCGTCCGCGCCTGCTGTGAGTCGGCCAGAGAGTTGGGCATGCCCGAGGCGCAGATCCCCCTGATCCACGCCGCCATGCTGCTGGCTACCTCTCCCAAGTCCAATTCCGCCTACAACGCCCTCCATGCCGCCATGACGGACGTAGAGGCAGGCAAGGGAGTCAATATCCCGACTCACCTCCAAAGCCCCCTGTTCAAGGGCTATAAGTACCCCCATGAGTACCCGAACCACTACGTGGAGCAGCAGTATCTTCCCGACGATCTGGTGGGAAAGCACTATTACGAGCCCTGTCCCAACAAGACCGAGCAGGCCGCCGCGGCGTATTGGGAGAAGATCAAGGGCGGTAAGTGATCCCTCCAAAACGCAAAACACAGACAAAATAAGCACAAAAACACCCCCGAGGAAGCCATGTACAAGGCATCCTCGGGGGTATTTCCATTATTTCTTGCTCCTGACCAGGATCCGCGCGATGAGGGTGCGCTTCACCTTCATGGCTCCCGTGGGGCAGAACTCCTGACAGCAGAAGCAGCGGATGCATTTGTCACGGTGAATGACCGCCTTCTTGTTCTCCATGACGATGGCCCCTGCGGGGCAGATGTTTGCGCATTTGGCGCAGCCTACACACTCGCTCTCCCTCAGCTTGGGGCGGGAATCCAGGAGCTTCTCCAGCACCTTGCTGACCAGCCTTCCCTTGGAGGTGAAGAGATGCCCGCGGCGCACCGCTACGTGCTCGAAATCCGAGACGGCAAAGTCCTCCGCGCCCTTGTCGGGGACGGTGGAGATCAGCGTGACCGCATCGGGCAAGAGTCCCCGCTCGCGGGCGGCCTGGAGGGTGGGGACGGCGTCCTCCGACAGGCCGATGAGGCGGGCGCAGATCACGTCAGCGGTGTGGGGAGAGGCCGAGGCAAGCAGGACACCGATGTGGCGGGGAGTTCCCTTGGTGGGGCCGTTGCCCTCCATGCCCTCCACGGCATCCACCAGAGTGAGCTTGACCTTATCCGCAAAGTAGTCGTTGATATCCACCAGCATGCGGGCGAAATCTCTCATGTCGGGGAAGCGGAAGTGGTATTCGGGCTTCATGGTACCGGGGATGACCCCGAAGAGATTCTTGGCCGCCGCGCTCATGCCCATCATGCCGTGGGACTTCAGCTTGCAGAAGTCGATGACCGCGTCGCAGGTGTCCAGCCAGGCGGTATAGGTGAAGCTCTTCAGCACGTGAGCCTCGGGGAAGTGGGTATCCGCCACGCCGAGATCGCGGTTCAGCTCCGCACCCGCCGCCTCGCAGGCCGCAAGCCCCGCCGCGCTGTACACGTGGTTCACGAAGGCCGCGGTGTAGACCCCGCCGGGGGAGTCACCGATGATGACACGTGCTCCTCGGGAGCGCAGCATCTCGGTCAGAGCGCAGAGCAGGGATGGGTGGGTGGTAGCGCACTCCTCGGGCTTCATGGCCGACACCAGATTGGCCTTGATGCCCACGGTCATGCCCTCACGCACCCAGTCAAGGCCCCCTATGGGAGCCAGCACCGCCTCCAGAGCGGATTTGACGGTGGCTTCATCGTAGCTTTCACAGGGGGTCATGACCACGGGGGAGTCGGGGGAGAAGTTGATGCGGCTCATAGGGCGCCTCCTTGGGGGGATTTCTATGATTACATTATACCTTGAAATGATGGATTTGTCAACATGGGGAAAACACTTGACCAATGAAAAAGAAAAACCGCCTGTCCCTCATTCGGGGTCAGGCGGTCTTTCTCATGCGCCGATATTAGTCAGCGATGTAGGGCAGCAGAGCGACGTTGCGGGCGCGCTTGATAGCGACCTGAACCTCTCTCTGGTGCTTAGCGCAGGTACCGGTCATACGGCGGGGCAGGATCTTGCCGCGCTCGCTGATGAACTTGCGGAGCTTGTTGGAATCCTTGTAGTCGATGAAGTCGACCTTGTCTGCGCAGAAAATGCAGACCTTCTTTCTCTTGCCGCGCACGAAGGGGCGGGCAGGACGAGCGTTGGTATTCTCAGTCATGGTTCTATCCTCCAATAAATTTTGTGGGGACGGCGTTCTCAAACCCTGTCAGTAGCTTAGAAGGGAAGGTCGTCGTCGGTCTTGATCTCCTCGAACTTGGGCGCGCTGCTCTGCGCGGTCGAGTAAGCGGGGGTCGAGTAGGCGTCGGGGGCACCGTAGCCGGACTGGCTGTCCTGGCTGTTGCGGTTCTCCACGAAGTAGGCCTCGTCGGCCACGATATCGGTCATATAGTGCTTTTGACCGTTCTGGTCGGTCCAATTGCGGTTCTGGATGCTACCGCAAATGCAGATAGCGGAGCCCTTGCGGAAAAACTTCGCAATGAACTCGGCGGTATTGCGCCATGCGGTGATGCGGAAGAAATCAGCCTCGGGCTGCTGTTGCTGGGAGTCGCGGGACTGGAAACGGCGATTGACTGCCAGGCTGAAGGTTACGAGCGAGACACCGCTCTGGGTCTGCTTCAGCTCGGGATCAGCCGTCAAACGGCCTGCGAGAGTCACCTTGTTCAGATTGAGGGACATACCAAAACCTCCTTTTCGAATGAATCAGGGGGATGGATTACTCAGCGTCGGCAGCGGGAGTCTCCTCAGCAGCGGGAGCGGTCTCCTCAACCACGGGCTCGGCAGCCTTGACGGTGGGCTCGTTCTCCAGGCGAATGACCATAGAACGCAGAATGCTCTCGTCGATCTTGCACAGACGCTCGAACTCAGCGGGGAAGTCGGGGTTGCCCTTGAAAGTGACAACGACGTAGTAGCCCTCGGGCTTGTCGTTGATGGGGTATGCCAGGCGGCGCTTGCCCCACTCGTTGACCTCGTACACGGTCTCGGCGTTCTCGGTGATCAGACCGACGAACTTCTCGACAGAGGCCTTGACAGCGTCCTCACCGTCGGTGACGTCGACGATGAACATGCTCTCATAAAAATTCTTGATGATCTCCATGTTTATTACCTCCTTATGGACATCAGACCGCGCCCTCGTATTTGACGCGGTAAGGAGACGGACGCGCGATGGCAGTCCGTACCGAGGAAACATTATACCACAAATCTCCTCTCTTGTCAAGACTTTTTCAAAAAATAACCTATGCGCTCTTGATCAAAAACATCTTGCAATTCTGCCCGAAATGTGGTACAATATACAAAAAGACGATTCCCCGAGACGGCCACCCGTCGGAAAGGATGCCCCATGTTCCGAGACCTTACCCGTAAAAAGCAACAGCTCTCCCCCGAGGCCTGCGTGGAGCTTCTCAAGACCGAGACCCGCGGAGTCCTGTCGGTGCTGGGGGAGAACGGCTACCCCTACGGTACCCCCATGAATCACTACTACTGCGAGGAGGACGGCTGTATCTACTTCCACTGCGGTCGGAAGGGGCACCGATTGGATGCTCTGCGGGCCTGCGACATGGTTTCCTTCTGCGTGTACGACGAAGGCTACAGACGGGAAGGAGAGTGGGCACTGAACGTCCGCTCGGTGGTGGTCTTCGGCCGCGTGGAGATCATCGACGACCCCGACGAGGTGGCGCGCCTGGTCACCCCCCTGTGCTACAAATTCACCAACGATGAAGAGTACATTCAAAAGGAACTGAAAAGCTCCGTAAAGGCCACCCTGCTGCTCAAGCTCACCCCCGAGCATATTTGCGGCAAGCTGGTCAACGAATCCTGAAAAATACTGACCTATAAAGGAGAATTACCATGTTAGAGATCGGCATGAAAGCCCCCGACTTCACCCTCCCCGACAAGGACGGCAACCCCGTCACCCTGTCCTCCCTCCGCGGCCGTAAGGTTGTGGTCTACTTCTACCCCAAGGACAACACCCCCGGCTGTACCCGCCAGGCCTGCGCCTTCGCCCAAAGCTACGGCGAGTTTGAGAGGCGGGGCATCACCGTCATCGGCATCAGCAAGGACAGCGTGGCCTCCCACGTCAAATTCGCCGAGAAGTACGGTCTCCCCTTCATCCTCCTCGCTGACCCCGACCGCGTGGCCATCGAGGCCTATGGGGTATGGCAGGAAAAGAAGATGGCGGGCAAGGTTGGCATGGGCGTGGTGCGTACCACCTTCCTCATTGACGAGGAGGGGAATATTGCCGCTGTTATGCCCAAGGTCAAGCCCGATACCAACGCGGCGGAGATTCTGGCCATGCTGGGCGCCTGATACAAGGACAAGCACATCCCAACAGACAAAGGAGCCGGTCAAAGGGCTCCTTTTTCCATGCCTTTGCGTACCGGCGCCGACCGTGAGCCGTTGAAAAAATGCCGCGTTTCCCCTCTTTTTTTTCAAAAACCTTGATTTCTCTCCGGGTTTGTGCTATAATGTACCTGTAAAAATTTTTCATCTTACGAAAGGGCTTTTCCTCGTAAGAGATCCTTCACTCATGAAAGGGGAACAAAATAATGGCAAAGAGCGTACAGGATATCCTTGCTCTCATCAAGGAGCAGGGCATCAAGATGGTGGACTTCAAAATGGTGGATATCAACGGCCAGTACCGTCACGTCACCATTCCCGCCGAAAACTTCTCCGAGGACACCATGAAGAGCGGCATCGGCTTTGACGCATCCAACTACGGCTACGCCGTGGTGGAGAAGAGCGACATGGTCTTCATTCCCGACCCCGACACCGCCGTCATCGACCCCTTCTGCTCCATCCCCACCCTGTCCATGACGGGTAACGCCATGATCATCGACACCCCCGAGAACCGCCCCCTGCCCCAGTACCCCCGCAACATCATCCGCGCGGCCGTGCAGTACATGAAGGACAGCGGTGTGGCCGACGAGATGAAGATCCTCCCCGAGTTCGAGTTCTACCTCTTCGACAACGTGGGCTGGGAGGTCAGCGGCCGTGAGGTCTCTGCCACCGTGGATGCCAAGCAGTCCTACTGGAACAGCGCCACCGAGGGCCTTGGTGTAGTCGTCCCCAAGCAGAAGAATTACCACATCGCCAAGCCCTTCGATATCTCCTACGAGTGCCGCAGTGAGATGTGCATGCTCATGAAGGACATGGGCATCGAGATCAACTACCACCACCCCGAGGTGGCTGCTTCGGGCCAGTTCGAGATCGAGCCCCAGCTGGGTGAGGTGGTCCACATGGCCGACGCCACCATGCAGATCAAGTATATCATCCACAACACCGCGCTGAAGTACGGCAAGACCGCCACCTTCATGCCCAAGCCCATCTACGGCGAGGCAGGCAGCGGTATGCACGTCCATATGCTCCTCTTCAAGGACGGTCAGCCCGTTTTCTCGGATGACAACGGCTACGCCCACCTGTCCGAGACCGCCCACTACTTCATGGGCGGACTCCTGAAGCACATCGCCTCCCTCTGCGCTCTGACCAACCCCTCCACCAACTCCTTCAAGCGTCTGGTCCCCGGCTTTGAGGCCCCCGTCACCGTGGGCTACGCCACCTCCAACCGTAGCGCGGTCATCCGCATCCCCGCCTACGCCAAGAGCCCCGACAAGCGCCGCTTCGAGCTCCGCAACCCCGACGCCACCTGCAATCCCTACTTCTGCTACGCCGCCATCCTCATGGCGGGTCTGGACGGCATCAAGAACAAGATCGACCCCCACGCCGAGGGCTGGGGTCCCTACGACTTCAACCTCTACCACCTCTCCGACGAGGAGAAGGCCAAGCTCAAGGGTCTGCCCACCAGCCTCCCCGAGGCCCTGGACGCCCTGGAGGCCGACCACGACTACCTGACCGTAGGCGGCGTCTTCCCCGAGGAGCTCTTGAAGAACTTCATCAAGAACAAGCGGGCCGAGTGCGCCGAGCTGTCCAAGATCCCCCATCCCGCCGAGTTCGATAAGTACTACAATCTGTAATGACAAAAGGGGGCGTACCGCACAGGTGCGCCCCTGCGTATAGGAGAAAAATATGGGACTTTTCAGTAAGAAGGAAATGGATACCGCCGCCGCCGAGGCCTTCTGGGCGTGGTTTGCCGAGCAAGAGGAATGGATCACCGCTACGCTGGGAACGCCCAACGGCTCGGACGTGGTCTGGGCGATCGATGCAAGGATCAAGCCTGTGTTCCCCTACTTCAAAAAGGAGCTGGAATTCCAGCTGGGCTTCAACGAGGGGAAGGGGGAGTTCTTCTTCTTCCACTTCGGGAACAAGCACCTCATGCGGGACGGACAGGCATGGGCAGAGCTGATGCCCGCCGATCTGAAGGCAAGATGGACGGTCATTCTGGAAAAATAATTCTGTGCAGCACAAGACCCCGACGGCTTTCCGTCGGGGTTTTTGTCCCCCACCCCCATTCTGCCTTCTGTCTTCTCTTGACTTCTCCCCCCGCCTGTGGTATAATGCTTTCAGAGAAGCGGGAAGGGTATCCATTCCCCAAACACAAGGAGGATCGCGCCATGACCACAGCCACCAAGGAATTCCTGTCCCACCTGGATCAGCTCTGCGAGGAGCGGAAGGCGGCCATCCGCGCCGCCGCCGATACCGTCACGGCCACGGGGACTACCTACTACGTCAGCAACGGGGGCGACGACACCGCCGACGGCCTGACCCCCGAGACTCCGTGGCAGACCCTTTCCCGCGTGTCGGATGCCGAGCTTTCCTGCGGGGATTGCGTCCGCTTCAAGCGGGGGGACTTGTTCCGCGGGCAGATCAAGACCCGCCCCGGGGTGACCTATGCCGCCTACGGCACAGGGGAAAAGCCCCGCTTCTACGGCTGGGACAAGAGCCTTTGCGATCCTGCCCTGTGGGAGCCGTACGATGAAGCCCACCACATCTGGAGGCTCACCGAGCCCATCCTTGACTGCGGTACCATCGTCTTCAACGGCGGTGAGGCTCACAGCCGCAAGCTCATCCCCTCCTATATGGGCGGGCGATTCGTCTGCCGCGAGGATGAGAGCCGCCCCTTTGACGTGGCTACCGACATGACTCGGGATCTGGATATGGTCTGCTTCTACGACGAGCGGCTGACCGAGATCCCCACGCGCGGGGAGAGCTTCCCCATCCCCGTCATCGACGGCGAGAGCTACGGGGAGCTGTACCTGCGCTGTGACGGGGGCAACCCCGCCGAGGTCTTTTCCGAGATCGAGGCCCTGCCCCGCAGGCGCATCTTTGTGCTGGCCTGTAACCCCGACGTGACGGTGGATAACCTCTGCATCCAGTATACGGGAGACCACGCCATCGCGGGGGGCGGTCAATGCCTGAAGGGGCTGACCGTGACCAACTGCGAGCTGGGCTGGATCGGCGGCTCCATCCAGCACTACTACGGCACCGACCCCAACTACCCCGAGGGCGGGCGGGGCACCGTCACCCGCTACGGAAACGCCATCGAGATCTACGGCGGCTGTGACGGCTATCGGGTGGAGAACTGCTACATCTACCAGGTCTACGACGCGGGCATCACCCACCAGATCTCCACGAACGGCGGCTTCTACGCCTTGAAGAATATCCGCTATGCCCATAACCTCATGGAGCGTTGCGTCTACTCCATCGAGTATTTCCTGGAGAAGAACGGCGGGGATGAGGCCAGCTACATGGAAAACTGCGAGATCTGCCACAACATCCTGCGCTTTTCGGGCTACGGCTGGGGCCAGCAACGCCACAACGTAAGCACCCCCGCCCACATCAAGGGCTGGAGCTATGAGAACACCGCGAAAGATTTTTCGGTACATCACAACCTCTTTGACCGCGCCGCCTACCGTATGCTCCACACGGTGGCCCGCGATCCCGAGAGCTGTCCCGCCCTGTACGGGAATACCTACGTCCAGACCCTCGGCGGGATGCTGGGTCAGTACGGCGGGAACCGCGAGGCCGAGCCGCCTGTGATCCCCTTTGACGGGGATGCCGAGCGGGTGCTGACCGAGGAATGGGGCGAGAGGGGGCCAACGGTGTACGGGGTCGAGTGAGCCCGTTTCACCGCAAGACAAAGTAAAGGAGGCCGTTTGACATGGCCAAAAAGAAACAGTATAACCCGAAAGAAGACCGCGTCTTCCATATTACGAGCATCATCTGGCTCCTCCTCGCCATGGCGGTGTGTTGGGTCATCGACCTGCTTTTGCCCCTCCGCTGGGTGGTGGTCTTGTCGGTGGTGGGCTGTGTCGGATCCCTTGCCCTGCTCATCGCGGGGATGGTCGGAAAGAAGAACGAGGTCTTCATCTGGTGTATGCCCTTTCTCCTGGGGGTCTGTATGATGTCCTTCATCGGCTTCATGGACAAGGGCCTGTCCTATTCCTTTCCCCAAGAGCCTTTCGTCCCCTTTTGGGAGATCTCGCTGATCCTGGGGGCGGTCCTCGGTGCTTTCGTTACGGTCAAGATCGTTTGGAAGCAGAGCGGCATAGGCGGGCGCATCGGTAGCTTCGTGCTGGTGACCCTGATCTCCGCCCTTTTCATCATGATCACGGTGTGCCACCTGAATTATCTACTGGATCTTCAGCCTCCCACGGAGATCCATGCCGTCATTGAGGGCAAGGAGATCACCCACCACCGAAAATCCCCCGATTCCTACGAGTTTGAGCTGACGGTGGACGGGGAGTCCTTCGATCTGGAGGTAGGGAAGCGGGAGTACAAGAGGTACGAGGTGGGGGACACCTACACCTTCAAGGAGTATACGGGAGCCTTCGGGAAGCCCTTCTACGTGGCGGAGGAGTAGGCTCTCCGTGTAAACATATCTGATCAAGAAAGGGAAAGATCATGGCCAAAATGTCCGAACAAGAAAGGATCCTATTCCGTACGCTCTACCGCACGTTGAATCTCCGCGGCTGGATCTTCGCGGCGGTCACGATGCTGGCGGTGTGGGTGGTCGGCGTGCTCCTGCCGCTTCGCTTGGCGGTCCTGCTGTCCCTTCTCGGCATAGCCGCGTCCATCGTGGGAATTGTGATCAGTGCCCGCGCCATCAAGGCAGGAAGGCGGGATCCGCTGTTCCCCATCTGGCTTGGCGCAGGGACGGGCTCCCTCTTCCGATTTTTCGGCATGAGCAACGCCTACACCTTTTTCAATGAGTCCTTTTACCCCTTCTGGAAGCTTGCGCTGATCCTCGGCCTGGCTGTCGGTGTGATGGTGACGGTCAAATGGGCATGGAAGAACACAGGCTTCTGGCTGCGGCTCGGCAGTATCCTTGCGACCTCCTTTTTGGCGTTCTTCCTTGTCCTGATCATGATCTGCCATCTGAACCTCCTCTTGGACTTTACCCCGCCCGCCGAGCGGCAGATGGTCATTGTGGACAAGAACGAGCAGGACAACGGGAGATCCTCCGACACTTACTATTTTGAGTTTTGGGTAGACGGGAAGCCCTTTGAGATGGAGGTAGGGCTGGTGGAATACCTCTTGTATGACGAGGGCGACACCTACACCTTCAAGGAGTATAAGGGGGCGTTTGGAAAGCCCTTTTACGCGAGAGATTGATCGAACGATACCTTATGAAAGAGAGGTTTAAAAAATGGAATTGGAATTTTTGGTAACCATCTGTCTGGGCTACGGAGACGGCGGCGATGTGGAGATCACCGAGACCGTGACCGAGGAGGAATTTGAGCTTCTGAAGCAATGCTGTAGGGAGGATGATGAGATCTCGGAATTCGAGGGACTGGAGGATCTGTACGAGTGGGTCTGCCGCGCGGCTCTGGAGGAGAGCGGCTACTGTGGGCCGGAGGATGACGAGGATAGCGAGGAGGATGACGGCGAGTACGACGATTACGATGATTACGATGAGTATGACGATGCCTCCTGTATCGTGAGCATGCCCGATGCGGTCTACGATGCGGTGGACGGCGAGGAAGAGGATTGACCAGGCTCCCCCCAAAAAAACGACCCGACGGAATCTCCCTCCGTCGGGTCATTTTTCGATTCACTTACTCCTCCACGCTGTACGCGCACCACGCGCCGTTTGTGAAGTCGGGGAAGGCTACGGGCATGCCGCCCTTGGCGATGGACTCCTCGGAGAGAGCCGTGACCGCCATCCAGGCCGCGCCGTCGTACACGTCAATGGGGCAGGGCTTGCCGAGACGGACGCACTCGATGAACTCGTTGTACACCAGACCGTCCATGCCGCCGTGACCGCCGCGGATGCCGTTTGCGAGGTAGTCCACCCAGACGGGGTGGCGGTACTTCTCGAAATACTTGACCTGATTGTTCCACTCGGGAGACCAATCCCAGTGATCCTTGCCGCCCATGTCGGCATCGATGAAGAAGGAGCGGGTGTCCTCCTGGTACATACCCTTGGTGCCCTGGATGGTAAAGCCGCGGCTGTAGGGGCGGGGAAGGGAGGTATCCAGATGGAGGGTGATGGTCTCGCCGCGGGCGCACTTGATGACCGTGGTGACCACGTCACCCTGGGCGAATTTGGCGGTGGCCAGCTCGGGATTCGCATTGGGATGATCGGCGGCGAACTGATTCAGCCCCGCCGACTTGGAGGCCACCGAAACCAGAGACAGGAAGCGGTTGCCGCGGTTGATGTCCAGAATCTGGGCGATGGGGCCCAGCTCGTGGGTGGGGTAGTTCTCGCAGTTGCGGGTGAGGTAATTGCGGAGGCGGTAGTGACGGTTCTCCTTGCCGAATACGATCTCGTCGCGGAGATCGTGGCGGTAGCCACCCTCGCAGTGGACGACCTCACCGAAGAGTCCTTGACTGACCATGTGCATGACCGCCATCTCGGCCTCGCCGTAGCAGCAGTTCTCCAGGAGCATGAAGGGGGTCTTGGTTCTCTCGTAGGCGCGAACGAGCTGCCAGCAGTCGTCGATGGAGTAGGCACCGCCCACCTCCATGCCCACGGCGATGCCCCGCTCCATGGCGTAGAGGGCGATGGGGAAGTGGGACTCCCACGCGCTCATGATAAGGACGGCATCCACGTCGTCACGGTCGAGAACCTCCTTGTAATCCGTGGAGGTAAAGGGACGGTTGCCCTCGCCGTATGCCCGCTCGGTGGCGTCGGCGGCGCGGGTCACGCGATCCTCATACAGGTCGCAGACAGCCGTGATCCTTACGTTGTCCATATGTAAAAGAAGTGCTTCCAGCATGGAGTAGCCGCGGCACCCAAGACCGATGGCGGCGGTTCTGACTTGATTCATGGTAGTGTCCGTCCTTTCGGGGTAATAGGTAACGGGTTTATTGTACTATAAAAGACGGAATTTGTCAATAGGGAAGAGGGAAGTTGTTCAAATTTGGGTTTATCGGGCGGAGCCCGTCACGCCCGAAGGGCACATCTCGCCTGCAAGGCATATCGTGCCCGAAGGGCATCTCGCAAACTCACAAAAAGGCTGATTTCGCCTGACGGCGAGCGATATGCGCTTCGCGCGAGATATGCCCGCTGGGCGCGATATGCCCGCTG
>JBGVRH010000022.1:0-78765 GCA_045128275.1 Eubacteriales bacterium | reverse complement strand
CCATGTAGGCCGCGATCTCGGTCTGGGGGGTGATGGGGTAACCGAAGTAGTGGCGGCAGCCCGCGATGATGGCGGCCTCCGCGATGGCCTCGTTACCCTTCATAAGTACCTTATCTGCCATGTCGGTCACTCTCCTTTCTCAACCTTGATGATGCAGTCGGGGCACATGGTGGCGCAGAAGGCGCAGCCGATGCAGTCCTCGATGTGGAGAGCCACCACGGGGTGATGACCCTTCTTGTTGATCTGATCCTCAGCCAGTGCCAGCACGTGCTTGGGACAGACGTCCACGCAAAGGCCGCAGCCCTTGCAGTTGTCGGTTTTGAATGTCAGTTTACACTTTGCCATTATGTTTACTCCTTGTTTCATTGAGCAAATTACGATCATAATCCCATGTAGGGGCGGACAGTGTCCGCCCGCGGGCGACCAATGGTCGCCCCTACGGTGAGGATCACAAATATTTGTTTTTCTGCAATCCCAAGGGGAACGCATTCGGAACCTTCCCTTCCACCGCAGGATAGAGATCCTGTCTGACCGAGGTCATAACGATGGGCAAGCCCGAAAGCCTTGCCACCTCCTCGGCGTAGTCACGGGAGGCGAGGATGTCCTCGGCGGTAGTGACGGCTCCCAGATTGGAGTTGTTCACCAGCCCCGTAAAACGGATGCCGCCCGCGTACTCGATCTCACGCATAACCTCCAAGGTAGAGGCCGCATCACGGGTGAGGGGACGGTAGCCGTTGATGACCATGAGCATCTCATAGTCGTTTTCCGCCAGGATCTTGGGTGCCAGGCGACCCAGCACCAGCGCGCCTCTGTCGTCGCCGCCGATGTCCAGAACAGCGGTCATGGAGCGGTCGTCGGTGAGGGCGTACATCTCCTGGGGCAGGGCGGGAATGTCCACGTTACTGTTGGCGTAGGCCGAGCAGATGAGGCGGATGCCCTGCTCTTCAAAGTAGGCCGCGCTGTCCTTGGTGCGGAAGTAGGGGTTGACGATATCCAGATCCGCCACGGTAACGATCTCGCGGGACTTTTTCAGCTCGGCGGCGATGTTCACCGCCACGTTGGTCTTGCCGCTGCCGTAGTGGCCGCAGAGGATGGTCAAACGCTTGAGAGGATACATGAGGGTGTCCTCCGCTATCACAGCATATTGCGCTTGATCTTACCGCTGGTGGTCTTGGGCAGCTCGTCGCGGAAGACCACGATACGGGGATACTTGTAGGGAGCAGTGCGCTCCTTGACGTACTTCTGGATCTCCTTCTTCAGCTCGTCGGTGGGCTCGGTGCCCTTCACCAGCACGATGGAGGCCTTGACCACCTGACCGCGAACCTCGTCGGGCTCGGCGGACACGCCGCACTCCAGGACGTAGGGCAGCTCCATGATGACAGACTCGATCTCGAAGGGCCCGATGCGGTAGCCCGAGGACTTGATGACGTCGTCCACGCGGCCGACGAACCAGTAGAAGCCGTCCTCGTCCTTCCACGCGGTATCACCCGTGTGGTAGTAGCCGTCGTGCCAGACCTCGGCGGTCTTGTCGGGGGCGTTGTAGTAGCCCGTGAACAGACCGCAAGGCGCGCCGTCGGCCACGCGGATGCAGATCTCACCCGTCTCACCCACGGGAACAGGCTTGCCGTCGGCATCCTGCAGCTCCACCTCGTAGATGGGGGCGGGCTTACCCATAGAACCGATCTTGTGGGGGGCACCCGTGAGATTACCGATGATCATGGTGGACTCGGACTGACCGAAGCCCTCCAGAATTTGCAGACCCGTGGCCTTCTCGAACTGGCGGTAGACCTCGGGGTTGAGTGCCTCGCCCGCGGTGGTCATGTGGCGCACCGAGGAGAGATCGTACTTGGAGATATCCTCCTTCACCATCATGCGGAGCATGGTGGGAGGAGCGCAGAAGGTGGTGATCTGGTGCTTGGCGAACATGGGCAGGATATCCGCCGCGTCGAAGCGGTCGAAATCGTAGACGAAGGTAGCCGCCTCGCAGAGCCACTGTCCGTAGAGCTTACCCCACATGGACTTGGCCCAGCCCGTGTCGGAAATGGTCAGATGGAGACCGTCAGGCTCCACGTTGTGCCAGTAGCGGGCGGTATGGAAGTGACCCAGAGGGTACTTGTGGTTGTGAGCCGCGATCTTGGGGTAGCCCGAGGTACCCGAGGTGAAGAACATGAGGAGCAGATCGTCGCCGCAGGGGGAGTCCTCGGTGCGGTTGTAGTGGGAGGAATACAGGGTGTACTCCTCGTCGAAGCTGCGCCAGCCCTCCCTTTCACCGTTGACAATGATCTTGTGCTTGAGGGTAGGACAATGCTCGGCGGCCAGATCCACTTGATGGGCGGTGTCGCCGTCGGCGGTACAGAGGATGGCCGAGACACCGGCGGAGTTGAAGCGGTACTCGAAGTCATGCTCCTGGAGCTGGTTGGTAGCGGGGATGGCGATGGCACCCAGCTTATTCAGACCCAGCATGGCGAACCAGAACTGGTAGTGTCTCTTCAGCACCAGCATGACGCGGTCGCCCTTCTTGATCCCCAGGGACTTGAAGTAGTTGGCGCACTGAGCGGAGGCCTTCTTCATGTCCTTGAAGGTGAATCGCCGCTCGGTGTGATCGCGGGAGATATGGAGCATGGCCAGCTTCTCGGGATCCTTCTCGGCCAGGGCATCCACCAGATCGAAGGCGAAGTTGAACTTGTCGGTGTTCTTGAAGTTGATGGAAGTGGGAGTCCCCAGAGCGTTCTCGGTGACGTCGATGAACTTACGCCAGATGCGGTCGCTCTGCTGGTCGCGGTGAACCGTGACCTCCTTCTTGGCGGCGGGAACGGCCTCGGTGGGGGCCAGCTCGGGGATGGGCTCACCCGTGGGGTTGAGGACGATGGCGTAGAACACGCAGTCCTGACCGCCCACGGCGATCATGCCGTGAGGGGTATCGGAGTCGTAGTAGATGGTATCGCCCGCGCTGAGCACCTCGGTGTGCTCGCCCACCTGTACCATGAGCTTACCCTCAATGACGATATCCAGCTCCTGTCCCGCGTGGGTGGTCAGCTCGATATCCTTGTGCTGTGCCTCCTCGGAGTAGGCGGAGCGCACGAACAGAGGCTCAGCGATACGGTTCTGGAAGGCGTAGGCCATGTTGTAGTACACCATGCCGTGAGCCTTGGCGATCTCCTGCCCCGCCCCTGCGCGGGTGACGGTATAGGACTTCAGCTTGGGGCTGTAGCCTTCAATAATTTCGGTGACGTTGACGTTGAGCGCCAGGGCGCAACGGTAGATGAAGGCGAAGTTGAGGTCGCTCTCGCCGCTCTCGCAACGAATGTACTCCTCGGTGGAGATGCCCGTCTTGGCGGCCATCTGGGAGGGCTCGAGTCCCTCGATCTCGCGGAGGGCGCGGATACGTCCCGCCATCTCCTTGATCTTGAAATCCAATCCGGACATGGAGGAGGCTTCCATCGTTCTATTCGTCTGATCCATGTGAAAAATCCTTTCTCGGGTGTCGCTTGGGCTGAAAACGAAGCAAGCGCACCCGTCCCAAAGTGTGATGACTTTGAGACGAGTGCGCATAAATCCATTATACAGCACCCGCGGTACCACTCAAATTGCGGAAAAGCATCCGCCACTTTACCGGGTCGCAAAACCCGTGGACACTAACGCAGTCGTGCGGGGCAGGTCTACTTTCACGGGGATCGTACCGCCGTGATTTCTTCCGTCCGGCTCGGGAGCTACAAATATTTCAACCGTGTTCATGGCTCGCACCAACCGCCAATTCTCTGGAAACCGTGTCGAAAAATCCTCTCCGTCAAGGCCTTTTGATACAGATAATTATATCACAACTTGTGTTGTTTGTCAATTATTTTATTTGGGTAAAATCATGCAAAATTCGTTGTCACAACAAGCAATATTTTGTGTTATTTCACAGTTTTACAGCTTATTGCGCTGGATCTTGCCGCTGATGGTCTTGGGCAGCTCGTCGCGGAACACCACGATACGGGGATACTTGTAGGGAGCGGTATTCTTCTTGACGTAGTTCTGAATTTCCTTCTTCAGCTCCTCGGTGGGCTGAGTGCCCTTGACGAGGACGATGGAGGCCTTGACTACCTGACCGCGCACCTCGTCGGGCTCGGCGGACACGCCGCACTCCAGGACGTAGGGCAGCTCCATGATGACGGACTCGATCTCAAAGGGCCCGATGCGGTAGCCCGAGGACTTGATGACGTCGTCCACGCGGCCCACGTACCAGTAGAAGCCGTCCTCATCGCACCAAGCGGTGTCGCCGGTGTGGTAGAGGCCGTCGTGCAGCACCTCGTCGGTCTTCTCCTGGTTGCGGTAGTAGCCCAGGAACAGACCGCAGGGAGCCTTGTCCCCCACCTTGATGACGATCTCGCCCGTCTCGCCGTCGGGGACGGGGTTGCCGTCGGGATCCACCAGCATCATATCGTACAGAGGCGAGGGCTTACCCATGGAGCCCACCTTGTGGGGATTGCCCATGAGGTTGGCGATGGACAGGGTGGTCTCGGTCTGACCGAAGCCCTCCTTGATCTGGAGTCCCGTAGCCTTCTCGAACTGGCGGTAGACCTCGGGGTTGAGGGCCTCGCCCGCGGTGGTCATGTGGCGCACCGAAGAGAAATCGTACTTGGAGATGTCCTCCTTGATCATCATGCGGAGCATGGTGGGAGGGGCGCAGAAGGTGGTGATCTGGTACTTGGCGAACATGGGGAGGATCACCGAGGCGTCGAAGCGGTCAAAATCGTAGGTAAAGACCGCGCCCTCGGCCAGCCATTGGCCGTAGAGCTTGCCCCACAGAGCCTTACCCCAGCCCGTATCCGAGATGGTGAAGTGGAGGCCGTCCTCACAAACGCCGTGCCAGTACTTGGCGGTGATGTAGTGACCCAGGGCGTACTTGTAGCTGTGGCAGGCGATCTTGGGATAGCCCGTGGTGCCCGAGGTGAAGAACATGATCATGGGATCGTCACCGCAAGGGGTATCCTCGGTGCGGTAGAAGTGAGCCGAGTAGAGGGGGAACTCCTCATCGAAATTGCGCCATCCCTCGCGGTCACCGCCCACCAGGATCTTGGTCTTGAGGCAGGGCGCCTCGGCGGCGGCCAGATCCACCTGATCCGCCACGTTCCCGTCGGCGGTGCAGACGATAGCGGATACCTCGGCGGCGTTGAAGCGGTACTCCAGATCGTGCTTCACCAGCTGGTTGGTGGCGGGGATGGCGATGGCACCCAGCTTATGGAGACCCAGGATGGCGAACCAGAACTGGTAATGTCTCTTCAGCACCAGCATGACGCGGTCGCCCCGCTTGATGCCCAGGGACTTGAAGTAGTTGGCGGCCTGATTCGAGGCGCGCTTCATATCGTTGAAGGTGAAGCGGCGCTCGGTCATGTCGCGGGAGATGTGGAGCATGGCCAGCTTATTCGGGTCGCGCTTGGCCAGCGCGTCCACCACGTCGAAGGCGAAGTTGAACTTGTCCTCGTTGTGGAAGGAGATCTTCTGCAAAGCGCCGTTCTCGTCCACTACGGTGTCGATGAAGGGGGTGGTCACGGTAGCGGCGGCGCGGGTCTCGCCCTCGGCATGGATCTGCCGCAGGGACTCCTGCACCAGCTCGGGGGACAATGCACTCTCACCGGGGAGAACCACCGCCATAAAGAGGCAGTCCTGACCGTCCACGGCGATCATACCGTGAGGGGTGGAGGAGTTGTAGTAGATGCAGTCCCCTGCCTCCAGATACTCGATGTTGGAGCCGACCTGCACCTTCAGCTTACCCTCCAGCACGAAGTCAAACTCCTGACCGTCGTGCTTGGTGAGGTGGATGGGCTTATTCTGCAGGGCGGGATCGTACTCGTAGCGCACGCGGTAGGGCTCGGCGATCTTCTGACGGAAGAGGGGGGCTACCGACATGATGCTGATGCCCGCCTCCTTGGCAGTCTCCTGTCCCTCGCCCTTGCGGGTGACGGTGTAGGAGGACAGATGGGCGGAGCGACCCTCCAGCAGGTCGGTAATGCCGATCCCGAAGGCCAGAGCGCACTTATGAATGAAGGAGAAGGGGAAGTCCAGCTTACCCGCCTCGTAGGCGACGTATTCCTCTGCGCTGACCTCGGTCTTCTCGGCCATCTCGGCCACGCTGAAGCCGCAGATATCCCGCATCTCGCGGATTCGGATGGCTACCTCTCGGAGCTTGGTCAAATCAACGGCGTTTGTTCTCTCATTTGCCATAACGGTGTCCTCCTTACAAGGGAATCTTCAGTACGAATAAAAAAACACACCTGTCTCAAACACTTTGAGACGGGTGCATCACACTCGCGGTACCACTCAAATTGCGTTATTTCAACGCCACTCTTCGGAATCAGGCAATTCCTATGCGCTCACGCGGCATACACGGGAGTCTCTACTTTCACCGCGGGGTGGGTTCAAGTCCTCCGGCTCGGAAGGGATGGGTCTGTAAGGGGAATACCGTCTGCTCGCACCAACCGCCGACTCTCTGTACGCATCCGACCTTGACCGTCTTCGTCATAGCCTTTGTTTTTCTATTCGATTGGGCGTATTATAGCACATTTTGCGGGGGTTGTCAAGGGGTTTGGGGAATTTTTTGAGGGAGAGCGTGTATTTTTTCGCAGGGGAGCTTGGTTTTGAGGGTTCTTTAAATTGCGGTTTATCGCGCTGTTATATTCCTGCGGAATTGAACGCGCTTCGCACGTTCACGGGCGGCCACATGGGGCCGCCCCTACAAGCACATTTCCTTGCTTGACAATAACTTTTCGGGTGTCTGTTTACTATAGCGTGACCTGTAGGGGCGACCCCTTGTGGTCGCCCGCCACAAAAAACGATTTTCTTCAATAAACAGCCCTATAAACCCAAATTTGAACGCTCCCCTTCCCACAAAAAACGCGCCCCGCGAAAAGCAGGGCGCGCAAAGGATCGGTGAAACGATACGGTCAATCCTTCCTCTTGAGACCAGCCACAGCGGCGGCGATGGCGGTCAGCAGGACACCGGCAGACACCGTTACCGCAGAGCCGCAGCCACCCTTGGGAGCCTCGGTCTCGGGGGCCGTGGTGGGGGCCTCGGTGGGAGCCTCGGTGGGGATCTCGGTGGGGGCCTCGGTCACAGGCTCTTCGGTGGGGGCTTCCGTGGGCTCCTCGGTAGGCTCTTCGGTAGGCTCCTCCGTGGGTGCCTCGGTCTCCTCGGTGTAGCGGGTCAGCTTCTCCACGGTCAGGTAGTGGAGCAGCTTCTCGGCGTTGCCCGCGGCGGCCACGGCGACGTAGAGGGTGAAGCTGTCGCCCTCCTCCTTGGAGAGATCGACGGTCAGACCCTCATAGCGGCCCTTCTCGGCGGTGGGGAGCTTCATGTTGCCCTCGTTTGTAGCCTTGTCCAGGATGGCCTGCTCGGCATCCGTGAAGGTGCCGTCGGTGCATTCGTACCAATGGAGCTTGTCGATAGACCAGTAGTGCTTGCCCTGACCGCCGTTGACCTGGGCCCAGCCCTTGAGGACGAGCTTACCCTCCTCGGTGAGCATCAGCTCGGGTAGAGTAGCGGGCTGGATAGCGGCAGCCTTCTCCTCGGCGGACCAGGAGGAGGTGTAGGCGGGATCGCGGCGACCCACAAGGTCGGTGTAGTCCACGCCGTTGATGTTCTCCACCTGCGCCAGGTAGCCGTAGGCGTAGGAGGGCTCTACCTTGAGATCTGCGCCGTCGGTATCGGGAGGCTCGGGAGCGGACAGACCGATGCCGGGGAGGGTATAGGTGGCGGCGGTCTCGATGTTCTTGGGCTCCTCGTCCACGCCCTTGTAGACCACGCCCATACCGTGGATGACGGCACGGATGCTGTTGTTTCCGTCTACAGCGGAGGAGCGGCGGACGTAGTTATCCCCCGACAGGGTCACCATGGTGGTGGATCCGCCGCCGTCCATGAGGATAGCGGTGTGCAGGCCCAGCTCCTTGCAGAGGGCGGGGAGGTTGGTCATCTTACAGGCGTTGCGGGTGCCGTCCACGGTGGCGGTGGTGGAGAGCATGATGACCTTCCCCTCCTTGGTCAGGCCCAGGATGGTGCAGGGGTAGTGGGTGTTGTTGCCGGGCTGACCCGTGGCGCTTCCCTTCTGCACGAGGGTGAAGAAGCCTGCCATGGCCTCGGTCACGCCTGCCCACTCCTTCTTCTGGGTGGAGGTCATCATATCCGCGATGACGTTGGGGGTCAGGGTCACGGTGTCACCCACCTTGAACTTGTCGGTGACGCGGGTGATGGCACTGCCGCGGGCAGAGATGACCACGGTCTTTTCGGTGATGGCGGGACGCTCGGCCTTGTCGCCGCTCTTGAAGATGGCGACCACCTTACCCTTGGTCTCCTGACCGATGCGGAAGGCGGAGTCGGAGCATTCCAGATAGATCTCGTAGGCATCCTCAAAGGCGAAGGACTCGGTGCCGCAACGCTGGTTGTAGAGGATGACCGAATTGGGGGCGGGCAGGCGGTTGACACCGTTGCCCGTGACGTTGACGTTGGTGGTGGTGTTCTTGATGGCGATGTTGATGGTGGGCTGACCGATCATAGCGGTGCCGTCGGCCTTGATGGCGAAAACGGGGCCGCGGGATGCGCCGGTGCCGCGCTCCACGTTATCGTCGCGGGCCAGGTTGTTCTCGTCGTCGAGCTGGTGGGAGGCCCACAGCTCACCCGCGATGATCATGGTGCCGCGGGAGACGCTGACGTGCTTGACGGCGGGGCCGGTGGCCTTCTTGCCGTCACCGTCGTAGTCGGTGTGGTGGACAATCCAGGGATCGCCGTTGATGGCGGCAATGACGGTGCCGTCGCTGTGGGTCTTGTTGTAGGCCACGGCGTTGTTGCCCATGGTGTCCTTGGTCCAGGTGTACGCGCCGCCGTTGAGGACAGCCATGGTGAGCTTGTCCGACAGCTCCAGCTCCACTACGCTGACCAGGCCGTCAGCGGCGGTGCTGTAGGTAGAGCCCTTCTCCAGGAGGTACTGGGTCAGGGTAGCGCCCGTCTCCTTGCCATCGATCTTGATGGGGGCGGAGTCGGTCTTAACGGTGCCCGTGAGGGCAGCGGGGGCGGCAGACACACCAAAGGAGCAGATCCCTGCCAGCATGGAGAGGCAGAGGAGGAGGGTAAGGATCCTTACGGAGAGTTTCATGTTCGTATCCTTTCTTGGGTGAATGGGGTGATCGCGCAAGGGCGAAGATTCCCTTACGCAGTATGATGTTTCAGTTCATTACGCGAAGAATCCGAGAATGACCCAGATGAGGAAGAAGACCACCGACATCCCCCCCAGGAAGATCAGCATAGGCCCGATCATGGAGCGGACGGCGGAGACGTAGGTCTGCCAGATGCTTCCCGCTCTCGTGGTGGGCTGAGGCTTCTGCTTTTTGTAGGAGGGCTGTACGGGGCGGCGGAGGGGTGTATTCCCCCGCACCCCCGACATATCGGCTACGGTGGATCCGTCGTCGATGTAGGTAATCTTTTCCTTCTTCTTGGGTCGCTGGCTGTCCTTTCCCATAGCGGCTCAGACCTTGTGGCAAGCCACGAAATGGCCCGGCTCCACCTCGCGGTAGACGGGAGCCTCGGCACCGCAAGCCTCGCAGGCCTCGGGGCACCGGGTATGGAAGCGACAGCCCGCAGGAGGATTGGCGGGAGAGGGGATATCCCCCTTCAGCACGATGCGCTCCATCTTCTTGTCGGGATCGGGGTTGGGGATGGCCGAGAACAGGGCGCGGGTGTAGGGGTGGAGGGGATTGCTGAAAATATCCTTCTTCGCGCCGAACTCCACCATGTTGCCCAGGTACATGACGCCGATCTTGTCGGAGATGAACTTGACCACCGACAGATCGTGGGAGATGAAGAGGTAGGTGAGGCCTCGCTCCTTTTGGAGCTTCTTCAGAAGGTTGATGATCTGAGCCTGGATGGACACGTCCAGAGCCGATACGGGCTCGTCGCAGACCACCAGCTTGGGGTTGACCGCCAGGGCGCGGGCAATGCAGATCCTCTGACGCTGACCGCCGGAAAACTCGTGGGGGTAACGCTCGTAGTAGTAGTCGCGGAGACCGCATTGCTCCATGAGGTCGATGACGTACTCCTTGACCTGGGAAGGAGGCACGATCTTATGCACCTTCACAGGCTCGGAGAGGATGTCACCCACGGTGGCGCGGGGAGGCAGGGAGGAGTAGGGATCCTGGAAAATGATCTGCATCTCGGTGCGCAGGGAGCGCATCTGGGTCTTGGAGTAGTCGGTAATGTCCTTACCGTCGTAGATGATCTGCCCACCGCTGGAGGGGTGGAGCTTGAGGATGGTACGGCCCAGAGTGGTCTTACCGCAGCCCGACTCGCCCACGATGCCCAGAGTTTCACCGGGGTAGAGATCGAAGGAGACATTGTCCACGGCGATCAGCTCCTGCTGCACCTTGCCCGTCAGGGACTTCTTGATGGGGAAGGCCTTGCGGAGATTCTTGACCTCCAGGAGAGGCTTTGCAGGCTCATCCTTCTTAATGTGGATCACCAGCTCGTCGCCGGTCATGGCCACATCAATATGTTGCTTCTTATCAGCCATGGCTCTCCTCCTCTCCGTACAAATGGCAAGACACGAAATGGGTGGGGCTCACCTGCACCATGCAGGGGTAGTCGCCGCCGCACTTCTCGATGCAACGGTCGCAACGCTCCTTGAAGTAGCAATGGTTGGGCATATTCACGGGGTTGGGGACGTTGCCGGGGATGTTGAACAGGGTATCGCTGTCGGAGTCCATGGTAGGCTTGGACTTCTGCAGACCGATGGTGTAGGGGTGGCGGGGATCGTGGAAGATCTCGTCCACAGTACCCATCTCAATGACGCGGCCTGCGTACATGACCACCACGAAGTCGGCCATCTCGGCGATGACACCCAGATCGTGGGTGATGAGCAGGATGGAGCCGTCCATCTTGTCCTTCAGGTCGCGGAGCAGATCCAGGATCTGGGCCTGGAAGGTCACGTCCAGAGCCGTGGTAGGCTCGTCTGCGATGATGAGGCGGGGGTTGCAGGCCAGAGCCATGGAGATCATGACGCGCTGGCGCATACCGCCCGACAGCTCGTGGGGGAAGGCCTTGTAGACCCGCTCGGGGGCGGCGATGCCCACCAGGGAGAGCATCTCCATGGAGCGGGCCTGCGCCATCTCCTTGGTAGCCCCGGGAACGTGGATGAAGGTCACCTCGTCCAGCTGCTCACCGATGGTGAACACGGGGTTGAGGGAGGTCATGGGCTCCTGGAAGATCATGGCGATCTGACGGCCACGGATGCGGTGGATCTCATGGATGGGCATGGAGGCGATGTCAAAGACCTTGTCCTCCATCTCAAAGAGGGGCGTGCCGTTGTGGTCTACCTCACCCGTGGGGATGAGGTTCCCGTGGCTGTCCCGCTTGAAATCGTGGGAGTTGAAGCGGATGGCACCCGAAACGATCTGTCCCTGGGGGCCTTGGAGCAGCTGCATGACTGACATGGAGGTCACGCTCTTGCCGCAGCCCGACTCGCCCACCACGCCCACGGTGGCGTTCTTGGGCACGTTGAAGGAGACACCGTTCACGGCCTTGACCACGCCCTGATCCGTAAAGAAGTAGGTGTGCAGATCCTCGATCTCCAGGATGTTGGCGGGATCCTTCATCTCGGTGGTAAACTCGGATTCCTCCGCCCGTCTGTGCTTGCGCTTCTCCAAGGCGTTCATGATCTTGCGATTCTCCTTGGCAATGGCGCGTACCTCTTTACCCGAGAGGTAATGAGAATTTTTCTTTTCTGCCATGGTATCACCTCCTCATCTTGGGGTCGAGGGCATCCCGCAGGCCGTCGCCCACGAAGTTGAAGCCCAGCACCGCCAGAATGATGCAGAGTCCGGGAGGGCCCCAGACGTTGAAGAAGTTCTCCAGAATGTACTGATCCTCAGCCACGATGTTGATCATGGTACCCCACGCGGCGTAAGGGGCGCGGACACCCATGTTCAGGTAGGACAGGGAGGCCTCATAAAGGATCATGCTACCCAGGGACAGGGTCATAGAGACGATGAGCTGGGGCATGACGTTGGGGACCAGGTGCTTGAAGATCTTGCGGGGGGTGGAGTAGCCCATGGCCTCAGCGGCCACCATGTACTCCTGCTCGCGGAGAGACAGGATCTGACCGCGCACCAGTCGCGCCGTTCCCGGCCAGGAGAACAGGGTGAGGTAGGCCATCAGGTAGTAGATGCGGAGCTGGGACGGGACTCCCATGGAATCCAGGAGAGTACCGATGATGAGCAGGATGGGGAAGCCGGGCAAGCACATGAGAATGTCGCAGATTCTCATGATGACACCGTCCACAGCCCCGCCGAAGTAGCCCGAGATACCGCCCAGCACCACGCCGAAGAGGGTAATGGCGAAGACGGCGATGAAGCTGACGGTCAGGGAGATGCGGCCGCCGTACATGAGACGGGTGAAGACGTCACGGCCGTCCTTGTCGGTGCCCAAAATATGGTTTTTATCGGGCTTGGCCAGGGAGTTGATGGTCTTGTTGGTCTCCACCACCTGGTAGACGGTCACTTCCTTGCCGTCCACCATCATGGTGATGGGCTGCTGGGTGTACTCCACCTTACCCGACTTGTCCTGGGTGGTCTCTCCCCACTGGGTGTAGACCACGGGGCCCAGCCAGCAGAAGAGGAACAGGGCCACGATCATAACAAGCCCCGCCACGCTCAGCTTGGAGCGGAAGAAGCGGCGCATGACCATGCGGGTGGGGGACATGAGACGGACGTTCTTGTCCAGCGGCTCGTCGGTGTCGGCGGTGTCGGCGGCCTTGACCTCGGCCTCCTTTGCTACGGTCTCAAGGGATTGATTCTTATTTTCTTCCATAATATCAAACCTCCTTGCCGTATCAGGTGAGCTTGACGCGGGGATCCACCACCGCGTACATCAGATCGGCCAGCAATACGCCCAACACGCTGAGGAGCGCCAGGAACATATTGTAGCCCATGATGAAGGGAATGTCGGCCACGATCATGGCCTTATAAGCCACGTTACCGATACCGGGGAGGTCAAAGACCTGCTCGGTGATGATGGCACCCGAGAACAGGGAGGGCAGAAGCCCCGCCAGAGAGGTGACCAGGGGGATCAGGGTGTTGCGGAAGGCGTGCTTGTAGACCACGACCCGCTCCGAAAGCCCCTTGGCGCGGGCGGTACGGATGTAGTCGGAGCTCATGACCTCCAGCATATTGGTACGGGTCATCCTCATGCGTCCGCCGATGGACAGAATGACCACCGTCACAACGGGGATGAACATATGCTTCAGGTAGTCCAGGAGCAGGTAGACCCCCGTATAGGACTGGGAGGCATCGGTCATACCCGACGGCGGGAACCAGCCCAGCTTGTTGGCGAACAGATCCTTCAGCACCTGTCCGAAGAAGAAGGCGGGGAGGGAGATACCGATCATGACCAGGATGGTGACCACGTAGTCTCTGGCCGTGTACTGGTGGGTGGCGGCTGTAATGCCCAGGGGAATGGCGATGAGGAACTCCAATATCACCGCCACGAAGGCGATGGCGAAGGACACGCCCATGTGGTCGCGGATGACGTCGATGACGGGAGCGCCGTACTTGAAGCTGGTACCGAAATCGAACTGCACCAGCTTACCGAGCCAGTTGACGTAGCCCTTGAGGATACCCACAAAGCTGTCGTCCTCCAGACCGTAGAGCTTCTTCATGCTCTCCACCGTCTCCTCGGGGATGGTGGCACCGCCCTGGTTCATCTCAGCGATCTTGCCCTCGATGAAGCTGACAGGCATACTTCTGACCAGGACGTAAATGATGAGAGATACGCCCAGAAGGATCAGCACCGCCAGACCGAGACGTTTCAAAATATACTTTAACATAATGACACCTTATCTTATGGATTTGTCATAGCGTACACACCCCAAAGCTCATGCTCCCCTACCCTTTCACAGGCACTTCGGGTCACATATCCTTATTTTCAAAGGTTTGGGGGAGTCCAGAGGGACTTTTGCAAAAGTCCCTCTGGCGGGTCCAGGGCAGAGCCCTGGCGGGGGGCAGGGGCAGAGCCCCTCGTTCTTAGTGAGCGAACTCGATCTCCCAGATCTTATCCAGGGGGGAGGTGTAGGGGTTGATCTCCTCGGGGAGGGAGGAGGACTTGATGACGTTTGCGTTGTAGGCGTACAGCACGTCACGCTGGTAGACGGGCATCTCCACGGCCAGATCCAGGACGTAGCCCATGGCCTCCTTGTACAGCTCGGAGCGGATCTCCTGATCGTCGGTCTCGCGGGCCTCGTCGATGACGGCGGAGAGATCGTTCAGCACGGCATTCTCGTACTGGTACAGAGCAGGGGAGGCCAGGATCTCACGGTAGCCCCAGGCCAGGGTAGAGGTGGCGGTGGAGTTCTTGTGGTAGACCTGGTACATATCGGGGTCGATGGTAGAGCCCCAGGCGGCGGCCCAGACGGCCAGAGAGCCGGTGGACAGCTTGGTCAGAGCCTGGGTGTCGGGCACCACCTCGATGTCCCAGCCGCACTCGTTGAGGAGGTCGGCGGCGTTCTGGAAGGTCTGGTAGGTGGGGTGGTCGGTAAGGTTGGAGCCTGCGATGGTGAACTTGATGGACAGGGCGGGATCTCCTGCGGAGACACCAGCCATCTCCATGAAGGACTTGATGGAGGCCATGGCATCCTCGCGGTTCCAGTTGATGGCGATGTAGTCGCTGTGGAGGTTGTCACGGCTGTTGTTGCCGCTCTCGTCCTTGGGGTATGCCCAGGAGACGGTGGACATGGGCCAGTAGATGGTCTCGGCGGTACCCGTGGAGTAGTAGGACAGAGCGAGGCTGGTATCCATGGCGCACATGATGGCCTTACGAATGTTGATGTTGGGCACCTTACCCGCGTTGATACCGATGTAACCGTAGCCCAGCTGACGGGTGGAGGTCTTCTCGATGCCCTTGGCGGCCATGCCGTTAAGCTTGTCGATGTTGTTCTGGGTGAACTGGGGGGTGACGAAGTGGACAGAGCCGCTCTCCAGCACGTTCAGGGCGTTGGAGGAGGAGACCACCTGGTAGCGGAGCTTCTCGATCTTGGGCGCGCCCATGAGGAAGCTGTTGTTGGCCTTGAAGTAGACCACGTTGTTGCTGAAGAAGGCGGTACCCTCGGGGTTGTCGCCATTGTTTGCGTCAGTCGCCTTGTACGCGCCCGCGCCCATGGGCACCTTGACGTTCCGAGGAGACTGGATGACGGTGGTCATGAACTCGTAGGAGGCGTACTCCACGCCGAATTGGTTATTGGGGATATCCACGGTGTAGCCCTCGGCGTAGTAGTGCTGGGGAGCCACCGAGAAGGCGAAGTTCCAGATAGCCTTGGGGTCGGTGCCCTTGACCGTGATCTGGAGCACGTCGTACTCGTCGGGGTTCACGGGCGTGCCGTCGGGGTTGTGATCGTGCGCCACGGTGTAGCTGCCGTTCTTGGCGTAGGCGACGGTCTCGTCGGTGGTGTGACCCAGGGAGACGATGCCCGCGATGTTGGGCACGGCCAGCTGGCCGTCCTTCACACCCGCGTGGAGGATGACCTCCTTGGCGGCGGCGGTGTAGCCGGTCAGGAGCTTCTGGGAGGTGGCCCAGTACATGAGGATCATGTGCAGCTCCTGCTCCACCTTAGAGTCGTAGACGTACTGGATCGCGGAATCCTTGTCCACCACCACGTCGGCATTGTAGTTGCGGGTGATCTTCTTGATCTGGGACTTGATATCCTTGTTGTTCTCGTCCTTCTCGTACTCGATGGTGACGTAGCCCTCGGCGTACATGAAGGAGGTGACCTCGTCGAACTCACCCGTGGACTTGTAGGGCTCCTCCAGGTAAGCCTCCTTGGCGGAGGTGTAGTCGGTGTTCAGCTCTTCCTTGAAATACTTCAGAGTCAGCTCGTAGTCGGCCAGCAGATTGTCCACGGTGACCTCGGAGAAATCCCCCGAGATCGCCTCCTTGTAGCCGCTGGACAGGCTGTGATTCTGGATGGCGGCCACCATCTGATCGTAGGTGGCGGAGTAGGTGCCCTGGGTAGCGGTCTGACCCACCTGCTTGTAGAGGTTGATCAGCTCGTTGATGCGGTTCTTGGCTCTGTCGCCGGCCTGCTGGGTGATCTGATCGTCGGTGTTGCTGTCCCCCGAGCTGACGGTCTGGGTGCGGTAGTCCTTCAGACCCAGGATGTCGGTGGAGTACATGGTAGAGGAGCCGGTGTAGACGGGATCCAGGTACACGTACAGGTTAAACAGGACGTCGTTGATGGTGAGGGGCTTGCCATCCGAGAAGGTGATGCCGTTCTTGATGACGAAGGTGTAGACGGTATTGTCGGTGGTGCTGTCATAGACCACGTCGTAGTCCTTGACCACCACGGCGTGCTCGTCGCCGCAGGCCACGATGACCTCACCGTTCACGTAGTCGGTGCCCAGCATACCGATCTGGGTCATGGAGACGATGGTACCGTCGGCGGCGGTGGTGGAGAAGAAGGGATTGAAGAGGCCGTCCAGCTCCTCGGTCATGATAACCAGAGCATCGGGTCTCCCCCCCTTGCCTCCCCCGCAGGAAGCGAACACGGCGACCGTGCTGAGGCACATCAGAACGGCCAGCACGACCGAAAGGATTTTCTTACTCATTTTCTATTTTCCTCCTAATTATATACGCGGCCCGATCACGCGGCGAAGGTCAGAATGACCTCGCCGGTTTCGGGGTTCACCTCCACGCGGGCGGTGTTGTTGTCGGGATCCTCGACCGTGACGGTGATGCCGCTCATGTCGATGCCCTCGACCTTGCCGCTTCCGCAGAGCAGGCCGATGTTGTAGTCACCGGGACGGTAGCAGTCCTTACCAATCTCAATGCTACCCGTAATCGTCACGTTGGTGAGAGCCGCGCCCTCCTGGACAGTACCTGCCAGCAGGCCGTAGTTGGTTCCCTGCATACGGGAGCCCGCCACGATACGGAAGTTGATATTCTCCAGGCGGAGATCGGTGATGGAAGAGGAAGCCCCCAGCACGCCGAAGAGACCGCCGTTGATCTTGGAGTTGTCGCCTTGCAGGACGGTCACGTTGGAGATGGTATGACCGTTACCCACAATGGAGCCGGTGAACTCACCCGTGGACATGACCGTGGGCCACAGGAAGCCCGAGAAGTCCAGGTCGGCCTCGATGAGGTAGCTGCCGCCCAGACGGGCATTGTCGTAGAACTGCTTGGGGGTGGAGATGCGGAACCAGGTGCCCTCCATCCAGGTGGTGTAGAGGCGGATGGTGCCGTCGCTCTCCACCGTGCCCGTGGTGTAGTCCACAGCACCGCTGACCTTGCCCTCGGCGGGAATGGTCATGGCCTCATCCAAGAAAGCGGACTCAAAGGTCATACCCTCCACAGAGGGGAAGTCCTTCATATCCAGCTTACCGGTGCGCTGATTCCACACGGGCAGGTCGATGGTGACCAGCTGCTTGGTCTCGATCAAGGAGAAGGAGCCGTCAGCCTGGGCGGCGTAGAACTCGAAGTTGAAGTAGGGAACCCAGGCGGCGTAGAGGGTGATCTCGTTTTCCGAAGAGCCCTTGGTGCCGTTGGGATCCACGGCCAGGCGGTCAGACTTGAAATCCCACTTGCCGCTGTAGGTGTAGCCCTGGGGACGGCCGCTCTGGGCGGTGGGCTGACCGTACTCGTCCAGAGGCTGGCCGCTCTCGTCCACGCGAAGGGTACGCTCGGTGTACCAGCCCGCCAGGAAGTGGCCTGTGTTGGACACGGGGAAGGCGCTGTCCTTACGGATGGGATCATCGGGGGCGATCAGAGCGATCTGGGCCTTGCCCGAGGCATCGGTCTTGTAGTCGGCGGGATTGAAGACGTCCACGATGTAGACCTCGTTGGGAGATCCCGCGAAGGAGCCGCCGTTGGCATCAAAGCGGACGCTGACGGTGTAGCCCTCCTCATCCATATCGGTGTAGGGGGTATCCCACAGGGACAGGCCATTGACAATGGCCAGCACGCCGAACACCACGGCGGCCACAGCCAGGATGATGACGATGGCCAGGGTCACGGCAGGAGGAATGCTGAAGTTGATGGGAGCGCGGGACTTGCCGAAGGATTTCAGATTGGTCTTGGGACGGCTCTTGCGGGCCTTCTTGGCCTTGGGAGCCTTGACGGGAGCCACAACGGGAGCTTCCTCGGCCGGTGTCTCTGCGGGAGCCTCGACAGGAGCCTCGGCAGGTGCTTCGGTGGAAGCGGCATCCGCATCTGCCGCGGGAGCTGCCACAGCACCGCTCGCGGTGGCGGCGGCCAGAGCCTTGCGCTTGCTGATATACAGGCAGGCGAAGACAATGGCGGCGATCAGGAACAGGAGTGCCAGCACGCCCAGGGCGATGGCGGAGGCGGGGATCCCCGACAGGAATCCGCCGTTTTCCACCTGCTCGGTGTCGGTCTCGGTCTCGTCGCCGTTCTCCAGATACTCCAGGTCCTTGATACGCTTCTCGGCCTGCTCCAGCTTGGAATAGTTGGTGACCAGAGCGCGCTGCTCGATGGTGGAGATCTTGTCGTAGGCCTCGCGGGCGGCGATGACCAGGGGCTTGTCCGCCAGAGAAACCTTGTCGGGCAGAGCGTTGATGGCGGCGATGGCGGCCAGGGTCACCTCGTCAGCGGCGGCGGCGCCATCCACCACGGTGGAGAAATACTGACCCCAGATGAAGGAATCGTACTGGCGGCCGTTGACGGGACGGACAATGACCAGGTCTCCGTCATAGAGACCCACGTAGTCCACGAAGTTGGCACCGTAGTAGACGTTGGAGGGGGTATCGGCGGCGTTCCACATGAAGTAGGGCACAATGCCGAGACCGTCATGGAAGATCTCCTCCCCGTCGGCGTTGGTGAAGGAATACTGACCGGTAGCGGGGATGTGATCCTTGCTGTCGAACAGCGCGCTGTCGTAGGCCTCCTCCAGAGCGGGGGCGACGTAGGAAGCGAAGGACAGCATGGAGAGCTTCTCACAGCCGAAGAAGGCCTTGTGGCCCACAGCCTCCAGGGTGTAGGGGGTCACCACCTGACGGACGGGAGCCCCCGCGAAGGCCATGTCGGCAATGCGGACGGTACCGTCGGCCACGGTGACCACAGCCGCGTCGCCCGCGTAGGCGATCAGCTCCAGACCCGTGGGAACCACGCGGTAGAGGTGACCGTCAATGACACGGACGGTGTCGCTGATGGCGAAGGTCAGAGTCTCGGTGCCGTACTCGCTTCCGTTGAAGGTCTCGGTCTCGGTGGACTTGAAGGCCTCCAGACGGCAGTTCGCAAAGGGATTGTCACCCAGATCGGCCAGAGCCGAGCCCAGGGTAACCGTGAAGTCGGTCATCTCGGTCTTGAGGAAGGCGTGAGTACCGATATAGGTAGCGGACTCCAGATCGGCCGAGGTGATGGCGGTATAAGCGAAGGCGTAATCGCCCACCGAGGTGACCTTGTTCAGATTTCCAACGTCGGCCAAGGCGGGGCAGTAGGAGAACGCGCCCTCGCCCAGAATCGTGCCGTTGGGATTCAGGGTCACGGAGGTCAGACCATCGTTGTAAACGAAGGCGTAGGTGCCGATATCCTCGGCGGCGGAGAGATCGACGGCAGTCAGAGCCGTATGGTTGAAGGCATTGGTGCCGATGGTCTGCACGCCCTTCAGATCGATGTCGGCCAGAGCCTCGCAGTAGAAGAAGGCCTGGGCTGGGATGGCGGTGATGCTGCTGCCCAGCTTGACCGAGGTCAGATACTGACAATGAGCAAAGGCAGACTCCCCGATGGAGGTGGCGGCGGAGAGATCCACCGACCCGAGATCCGCGGCGTAGTACAGGTAAACGTACATACCCTCGTCGTCAATGACGGGGACGGTCAAGGCGCTGTTGGAGAAGAGGTAGATCATATCGCCCGAGAAGGCGGACTCACCCACCGACAGAACGGCGGAAAGGTCGATGCTCTTCAGCTCGGCGGTATTGTAGAAGGCCAAGTCACCGATGACGGCATTCTTGCCCAGGGTCACGGTCTCCAGCTTGGAGGCACCGTAGAAGGCGGAGTCACCGATCTGCACGTTGTCCCCGATCACCAGCTCCTTCATGGGAGAGGTGAGGATATAATGGTAGAAGCGGGTATCGTTCTCCTCGTAGAAGGTGGCCTCGTAGTTGCTGTCGATGTCCAGGCGGAACGCAGAGTCACCGATCACGGCGTTACTGCCGATCTTGACGCTGCGGAGAGCCTTGCACTCGCGGAAGGCAGAAGCCCCCACGGTCACGCCCTCGGGAATGACCACGCTCACGACGGAGGAGCGGGCGAAGGCGTAGTCACCGATCACGGACACGGCCGACAGGTCGGGAGTCTCCTTGATGGCGGTGCGGTAGAAGGAATGGTCGGCGATGGAGGTCAGCTTGCCCAGCTTGACGGTCTCCAGGCGGGAGCATTCCGCGAAGGCGTACGCCCCCACCTCGGTGACCTGGGGCATATTCACAGCCGTCAGCTGCTTGTTGCCCGAGAAGGCGCCCGTACCGATGGCGGTCACCTTGGAGTCGGTCAGCTCGAAGGTACCCTTGACACCGGGAGCCACCAGAACCAGGGTGTTTCCTTCCTTATTAAGCAAGTAAGGCTTCCCGGCCAGGGGAGCGAAGGCGGTGTTGCCCGCGTCCACGGTGAAGGCGTTCAGAGCGGTACCGCGGAAGGCATACTCACCGATGACCGCCACGTCCTTGCCCAGGGTCACGGAGGCCAGAGCCACACAGCCGTCGAAGGCCCCTGCGGGCACAACGGATGCGTTGATGGAAACGGCGGGCAGAGCCTTACAGCCCGAGAAGGCATAGCGGCCCAGCTTGATCTTCTCGGCGGGGATATTCACCGAGGTCAGGGACTCACAGCCAGAGAAAGCGTAAGCACCCACAGACTGGGTAGCGGCAGAGAGGGTCACACCCTTCAGGGGGGCATTGCCGAAGAAGGCGTAGTCAGCCAGAGCCACCACGCTGTCCAGCTTAATGGAGCCCTCCAGGGCGCAGTTTGCAAAGGCGTTCTGGTTGATGAACTTGACGCTGCCCAGGCCCTCGACCATCTTCAGAGAAGTACAGCCGTAGAACGCGCCCTGGTCGATGCGCTCCAGAGTAGAGGGCAGAACCACACGCTTCAGGGCAGTCAGATTGGCGAAGGCGTAGGGGCCGATGGTCTTGACACCCTCGGGGATGATGACCTCCTCGATGGTATCGTCACCGATGAACCAGATCTTGGTGGTCTCGGGAGAATCCTCCGAGATCTCGTCGCCGGGGCCCTTGGGGATGTAATCGAAGTTGGAGAAGGCGTACTGTCCGATCTCGGTGATGGACAGGGAGGCGGGGATATTGACCACGCCGCCCAGACCGAAGTAGTGGGTCAGAGAGGGGCCTGTGGTCACGTAGGGATCCTTGACGCTGATGCTGATGGACTTGGAGAAGTAGGTGGGCTGGTCATCCATGAACACCTTGACGGCGATGGAGGCAAAGCCCTCGGCCACGGCGGTGATCTTTCCCGTCTCGTCAACCGTAACGATGTTCTCGTTGGAGGACTCGAACACCACCTTGGTGTCCTCGGGGAAGTAGGCATCCAGACGGTAGCGCAGGGTCACCGACTCGGAGGGGAACATGGAGAGGGAGTAGTTCTCCCCCACGAATTTCATCTCGTCGCCGTCCATGCCGATCTCCCGCTCCTCGGAGGAGAGGAAGTAGTAGGCCTTATCTACGAGGTAGCCCGTCAGGATAAAGTTCTCAGCCACGGGCTTATCGTAGCGGACGTAACCCTCGTCGCCCTCGCCCCGCACCGTCAGGGTGAAGGAGGCGGTCTTCTTGGTCACGGGGTCGCGGGCCACGATGCGGGATACACCGGGGGCAATGGCCACCAGCTTATCGCCCACAACAGTAGCCACGTCCATGTTGGCGGAGTAGTATTCCAGAAGCTCGGGCCACTCGGTGGTGGGATACACCAGGGGCTTGAGATCGTAGATCTCGTTGGGAGACAGGGTCAGCTCGGACTCGGTAAAGTAGAAATCGGTGTAATCGTCGGGCAGGGGAATCTCGTAGGCGGCCTGGTTCAGAGCGTAGTCGTAGGTGACCACGGTGATGCAGTTGCCGTTGGCGGAGTTCATGCGGATCTCGTCCACGTAGTCGGTCAGCTCGTAGATGACCGTGGTGGTGGAGTTCTCCTCGGAGTAGACGGGGGTCATGTACCTGTCAAAGGCCTTGACCATGTACCCGCTCTCCTCCAGCGCCACGTAGCCCAGCTGCATACACATGGCGTAGTGGTTATCGTAGACCGACATCTTGGCGAAGAGGCGGGTCTTCTTGGCCGACTTATCGTACTCGGTGTAGAACTCGCAATCGGTGATGGCGGGAGCCTGGAAGTCGGTGACTACGGGGAAGGTGAAGACGTTATTGTCATTGGTCTCGGAGCCGTCGCGGTCGTAGTCCATGTAGGTCTTGACGGTGACGGTGTAGGAGGTGTTGTTCTTCAAGGCCTGCTCAATGGCCGAGAACTTGACGTCGATGTTGGCGGGGAAAATGGTGGCACCGTTGGAGTAGGACTTGCGGATATCCCGATCCACGGTCTCGTACACCACCTCGCCGGTGACGTCATCGGTGACGGTGATGACCGCCTCCTTGACGTTACGGAGCAGACCCGCCCAGACGTACTGGACGGCGTTGACCGCGCCCTCCTGGTTGGAGATGGAGATGTACTTGCGGTCGGCGGCGATCTTCTTGTCAGCGGGATTCTGGACGAAGTAGTACGCGCCCATGAAGCTGACGTAGTCCCCCTCCACGCGACCCACGGGACGGGTGGCGTAGGCATCGGGCAGGGTCTTGTCCAGAAGGTCGATAGAATCGTCCAGCTCGTCCTTGTTGGTCTGGTAGAAGTCCAGATCCAGGATGGGAGCCTCGGTCCAGTCGCCGTAGAAGGCCAGGTAGGGAGCGTTCAGGCTGACCGTCCCCTCGGCGGCGGTGAGGGTCACGAAGCCCTCCACGTACATGCCGTTCTCGAAGGACTCGTTCATGTACTTCTTGTCCTCGTCGCTCAGGGTGATGGTCACGGTGATCTCAGCCACCTTGCCGCCGTCCACGGTGACGGTGCTGCCCGACAGGGAGCCGCCCTTGCAGTCGGAGACCACCACGGAGGCGCCGCCCAGGATGTAGCCCTGCTCGGTGACGGTGGTCTCGCCCTGGTTGGTCTTGGTGTCGCTGACGCCCTCGGTCATGACGATGGCGGATACGTCGTAGGTCAGCGCCGAGGTGCCGAAGTTGTTGATAGCCAGCTTGAGGGTGTACACACCGGTGCGGGCGGGATCGTCCCCCAACTCGATCTTGGACTTGTCCATGATCTCCCCGGTCTTGCGGTCGTAGGTCTGGATGAAGGCCTTGGTAGCGGCGGAATTCACCAGGTTGGCCAAGCCCGCGCCCTGCTTACGGGGGGAGTAGGGCAGGCCGTTGGTGTTGTAGACGATGTCCGCGGTGGACATGAGGAGCTGGTTAACGAAGGCGGTGACCGCCACGGGGTCATCGGCCTTGTCGGGGAAATTGGCCTTGACGTACTGACGGAGCAGAGCCGTCACGCCCGACATATTGGGGGTTGCCATGGAGGTACCCGAGATGCGGTCGTAGGACTGGCCGGGTACTGCCGACAGGATGGAGCCGCCGTGAGCGGTGATCTCAGGCTTGAGCTGGAGATCGGGGGTGGGGCCCCAGGAGGAGAAGTCGGACATGAAGGGGCCGGAGGTCTGGGAGCGCTTGACCGACAGCACACCCTTGCCGGCGGCGGCCAGCAGCTCACCGTCGTCCTGGCGGATGGAGGCCACGGCGATGGTGGTGTCGCCCACGTTCATCTTGATATCACCCGATACGTTGTTGTAGATGATGATACCCGCCGCGCCCTTCTGCTGGGCCACGTTGGCCTTCTCCTCGAAGGTGGTGGAGCCACGGGCCACCAGGGCGATCTTGCCCTTGACGTCGATGCCCGTATAGTCGGCGGAGCGTCCCGCGCCGGGGATGGTGATGTACTCGATCTCCATCTCGTCCACGCCCTCGGGGAGCAGATCGTCGTAGAAGTTCTTCTCCTCGGACACACGGTCGGAGGACTCCAGGAAGTAGATGATGGTCTCGCCGTAGAGCAGGTAAGGAGTTTTGACACCGCTGATGGATGCTACGGACAGAGCACCCTTGTAGGTAGAGGGAGAGCCGACGGTAGCCGAGTCGGGGTTGGAGGTCAGACCCAGGTTACCGTTCTTCTCGGAGGAATAGGTAGAGTTGTAGCTGTTGGAGGCGGCGGCCACGATGGAGATGCCCGCGGCGCGGATGCGGTCGTACACGCCCGAGATGGCTTCCTTATCCATCTCACGGGAGAAGCCGCAGTCGGTACCCAAGGACATGTTGATGACGTCCACACCGATGACCACGCAGTCATCCAGAGCCGCCAGGATCCAGGAGGATCTCGCGGAGGATTCCACGTCGGAAAAGGTCTTCATGATGCAGAGCTGGGCGTTGGGGGCGACACCAGTGATGGTATCGTCACGGCCCGCGATGATGCCCGCCACGTGAGTACCGTGATCCGAGGCGATGGGGTACACGTCGGAGTCCCCGTCGGCGTAGTCAAAGCTGAAGGGCACCTTCTCGTTGATGTACACGTCGGAGGCGGTCAGATTCGACTGCATTCCCGAGGCGCGGGTGTCCCCGATGAGGGCGGCGACCTCGTCAAAGGTCAGCCCCAGCTTGCTGCGGTCGGCGGTGAAGTTGGCCAAAGAGAAGGCCGAGTGGTAGTAGTCCAGACCCGTGTCCAGAACCGCCACCACAGTACCGGTGCCGTCGTACGCAAAGCCCGAGCTGTTGAAGATACCCGTGGGGTAGACGTTGACGGTGTTCTCCACCAGCTGAGTCCCCACAGACTTGGTCTCCTCGGGCTTGTAGACCTCACCGATGATGGTGGTACCTCTGTCGCCCACGGTCTTGACGAAGGACTCAAAGTCCCCCGCCTTGATGAGAATCTCAAAGCCGCTCATGACGTTGGTGTAGTCTTCACCCGTCACGTAGTTCAGATCGGCCTTGTTGAAGTCGGAGAGCAGAGCATCCTTCTCGGCGGCGATGCGACCGCGGATGGCGGCGGCCTCGTCGGAGAGGGCGTACTCCCCAAAGCTCATACCCGAGGAGGCCCCTGGGTACTGCTCCAGGAGAGACTTCTCCTTGACCTCAATGATGACCGAGATCTCGTCAGTCTCCTTGATGGTCTCGGGGAGCTTGTAGATCACCGAGTTGTCGTAGTAGTTCTCCTTGTTGGTGATGAGATCCCCATCAAGAAGATGGATCCCGCCCCCATGGACAGCGCTGTCGGGGATCAGCCAGCCGATGACGGCGGCTCCCACGGACAGGGTCATCACGGCGGCAAGCACCACCGTCAGAACGCGGATCGTAGTCTTTTGCTTTGCGGAATTTGCGAACATGTTCCTTACCTTTCTGACGCCTTTTCGGCGTAATTTCGACATACATAAAAAAGTCCATGCGTAATCAGTATTTTATCACATCGAAATGGATAATTCAAGAGCAAATTGTAAACATATATCCTTAATTATAAAAAATTCGGAAACCCTCTTGATTTTTCCCGAGGTTTGTGGTATGCTATACCATGTTGTTCTATGCTCCTTTGCAGCCTGTCACATACATAGCGAACAAAATCCCCCGATAGGAGAAGAAAAATGAAGAAACTACGCAAGTCCCTCGCCCTCATTCTGGCGGTGCTCATGCTGCTGGCGTCCTTCGCCGCCTGCAACCCCGGCAACGGTCCCGATGAGACCACCGGCGAGACCACCCAAACCATCACCCCCGATGAGACCAAGCCCGGAAGCACCGAGGCCAAGGCCGAGTACTCCATCACGGTCAAGTCCGCAGGCGGTCTGATGCTCTCGGGTGTCAACGTCTACGTCTACACCGACGACACCCTGGAGGATCTGGTCAACTACGCCACCACCGACGCTCTGGGTGTGGCCAAGATCACCCTGAAGAAGAGCGACAAGTACGTGGCCGTTCTTTCGGGCATGCCCGAGGGCTACAAGACCGAGGTCTGCTACCCCCTGACCGGCACGGCTACCGAGATCACCCTGACCTCCGCCGTCATAGAGAACACCGACCACAGCGGCAAATCCTACCAGCTGGGCGACGTCATGCGGGACTTTTCCGTGGTGGACACCGACGGCAATACCCAGAAGCTCTCCGAGCTGCTGAAGACCAAGAAGATGGTGCTCATCAACTTCTGGTACACCACCTGCTCCTGGTGCGTCAAGGAGTTCCCCTACATGGATGCCGTGTATCAGCAGTACAAGGACGAGATCGAGATCGTGGCCCTGAACCACTCCACCCTCAGCGGCGACTCCGAGGAGGGCATCAAGAAGTTCAAGGATAACTTCTATGCCGACTACGTGGGCGAGGGTGCCGAGGGCGGCCTGTCCTTCCCCATGGCTAAGGACTACACCAACATGGGCCCCGCCTTCAACATCGAGGGCTATCCCACCTCGGTGCTGGTGGACCGCTACGGTGTCATCTGCATGATCGAGGCGGGCGGTATCGTCAGCGATGCCCCCTTCGTGGCCATGTTCGAGCATTTCACCGCCGAGAACTACGAGCAGAAGCTCTTCCACAGCCTGGACGAGCTCATGCCCGCCGAGAAGCCCAACGTCTCCATGCCCTCCTCCGACGAGATCGCGGGGGTGTTCAACCAGGGTGATATCACCGTCACCTACCGCCCCGAGACCGAGGATGAGAACGCCGAGATGTACTGGCCCTTCATCATCAAGGAAAAGGACGGCGAAAAGGTCATCGTCCCCGCCAACTCGGGCAAGGACGGCAGCTTCTCCATCATGTATGCCGACGTCACCATGAAGGCAGGCGAGGCGCTGGCTTTTGACTACTGGGCCTCCTGCGAGCAGGGAGCCGACCTGCTCTACCTGCTAGTGGATGCCAAGGATATCTACCAGATCTCGGGCGAGTCTGACAAGTGGAATACCTGCTTCACCTACGTCGCCCAGAAGGACGGCACCTATGAGGTGGCCTTCTGCTATACCAAGGACTCCTCCGACACCGTAGGCGACGACACCGTCTACCTGAAAAACCTCCGCGTAGTCAAGGAAAGTGAGATCAACGTCCCCACCTACATTCCCCGCTACGCCGCCACCGACCGCGCCGCTGACGGCTTCGGCTACGAGACATATATCACCCCCGTTTTCAACGAGGCGGACGGTCTCTGGCACGTGGGGGATCAGAACGGCCCCATCCTGCTGGTGGATCTCATGAAGGCCACCCAGTTCAGTAACCTCCCCATCTACACCCATGCCTACAACGGCCAGATCGAGATCGACGGTGTCAACTACTACGAGGAGCTGGTCGAATACTGCAACTACGCCTCCAACTCTGCCATCTACGGCCTCTGCTCGGTCAACGCCGAGCTGAAGGATCTGCTGGAGAAGGTGGCTCTGGCCATCGGCCTGGAGAACGACAACCCCAACCAGTGGCTCCAGATGTGCTCCTACTACGATGCCTACGGCACAAACGGCGTTCATCTGGACGATCCCATCCGCGGCCTGGCTCCCCACGCCGCCTACGATGCCGTGCTGGGTGCTGACAACTACGTCTACTACGACCGCGTCATCATGCCCCGCGGTCTGCTCTACAAGTTCGTTCCCCAGCAGTCGGGTGCCTACCGCATCACTTCCAACAGCGAGTGGAAGGTGGACGGCTGGATCTTCAACGGCGACCGCACCGAGTATTACGTCCACGAGGGCGGCGAGCGCATGTACTACGATCCCGTCAACCTCTCCATGGTGGTCTACTTCGAGGCCGGCCGTGACTACTATATTGACATCGCCTTCTATGACGTGTACCAGGTGGGTGGCTTCAACTTCACCCTGGAATTCCTCGGTGCCTCCTACGATCACCTCACGGTCTGCGCCCCCGGCTACTTCACCTTCCCCGACGGTGAGATCGTGGAGGACGGCATGAGCGATCTGGCCGAGATCCTCTCGGGCGGTATCAAGGTCGCTCTGGGCGATGACGGCTACTACCACGAGCTTCGCAAGGACGGCTCCCTCGGCTCCATCGTCTACGCCGACTTCATCGGTCTGACCTCGGTCTTCTCCCACTCCATCGAGGCCATGATCCAGCGGAATGCCTTCAACTTCTCCCTCACCGAGTCGGATCAGGAGATCCTCAACTATCTGGCTCTCTATGGCGATCAGACCAAGGAAAAGCTCAAGGAGATCTGGGGCGACGAGTACGAGGGCTATGCCGAGATCTACAAGCTGGACGAGGTGCTGGCAGGCAAGACCCACGGCCACGGCCAGGATCTCACCGCCGATATCTCCGCTTACCTGGACAAGAAGATCCCCGCCTCCGAGGATCATCCCGAGCTGGAGGGCTGTGTCCCCGTGGATGCCCGCCTGGCCGAGCTGCTCCAGACCCTCATGGACAAGTACACCTTCGCCGGTGTGGATGACTCCTGGGCCAAGCTCTGCTACTACTACCAGCACATGGGCGCTTGATTTTCAAACGATCCGTTTAGAATCCAACAATCCGTTAATCAAAACGAGACCTCTGTGGGCAAACACCCACGGGGGTCTCTTCCCGTTTCGTCATGAACCATACACAAAAAATTTCGTCTCCATTCACGGTTATCCCCCTCTTTTTTTCCCGAATCCCCTTGCAAAACCGCATAAACCGTGCTATAATATAGATTGTGTTCTATAAACCGAACCCCAAAGGAGAAACACATGAGAAAATTCCATAGATGGGCGGCTCTCGCCCTGGCAGGACTGATGGGTGCTTCCCTGCTCCTCTCCTCCTGCGAAAAGGACGTACCGTGGGACGAGGAAACGCCCCCCGCTGACACGGCCGACGGATCCGTTTCCGATACCACTCCCGAAAACGAGACCGCCTACAAGGTCACCCTCCAAAACCACGACGGCACCCCTGCCCAGGATATCGTCGTCAAGGTGCAGAAGAACGGCGAGGATATCTCCTTCAAGGTAGTCGGCCCCACGGGCTTTGCCACCTTCAAGCTCCCCGAGGACAGCTACACCGTCTCCATCGAGTCCCCCTCGGGCAAGGCGCTCCACTACGACACGGCCGCCGCCGTCCTCTCCCCCGAGGCCCCCGAGATCACTCTGACGGTCTTCGAGGCCGCCGTCTCCACCCAGCCCCTGAACGCCCCCTCCAGGAAGGGCGGGGACTACACCCGCTTTGATGCCGCCACCGTGGGCGAGGGCCTGACCTACATCCCCTACAACAGCGGCGACTACACCTACGTCATCTTTACCCCCACCCGTCCTGGTATGTACGAGTTCACCTATGACTCCGAAAAGGCCGTGACCCTCACCTACCACGGTGCCCCCATCAACGTCTTTGAGAGTCCCATCATGGAGACCGTGGAGGGGAAAGTCACCTTCGATATCACCGCAGGCAGCGTGGGAGGCACCCCCGACACTACCGCCCAGTACGTCTTCCGCCTGGAGGGCGAAGGGGACGGCTGTATGTTCAAGGCCACCCGCACGGGCGACGTACCCAAGTCCCCCTATGACGAGCCTTGGGTCATCCCCACTGCCCCCGCCGAGACCCTGAAGCCCTACGAGGGAATCACCGACGGCACCCTGACCGATCTGGACGTGACCAACCCCGCCCTGACCGTGGTCAAGGGAGAGGATGGCTACTACCATCTGAACGATGCCGACGGCCCCGTGGTCTTCATTCGCCTGTCCTCCGCCAGCCCCTACATGGCTGACTTCAAGAAGGTCTGCGAGACCGCCCGCATCTGCGCTTACCTCTACCATGAGGACGGCAGCTTTGACAAGCGCGTCAGCTACAACGAGCTGGTGGACGAGTACCTGGCCGTGGTGAACGAGGACGGTGTCGTCCCCCTGAACGATCAGCTGGCCGACATGGTCAAGACCGCCGGTAACTACATGGGCTGGTGGAACTTCTCCGACGATCTGGATATCTTCGGAGACAAGATCGTGGATCCCGCCATCGCCTGGCTCTTCCCCTGCGCGGTGTATCAGTGAAAGAACGTTGGGGCTCTGCCCTGCACCCGCAAGGGCTCTGCCCCAGTCTCGCTGCGGCTCGGTCACGACACGGCTCTGACTGCCACCGGCAGTCATTCACTACCGTGTCGCCGCTTCGCTACCCGCTTAAGAACCCTTTTGCAAAAGGGTTCTTAAGAATCTCCCAAAACCTTTCAAAACAAAAAATATAACAAGGAGATACCCAATTATGAAAAAGATCGCCCTTATGCTGGCTCTGGTGCTGGCTCTGTCCTGCCTGCTGATGGCCTGCGACACCCCCGCCCCCGATACCGACACCACCGCCGCCGAGACCGAGGCTCCCACCGAGGCTCCTACCGAGACCCCCACCGAGGCTCCTACCGAGGCTCCTACCGAGGCTCCTACCGAGGCTCCTACCGAGGCTCCTACTGAGGCCCCCTCCTCCAAGGTCACCTACACCGTCACCGTCAAGGATCAGAACGGCAACCCCGTTGAGGGTGCCGCTGTCCAGATGTGCGACGACAAGGGCTGCAAGATGCCCGCCGCCACCAATGCTGAGGGCGTGGTCACCTTCACCTACGACCCCAGCAACTACCACGTCACCATCGTGGAGTGCCCCGCCGGCTACACCTGCGACCCCGAGCAGGCCTTCTACTTCGAGGGCGAGGCTACCGAGCTGACCGTGGAGATCACCAAGAACTAATCTCTTCCTAACGAAAAATCCCACCAAGACCGATTGATCTTGATGGGATTTTCTTTATGGAACAAGGCTTATTTCCCCAGCGCATCCTCCACGGCGGCCACCAGCTCGTCATGGGTCAGCGACCCACGGCGGGTGAAGGTGATGACACCCTCAGCGTCCACGATGATGGTCATGGGGAAGTCCCCCTCACCGCCCAGGGCGGTATAGTACGCGCCGTTCATGCCGTCGTCAGGATCCTGAGCGAAGAGGATGGAGGTATCGGGGTAGTTCTTGGAAATCCACTCGGCGGCGGTGGGCGCCTTGTAGTTGGAGTGGACGGCCACCACGGTGACGGTGTCGGCGTAGGCCTTGGCCACCTCCTCAAAGTGAGGCAGCTCGGCGATGCAGGGGCCGCACCAGGTGCCCCAGAAGTTGATGACGGTGACTTTACCGCGGTTGCTGTCCACGGCAAAGGTGTCGCCGCCTGTGTACAGCGCAAGCTCGGTGCTGACGCAGAGGTTGCCCACCTCGTTGCCGCGGGGAGGCAGAGGCTCGCCCGTATCCCCCTCGGCGGCGGTATCGGACTGGGTAGTGTCCTCGGGAGCGGGCGTCTTATCCCGCCCGTCCACGAAATTGAAGTAGTACAACGCCCCGCAAAGCAGAGCCAGAGCCAGTCCCCACGCCACACAGCGGGCGATGAGGCTCTTTTTCTTCGCCTTTTGAAGGGTGACTTGAGCATCTGCCTCGCCGCTCTTGGTGGCGATCTCCCCGCCAATGGCCTGGGGGGGCAGCAGGATCTTGGGCCCCTTCCATTGAATGGCATTCGTGGGACAAACCTCGATACACTCGCCGCATTGGATACACTCGTGATCCCCCACGCGGCGGATATCCATTTTACACTTGCCCACGCAGAGACCGCAGTCGGTGCAGGCATTCCGATCCAGCTTGACTCCCACCAAGGAGATCTTGTTGAACAAGCCGTAAATCGCCCCCAGAGGGCAGAAGAAGCGGCAGAAGAAGCGGTAGATGAAGACACAGCCCACCAAAAAGATCACCATGAGCAGGAACTTCCAGGTGAACAGAGGGCCCAGCATCCCCAGCATATTCTCGTTCTCGGGGTTGGACAGGAGTCCCACCGCGCCTTCCAGAGTACCTGCGGGGCAGATGTACTTGCAGAATCCCGGCAGGGGGAACTCATACCCCGCGTAGACCAGGGGGAAGATGACGGCGAAGAAGACCAGAATGACGTACTTGAAGTAGGAAAGCACCCGCGTGACACGGCCCTTTCCCAGCTTGGGAGTCTTGATCTTGTGGAGAAGATCCTGGATCAGCCCGAAGGGGCAGAGGAAGCCGCAGATCCAGCGGCCGAAGAGGAGGCCGTAGAGCAGGATGATGCCGATGACGTAGTAGGGCGCGGTCTTGCCGCTGTCCGACAGAGCGTTCTGGAGCGCCCCCATGGGGCAAGCCCCCGAGGCACCGGGGCAGGAGTAGCAGTTGAGTCCGGGGGTGCAGATGTTCTTCACGGGGCCTTGGTAGATGCGTCCCGTCTTGAAGCCCTTGAGGTTAGCATTGAACAGGAGGGCGGCGTAGAGCTGGATCAGTCTGCGCTTGGTCGGCTTGTGGATGCTCCACCATTGTTTCAGTTTCATGGTAGCACCTCCTTAACCCAATCCGATGCACTCGGTGCAGATGCGGATGGCCTTGCCCAGCACGTCCGCCATGCCGCCGTTGAAGATGCCCAGTACGATGAACAGGACTCCCACCGCGAGGATCAAGCCGCGGATCCCCCATACAATGCGAGGATTTTCCGTCAGTTTCTTCTTGTCGGCATTGACTTTTTCGGCAGGCTTGGCATTTCCCTTCCCTGCCGCGAGTGCGGCCTTGACCGTTGCGGTCTCCCGTGCCACCGAAGCGTGACGGAGCAGACGCTCTCCCGTCAGAAGCCCCAGGGACACCGCGGCGCAGGGCAGGATGAACAGGGCGGCGGTCTTGATATCGGCGTTCAGATCCTCCACCGAAAAGTGGGCGGGGTTGACACACCACAACAGCGCGGGGAGCAGGGTCACACCCGCCAGTACCGTGAGGATCACCGTCACACGCCGTCTCCACTTGCGCTCACTCCGCAGAGCGGCGGCGGTGGCCTCGTCGCAGGAGGCGAGATCCAGCCGCGCGGCAAGCTTGTTCAAGGCATCCTCGGGATCACGGCGGGACTTGACCCTTCCGCCGTCCACAGGCAGTACCAATCCCAGGACGGCACCGCAGATCACCCCCGCGATACAGATGTAGGTGGGGAGGGCGATACGGTCAAAATGAGCGATAATGCTCTCCCTTGTGAAGGGAGAATCCCCGCTTTGGTAGATGGAAACACAGGACAGGGCAAAGCACACACCCACGGTCAAAATCAGCACCGACAGCAGGATGCCGTAGACCAAATGTATGCGCCCCTTGGTTTGGATGGTCATAGATCACGGTTCGCGCAAAAGCGCGCCTTTCTCATGAGGTTTTCGCGGGATGACCGCAACGGTTTTGGGGTCGGTTACGGAGAAATTTTCCCATAAACGGAGGGGGTTACACGGTAGTAACGGGGTTTGAGATCATTTCGCTCCTTGGAACGGAATCGGCGCGAAATAGTGGTTTCACGGGGGTTACATGGGTGTAACCCCTCGGAAATCCTTACAGAATCGCCTCCAGAGCCCGGATATCCGCCTCGGTGGTCGCCCAGCTGGTGGCGAAGCGCACCACAGTATGGGTGGCGTCGGGCTTCTCCCAGAAGCTCAGCACGCACTCCTTTTCCAGCTCGGCCTTGCGCTCGTCCGTCAGGGTGATGAAGATCTGGTTGGTGGTGGTCTCCATGAAGAACTCGTAGCCCTTCTCGCGGAAGATGGAGCGCATCAGCTCGGCCATGCGGATGGCATGACGGCCGAGGGTCATGTACAGGTCATCCGTGAACAGGGTATCGAACTGGATACCCAGGAGCCGTCCCTTGGCCACCAAAGCGCCGTGCTGCTTGATGATGGACAGGAAGTGCTTGGGAGCCTTGCGGCGGGCAAAGACCACCGCCTCCCCGCAGAGCGCGCCCACCTTGGTACCGCCGATGTAGAACACGTCGCACAGCTCACACAGGTCGTGGAGGGTCAAGTCAGTATCGGGGGCGGCGAGACCGTAGCCCAACCGCGCACCGTCCAAAAACAGGGGGATCTCATACTCGTCGCAGACTTCGCGGATGGCGGTCAGCTCGTCCTTGGTGTACAGGGTGCCGTACTCGGTAGGGTGGGAGATGTACACCGCACCTGGGCGGACGATATGCTCGGCGGACTCGTCCTCGTGGTAGGTCACCAGATAAGCCTTGAGATCGGCGACCTTCATCTTCCCCGCGTACTGGGGAATGGTCAGCACCTTGTGCCCCGTAAACTCAATGGCTCCTGCCTCATGAGCGGCAACGTGCCCCGTCACGGCGGCCACCACGCCCTCGTAGCTTGCGAGCAGGGTGTCGATGACGATCTGGTTGGTCTGAGTACCGCCCGTCAAAAACCACACGTCGGCCTCGGGGCATCCGCAGGCGGCCTTGATCTTCTCGCGGGCGGAGGCGGTGTACTCGTCGGAGCCGTAGCCCGCTTGCTTGACGAGGTTGGTCTCAATAAAGCGTTGCAGGATGGCGGGATGAGCGCCCTCCACGTAGTCGCTGGCAAAGGAAAGCATATATGTACCTCTCTTTTCGGTGAGTTGATCACAATCCATATTATTATACCACAAAAAAACGGTTCTGACAAGGGATTTCGGCAAGAAACTTGACAAACCTCCTCTTTTCTGCTATAATGATCCCAACGTCACCGAAAGGAGTCCCGCCATGCCATCCCCCAGCCTCTTTGTCACAGTCATGCGTGTCCTGCTCTTTATCGCCGCGCCTACCTGCCTCGCCCTCGCGGGACTGCTCTTCTGGGTGCAGTTCACCTTCTCCCGCCGCCCCAAAAACACCGCCAAGACTTCGGGGATTCTGCGGGAGACCGACTATAAGCAGAACGTCACCGTAGGCATCCGGCGCAGAATGTTCTTCAAGCACTACACCAAGGCCCGCTACGTCTACACCGTAAACGGCGTGGAGTATTCCCTCCGCGGCGAACACTACGGCACCAAGCGGCAGACCCCGAAATTCGTGCCCGTGGTCTATATCAAGCGCTTTCCCCGCTTCGCCTACATTGACGAGATCATCGGCGGCTTCGGGGATATTATGTACGGGTTGTGGGGGATGATCCTACTGTTTTTCGGAGTGTCTCTCTCCGTGGGGATCATCGAGTTTCTGATCAAAACAATCGGATAATGAAAACAGCGGATGACCGTAACGGCTATCCGCTGTCTTTTGTGTTATGTCGCGCATGCCCCGCCGTAGAGCCGCAGAAAATCCCCCGCCACGGCCTCGGGCTCGGCTTGGTACTTCTCCTCTGCCCACCATACAAGGGTCTCCACGAACCCCGCCGCCAGCATACGGAGGCGGTACTCCCGAGGCAGGTCGGCGGAGTCTCCCCACTCGGCCTCGAACAGGGCGGTCAGATGCTCCTTGAAGTAACCGAAGAAGACCTCCCGCCCGTCGGATCGCAGGATGGCCGACAGGTGTCTCTGCTCCTCGCGGATATGCCACAGGATGTGGGTGAGCTTGCCCGCAAGCCCCTCCCCGTCTCCCGTGAAGTGACAGGCGTTCTCCCCGAACAGATGGAAGAAAACGTCCCCGCAAAAAGCCTCCAGCAGAGCCTCCTTGGTCTCGAAATGGGCATAAAAGGTGCTCCGTCCCACGTCGGCCTCGTCAATGATGTCCTGCACCGTGATGCGGTCATAGCGATTGGTCTCCAGAAGGGTCTGAAAGGCCGCGAAAATGGCGCGTCGGGTCTTTTGCTGACGTCTGTCCATGGCTTTGTCTCCATACAGTTTGGGAATTTTGTTCGGTAACGGACACCCCGCAAGGTTTGGTTGTTGCATTTTCCCCCGCGAGGGTGTAGAATGATACAGAACAATATGTTTGGTATCGGATATATTGTACCACATTTAAAAACACCTGTCAAGGGCCAAAATCCCCCAGCCGATCGGATTAGCTTCCCCTCTCATATCTTGTATCTCGTATCTTGTATCTTGTATCTTCAAAGGAGCCCCGCCATGTCCCACCACCATCACCCCCACTCCCCCACCTCCGCCGCCCGCATCCTGACCGCCTTTCTCCTCAACCTCTTCTTTTCGGTCTTCGAGCTGATCGGCGGCATCCTCACGGGCAGCGTGGCCATCCTCTCCGACGCGATCCACGACCTCGGTGACGCGGCGGGGATCGGTCTGTCCTTCTTTTTGGAGCGCAAGAGCCGCAAGCAACCCGACGTCACCCACACCTACGGCTACGCCCGCTACTCGGTGCTGGGCGGCCTCATCACCACCGTGATCTTGCTGGCAGGCTCCTGCCTCGTGATCTACAACGCCATCCTGCGACTGCTGAACCCCACCCCCATCCACTACAACGGTATGCTGATCTTCGCCGTGGTGGGTGTGGCGGTCAACCTCGCCGCCGCCCTCTTCACCCGCCACGGGGACTCCCTCAACCAGCGGGCGGTGAACCTCCACATGCTGGAGGACGTGCTGGGCTGGATCGTGGTGCTGATCGGGGCTCTGGTCATGCGCTTCACGGATTGGGTGTTCCTCGATCCCCTCATGTCCGTCGGCGTGGCGGTCTTTATCCTCGTCCACGCGCTGAAAAATCTGAAGGAAATACTGGATCTGTTCCTGGAAAAGACCCCCGATGGGGTGACCGTGGAGGAGCTTTCCCACCATCTGACCGAGCTGGCGGGGGTGGTGAGCATCCACCACGTCCACATCCGCTCCCTGGACGGTACCCGCCACTACGCCACCCTCCACGCCGTCATAGACGGCGACCCCGCCGCCGCCAAGGCCGCCATCCGCGCCGAGCTGGCCGAGCATGGCATCACCCACGCCACCATTGAGACCGAAACGCCCGACGAGGTCTGCGGGGAAGTGGAGTGCCGCGTGGAATCCATCGGCGAGCCCTGCGGAGGGCATCATCACCACCATCATTAAAAAGCGACGGAGAGCCGCCGAGTGATCTCGGTAAAGGCTCTCCGTCCTTTTTTATTCGGGCTTATCCTCCACAACGGGGGCGAAGACCGCCTTGACCCGCTCCACATAGGTGGCATAGCGGGGGTCGTTGCGGATGGGGTCGAACCATTCCCAGCCCGTGGGGGAGGTGAGGGCAAAGATGGGAAAACCAAAGCCAATGGTTGCAACATACTCAACTTCCCCAAAGCGAGGGCGATACAACCGCAAAAATGGTCTGCATACTCCCTCTTCCTCCTTTAATTCATGCCAAATCTCAAAGGACTCCCCCTCCAAGCTGATGCTTGTACAGGTCAACATGGTTCCATTGGACAGGCTCATAGCCTTCTCCAACATGGACACCGTATCCTCCAACACCACAAAAGCCCCCTCGGGATCTCCGGTGGATGCCAGATAGCAGGCGCGGCGGAGGCCCAAATTCAACCGCTCGGACAAAAACAGATCTACGGAGCCGTCTCCCGTGATGGGATGGGTGGGATCGGGGGTCACGCCGCAGAGATTGTGGAGAAAATTCATCAGCATGGTGTTGATCTGCAAGCACTCGCGTACATCATTGGGACGGTTCGCTATGCGAAACAAACCGTTATTGAAAAATTGATTTTGAATCATAGAAAACAATTGCTTTTGCCGCAAAGCATCAGCCTTGTCCCACTCCTCTCGTCCCCGATAGCGGGCGAACAAAAGGGTATCCTTGGTCAGATCATGCTCGGTGGCATACTTGTCCAAAAACGTCTCAATATGCTCGTCGTCTTCGATGTAGCTCATATGCTCCACCACAGCATCCTTCAGCAATCGCTCGTAGTTCCCTTCCAGTATTTCTTCGGCGGCAAGCCGCAGTTCTGCGAGAACATCGGGGCACTTGAGCAAAGACTCTGCGTTCCAATGAGCGAATCCGAAAAGCTGCCACAAATGCGCGGAAAGAGCAGAATCCGTCATGCAGTCCCGTTTCAATTCTCGTATCAAGGCAACGATGGCATCCCGATCGGGCGTATCACTGTAACAAAGATTGTTGTACTCACGGAACCGCTCACTGATCTGCTCCTTCTTCTTACTCTCCTCCATCCCGATCAATTCATCCACCGTCACCCCAAAGATCCCCGCCAGCACAGGCAGAAATTCCATATCGGGATAGGTAGTCCCATTCTCCCAGCGGCTCACCGACTGGTAAGCCACCCCCAGCTTGTCGGCCAGCTGCTCCTGGGTCATGTCGGCGGCACGTCGCAGTCGGCGGAGGTTTTCACCGATGTTCAGTTTCATAGTTTCTTCCTTTCATTCCCCGCGCGGGTGAGGTTTTTTACCGGTGACTCTATGATACCACATTTCCTTCCAAATTGCAATAACGCATATTGTGAGAATTATTCTCGGTCTGCGTGAGCCCCGACAGCAAAACAGAGCCGAGCGCGAGGCCCGACTCTGCTTGTACTTCATTCTTTTGGCAGGGCCTTCTCCTTCCTCCGTTCCCACAGATACACGGGCAAAAAGATCAGATACGCCCCCAGAGACACCGCCGCCAGATAGATGGGGGTGTTGACATACCACCCGCAGGTGGTGGCGATCTGCTCGAACACCGCCAAGGGCGAGATGGCGGGGCCTACGTAGAACATCTTGATATCCCCATCCGAGGGCACCCAGAAAATGAGATTGATGATGAACGCCATGGCGGCCAGTGCCAGAAACAGCACCACCGAGGAGCGGTAGTCCCTCATAGTCTTGGCCCCCCGTCCCGAGGCGATGAGGTAGAAGCCCACGAAGATCAGCATCATGTGCCACAGAAAGGCGTGGAGGGTCAGGGTCCAGTACTCATGCACGATCCCCGACGGCTCGATGAAGGCCATGATACCGCCCAAAAGGTTGAAGGTGGTCATGAAATGGTACATGGCCGACTGCACCTTCCCCTCCTTCAGAAAGGGCGCGATGAGGCAGAGGTACATGGGCACCGAGCAGAGCTGGAAGGGGAAGATCCACCATTGGTAGGTGTGATCCCCGATGTAGTAGTAGTAGAACAGCTGCTTGTAGATCTCGGTGACGGCGAGGAAGATGCCCACCGAAAGCAGGACCGCCTTGTTCCCCCGCTTCCCCGTGTGGCGGAGCAGGTAGGCCAGCAGGATACAGACGGCCAGACCGACGAAGGTAAAGATCAAATGGAAGGGGCCGTAGGCCTTGGGCTTCTCCATGCCCCAGGCGGTGGCCTCGATGAGGGTTTCCAGGAATGAGATAAGGATCGCCTCCTTTGGGAATTTGCTTTTTTCGACATCCATTGTACCACAAAACCCGCCGCCGCGCAAGGACTGCGGAGCATTCTTCATATTTCTTCATATTTGTGGGGGAGGGCGAGGCGATCCGACCCACGAGCCGATACGGCGACCGCATCGGCCTTTCGGGCCAAAACAAAAAAACACCGCAAGCGGTGAAAAATTTCAAAAGAGTCTTGACAAAGCACCGCAAATGCGGTATAATAATGACGTAGGGGGTGCCTTGACGGTTGCTTCCTTGGCTAAAAGTTAAAAAAGATAACCGTTAGTTTGGAGACAGGCGGTTATCTTTTTTTGTTATTCTGATTCTTGTATTGCAGATAACAAGAGACGATGGCAAGAATGAGCATAGCAATCTTGATCAGATCGTCGTATGTAACGTATTCCATCATCATCACCTCCCTTCGTGTCAAACACCAAGGAAGGCAAAAGATATTTTGGGCTTCCTTGATGAAACACCAAGCAAGCGACCGCCTCTGACAGAGTCAGATATGACCGAGGTCAGCACGACCCCTACGGAGACCCAAGGGCCTCACGTCGAATTATAGCACAAAGGCCTTGTAAAGTCAAGGCTTTTTTCTTTCATCTCGTGAAAGTTTCCCGCCCCGCCTTGACAATTCCCCGCTTTTGTGGTATCATATAGGGTGAACGAATAGGCACTTCCCCAAACGAAAGGAAATCATATATGAAGATCGGATTCATCTCCCTCGGCTGTCCCAAGAACCAGCTGGATACCGAGGTCATGCTCCACGAGGTGGTGGCCGCAGGCTACGAGCTGACCTCGGAGGATATCGACGCGGACATCATCATCATCAACACCTGCGCCTTCATTGAAAGCGCCAAGCAAGAGGCCATCGACAACATCCTGGACGAGGCCTGGCTCAAGGAGAACCGCTCCCTCAAGGGCATCATCGTCACAGGCTGTCTGGCCGAGCGCTACCGCGAGCAGATCCTGGAGGAGCTGCCCGAGGTGGACGCCCTTCTGGGCGTGGGCAGTATCCACAACATCGTGGACGCCATCAAGGCAGTAGAAAAGCAGGCCAAGCGCAAGAACGTCCCCGCAAGCGAGAAGTATTGCTCCTTTGAGGACAAGAACACCGTCCGTCTGGGGGGCGACCGTGTGCTGACCACCCCCGACTACGCCGCCTACCTTAAGATCGCCGAGGGCTGTGACAACCGCTGCACCTACTGCGCCATCCCCTCCATCCGCGGCAAGTTCCGCTCCCGTCCCATGGAGGACGTGGTGGCCGAGGCCAAGGACATGGACGCCCTGGGCATCAAGGAGCTGACGCTGGTAGCCCAGGATACCACCCGCTACGGCAAGGATCTCTACGGCCGCTACGCCCTGGCCGAGCTGATCCGTAAGATCACCGAGGAGACGAGCATCCCCTGGATCCGCGTTCTGTACTGCTACCCCGACAAGATCACCGACGAGCTGATTCAGGAGTTCAAGACCAATCCCCGCCTCCTCAAGTACATCGACCTCCCCCTCCAGCACATCAGCGACCGTATGCTGAAGGCCATGAACCGCCACGGAAACGGTCAGACCATCCGCGACGTCATCGCCAAGCTCCGCACCGTGGAGGGCATGGTCATCCGCACCACCTTCATCGTAGGCTTCCCCGGAGAGACCGAAGAGGATTTCAACGAGCTGGCCGAGTTCATCACCGAAGCCAAGTTCGAGCATGCCGGCGTGTTCACCTACTCCCGCGAGGAGGGCACTCCCGCCTACGACTTCGAGGATCAGATCGACGAGCAGGTCAAGCAGGATCGAATGGACATCCTCATGCGCACCCAGATGAACATCAACACTTCCCGCAACGAGTCCCGCATCGGCTCCGTCATCACGGTGCTGTGCGAGGCCTACGACCCCGTCAACGAGTGCTACTACGGCCGCTCCTCCGAGGATGCCCCCGACATCGACGGTAAGGTCTTCTTCCGCTATAACGGCGAGGAGCGCATAGCCCCCGGCTCTATGGTCAAGGTCAAGGTGCGCGAGGTGGTGGACTACGACGTGTACGGCTTTGCCATGAAGCCCGAGAACGCCTGAGTAAAAATTTTCCGTCGAATTCAAACTCCCGCAACAATATTGGGGTATAATGACTCCAAGCAAAGCGATCCACAGCACCCGAAACTGCAAAAGTGAGGTGACATTCCATGTCCAACCAAAAGAAAAAAGGCATGAACCTACCCAACAAGCTGACTGTCCTGCGCGTCTGCCTCGTCCCCGTCTTCATCGTGGTGATGATGCTTCCCGCCTCGGTACTGGATCCCATCATCAGCGGCCTCATCGGCGTGGCCATTTTCATCGCCGCCTCGTTCACAGATATGCTGGACGGCAAGATCGCCCGTAAGTACGGCCTGGTCACCGACTTCGGCAAGCTCATGGATCCTCTGGCCGACAAGTTCATGGTCATCGGCGCCCTGGCTGTCATCGTCTACCGCGCCAACACCAACGCCCTGCGCCTGTTCTTTACCCTGGTGCTTCTGGTGGTCATCTTCCGCGAGCTGGCCGTCACCTCCCTGCGCCTGGTGGCCTCCACCTCGGCGGGTGCCGTGGTCGCCGCCAACCTGCTGGGCAAGATCAAGACCGTCATGCAGATCGTATTCATCAGCACCGTATTCATCGAGCCTGCCCTCTACGCCATTCCCGCCCTGGGGGAGCTGCTCCCCGCGTGGTGGACCGTCAACGTCCCCCTGTCCTACCTGACGGGCGGGCTGACCGTTCTTTTCACGGTTTGGTCGGGCATCAACTACTTCATCGGGATGTGGAAGTATCTGGATCCCGAGAAGTGATCTCAAAATTCAAAATCAAAGACCGAGGAGCACCCCGCCCCTCGGTCTTTTCTCATATCTCACAACACCTTTTCCAGTATTTCAGCGTCTTCACGATCCCCTCGTCGGCGTCCTTCCCCCGACACTCAAACCGAAATCCCGGCGCGCTCTCCACGGTCAGGACTCCGTTGAATCCCATCTCCTTCAACGCCCTCGCCACGGCGGGCACGTCCAGACTTCCCTGCTCCAGGAACCAATGAAGATCATCCACTCCATCGTTGTTGTGAAGGTGCATCTCAAAAACAGGGAAGTCCTTCCCCGCCAGCGCGGCGGCAAAAGCAGCGGCATCGGGGGCCTTGCTCACAGGACACTCCTCGGGTGCGTTGGTGAACAGGGTCTTCCCGCTCGTATTCTCCCCCCGCATACGGAGGAACAGATGCCCGATATCCACCAGATAGCCGAAGCGATCCTTCCCCTTCAAGTGAGCAATCTGCTCCCGCTCGGCGGCATTCAGACCGAAGTCCTCCACCGCCACGCGGCAATCGGGGACGGTCTCCAGCACGAAGTCCAGATAGGAGCCGATGCCGGCCCCCCCGCGAATGGGCTGGGGCACGTCAAAGGACAGCACCGCAATGCTCCCGTGGGCCCTCTGCCATGCCGCGATGGCGTGGATACCGGCCTCGAAGACCGCCACGGCCTCGGGATCGTGCTTGCGAGGGAGACAGTAGTGGACGGTGAACACCACCCCCGTCTCGCGGACAGCCAACGCGATGGCATCCCATACGGCAGGGTCGGAAATGGCATTCACGAACTGCGCCCCGTGGACGCTCACCGAGTCCAGACCCAGGGCGGCGAAGTAGTAGATGTTGTCCACCATAGAGCGGTGGGGGTAATGCCAGATGGCGAGGCCTTGGAGCATGACGCACCTCTTTTTTCTGTAATCTTTAGGCAGCCTTCGCCGCCTTCTTCCGCTTGACCTTGCGAACAACAGCGCGGACGATGAACACGACAGCGGTAATGATTCCAATGATCAGCACCAGCACGATATAGGTGAAGATATTGGCATTCCGCAGGAGCTTCACGGGATTCAAGCTCTTGTAAACCACCTTGCGGCCGTCGGGCTGGGCGTAGCGACTGTCCAGATCGCCCTCCATGCTGTCGAGGTAGTCAGCGATGGCGTACCACTCCTTGAGGTTGGCCCCGCTCTCGGTCTTGACCACGTAGTTCACCAGATCCTCCACGGCAATGGGATTTCCGCTTTCGTCCCGAGGGGTGATGGTGAGGATGCCCATGGAGGTCTCCTCGGCAGAACCCAGCATCTGACCCATATACATACCCGCCACGATGTGGTAGAGCTTGTCATCCTCGATCTCGGTGAGGGTACCGTCCTCATTCCGAAGCATGGCGTAGTCCACCTTGTTGAAGATCATGCGGTTCTGATTGAAGGAATACTCCACCCCCGACATGAAGAGCTGGGCGGTTTTCATGAGAGGCTGAACCGAGGCGTCCAGCTCGATGGCGTTTTTCAGATCCTTACCCGTCACGTAGATGGCGATCAGCTCGCCCTCGGTGCCCACGCCCAGAGAGGCGGCGTTGAACACGTCGGAGACGGTAACCTGCCCCACGGGGAGGCTTCCGCGGATGACACCTGCGGCGGTGATGGCCACGTCCACCTTCTTCCCCGTGGCCTGCTCCACGGCACGCTTGTAGGCATCCGAGAAGATATTGCACAGGGTAGACTCATGGGGCGTGGCGGATACCTGCTTGACCGTATCGAAGGTGTAGGGGTTATTCACCAGCACCTTGTCGAAGGTGTAGCCGTACTTGGAAAGATAATCCCCCTCCACGTCGGCCTTAAAGCCCTCCACCAAGGCGGCGATAGCGGGATCGTCGGCCACGTTCTCGTCAATGGGGATCAGCTCGTAGCTCTTGAGGGTGACACCGTCGCCATCCTTTTGGAGCTTCAGCACGCCCAGATTGCGGCCGTACTCGGCGGCGGAGACGATGAGGGTACCGTTGACGGTAATGGGCTCCCGCAGGGTGGTGTGGGTGTGGCCCGACACGATGACGTCGATGCCCTCCACGGCCTCGGCCAGCTCGTAGTCCTCGCCCTTACCGCCGCTGGTGCCGCTGTGGGAGAGACAGACCACCACGGGATGGACGCCATATTTGGACTCACACTCGGCCACGGCGGCGCTTACCACCTCAGCGGCCTTGGTGGCGGGATCCTCAAATACCATGCCCGAATTGGGAGCGCAGTCATCGGCGTCGAAGCCGAAAATGCCGAAGAGGACGTAGTGGATACCGCCCCGCTCCAGGATGATATAGTCCTTGACACCGTAGGCGTTGTAGGCCTCCCACAGGGTGGCGTCGTAGCCCTCCTGACCCTCCACGGGAGGCAGGTAGTTAGCGCAGACGATAGGAGGCACAGGATCCCCGCTGGCTACGGCGGCATTCAGCATGGACTTCAAACCACTCTGGAGGTAATCGTACTCATGGTTGCCGAAGGTGGTGGCGTCAAAGCCCATAGCCCCCATCATGCGAAGCTCAATGGCCGAGGTGGGGTAGGCGGTCTGGAACAGGGAGCCCATGGCAAAGTCACCGCCGTCCACCAGAATGGCGTCGGGATCCAGGGCCTTCTGCTCCTTGATGACGGTCATGAGGCGGGCGTAGCCGCCGTACTCACCGCCCCCCGTCTCGTTGGCCGCGGGGAGAAGGTGGGAGTGCAGGTCGTGGGTGAAGAGAATGGTGATCTCGTCCTCGGCGGCCTCGGCGGCAGAGGGGATGATCCAGAGGGAAAGAAGGGTGACGAGAACGAGAATGACGGAAAGAAAACGCTTGGCGTAGTTCATGATCGTGTCCTTTCGTGGTAAATTTGGTGTATGATAGACTTGTATGAAAGAGTTCCGGATTCAGGAGGCGGAGGGAGACTGTGAGCCCTCCTTTGGGGGAATTTCCTCACCCCGCAAGCGGCGGGTGACTACGAGAGCCAGGGCGAGTGCCGTCACCCCCGCCGTCAGCTTGGCCGCCATCATGGCGGGGATGGCCTCGGGATCCCATCCCCCCGCGAAGGCCAGATGATCCCCGAAGACGAAGGCCGCCGAGACGGCGAAGGCCATGTTCAGCACCTTGCCTCTCGGATCCATATCCTTGACGGTGTCGAAGGTGGCGATGGAGTTGACCGTGGTGGTCAGAAGCCCCGTGACCGATACGGCATTGACCCCCAGCCTGCGCCCCAGGGCCAGCAGGGGGCGGTTCAGGAGCTTGGCAATGAGGTGCATCATGGGGAATGCCCCCGCCAGCAGAAGGGCGATCTCCCCCACCACTAAAATGGCATCCTCCACGGGAGCCAGGGAGGAGATCAAGACCCACCCCGTCAGCTTCTGAAACAGAGCCAACAGCAGACCCAGCACCGACACGGCGGTCATGATCCGCCCGAACCAGCTAAAGAGCTTGATGATGACCCGCTCGCATTTCCAAAGCCCCAGGGCGATGAGCAGAGCGGGGAGGAGGGTGGGCAAGAGGTTGAGCAGTACCTTCAGAGGCGCGATTCCCGCCACAAGTCCCCCCACGAAAATCCCCAGGGGCACCGTAATGATGCCGCAGAGAATGCCCTTGGCTGCGTAGGGGCGATCCTCGGCTCCGAGCATGCCCATGGAGACGGGGATGGTGAAGGTGACCGTCACGCCCAAAAGGGAGGAGCAGACCATACCGCCCAGCAGTGCCCCCTCGGGGTCAAGAGCCAGTCGGTCAGCCAGGGGCGCGCCGCCCATGTCACAGGCCAGAAGCGACCCCGCGAACATGGCGGGATCCACCCCCATCAGATCGAACAGCGGCAGGATCACAGGGGAGAGAAGGTCGGCCAAAAGAGGTGCCAGCACCATCATGCCCGTCATGGTCAAGGCCAGGGGCCCCATGGTGGTGATGCCTCGCTCAAAGGCCTTGCCCAGGCCCAAGCGGTTGGATATGATGTAGTCTACCCCGCCCGCCACGGCAAACAGGGCGAAGAGGATGAACAGGATCCGTGAAAAGGTCATGGTATATGCTCCTATCCCATACGAAAAACGGTCTTTGCCTCATATTTTTTCTATTATACCATGACTTTCCCAAACTTGCAAGGTGTCGCGGAAACATTTTTGAAAAATACCTGCGATCGCCGCAAAATTCACCCAATCTCTTGACGAAACTTCCCTTTTGTGGTACAATACAGGCAACAGAAAAAACCGCCCCGAAAGGAGTTTTCCCATGAAAAAGATCCTGCATATCATCCCCCACTCCCATTGGGACAGAGAGTGGTATCTACCCTTTGAAAAGCACCGCGTCCGCCTGGTGGAGCTCTTCGATGCCCTCATTGAGACCATGGAAAAGGATCCCGACTATACCTACTACCACATGGACGGCCAGTACGTGGTCATCGACGACTACCTGGAGATCAAGCCCCACATGCGAGACCGCCTCATGAAGCTCATCCGCGACGGCCGCATCCACGTGGGCCCTTGGTACGTGCTTCAGGATGAATACCTCACCTCGGGGGAGGCCAACGTCCGCAATATGCTCTACGGCCTTCGCCTCTGCCGCGCCATCGGAGCCGCCCCCGTGGAGACGGGCTACTTCCCCGACTCCTTCGGCAATATCTCCCAAGCCCCCCAGATCGTCCGTGGCTTCGGCTTTGACAACGCCATTTTCGGCCGCGGCATCAACGACGTGGGCTCGGATAATCAGATCATCAAGCAGAGCGGCATGACCACCTCCGAGCTGATCTGGCGGGGTGCCGACGGCTCCGAGGTCATCGCCGTCCTCTTCGCCAACTGGTACCACAACGCCATGGAGCTGCCCACAGAGGAGGAAGCCCTCCGCAACCGTCTGACCCATATCGTAGCCTCCACCTCCCGTTTCGCCCTCACCCCCCACCTGCTGGGCATGAACGGCTGTGACCACCAGCCCGTCCAGACCGACCTGCAGGCCGCCATCAAGCTGGCAAACGAGGTGCAGGACGAGGTAGAGGTCAAGCAGTCCAATTTCAAGGACTACGTGGACGCCATCCGCCCCTACAAGGACACCTTCCCCGTCTACGAGGGTGAGATGAACGGCCAGCTGGCCACAGGCTCCTTCCCCCTCATCAGCACCTCCTCCTCCCACGTGGACATCAAGCAGAAGAACCAGGCCACCCAGCACCTCCTGGAGCGCATCACCGAGCCCGTCAGCCTCCTGTCCATGCTGAACGGCGGCGAGTACAAGCAGGATCTGCTCCTGTACGCATGGAAGAAGCTCATGCAGAACCATCCCCACGATTCCATCTGCTCCTGCTCCTGCGACGAGATCTATGAGGAGATGAAGACCCGCTTCGCCAAGGCCGCCGCCTGCGGCGAGGAGCTGCGGGACAGAGCGCTGGATCATCTGGTTGCCACCGTGAACACCTCCGCGGTGGACGGCGACGCCGCCATCGTGGTGCTGTCCCTGGAGCCGGGCAAGTCGGTGCTGACCGTCAAGGCCAACGTGGATCTGGATCTCACCGACGAGACCCCCGCCATCGCCATCTTCGACGAGAACGGCCGCGAGATCCCCGCAAAGACCCGCTACATCCACAACCAGTTCACCTACACCCTCCCCAAGGATCGCTTCCGTCAGCCCCGCTACGTCAACCGCTTTGAGGTGGAGATGCAGGTGGAGTCCCACGGCATCGGCTACCGCACCTTCACCGTCAAGAAGCAGGTGCCCTCCGTCAAGACCGCCGTCTCCTACACCGAAAGCACCATGGAAAACGAGTTCCTGTCGGTGAGCTTCAACCAAAACGGTACGGTGGACGTCACCGACAAGCGGAGCGGCCGCACCTACGCAGGCCAGAACCTCTTTGAGGACACCCGCGACGTGGGCGACCTCTACAACTACTGGCAGGCCAAGGGCGACGTGGCCGTGACCACCGCAAACGCCAAGGCCGAGATCTCCCTCCACGAGATCACCCCCTGGTCGGTCACCTTCAAGGCTACCGTCCCCATGGCCATCGACGCGGATATCACCACCTACGTCACCCTCTCCGATAAGATCGCCCGTGTGGACTTCAAGACCGTGGTGGTCAACCGCATGGAGAACCACCGCCTCCGCGCCCTGTTCACCTCGGATATGGACACCAAGTATTCCCTTGCCGACGGTCAGTTCGACATCCTGCGCCGCGATATCCAGCCCTCCGAGATCTGGAAGAACCCCTGCAACACCCACCGCTGTCAGGCCTTCGCGGGTCTGGAATCCGACACGACCGCCGACGGGCTGATGATCGCCAACCGCGGCCTCCACGAGTATGAGATCCTCCGCGACGGCCGCAACACCCTGGCCGTCACCCTGCTCCGCGCCGTGGGCGAGATCGGCGACTGGGGCGTGTTCCCCACCCCCCTGGGTCAGAAGAAGGGCACCTGGACGCTGGAGTATTCCATGATCCCCTATACCACCGACAACCGCGCGGAAGGCTACCGCGAGGGCTACACCTTCTCCTACCCCGCCGTTCTGGCCGTAGGTACGCCCAAGCACGAGGGCACACTCCCCGCCTCCGCCGATTACGTCCGTTTTGACAGCGAGTATATCCGTATGACCGCTTTCAAGAAAGCCGAGGAGCGGGACACCGCCATCCTCCGCTTCTACAACACCCAAAACGAGACCGTGACCCTCACCGCCGAGATCTCCCCCGCCTTCACAGAGGCGAGACTCACCAATCTGGACGAGGCCGTTCAGTCCGACCTGACCCTCGCCGACGGCAAGCTGGTCATGGAGATCCCTCCCAAGAAGATCGTCACGGTGGAGCTGGCCTGAAAAAGGCAGAAAAAACCGAAAAAAAGCAAAACTTTTTTCGCAAAACCCCTTGCAATTTTCAAAGAAGTGTGGTATAATATCACCTGTTGCACAGGGGTATAGCTCAGCTGGTAGAGTACCGGTCTCCAAAACCGTGGGTCGCGGGTTCGAATCCTCCTGCCCCTGCCAAAAAATCCAAGTCGAAAGACTTGGATTTTTTCATTTGTGCCGCAGGCACAACTTCATTTGCGTGTAACGCACGCAACATCGTTTGAGCGTCAGCTCAACATCATTACCGCCCCGCGGCGCAAATGAACGATGTTGCACTTCGTGCAAATGATGTGCTTCGCAATGATGTGGGCTTGCGCCCAATGATGTTGCGCTTCGCGCAAACGGAATGAAACCGTTTGCTTGGTGCGCTGAAATATAGTTGATTTATGATCGAAAGTATGGTATAATGTTTTACGGAAGGCGGTGATATCGTGAAAGAAGATAACATTCTTTGGTTTAGATCCGTAATACATAGACTTCGTTTACAAGCATAGAATTGCCATTTTGGAGGGAATATGCTACAATGCGAAGTAACGCCATCCACACCGCAAAGGAGAATGCAGAGTGAAGAAATTCCTGAAATTCATCGGTGTCATCTTTACGATCATCATGATCATCTGGGAAGTGATCGAATTTTTAGCCATCCCCGCATTGTTTACGGTGATCGGACTTTTGAACTCGTTCCCTTGGCCATATTACGCGATTTCCATTGGAGGGTACGTCGCCCTCTTCATAATCGCAGAGATCATCGCCCATTTCGATTTCAAGGCTTTGGACAAAAAATATACCCCCTTCATAGAGAGAAAATTCAAAAAGCACTTCAGTAATCTTTCAAAGGAAGATTGACCATACCCCAAGGAGCAGCTCATGAAAAAATCCTGGTTCATCCACACAAACGACACCGACAAACGCCTGTTCGTCTCCCGTCCCAAGCCCAACCCCAGCGGTGCCTTCTCCCCCTGCGATATGTCCCCCGATGACGTGGACTACGAGATGAGCTTCGGGAAGAGCAGAAAGATTCTGGAGATCTGCGGGATGGAGCAAAAGAGCTTCGAGTATTTCGTGGAGAAATACGGTGCGGAGTACGAGTTTCTGAGCTTTTTCAAGAGCCAGCTCATATCCGACTTTTCCCCCCTCGAGGATCTGAAGCACCTCCAAGGCGTTAGCATCTACTGGAATATCCGCAACAGTACCCTCTGGGATATGTCCAAAAATCCCGAGCTGGAATATCTGTGGCTGGATTCCACCAAAAAGATCGCCTACGATCCCCTCGCCCTGCAAGGAGCCAAGACCCTGAAGGAGGTCTTCTTCCGCGGCGATATGGACACCCCCTACCCCATGAAGAGCCTGGAATGGATGCGGGGCATGGACGCCCTGGAGACCGTGACCCTCCGCAACATCAAGCTGGAGGACCGCAACACCGACGTTCTGGAAAGTCTGCCCAGCCTGACCCGCTTTGACTTCCCCGCCGGGATGTTCACCACCGAGGAGATTGCCTACATGTGCGCCAAATATCCGCACATCGCGGGAAGCTCCCTGGGGGCGTACAACACCGAGGACACCATTTGGAACGACGTCCGCGTGTGCGGCTACAGAAAGCCGGGGCTGGATCTCCCCAAGGGACAGGCCAGGCTGGATAAGTATATCAAGGAATTTGACGCCCTGGTGGCGAAATACAGAGCCGAGCTGAAAAAGGATCCGTAAGCGCGTTTGCCGAATCAAAGGAAAGGCCTCTATCCCATCATCGCCCAGGAATACACGCACGAAGAAAAAAGAAAGCAGGAACCCACCATGCAGATCCGCCCCACCACCCGACACGATCTGGACACCGTCATGTCCATCATAGAAGAGGCCCGCCGCACCATCGCCGCCCTGGGCATCAACCAGTGGCAGAACGGCTCCCCCAACCGCGCCATGATCGAAGAGGATATCGCCCTCGGTCAGAGCCGCGCCGTTACCCTGGACGGTGAGATCGTCGGCACCTTCGCCCTCATCTTCGACGGCGAGCCCACCTACCGTGTCATCGAGCAAGGCTCCTGGAGCCTCCCCGACCGTTCTGATACGGGTGAGTGGTCTTATCTCGCCATCCACCGCGTGGCCGTCTCTGTGGCCAGCCGCGGCACGGGAGTCTCCACCGCCATCATCCGCCACGCGGAGGACACCGCCCGCTCTCTGGGCCGTACCTCTTTGCGCATCGACACCCATGAGGGCAACGTCGTCATGCGCCGCATGCTGGAAAAACACGGCTTCACCCATCGCGGCACCATCCACCTGGAAAACGGCGACCCGCGGGTGGCCTACGAAAAGCTCCTCTGATCTCAAAAAAAGACCTACCGCAGTAACGCGGCAGGTCATCTTTTTTATTACAGATTCCGCTCGCTCTTGAGCAGATGGATGCGCTTCTCGCAGGGCTTATTACGCATGTTCAGATAGGACTTGTTGCGGGCGAAGATCAGATACTTCCGGCCGGGATCGCGGCGGGTGTACTGGAACTTCATGATGCCCAGAGAACGGCGAATGTGCTTCTCAAAGACTTTGACCCACACGTCGCTTCTGGCGATCACAGAGGGGCAAGCAACGGACCATCTCCAGAAGAGCTTGTGGAACCAACCGCCGCGAACCAGGATGTAGCGAGGCTCACGAATGGGGGAGAACAGCTCAGCCGCAGACTTCTGGAAGGTGATCTGCTCGTCGGGATTGCAGTTATCAACGTAGAGACGGTATCCCTTCCTGTCGGGCAGAGTCTCCATGATCAGAACCGCGTTCTTGCTGATCTCACCGATATCCTTCAGGGTCTTGAACAGACCACGCGCCAGGGAACGGACAGACAGTGCCGTTGAGAGATGGCTGATGAGCAAGGGCAGTATATACAGTAGATATAGGATAGAGAATACGACGGCAATAATAATCAGCACAAGGAAAATGATCACCATAACCACCGCAAGGGTGACGACCAGACCCTGGTTGAAGAATACGTATACAACCAAAGCCATGAACATAAAGTAAATGCCGTACAGGCCGGCGAACAGGCCCACCAAGGAGAGCAGGAGCAGCAGGGTATTCCCCGGGGTAAACACGGGCACCTTCGCCTCCTTGGGCACACGCACCTCGGGAATGGGGCTGGTGGTGTCCTCCATGGCGGTCTGCCAGACGCCGTTCAGCTCATCCCGGTGACTCACCTTGTCCAGCATGACCTGATTGATGCTATCGATGTTATCGGTGTGAGACACGGACTGCAAGCCCAGGCGGTCAATTCCGTTTTCCAGCTCTCCGCTGGCGAAATTGGGCCCCATATAGCACTCAAAGCGACGGCTGAGGGAGCGGAAATCCACCGCCAGACCGCCGTCGGATTCCGAGGTCAGACGGGATGCCAGCTTCAGCTTGGGATTGTCGGCCAGGGAGTAAGCGCGCTCCATGGTCACCAGATGCCAGATATGGGCGCTCTTGCGAGACTCCTCCTTGCCGGCGTGGATCACGCGGCCGCGGACGGCGTTGATCTCCACAACAGACGTATTGAAGGCGGCCACAATCAAGGTGTTGACGAAGGAATCGTCCCATCCCTCCCCCAGCAGATCGGCAGACCCAACCAGCAGGCGGATGTGTCCATCCTTGAAGAGACGGCCGACCAGGCTCATCTTTCGGGTCTGATCCGCGAAGGTGTAGCAGGCGTGACCGGTGTTGCTGATGGCCTTCACCGTCACCTCTCCCTCCTTCACACCGTAGGCCTTCAATCTTGCAGACAAGGCCATGGGCAAAATGGCGCAGGAGGGGGTCAGGCAACCCACAGGCACCACGGGAAGCCGCTGGATCAGCACGTCAAAGACTGAGGAGGTGCTTACGTGCTGGGGATCTGCGTATGTTCCGATCCTCTCCAGCTCCTCGTCCGCCATGGGATCGGTCAGAATCACCTCACGGAGAGAGTCTCCCATCTTCTGATGCTCGGCGTGAGTAATGGAAACAATGCTGTCCAGCTTGCCCACCGAGGACACCAGGGTGCGGCGCACCTTGGGAGTCAGAGCCAGTTGGACGTACCCGTGCTCCATAACGCGGTAGTCCGCAAAGAGGGTCTTAAGCTGTTCCTTCTCGCCGTCACGCAGCAGGGTCTGGCTCTCCAGAAGGAGATTGACCGCGTGCTGAGCGGCCTCGGCGGTCAGGGGAGACACAGTCTTCCGACCGGTCAGGTGTGCGTACATACCCATGTCCACCCGATACCCGTACTCGTGAAGCATTTCCAGAATGCCCACCACGCCCTCGTGATGGTTGTACAGGAAGTCGGTCTTCTTGCGGTTGTACATTTTGGCCAGTCTGCGTCCCAGCTCAGCCATGAAGGGAAGCGTCACCGCCTCGGCAACTGCCTCGTCCACGCGGGTACGGTAGCCCAGAATACCGGCGGATTCCTCCTTGGTCGGGTAGTTGAAATACACGTAATCCTGGTGGGGGCAGAGGGCCTGTCCCTTCACCAGCTCGGGAATATGGATCTCCTCCGAGATCTCGCCGCACAGGCTGACGTAACGCTCCCACTCATCGCTGTGCAAATCGTAGGGAGGGGTATGAACCAGAGTCACCACGTGGAACTCGCCGCCCAGAACCCCCAGGAAGCTCTCCAGGGAGTCCATCCAATGGCTGTTCAGATGGTGAGGCTCATCCAGCAGAACGGTACGGATCCCGCAATCCTGCAAGAGACGGATGATATCGGTATCGGCATAGCTGATCCGATGCCCATCCTCCGTAACGTCGGACTTCGTAAAGGCGGCGTGGAGAGTCTCATAGGTCACCGAGGTCAAAAGCGCGGGGTTCTTCAGATCATACGAAACGTACTGCCCTCTCTGTCCTCGAAGCTCATCGGGCAAAAAGGAGCTGACAAAGCAATCCCCCCAACGGGAGCGGGTGATATCGGTGGTAGAAATGACCAGGCAGGGTGCCTTGATCCGACGGACGATCTCCAGGCCAAGGGCAACCTTGCCGCTTCCGGGAGGCGTCACAATATTCAGCTTTCTCTCATCCAGGCGCTCCTCCAGCTTTCTCAGCAAATGCCGCTGATAATCCCGGAAGCTCCCCCGATAAGAGATGCCCGCAAAGCTCTTTTCAATACTCATACAGCACCTCAAACTTTTGAATATAGGTTTGCATTCTGTACCATTATATCATATAATTCAGAATTTGTAAAGGGCTTTTTCAAATAATCCTATCCTATTTGGATATATTCACAGCAATTCCAAATAAAAATTCCATCCAATCGAATAAACAGCCTTGACAAGGCTCAGAATCTATGCTATAATCAACTGTGAGATACAGCATTCTCAGTTATCTATACTACCAAAACAGGGAGGAAAACACCATGAACAAGTACGCAGGAACCCAGACCGAGAAGAACCTGGAGGCCGCCTTCGCCGGCGAATCCCAGGCCCGTAACAAGTATACCTATTTTGCCTCTGTCGCCAAGAAGGAGGGCTATGAGCAGATCTCTGCCCTGTTCCTCAAGACCGCCGAGAACGAGAAGGAGCACGCCAAGATGTGGTTCAAGGAGCTGGGAGGCCTGGGCGACACCGCCGCCAACCTGCTGGCCGCCGCCGAGGGTGAGAACTACGAGTGGACCGATATGTACGAGGGCTTCGCCAAGACCGCCGACGAGGAGGGCTTCCACGCCCTGGCCGTCAAGTTCCGTCTGGTGGCCGCCATCGAGAAGTCCCACGAGGAGCGTTACCGCGCCCTGCTGAACAACGTGGAGACCGCCGCCGTCTTCGAGAAGAGCGAGGTCAAGGTATGGGAGTGCCGCAACTGCGGTCACCTGGTGGTGGGCACCAAGGCTCCCCAGGTCTGCCCCACCTGCGCCCATCCCCAGTCCTACTTCGAGGTTCACGCCGAGAACTACTGATCCGACCTGCCTGTTCATTCATCATGAAAGCCCCTCTCATCCGAGAGGGGCTTTTGGTATGCGCGGAGAACAGATGGTAAATCTTCAAATTGCAGTTTTTCGGTGAGATACAAGTTACAAGATACAAAGATACAAGATATGCAAAAAACCTTACGGAAGCTTCCGTTTCTATATCTTGTATCTTGTATCTCCGTATCTTGTATCTCTTCGACAAACCCAAATTTGAACTCCACCGCCATCAGACCGTGACCTTTACCTCAAAGGCCGTCACGCCCTCCTTCAGCTTCAGATCCAGGAAGTACACGGGAGTCTCGGGGCGGAAATCCCCCACCGAGGTGGTCACCTCATACAGATCGGGATCATAGACCAAGGTCGCCAGATCGGTGGTGGCGACGCCCTCACCGATTTCAAAGGGGGTCAGGGACACCAACCGCTCGGTGACGGGAATTCCGCTCTCCACGTCGAACTCATCCCGCAGGGTAAAGCCCTGCTCCCCGAAGGTAAAGACCCGCTTCACGCTCCGCACGAAGGCTTCCCCGTAGGCGGGGGCAATATCCAGGGAGAAGGTATCCCCCTCGAACACCACATCGCGGGCGCAAAATTGCTTTCCGTCCTTCTGGTAGCCGTAGAAGAAGCCCTTTTCGGCGCGATCGGCATGAGTGCCGAAGTAGGGCACCGAATGGCCGTGGGAGCCGCAGGCCACAAAGGTGTAGCGAGGCCCCGAGAAATACTGGCGGGTGTACACGCCGCTGCCGGGATCGGTCAGGATCTGGTGACCGTCCTTGGCCAGGATGAAGGAACCGATATCGTGCTGGTTGTGAGGCTCGGCATTGTGTCCGCCCTTGGCGGCGAAGCTGTAGACCTTCCCCCGCTTGACCAGCCAGCTCACCGAGGGAGCGTAGTAGGTCATCTCCCCCGAGGCCTCGGCGGCGGGGGTCAGATACGCGGCCTTCAGCCAGGTAAAGCTCCGCAGAAGGGTACACCACCGCCCGCAGGCATCCATCATCTCCATGTAAGCGGGATCGGGCACCTCCACCGTGTCGGGATACTCGTCCTTGAGATAGTGGAGGATGGCGGGGCTGTACTTCCCCGTCCGACCCGCGTCGGCAAAGGATACGGTACAGCCTCCCGTCAGATACATACGGCTGAGGAAGGGCGCCACCGCCTTGACCTTGTCCAGCTTGAACCAGTCCTCCTCCCCCTCGGTAAAGGTGCGGAACATATCCGCCCACACCGTGAAGAAGCCGAAGCCGTAGCACCAGTAGCTAAACCCCTCCTCGCAAACTCCGTCGGGGCCAAAGCCACCCAGGAAATACCGCATGGCCGAGCAGAAGCGCTCCTTCAGACCGTCGCACAGGTCGGGGCGCATGAGCATGAAGGTACAGGATACCGACCCCATGCACACGGCCGCCCAGTTCATGCCCACCCTCTCCCAGAAGAAGGTGGTATCCAGGAAGGACTGAATGATGCGGCGATCCACCTCCACGCGGATGCGGTCGGCGATCAGCGGCTCCAGGCGGTCACCCAGGAGGGTGTAGATCTCGGACAGACACATCCCCGTCTCAGCGGCGAAAAGGTCGATGTGGCGGTTGTTGTTGACCCCCAGCTCGGTCTGGTGGGCGGGGAGACACCAGGTGTACTCGTCGCAGACGGCGTAGATCAGATCCATGAGCTGAACCAGATATTCCGGTTTATCGGGATAGATCAGGGTCAGCAGGGCGCAGACATCCAGCGCGCAGCGGCGGGTGAAGTAGGGCTTCTCATACTCGTCGCGGTCGCCGTCGTAGTGAAAGCGGCGGTAGGCGGAGTAATTCAGCGCGGGGATGGGGTGCTTGGCCTCCTTCTCCCATTTCTCCAAAAGCCCCTCCCGCAGAGGGCGGTAAACCTCGCTCTCTCTGACCTCTTCCCAGAATGCGGGGTCTTGGGCCTTACCCAGCAGTTGTTTCATGGTTACATCCTCCTTCTTGTGGGTTTTCTCCATTATACCACACCTGCACGGGGTTTGGCAAGGGGATTTTCACGAATCATTGTTCACAAATTGTAAATTTATCGTTTAAATTTGGCTCACATTTGTGTGAGATAATGGAGAGGTAAAATTATACTTCTTTGGAAGGAGTTTCTCATGACAACATTTACGAAAAGACTGAGCCTGCTGCTGGCTCTGATCACGCTGCTGTCGGTCGCCGTCGTATTCACGGGCTGCGGCGAGACCCAGGAGGGTCCCGACGTCACCCTGCCCGGTGATACCGGCGCCAACTCCGAGGGCGAGTCGGTGGAGGAAGACCACCGCTTCGACAACGTCAACTACGACGGCCGCGAATTCCGCATCTACACCAGCACCAACATCTCCACCATGGGTAAGGGTAACTCCAACTTCCTCATCGAGGGCACCGGCGAGACCGACGGCGGTCTGGTCAACGATGCCGTTCTGGAGCGCAACATCCAGGTGGAAGAGCTCCTGGGCGTGGAGCTCCAGTTCACCCAGATCGATCTGGCCTACAATGCGGTCGCCGCCGATATCCGCCGCTTCACCACCTCGGGCACCGACGAGTACGATCTGGTCATCAACGATATCTACGCCTACGCCGAGCTGCTCATCGAGGGCAACTTCCGCAACGTCCTGGACGAGGATTGCGTCTTCGACTTCGAGCGTCCCTACTGGTACAAGGACTATATGGATGACCTCCGCCTCATGGACGGTTATCAGTACGTCCTGGCAGGCGACTATTTCATCGACATCCTCCGCGATGCCCATCTGCTCCTGCTCAACAAGCAGATCTACCTGGATCACTACAACCGCAAGGCCGATGAGCTCTACGACGTGGTCACCAATTTCGAGTGGACCTATGAGAAGATGAACGAGATCATCTCGGATATGTACGTGGACAAGAACCTCAACGGCACCAAGGACAAGGGCGACCAGTTCGGCTTCATGGAGCCTGAGTTCTGGGGCGGCTCCATCCCCTTCTCTGTCAGCGGTAATCCCACCTTCATCTCCCGCGACGAGGACGGCTACCCCACCGTGGTGCTTCACGAGGGCGACCGCGCTAACCAGCTGGCCAACGCCATGGGCACTCTCTTCAACAACGATAGCGCCAGCGTAGCTCTCACCACCGATGCCGATCTGCTCACCGCCTTTACCCAGGACGAGTGCCTCATCGTCGGCTACCAGCGTCTGGGCTCCCTGGAGAACGCCATCCTCCGTCAGATGGAGGGCGATGCCGCCGTGCTTCCCTACCCCATGCTCTTCGCGTCGGATAAGAAGTACACCACCTCCGCCCACGATACCACCGAGATGGGTGCCATCCTGGCTACCTCCACCGATCTGGCCTTCATCTCCACCGTAGTCGAGGTGCTCAACCGCGAGACCGCCAAGGTCCTCATTCCCGTGTACTACAAGGAGTGCCTCCAGGTGCAGTGCGTAGATGACGAGAAGGCCGCCGCCATCATCGATATCATCCACGACAACTTCGATAACTCCTTCATCCTGGCCTACAACCTGCCCCTGGGCAGCGTCATGCTCCAGTCCTTCGCCGAGGCCATGCAGGCCAAGCGTGAGTTCGCCGCCGTCTACGCAGGCAAGCAGAGATCCGTAGACCGAGCCCTCCAGTCCAAGATCCGTTTGTTCGAGAAGAAGAACGGCATCAGCTGATCCAACCAATAAAAACCCTGCGCGGGGTCGGGAATTTGCCCCGACCCCGTTCTTTGATAATGAATAATGAATAATGAATAGTGAATAGTTTCGGTGCAAATCCTACGGATTTGTCCATTCATTATACAACGAAATCGCAGGAAACCGAAGGTTTCCATCCACCATTATTCATTTTTCATTCTTCATTCTTCATTTTTTCCCCCGAAAGGAGTCTGCTATGACCAAGCTTTACCCCATCACCTACTGGTACGGCATCCGCCCCGAATTCCTCTCCAAGGAGCGTCTCATAGAGGCCAAGGAGGCGGGCTTCAACATCATCGAATGCAGCTACGGCCCCGAGACCAATCAGCAGGTTCTCCGCTGGTGCGAGGAGCTGGGCCTCAAGGCCAACGTGGGCGACTACCGCATCGGGCAGGCCCTGGCAGGTGAGGAGGGCTGGGAGGCCCTGCTGGATGCCGTCATTTCCGACTACGCCGACTACCCCGCCGTCAACCGCTTCTTCATCAAGGACGAGCCCCTGGACGATTACTTCCCCACCCTGGGGCGGGTGGCCGACTACCTCAACACCCACGATCCCAAGCACGGGGAGTACATCAACCTCCTCCCCTTCCACGCCGTTCCCCCCGCCGAGGGCGAGACCTTCGCACAGCGCTACCAGCGCCACATCGACGGCTACTTCGACATTGTCCATCCCACCGTTCTCTCCTACGATCACTACAACCTCAGTAAGAGAGAGGTGGACTCCCTGGAGGGTCTGACCCCCGCCCGCGTCAGCGACGAGAACCGTGTCCGCAACGGCTGGGAGAACAAGCTCTTCGCCGAGTCCAACGGAGCCCACTACTACGATAACCTGGAGATCATCCGCAGTAACGCCATGAAGCGAGGCGTGCCGTGGATGGACATCATCCTCTTGGTGGAGCATTGGCACTACCGCTGGCCCACCGAGGCCGAGGTGCGCTGGGAGGCCTTCACCGCCCTGGCCTACGGCTCCACCCTCATCTCCTACTTCACCTACTGGACCCCCGGCACCGCCCACACCGAGCCCTGGTCGTACCACAACGGCATCATCCTCTCGGACGGCACCAGGGGCGAGAAGTACGAGATCGTCAAGGCCATCAACGCCGACCTCCAAGCCCTCTACAATGGCATCTGCGGAGAGGGGGAGATGACCTCCGAGGCCGTCTTCCACGTAGGCGGCGACCCCGACGAGCTGACCACTCCCTTCGCGGGCTACGGCAAGTACACCGCTATTGAAGGTGGAAGCCTCGTGGCGGGCTTCTTCGCGGGGGATAAGTGTATGCTGGTCAATAAGGACTACAAGAACGCCGTGACCGTTACCGTGAAGGCCGAGGGAGGGCTGGAGAAGCTCAACAAGGCTACGGGCGCGTGGGAGACCTGCGACGGCAGCTTTACTATGGCCGCGGGGGACGGAGTGCTGGTTCGGGTGGTCTGATCCCCCATAAAAAAAAGGCGATATCCACGCGGGTATCGCCTTTTTCCGTACGATTGCTTTTTTTACAAAGCCGTGAACGCGTCACCGTTCATAAGCATAGCCATGGTATTATGCGCCAAGCATGAAGCGATCACGGAGATCATCAAAAGCAACAGATACAGCATCAGCCTCTGCCACCACTCTTTTTTGGTTCGGATGATCGCCATACCTATACCGAGAGATAAACACAGGCCCACGTTCGAGCTGACCAATATGATTGGGAGCTTGCCGATCATGTTGATACCCGCATATATGGAGTATAAACAGACTCCGAAAATATTCAAAGCATTGATCGCCGTCAATAGAATACCGTTTGTTAACAGCAAAGACGATGGAGTTTTCTCTTTTTTCGTGAAGGAAAAGCCAAATGACAGGAAGATCGCAATGAGTATCGGCAGAGAAATTGCCGGCCCGTAATTCATCACCGCGGTGGCAATGATGCTTGCATCTCCTATGCTTGTCAAAAACGCAAGCACAAGAATCAGACCGGAAGCCGCCACCGCACCGATCCGTGTCCAGACGATCCCGGCCCTGGAGCGCCCCGCCTTCCTTTGCAGTCGGGCATCCATGGCCACAAAAGACTCCACCACGTCAGCCTCAATGTGGCTGACCGCGTCCAAGAATTCCTGCTCCTTCATAGAGAATATCCCTCCTTTTCCAGCTTTTCCTTCAGATCGCACTTGATCGCCGCAATCTCCTTGTTGACGGTGGACTCACTACAGCCCAGCAGTCTCGCGATCTCTCCAATAGGCCGCGCCATATAGTAGCGACTCATGAAGATATACCTCCGCCGCTTGGGCAGGGAGCGGATGTATGCGCTGATGACCCGCCCCAGCTCACGGGCGTCCAGCTCGGCGGCGGGGTCGCTTCCGTCGGTCAGAAGCTCCTCCACCTCGGAGAGGGCCACCGTCAGCTCGGAGCTTATCCGCTTCTGCCGCTTTCCCGCCTTGTAGCGGTCAATGGCCGTCCGCCGCATGATGGTGGCCAGAAAGGCCTGCAAGACCTTCGGCCGCGCGGGCGGGATGGCGTTCCACGCCCCCAGATAGGTATCGTTCAGACATTCCTCACAGTCCTGCGCGTCCCGTAAAATGTTGTGGGCAACCGTCAGCAGAAAATGCTGATACTTGCGGTCGGTCTCTTGAATAGCTCGCTCATCCCGCTGCCAGTACAGCTCCACGATCTGCTCGTCACTCATAGCCGCTTGGGTTTGAAGCTCCATGCCGCACCTCCTTTACAGATGTTCTGATAGCTCCTTCACCTGTACAGTCGACAAAAATCCGAAAACCTGTAAAAATTTTCTCGTTTTTATTTATTATATCACATTTATAGCAAGCACGCAAGACCAAAAGGGCCGTCCCGCAGGACAGCCCCCAATCTTCCAGTTTTCCGTGGCCGAAGCTCACACAGTCCCCACAACCACCAAGGTACTCACCCCCGGCACCACGCTCCACGCCCCCGTAGCAGGGTTTTGGGTGTAGGTGGCGGCGGGCACGGTGATGTTGGCGGGAATGGTGGCGAAAGCCCCGGTGGTATCGTCGTAGGTGTACTGGACACCCTCGGCCCAGACCGCGCCGTTGAAGGTCACGGCCAGATCCGACAGGATGGGATCGAAGTTGTCGGTGACCACGGCATCATCGGTCGTCACCACGGGAGTGTTGCCAAAGTTCTGGATCACGAAGGTGTAGGTCAGGCGATCACCCTCGGAGACGGTTGTGGGATTCAGAGATTTCCCGATGGTCAGGAAGGCCTCGGAGTCGGAGGTGACCGTCTCGGAGGCCGTGATGGGCGCGGGCAGAGCCGTCCCCGTGACGGTGACCGTGTTGGTCACGCTCCCACCCTGGGCGGGAGACGCAAACTCATTGACCCGCGCCTGATACACCAGAAAGGCATTCCCCCCCGCAGGCACGGTGATTCCCGTCACCACCAAGGGATCCGTCGCGGCGATCACAGGTGTGGACTGAAGGACACCGCCCACGTAGTAGGCAAGAGAGTCCGTCACGTAGTCCAGAGGCACAAGATCGTTCCCGTTCAGGACGTACGCCCCCAGATTATCGGTCACGGTCAGCTCGGTCAAGGGTGTCGTCCCGGAATTCACCAGACTGATCACGTAGGTCAGTACCTCTCCCTGGGTGTAGGTGTCGTTGATGGCGTACTTCGCCACGGAAACCGCCTGCTGCAGCTCCCCCGTCACCACGTTGGAGGTGGTCACATTGCCACCGTAGGTCAGCGTCGCTTGGTTCTGAAAGGTTGCCATAGATTATCCTCCTTGCAGTATTGGTTGAGGGCGTACCGCCCCCCACCACAGTGTATGCGCCGCGACGACAAAAAGCGCCAAAAAACGAGCCCGACCCAACCGGCCCTCTTGACAAAAACCGCCCCGACGGACTCCCCAGAGCCCCGCCGAGACGGTATTTTATCTTATACCAAAATCCAAGCCAATACAAGTCCCACCGCGATCAGCCCGAACAGGACAGCCAATCCCAGCGATACCCCCCACAGCCAAGCGGGCTTATCCCGTCTGCGGGAAACCAGCACGATGGAAAGCACCAGCCCGCCGCATAGGTAAGGCACAAATCCCAGCAACAGAACAGTCAGAGCAAATCCCCGCAACGATTCCCCCAGCAGGATGGCGAAAAGCCCTGCCGCCCCCACGTCGGAGGGATAGGTCGGAGTCTCGGCCAACAGGAAGACCTCCGAAAGATCCTTTGCCCCCTTCAGAGCGATGAGCAGGCATACACAGGCAAAGATCAGCAGAACGATGTGGCTTTTCTTGACCTTGACGGATGGTTTTTCGTCCATATTCTCACCCTCCGGCCTACGCCGCTACCGCCACCGCCACCATGGCCGCGGGCAAGAGACTGACCAGTGCCACGGTCAGCGACGCCACCCACAGCCACTTGGGCTTGTTCCTCCGCTCCATGGCCAGCAGAGCCATGATCACCATCCCGCAGAGCCAGTTGATCACGAACAAGGCCAGCGCGATCAGCATAGCCATGCCGTAGGCGGCCCCCGCCAACAGCAGAGCCCCGATCGCCAAGGGATCCCCCACGGGGGTCTCCACCTGCGGCGGATCCAGATGCACCGCCATCAGAAAGCAGGCGAGAACCGCCGAAACCGCCAACAGCACACAGGCGATCACGAACAGGGCAATATGCTTTTTCTCCGCCTTGACGGGCGGCATGATCCGATCCAACTTTTCATTCGTATCCATAACAGCCTCCTTATTGAGTGTCATATCCAAACCAGCATGACCGCTCCCATCACCGCAAGTCCCCCCGCCATACAAAGCGAGGCGACCCACAGCCACCGAGGCTTCCCCCGCCGCCGCACAGCCAAGACTATCGACAGCGCAAGCCCCAAGAGCCAAACGGGACGGAATATCCCCCGCAGCATCAGCACGATAAAGGCCGCTCCCAGCTCTCCCATCATCACGCCGATCTCTCCCATCCCCGCCTGCTCGGGATCTCCGGGCGTGTAGGTCAGCAGAATGACCGCCCACACCGTGAAGATCAGCAAGCAGACCGCCACCGCCAGGCAAGCCAGCACGAACAGGACCCCGTGCAGAGGCCGAACCTCGACGGGCACCTCCGACAAAGCATCCCCGCCCGGGGTAGGAACGGCAAGCCTTTCATCATCTTTACGCATACGTAAGCCTCCTTTCGAGAGCCTTCACCCATATACACGCAAAAACTCACCGTTCATTACGCCCAAGCGGGGAATTTCTTCAATTATTTTTTCTTTTTGTCGGATCAGCCGTAGACCTCGATCTCACCGATACCCATGGGACGCTTGGTATCCGTGCGGATCAGCACGTACCGCACCTTGGCGGTGTCGAAGGTCACCTCCAGAGAGGATACCCCGTCGCCCCATTCGTAGCCGTCGTAATTGCCCACCTCGGTGTAATTCACACCGTCCTCGGAGACCAGCACGGTGAAATCGCGGAGACTCTGGGCCTTGCCCAGGTGGCTGTTGGAGGAGATCACGATACGGCTCACGTCACAGACCTCGGTCAGATCCAGCTTAGCCCAGCCCTCGCGGTCGGTGCGCTCGGAGATCCAGCAGCCGTTATCGGGAGTGCCGTCGGTGAGGAAGTAGGAGGCCACGTTGGTCTTCTGCCAGAAGGTGGCGGAGGAGGTGGACACGTATACGGGCTTGTTCAGCGCCAGATCCTCGGATCCTTCCTCAGAGCGGGACACATCCATACCGGCGGGCAGCTCAATGACCGCGCACTGTCCGGGAGCCAGCTCCAGGGTAAAGGTGCCGTCAGCTCCCACGGTCAGAGGCTTCATCTCCCCCGTGGTCAGATCCAGGATCTTGAAATCGCCCTGTTTGTTTGCCTTGAGGGTCAGGATCATGGCACCGTTGGCGGTGAATCTCTTGTTGGTGATCACCACGTGCTGCTGACCCGAGCCGTCCAGGGACTCGTACAGGGTGAAGATGGCATCCCCCGTCTTGGCCAGGGTGAAGATGAAATCATCGGGCAGGACGGGATTGTCGATCTCACCGTGACCGTGATACACCTCGATGGCGTCGCTGTTGGCCAGCACCTTACCCACGGTCTTGATGTACTTCCCTGCCGCGATCAAGCCCTCGTAGTTCCCTGCGGGGGTGAAATCGGGAGCCACGAAGCCCGTCTTGAAGCCCGCGGCCTCATTGTCCACAGGGGTCAGCGCCACGAACCACTTGTAGTTCTTCATACCGTAGGCCATGCCCAGAGAGGCGTTGTAGCGCAGAGCATCGGCATCCAGCAGAGGATAGCCGCCCTCAATGATCATGGACTGCATGTAGTAGCCCGTATCGGCCTGGTAGAGGAGACCCGCCTTGCGGAGACGGTTGAGGGAGGAATACACTTGGGGATTAAAGCCGCCGTTCCAGGTAAAGGGGTAATGATCGTAGGTCAGGTAGCGCATACGGCCGTTCCCGCCCGCCACAGCGGCGAACTCGGTAAAGTACTCGTCGATACCGCCGAAGTTGTAGGGAGGCAGAAGGTTCAGATGGGGAATGAGGTGGGGATTGTACTCCTGAATGAGATGGAATACGCGGGCATAGCCCAGGTACTCGTCATGAGGCTCGTCCTGGAGGTAGATGCCGTAGAAGCCCGCACGGTTCTCGTACTTCTTCACGATAGCCAGGATCTCCTCATCCTTCATTTCCAGGAAGCTGTGGGAGCCCTCGGGATCGTTGGGGGAGTAGGCCAGACCCAGCTGATCGCAGATAAACAGGGAGTACATGGAAATATGGTTGCCCGCGCGATCGACAGAGCGGGTGTCCTCAATGTACTCCACGCCGCCCTCGGCCAGGATCTTCAGACCCACGGGGATCTGCTCGGGGTAGGCGAAGTTGGAGTGGTAGAAGGCCGAGATACGGAAATCCTCCCGCACCTCCTCCTTGACCTCCACGTGGCATACGGCCAGGTTTGTGCCGTCGGTGACGTACACGTCGGTCTCACCCAAGCCCACGGGGGTGATGAGTCCGTTCTCGTCCACAGCGGCCACATTCGCGTCCAAAGTGGCGAATTTCAGCTTGGCCGCGGGATCCACGGCGGTGCCGTCGCGGTAGTACAGGATCTCCAGCTGCTGGGTAGTGTCGGGATTCTTGAACAGCCAGATATCGTGGCGGTTGAGGATCATGTTGGAGGCGGTATCAATGGGAGCATAGACCTCAAACTCGGACAGAGCCAGATACTTGCCCTTGCGGTTCGCGCCCTCGCCCAGCTCTCGGGTCAAGAGCTTCACAAAGCGAGCCTCCACGCCGCCCAGCTCCACGGTAAGACCGTCCTTGGCGGCCTCGGCGGAGGTGCCGCTCACCGTGGCGGCGGTGGTGTAGTCCACGCCGTCGGCAGAGACCAGAATATCAAAAGCCTTGGGGAATCCGCCCTCGTCCCCCTCCAGGGGATAGAGCTTGACGTGATCCACCTTGCGGGAGGTGGTCAGATCGATGAAAAAGTAGTAAGCGGTGGTAGGATCGGTGGTCACCTCCCAAGGAGTCGAGAATCCCGTGGTGCGGTCACCGTCGTTGATGTGGAGATTGCTGTACCCCTTATCGTTCTTGGTGGCAGAGCCCAGCGCAAAGCCCTCACGGGCCACGTTGGCTACGGGCAACGCCACAGGCTCAAAGGCCAGAGGATCGAAGGGAGCCTCGGTGGTCTCCTCGGTGGGTGTCTCGGTAGGTGCTTCGGTAGGCGTTTCGGTAGGCACCTCGGTGGGCGCGTCGGTACCGTCGGGCAGAGTGGTTTCAGCATGACCGCCGCCTCCCGTACAGGACACGGCCAGCATACCGGTCAAGAGTAACGCCATACAGAGCAAAAGTTTCTTCATAGATGTCGTTTCCTTTCAAAAAAACTACTATTATTATACCATATTTTGTTGCATTCCGCAAACGGCAAACCGTACCAAAAAGCCTCCCCCGATTTGTGAGGTTTTCACAAACCGAGAGAGGCGAGTTACGAGTATACATCTTCAAATTTGGGTTTATCGGTCTGCGACCGAAATGCAAAATGCAAAATGCAAAATGCAAAATCAGAGAACGGCGAGACGATGCGGGAAATTGTGTGCAAGAATGATTTTTCTATAGGGGACAATCATTTTTGGAGTGTAGAATGACAAATTCTTACCACAAAAAACGGCTTTTGCGCCAGCAAAAGGTTTCATTCGCACTTGATTTTGCATTTTGCATTTTGCATTTTGCATTCTCAAGCTCCCCGATAAACAGCAATTTCCTTCTTACTTCAGCTCCACCACGGTCACACCGCCGTCGCCCTCGCCGTACTTACCGATACGGAAGGAGGCGATGCGCTTGTCCCCCCGCAAGAACTGCCAGAGCGCGTTTTTCAGCGCCCCTGTGCCCTTGCCGTGGATGAGGTGGACGGACTGCATATTGTACATGATGGCATCGTCCAGATACTTGTCCACCGCCAGCCACGCCTCGTCTCCCGTCATGCCGCGGAGGTCGATCTCGCTCTTGAACTGGTTGGATCGCTCCACCGTAACGGTAGACTTGACCTTGGGCTGCTCCTTTTTCTTCTTCTGCCCCCGCTCGTCCTCCTCGATGAGACGGAGATCCTCGATCCTAGCCTTGGTGCGTACCACACCCGCCTGCACAGCCACCAGATTTCCCTTGGGATCCTCGGTGACGATGCCCTCCTTGTGGATGGTGACGATCTTCACCTTATCGCCCTTCTTGAGAGGTCTGGGCAGCACGTAGCCCTCGTCCTCCTCCTGCACCTCGATGGGATCGAAGATATCCCCCGTAGTGCGGAGATGATCCCTCACGGCGCGGCGGGCGGCCTCCAGCTCGGCGGCGGCTTGAGCGGCGGCCTGGGCCTTCTTCATCTTGTCCATCTGCTCGTAGATGAAGTCGCAGGAGGCCTTGGCGGACTGCACCATGGCGGCGGCCTTCTTGCGGGCGGCCTCGGCCTCCCGCTCGGCATTCTCTACCTTCTTGCGGATCTGTTTTTCGGACTCGGCCTTGAACCGCTCGTACTCCTCGCGGAGCCGCTTGGCCTCGTCTCGCTCCTTCTCCATCTGCACGCGGCTGTTCTCCAGCTGCTCGATGACGGATTCAAAGCTCTTGTTGTCGGAACTCACCCGCTCCTTCGCCCGCTCGATGATGGCGGAGGACAGACCCAGCTTTTCGGAGATGGCAAAGGCGTTGGACTTACCCGGCGCGCCGATGACCAGCTTGTAGGTGGGCTTCAGAGTCTCCACGTCGAACTCGCAGGAGGCGTTGCACACCCCGGGGGTGTCCAGCGCATAGGCCTTCAGCTCGGCGTAGTGGGTGGTGGCCACACAGCACGCCCCCGCCTCACGGACAGACTCAATGATGGCCACCGCCAGCGCCGCGCCCTCCACAGGATCGGTACCGCCGCCCAGCTCGTCGAACAGAACGAGGGATCGCTCCCCCACCTGCTCCATGATGGTCACAATGTTCACCATGTGGGAGGAGAAGGTAGACAGGGACTGCTCAATGCTCTGCTCGTCGCCCAGATCCACCAGAATGGTGTCGTAGGTGCAGATGCAGGACTCCTCCTCACAGGGGATGTGCAGTCCCGACTGCACCATCAGCGCGAACAACCCGATGGTCTTGAGGGACACCGTCTTACCGCCCGTGTTGGGGCCCGTGATCACCAGGGTATCGAAGGCGTCACCCAGGGAAATGGTGATGGGCACCACCTTGTCCTTGTCAATGAGAGGATGGCGGGCACCCACCAGATTCACGGCGCGATCCCCCGAGATCATGGGGGCCACGCCCCGCATGGAGGCCGACAGCTCCCCGCAGGCGAAAACGAAGGCCAGCTCGTTGATGTTCTTGTAGTCCAGCCACAGAGCGTCGGACACGTCCCCCACCGCCGAGGAAAGCTCGGCCAGGATGCGTTCGATCTCCCGCTCCTCCTTGGTGTGGAGGATGCGGATCTCGTTGTTGGCATCCACCACCGCCATAGGCTCGATGAAAATGGTGGCTCCCGTGGCCGAGGTATCGTGGATCAGACCCTTCACCTCCGCCTTGCACTCCGCCTTCACGGGAATGACGTACCGCCCGCCTCGCATGGTCACAATGGCCTCCTGCAAGTAGCGGGAGTTGCCCGAGATCAGCTTCTGGAGGGTTTCCTTGATTTTGGCATTCTCATTCCGTATCTTACGCCGAATATCAGCCAGCAGAGGAGAGGCCTCGTCAGCGATCATGTCCTCGGCGGGAATGGCGCGGGTGATGCGCTCCTCCAGCTTGCGGTCGGTGATCAGACGGTCAAACACCTCGTCCAGCACCGTGTCAAAGGGATGGTTCCCCGTGTGGTAGTCCTGCAAGATCCGCGCGGTGCGCAACACGTTGGCGCAGTCCAGCAGCTCGCGGGGGGACAGCACCGCCCCCTTTTCCGCCCGCTCACAGGCCGAGGCAATGTCGCGGATGCGCCCGAAGGAGGGCGCGCCCTTGGCATCCGCCAGCTTGCGGGCATCGGTAGTGCGGCGCAGACGGCGCAACACCGTGTAAGTGTCCTCGCTCGGCCGCAGGTTCCGCGCCATCACCTTGGCACCCTCAGTCTCGGCGTGCTCCTCCAGCATGGCGCAGATCTTATCAAATTCCAGTGTTCGTATGGTCTTTTCGGAAAAACTCATGGTAGTTCCTTTCCAAAATGTATGTGTATGGTTGTGTTTTAAATTTGGGTTTATCGGTATGTTACATCGTGCGGTAGGGGAGGGGCTTGCCCCTCCCGCGGGCGGCCACATGGGGCCGCCCCTACAAGCATAATTTTTTATGATACAATAAGGATTTTATGTGTAGGGGCGTCATCCTCGCAAACTCGGGACGTGGCCGCCCGCGGAGCGACGAGGGCGTCGCTCCCTACGGCAGAGGAAACCCACCGTTAAACAGCAATTTACCTTCCCCTCAGCATCCTCTTCCCATCCCTCGCCAGCTCCAGCACAGGCCGTGCATTCAACGCCAGCATCAGGACAAGCACCCCCGCCGCGCCGCCGTACATGAGGAGTATGGCATCCACGTTCCGCTCGGACAGAGTCACCACCGCCGTCAACACCCCCATCAAGAGGGTATTCACCATCAAACGTCCCCACTCCCCCTTGAAGGGAATGAGCCGCCGCCCCGTCACGAGACGGAGCAGACACACGGCGAAGTAGCTGGCGAAGGTAGCCACCGACGCGCCCATAGCTCCGAAGGGAGGAATGAGCAGGATATTCAGCGCCACGTTCAGTACCGCCCCCGCCAGAGCCGTCAGCATGGAGCCCATGGTCTTTTTGCTAGCAAAGTACACCGACCCGAGGAAGGTGCAGAGAGCGGTGAACACCGTAGCGAAGGTCAGGGTGGGGATGTAGACCCACGCCTCCACGAAATCCCCCGCGAAGAGAAGCCCCGCCAGAAGTCGGGAGCCAAGGATCAGACACCCGCCCCCCAGAAAGGCCAGGGTGGTGTAGGCCCGCCACACCTTGGAGTAGAAGGCGGCGCAGGCCTCGGGATCTTCCTCGGCGGACACCGACAGCTTCCACGCGCTGTCAAAGATGGCGATGGCGTAAATGAGCAGATTGGGGATCTTGTAGGCCGCGGTGTACAGGCCGTTCATCTCGGGGGAGCACATCATGTCCACCATGTAACGATCCGACACCCCCGTGATCCACCAGAAGATGGTGGTGGGCACCAGGGGCAGGCAGAACTTCAGCATGGTCACGATAGTCTGCATGGAGACACTTTTCGGCTTCACCGCCCGCCACAGCCTCGTCACCAGAATGAGGAATATTGTGGTCGCAAGATCCGCCAGAATGATGGCCGATACGTACCCCGTCACCCCGAAATCCAGCACGGGGAGGAAGAGGATATTGAACCCGATCACCAAGGCCGTGTTGAGAATACCCTGCCCCGCAAAGAGCTTGGTGCGCCCGATGGCGCAAAGGTACTGGGACACCACCGTGTGGAGGTTGGCCACCACCACGTAAGCCGCAATGAGCCACACCGAATCCGCGAAGCGGGGGATCATCAGCATCAACGGGATCAAGCAGAGGAACACCGCCGACCCCACACCGTAGACCAGAAGCCCGTTGGTAAAGAAAGCCTCCTTGTCCCCGTCCTTGGCGGCGGCGGAGCGGAAAATGCCCTCGCTGATGCCCACGCAGGCCAGAGGGATCAAAAGGTTCGCCATATTGGTGATCAGCTCGGCCGTACCGAACTCCGCCTCGGTCATGCAGGCGGTGTACAGGCCGATCATGAAGAACATGAGCAGCTTGGAGAGGAGCTTGCCCACGGTGAAAACGGCGGTGTTGGTCAAAAGTCGCTGGTACTTGCTTGGTGTCTTGGGGTTGCTCTCGGGCATGTGCTTCCCTCCCTTTCGTTTTTCATTCTATCTATTTATTGTACCAAATCCCGCCCCCATAGTCAAGGGGTTGGGCGTAAATTTTCGGAAACTGTTGGTTGAGTCGGACGAAAAAGCCCCCTCCGCCAATAGGCAGAGAGGGCCAAAAGCTCATTCACGTACGATATACTTCAGAAATGCCTTCAGATCCCGCACGGCGGCATTGATCTCGTTGCTCGTCAAGGTCTCAAACGCACTTCCCCGCACCCCTGCGGCGTGGTGGGGCAGGATATACATCAGCTTCTCGATCTTGGAGGAGGTGGTATACAGATATCGGACGGGATCGTAGGTCAGCGACTCGAAGACCGTCTCCAGCATCACGGCATCCATCATGCGCTCCTCGGCAGAAGCCCCCAGCAGGTAGTCGATGTACGCCGCCCGTACAGCCTCGGAGCGGTAGGCCAGGGTCTCGATGGTATCCCCCACCATATCGGCATCGCGAATGCCATTGGGCACCGCAATGTAGCCGTCCATATATAGCGTCCTGTATTCATCCTGCTCCCGATCGTACAGGGGATAGGGCAGAATGCCCACGTCCACGTCCGAGCTGTTGATATGCGGCAGGTTCCCGAGATAGGTAGGCTCCATGAAGATGTGCCCGGAATCCACGCCCACAGCAGGCCCGTAGCTCGTGGACGAGTAGGTATAGACAGCGTCCCCCTCCAGCATCGCATACAGGAAATCGTCCAAATCCATGACCTTCCAGTCGGTGCCGTCACCGACCCAGTCCATGCTCATGCCGTCCCGCTCGTCCTGCCTGACCATGGTGATACCCGACGAGGTCATAAAGGGGATCAGCGTCGTCCACACGTTGCAGGCCAGACCGTAAGAATCGTCCTCGTCCCACTTTCCGTCCCCATTGTCCGCGAAGAACAGGGGTACGTACTCAGCCATTTTCCCCAGCGTCCAGCCGTGATCCTGTACAAGGGTGTACAGATGGGTATCCAGCCCCTCACGGGTGGCGAGCTGCTTGTTGAAGGTCATCACGTAGGAGGACTCGGGAAGGAGGAAGTCTCCTACGGCCAGATACTGCTTTCCCTTCACCGCCAAAGCCTCCATGCCCGCCTTGTCCCAGTAGCTCGCCTTCAGATTCAGTCCCTCCAGCTCGGGCAGATCCGTCAGACAGTTGGAGAGCATGAGATCCGTGATGCCGTAGGAGCTGTTGGTCAACAGCATCTCGCAGGGCGACCCACCCGCCATGACCGCGCTTTGGATCGCGGAGGCGTAGGAGGTGTAGTTCCCCATGCTCTTGACGCTGATCTCCACCCCCAGATGCTTCTCGGTCTCCTTGATGCGCTGGAAGGCGGCCTCACCCAGCGCGTAGGTGGGGGAGGCATTCGTGTTGTCGAAATAGATGTTGGGATCGTAATCATCCGAGCAGTAGCCAATGACGAAGGGGAGCTTGTAGTTGTGGGCCTGCACCCGATACTCGGGGCCTTCATCCTCGGGCTCGGTCTCCGGCTCCTCGGTGGGTGCCTCGGTGGTCTCCTCGGCGGTGTCCCCAACAGGCGGATCCGTAGGTACCTCGGTGTCCTCCTCCGTGGGCACATTCGTAGCATCGTCCGTGATCTCCTCGAAGGGATCCTCGGTAGCGTCGCCGACCGTCCCCTCCTCGGTGGTCACATTTGGTGTCACACCCGGGAAAAACCCAAAGGCATTCCCCACAACGCCAATCAGGATCCCCACCGCCGCCACCACAGCGGCGCAGGAGGCCAGCGTCACGGGCAAGACCCAAGCCGCCCGCTTCCCCGCCGAGGCCGCCGCGGCAGTCCCCCCGACAGTACCTCCCACGGCCGCGCCGCCCAAGGCAGGCACAAAGGCTCCGCTCTCCAGCACCAGATCGTCACCAATATCGGACATAGCCGAAAACAGGGTCAATTCACGCTCGGTCATAGCGAATACCCCCTTTCGGTCAGATACGCCCGCAGCCGCTCACGGGTCTTGGCCAGCCGCTTGGTCACGGCGTTGGGAGACAGACCGCTCCCCGCCGCCAGATCCTTCACCGCCGCCCCGTGCCAGTACCGCCCCAGAAACAGGCGGCGGTCGGTCTCCTCCTCGGTACGCAGGAACCGATCCAGCAGCTCGGACAGAGCAACTGCCTCGGCCTGCTCCGCCTCGGTGGGAATACACGCGGAAAGCTCCGCCATAGCCGCCTCCAGCTCCACCGTGGGCCGCTCCACCCGCTTTTCGCGGTAGCGATCGATGGACAGATTGCGGACGATCCTGGCAAGAAATGCCCGCAAACAGCGGGGGATGGTAGGCGGGATGGCGTTCCATGCCTTGAGATAGGTGTCGTTGACGCACTCCTCAGCGTCCATGCGGTTATTCAGGATGGACATGGATACCCCCATGCAGAACGCCCCGTGAGCCCGCTCGGTCTCCAGAATGGCCTTCTCGTCCCGCGCAAAATACAAGTCGATGATCTTCTGATCGGTCAAAATATTCTCCTCCTTTGGTTTCAATAGTCCCGGGAGCCACACAGAGCCTTGCGTGGAATCCCCTCATATACTGTGACGGAGAAATCGGGGCATTTCTGCCTGATTTGCGAATTTTTTTGGGAATTTTACAAATTTGGGTTTATCTGCGGGATGTACATCCCTTTTACGCATCAAATACACCAATGGGGAAGGGGCCCCATGGGGCTTTCCTCTATGCTACCCACTATCAATTCTCTTGGCATATCTATGCTTTTTTGAAAGTTTTTGGAGATCCAAGAACCTTTTTCCAAAAAGGTTCTTGGCCGCCGGAGGCCGTTCTCCCCGTTCCCCTATAAACTGCAATTCCCCCACATCCAAAAAACGACCGAAAGCCCCAAACAGCCCTCGGTCGTTTCTATCGGTACATACGATCAGAAGAAATTACCGATCGCAGTTCTCCCAGTTGTGGTAAACGTCCAGCACGTCATCGTCCTCCTCCAGCATATCCAGCAGAAGACCCATGAATTTGATGTCGTCGTCAGAGGTCAGCTCGGTGTAGGTGGAGGGGATCTTGGTGACCTCGGCGGAGTTAAGGTTGTAGCCCAGAGCCTTCAGCTCGTCGGCGATGGCGTAGACGTCGGCGGGATCGGTGGTGATCTCGTAGATGCCGTCGGTGGCGGCGAAGTCCTCGGCACCGGCCTCCAGAGCCTGCTCCATGAGGGTGTCCTCCTCGTAGTCGCCGTCCTCGTCGTTGATGACGATCATACCCTTATCCTCGAACATGAAGCTCACGCAGCCCGAGGTACCCATGTTGCCGTGGTACTTGGAGAAGTAGGAGCGGACGTTGCCCGCGGTGCGGTTACGGTTGTCGGTGGAGGTGACCACGATGACGGCCACGCCTGCGGGGCCGTAGCCCTCGTAGGTGATCTCCTCGAAGCTCTCACCCTTGGTGCCCTCGGCCTTCTTGATGGTGCGCTCGATGTTCTCGTTGGGAACGTTGTTGGCCTTTGCCTTCTGGATCAGATCGCGGAGCTTGGCGTTGGAGGCGGGATCGGGACCGCCCTCCTTGACGGCGATGGTCAGCTCCTTACCGATCTTGGTAAAGATCTTGGCCTTGGCCTTGTCGGTCTTTTCCTTCTTGTGCTTGATGTTAGCCCATTTGCTATGTCCGGACATATTATATACCTCTCTTGTTAATAATTACTTTTTCAATTCAATCATCATTACAATGATTGGCCGCAACCGTATGATTGGAATAAGTACTCCATGTGGGTTCATAATCCTCGGTTGCTTGATTGCCCCACATATCCCAGCCTTCGCGGTCTCCGCGTGCGAACAACTCCAAATAAGGAGCTGAAGAACAGCTTTCGATCAAAGGAATAAACTCGTCGGGTTTTCTGGAATGCTCCCGTTTCATAGCACGAATCAAATTCACCTGAGAACGCCCGGCATCCAGAGTTCTGTTTTTGTCTCCTTTTACACCGAACAATAGGATTTCTGTAACATTCCTGAAATAGAACCCTACGCCACGACCATCAGGCATTCCGTCTTTTCTCGTTTTTTCCCAAATGATATTCGTCTTATACTCAAAGCCCCATGCCTTCATAACTTCAAGACCTTCGGGGAGGAGAGCGTTGGGAACCCATAGATATTAATGGCAAATTATTTAGATTATTTGTGGCATTTCACTTCTACACTAGTTTTCTATATTTGCCATTTCCTAAGAATTCGATAAAACCTTTATCTCTAAGCACCTGTAACTGTTGTCTGATTTTTGGCTTCACATTATAGTTTCCCGGGTGTTTCTTCTGCAGCTCCTGCTCAAAAGAATACACATTATCCAATGAAAAAATTTGCGCGGAAATTCTATTAACACAGTTCAAAACATCAATAATCCAACCACGGCTATTTATATCTTTGATTTCAAGTCTATTACTTATCTTGACTTTTTCGACTACATGATTGGCATCAATTATTGTTCCGTTAGATATAATTGATATTCTTCCCTGTTCCGGAATTCTTTCTATAATAATGTTACACCCTACCCAACCGGCACGGTGAGCTGTTTCAGCCAAAGGCTTTCTCTTTTCAATAATGTCAGGCACAAAAAAGTGTTTCGGAATAAATATCAAGTCATTTACAGTATATTCAGATTTAGAATAACTCATAAACAGAAAATCTGGGTTATTGTTTTCAGTTATTCGCGCTATCATTGTTTCATAGGCACCATCATTGATTTTGCGTCCTAAACTGCCATTTTTACTTTTTAGTTCATATTCGCTATGGCATATAGGGCAGAAAAAATCAGCTACAGGACGATTGTTTTTAAATTGTTCAATATGTAAATGTCCGCATCTCGGACAATACATATTTTGCTTAACCCAATTTTCTGTTAGTATTCTTGCAATCTGTGAATTAGAGTGATAACTTTCAATTCTATTAACATCAAACATCAGTTTCATGTGCTTTCATCTGTTCCATAAATTTCCCCTCTGTGGATACACATAACAATAATCAGATCTTCTCGGTCTTTCTCAAACAGATCAACCCAAACGCGCTCCCCAACACGTGCTTGGTCGCGGCCGTCAGCGCCAGTCGGGTAGCCTTCACACCCTCGTCCTCGGCGTTGAAGATGGAGCATTCGTGGTAGAAGCGGTTGAACGCCGTGGCCACGTCGAGAATGTAACGGGTGATGACCGAGGGCTCGTAGTCGCGGAGCGCCATACGCACCCGCTCCTCATACTGGGACAGAGCCACGCACAGAGCCTTCTCCACGGGATCGGTCAGGGTGATGCTGTCAATGGACTCCACCTCACCGCCGGCCTTTTCCAAAATGGAGCAAGCGCGGGCGTAGGTGTACTGCACGTAGGGGCCCGTGTTGCCGTCGAAGGACAGAGCATCCTCCATGTTGAAGTTGATGTCCTTGATGCGGTTGTTGGACAGGTAGTAGAACACGATGGCACCCACGCCAACGGCCTCGGCGATATCGGTCCTTCCCTTCAGGTCGGGGTTCTTCTCCTCCATGATCTCGGTCACCTTCTCAATAGCGGCGGCGAAGAGATCCTTCAGAAGCACCACGTTACCCGTTCTGGTGGCCAGCTTGGCACCGTTGACCGACACCGTACCGTAAGGCACGTGTACCAGCCCCTCGTACCAATCGTAGCCCATCAGCTCCACCACCTTGAACCACTGCTGGAAGTGGAGGATCTGCTGATTGGAGGTGACGTAGATGCACTTATCGAAATTGTACATCTCCTTGCGATCCACCGCCGCGGCAATGTCACGGGTGGGATACAGGGAGGAGCCGTCACGCTTGAGGATCAGGCAGGGAGGCATACCGTACTCCGTGAGATCCACGATGGACGCACCGTCGTCGATCTTGAGCAGACCGCAGTCGCGGAGCTTCTGCACTTGAGCGGGCATGAGATCGGTGTAGGCCGACTCACCCTTGTAGCTGTCAAAGGAAATTCCCAACTGCTGGAGGGTCACATCGTTGGCCTTGATGGAGGTATCCACCAGCCAACGCCACAAAGCCAGATTCTCCTCGTCACCCTGCTCCATCTTGCAGAACTCGGCGCGAGCCTCGTCAGCGAGAGAGGGATCATCGGGAATGGCGTTGTTGATGCGGACGTAGAGATCCACCAGAGCGTCCACGCCGCCCTCTTCAACGGTTTTGCGGTCGCCCCACTTCTTGTAGGCAACCATCATCTTACCGAACTGGGTGCCCCAGTCGCCCACATAGTTGATGCCCACGCACTTGTAGCCCACGAACTCGTGGAGCTTCTTCAGAGCGTGACCGATGACGGTCGTACCCAAATGACCGATGTGGAAGGGCTTAGCCAGATTGGGAGAGCAGTAGTCCAGAACCACCGTCTTGCCCTGACCAATATCGGGCGCGCCGTAGCGCTCCTTCTTCTCGAGGATCTCGGGCACCAGCTTGTTGGCCAGATATGCGCCCGACAGGTAAATATTCAGATAACCGTTGACCGCCTCTGCCTTCTCAATGGCCTCCCCGCTCACCAGAGGAGCGAGGGTGGACGCGATCTGCACGGGGGAGCGGCGCAGGGTCTTGGCCAGCTTGAAGCAGGGCAGAGCGATGTCACCCATAGCAGGGTCGGGGGGGTATTCCAGAAGCCCCAGCACGTCCTCGACGGTCATATCGCTCTGGGGAGCGATGGACTTCACACCTTCCAGAATGCCGTCGGCGATCAGAGCCTTGATCTGTATCATCATAATGATTTCTTCCTTTCGTAGGTTTCATGATACCCGAAAATAAGCGCAACAAAAGGATACGGGTACCGTAACTGATATATTATATCACAGTTTTCTTTATTTTGCAAGATGTTTTTCAAAAAAACATACCCCACGGAGAAAAATTCCGTGGGGTATGAAGGATCACGGCCACGGCGACGGGCCGGGGGTGGGTACGTTGGGATAGGGCACCGTGGGGGTCTGAGGACGGGGAGGATCCCAGCTGATGGTGGGCCATTCGGGGGTCGGGTCACGGTTAGGGGTGCTCGGCAACAATGTCCCGGGCGGATTCGTTATGGACCCACCGTTGTTGTAGTCCACTCGCACCGTTTCCTTGGGCTTGCTCGTCTCCTTAGGATCATCGGGCTCCTCGGTGTCATCATCCTCAGGCTCTTCGATCTCCTCCTCGGGGTCAGCCTCGCACTCGTACTCGCTCTCGTAGGGCTCCTCGGTCTCATCGGGCTTCAGCAAAGGCGCGATCACCCCATAGATACCGCCCCACAGGTCAGGCCCGCCCAGAAGAGGCAGTACCGTCACACCGCCGCAGAGCATAGCCGCCGCCAGCCCCCAGGCCAGCACAGTCCGAAGCACGCGGCTTTTCCGCTTGGGCACGGGCGCGAACACGGGAACACCCCCTGCGGCCTCCCCGCAGAAGAAGTCCAGGGACTCGGCCACCAGACCGTCGTCCACGTTACCGATGGCTTCCAGGATCTGCACACCGTTCAGGGTCGTCATACCGTCACCCCCTTGTCCGTCAGAAAGTCCCGCAGCTCCTCGCGGATGCGGTGGAGTCTCACGGCGGCGGCATTGGCGGAAAGTCCCATTCGGTCAGCCAGCTCCTTAACCGACTGACCGTGCCAGTACCGTCCCATGAACAGGAGACGATCCTCCCGTTCAAGGCTCCGCAAAAACTCCGAGATCAGCTCGGAAAGCCCCTCGGACTTATCCTCGGGGATGGACAGCACCCCCTCCAGCTCCTCTAAAGACAGGGTCATGTCCTTATCCCGCCGCTTGGCCTTGCGCTCCCGCAGACGGTTGATGGACAGGTTGCGGGTGATGCGGCACAGAAAGGCCTTCAAAATCGTAGGTCTCTGGGGCGGGATGGTGCGCCAGGTCTGGAGCCAGGTGTCGCTGACGCACTCCTCGGCATCCATGCGATCCTGAAGGATGTCCATGGACACCTGCATACACACTCCGCCGTACCGCTTGGCGGTCTCCTCGATGGCCAGCTCGTCGCGGGCAAAATACAATTCAATGATCTGATGATCCTCCACGGTGTTCTCCTTTCACGGGGATATTCTCGGTATCAGTATACCACAAAACAGGCAAGACCGAGAGAAAGCGGGATATTCGGTCGCGTTTTGGGACGATCGGCAATCCCTCACTCTATAAGACACCAAAAAAAGGCGAAATATTACAGAAATTTTGAAAATTTTTCAAAAAAATTTTTGGGCGATGTGTCGTGGTTGATAAACCGTTCGGCCAAAGACTCAAATTTGGGTTTGGCGGTGAGTTTTGGTTGGCACAAACGCCTGTAGGGAGCGACGCCCTCGTCGCTCCGCCA
>JBGVRH010000021.1:0-31511 GCA_045128275.1 Eubacteriales bacterium | reverse complement strand
GGAAACACCGCCTACAGCATGAGCCTTACGGGTGACGTGACGGTGGGCGAGGTGCGCTTCGGCCCCTTCAAGGACAAGAACATCACCGCGAGCGGAGAGATCCTGCGCATTGATCAGGTACAGGGCTATTACTACGTGTATGTTCGTGGGGACTGGAGTTGATTTTTACTCTGTCCATCTAAAAGAGTACGGAAAGGGAATAAAAAAACTCGCAAGGAAAGATTTATCCGTAAGTTTACCGACGCCCACAGCATTGCATCATCATGGTGGATACTGACAGCAATTGTGAGGAGCGGATTCCCTTGTTCCACGATGCTGGTGTTTACATGATGCTAGGATGTATCTTGTTCGTGTTTTTTTCACACCAAAAGTAAAATAATTAAAGGCGCGCAACTCATTTCCGAGCTGCGCGCCTGCTTTTTTTGCAAAGAAAAAACCAACCTAAATTGAATGGTTCAATTTAGGTTGGCAATGGTGACCCGTACGGGAATCGAACCCATGTTTCCAGCGTGAGAGGCTAGCGTCTTAACCGCTTGACCAACGGGCCTTGTCTTGACGACTCGCCCATTATAGCATATGGCTTTGATTTTGTCAATAGGTTTTTGAAAAAAAGTTTTAAAAATGTTGGAAATTTGTCGGAAGGCCTGATGTGAGGGGGAGAGTTGACAAATGGGCGGAGGTGTGCTATAATAGTGAAAAGATCAGATTCCCTTGGGGAGAAAGGAGGACTTGGCATGGATAAAAAGACGTATACCGAAGAGGTCACCGCCATGGAGTCCCATCTCAAGACGGGCATGGTCTTCCTGTCTGAGAATCCGGAGGCCTATGGCATCGTACACGATGCTTGCCCTGTGGCGACCTCCGAGCTGCTCATTGCTGTCAACGGTCATGACGTTACCGACGGTTCTGTTTCTCCTGCGTACCCTGTGGAGGCGGGGGGCGTGGACGGCTTGTTCGACGGGCTGTACGGGAGTCTCATTCCCCGCACCGATGACAATATCCGACTCCTGCGCGCCACCTTCGGGGAGGCCGAGGAAACCCACGAGCATCCCGTTGCCCGCTACTGTGCCGCTCTGGCTGAGGCGGTTGCTCTCAAGGTCTTGACCGGCCCTGCCGCGAAGGGCTCCTTTGAGCAAGCGGCTCTCATGCTCAGCGACGAGATCCCCGCCAAGCTGGCCCGACTCCGCGAGGTGATCTGCGATGACGGCCTGACCTCCGACGAGGCGGTGTACTATACGGTTTCCCTGGGTGCTTGCCGTGTCACGCCTGTGGGAGAAGGGAACTATACCCTGGACATTTTCGCCGCGGGGGATTTTCGCGTGTTTTTGCTGGACGAGGGAGGGCTTCACCCTCTGTGGCTCACCGATACGCCTGTGCTGTCCCCCGATCTGACGGTGGCCGTTTCGGGTAAAAGCATGACCCTCCACCATCCCGAGCCCTTTTCGATCCTGCTGCTGTCGGACAGCGTCTGCGCTTTGAGCCCTGCTGAGATCCGCGCTCTGCGGGAGAATCCCGGCCTGGTCTGGCGGTACCGTATGCGTTTGGAGGATCAGCTCCTCCGCGTCATCACCGCCTGCGTCCGCGAGCAGGAGTTCGGAGAGCGGGCGGCTCGCTTCTTTACGGGACGTTCCCGCGGACGGGACAGTGCCTCGGGGGCTATGATGATTCTGCGGGAGGGCGCCTCCTACGAGGTCTTCCGCTCGGCTTGCCAGAACCGCCTGTCCCATCTGGAGAGCATGATTTCCCTCATGCCCGAGGGCTACGATTCCGACCGTGTCCCGCCTCTGCCCCCACGGGAGGAGGCCGAGATGAATTATATTCGCCATATACTGGAGCAGACGAGTGGCCTTGCGGACCGTGTGACCGAGGCTCTGCGCCTGTGCGCTTTGGACAAGCTGAGAAAGGGCAAGACGGGGGAGATCTCTCCTGCGCCCGCTGACGTGCCCGCCTATCGCCGTCTGAGCTTCGACGAGGTCTACGAGACCTACCGCCGCTACGACGGTGAAAACGATGCCGACCGCGCCCGTGTGGAGGAAAACCGCCACATCCTGCGTGAGAACCTCGCTGACCATTGGGTCATGCTTCGCCCCTCTCTCCTGCGGGTCTGCGACCGTGTGTCCTCCCCCGCCGCCGCCCGTGCCTACGCCGCCTGCGCCGACATGAGCGCTTGTCTGGTAAGGATGCGCGCAACCCGCAAGAAGGCTTTGAACCGCCTGGAAAATCTTCTGTCGGACAGCTTGACTGTTCTCCGTGCCGACGGCAAGGATTGGCTGGACGGACGGGCGGGGGACGGAAGCATCGCAGCCTGGGCCGAAAACCTGGAAACGGGTGTTCCCACCGCCCTGGATCCCGTTCTGCGGGACTGGCAGGCCGAAACCGACCGTTACCGCAGTCTCTATACCGCTTACACCTACGAGCGTGAGCTGCTCTTCCGCATGGACGTATCCGAGGATGGCTTTTTCGCCGCTGACTGGCAGGGGATTCTGAACGGCACTCTTTCGGAGGAGCGCTGGGATAGCCTCCTGGCCGCCCCCGAGATCACCGCGCCCTATCGGGAATTGCTGGAGTCTCTGCGCCGGGTATCCAAGGGTACGGGCGCGCTGCTCTCCCGCATGGAGAGTCGCGGAGCCGAGCGTCGCATGGCCCGAGAGATCGCCAACCGCGCCGACCTCCAGCTCCACGCCCTGCGCGCCTCGGCCTACGAGGACGCCGACTGGGGGGAGAGCGTGGTCGCCATCATGGACCCCGCCGCCCGCCGCGACTACCGCGATTCCGTCCGCCGCTGGCAGGAGACACGGGAGCTGAACGCCCGCCGCGCTGAGGCCTACGCCGCCTATGCCGCGGCCTACGGTGAGTATTTACGCATCGGAAACTGAAAAAATTCCCGTCGGGCAAGGGCTTTCCGCTTTTGCCCGACGGATTTTTCGGTCGAAAAAATATTTTTGATTTTTTTGAAAAAAGCCTTGACAAACCACGCGGAGTGTGGTATACTATCACAGTAAATGAAGCGAAACCGCCCGGTTTCCACCCCGCCATCCATGAATGCGCGGCGGTCAATAGACGTTGCCACTCAAAGAACTGGGTGGGTCTCTGTGTGCCGGGGCTGTCGCTTCGGTACGATTTTTATTTTTAGGAGGTGTTTACCTATCGCCGCGAATGCTAAAGAAGCTCAGACTCTCCTCAACGAGGAAATCACCGCGAAGGAGATCCGAGTCGTAACCGCCGATGGAGAGCCCCTTGGAATCATGAGCTCCAAGGAAGCCCTCAAGATCGCCTATGAGAAGGAATTGGATCTGGTCATGATCGCACCCATGGCAACTCCCCCCGTGTGCAAGATCATGGACTACGGCAAGTTCTGCTTTGAGAAGCAGAAGAGAGAGAAGGAAGCCAAGAAGAAGCAGCAGACCGTGGAGCTCAAGGAGATCCAGCTGTCCTGCCGCATCGACACCCACGACTATGAGACCAAGATGAACCAGGCCAAGAAGTTCCTGTCTTCGGGCAACAAGGTTCGCGTGGTCATGAAGTTCCGCGGACGTGAGATGAGCCACATGGCCATCGGCCGCGAGATCCTTGAGAAGTTCCTCGAGGACGTGAAGGAGGTCGGCACCTGCGACAAGAAGCCCGTTCTGGACGGTCGCTTCATGAGCATGGTCATCAATCCTGTCTCCAACAAGAAGTAAGCAATCGTGTGCCGCGGATTTTTCCGCATCGGTGGGTAACCAACGATATACGCACAGACCCGACGCGACCCCAAAATTTTGTTCATGAACCCCGTCTCCCGACGCGGTCTACATGATATAAGGCTCCGAAAGGAAAGCCAACGGGTGCGCCGTGCGAACCCCATTGCGCGGCCATCACTACAATGAAAGAAGGAAAAGTAAAATGGGAAAGGTTAAGACACACAAGGCATCTGCCAAGAGATTTTCCGTGACCGGTACCGGCAAGGTCAAGATCAACCACTGCCACCACCGCCACAACCTGGGTAAGAAGCCCTCCAAGAGAAAGAGACATCTGCGCTCCAGCGCCATTCTGAGCGAGGCAATGACTGCCAACATCAGAGCTATGATCCAGAAGTAATCGACACAAGAGATTTAGGAGGAAAGAAAAATGGCAAGAATTAAGGGCGCAATGATGACGCGCAAGAGAAGAAATAAGGTTCTGAAGGCTGCCAAGGGTTACTGGGGCAGCAAGTCCAAGCACTTCAAGATGGCTAAGCAGGCCGTCCTGAAGAGCGGTAACTACGCATTCGCCGGCCGCCGCCTGAAGAAGCGCGACTTCCGCCGTCTGTGGATCACCCGTATCTCCGCCGGCTGCAAGGCTAACGGTATGAACTACTCCACCTTCATGAACGGTCTGAAGAAGGCAGGCATCACCCTGAACCGTAAGATGCTGTCCGAGATCGCTATTTCCGACAAGGAGGCTTTCGCCGCTCTGTGCGAGCAGGCTAAGGCTGCCCTGTAATGTGATCGTCATAAAAACCCGATGGGCTTTTGCCTACTCGGGTTTTTATCATTGAATGGCCTGTATCGATCGGGTCAAAATCCCCCGAAAAAGCCCCGCGAGCGGGTGCCTTCGGGGGTCTTTTCCCCCTCTGTTGGGGTGAAAAAATCACCGAAACGAGGTGTTTTCATGTCTGCGCATATTCGCTTTGACGGGGAGATCATTACCTCCCGCCAGAACCGCCGCGTGGTGGAGCTCATGAAGCTGGACGACCGCCGCGCCCGCGAAAAGACCCGCACCTTCCGCTTTGACGGGGTCAAGCTCCTTTGCGAGGCCATCCGCCGCGGGGTGGAGATGGAGGCTATTTTCCTCCGCGTGGGCACAGCCGACCGCGTAGCCGCCCGTATGGAGGAGCTGTACGGCTGTACTCCCGCCGATGCGGGTTGCCCCGTGTTCGGGGTGGAGGATAGTCTTTTTGAGAAAATTTCTCAAGAAAATGCCCCCGACGGGGTCATAACCGTCGCAAAATATATTGACAAATTCCACAATTGTATTATAATATATAAGGAAGACGAAGTGAACGTCCGCAAGGATGCTCCCGTCCTTCTGCTGGAGTCTGTGAGAGACCCTCTCAACGTGGGCGCCATCATCCGCAGTGCCGCCGCCCTGGGGGTAGGCCACATCATCATGAGCGCCGACTGCGCCGATCTTTACCATCCCCGCACCGTCCGTACCGCCATGGGCCCCCTGTTCTCCCTGCCCATTACCCGGGTAGAGGATCTGGCCGGCACGATCCGCGGTCTGCGCGCCGAGGGCAGACGGATCTACGCTGCCGCTCTGGACGATATGGCCCTTTGCCTTGGCTCCTCCGCCTTTGACGCCGAGCGGGAAGGTCATCCCACGGGTGCTGTCATCGGCAACGAGGGACACGGTTTGTCCGACGCCGTCATCGCCGCCTGCGACCGTAGCGTTTACATCCCCATGGAGGCCGATACCGAGTCCCTGAACGCGGGTGTGGCCGCCGCGCTCCTTATGTGGGAGCTGGGGCGGCGGTAAGGCCGCCGAATGAGAAATGCAAAATGCAAAATGCAAAATCGGGAAGCGGATCGCGGTAAGAATTTTCGCTTTTTCTCGTTTGTACCGTAGCCATGGCTTTCCCGTTTTCAAAATTGCCTTGCCGTTTGCTTTTCCGTGTCTTCCGAAATCGGTTGATTTTGCATTTTGCATTTTGCATTTAGCATTTTGCATTTTCATTTTCCCGAGCGACCCGAATTTTCTTCCCTGAAAGGAGTCCGCCATGAAGGACAGATTGTTCGAGATCTGGTTTGCCCTGCGATGCGGGGTGCAGAATAAGGAATTCCAGTACCTTCTGGAGGCCTGCGGCTCGCCCTATGAGCTGTACAAGGCTGACGAGAGCGAGCTGGAGGGCCTTCCTTGCTCCCGAAGCCTCAAGGCGCGTTTGGCGGATAAGTCCTTGGAGGAGGCTTCCCGTATCTCGGAGTACTGCAAGCAGAATCGCGTCCGTATCCTCTTCTGGCAGGATGAGGACTACCCCTTGAGCCTCCGCTCCATCCAGGATCCTCCCGTCCTGCTCTACTGCAAGGGCAATCTGCCCGACCTCTCCCGCAAGCTTTGTATCAGCGTGGTGGGGACACGGAGTATGAGCGAATACGGCAAGCGCATCGCGTATAAAATAGGCTATGAGCTGGGGGCGGCGGGAGCTGTTGTGGTGTCGGGCATGGCCCTGGGCAACGACGGCGTGGCCGCCGCGGGAACCATTCTGGCGGGTGGCTCCACCGTGGCCGTGCTGGGCAGCGGCATCAACGTGCTCTATCCCCGCGAGCATAGTAAGCTCTTCTCCGAGATCACCGCCCACGGCGCGATCCTCACCGAGTTCGCTCCCGGGACACCGCCCGAGGGCAGGAATTTTCCCATCCGTAACCGCATCATCAGCGGTCTTTCCCAGGGCACCGTGGTGGTGGAGGGGGATCTCAAATCGGGAGCCATGATCACCGCCCGCAACGCCATCCTCCAGGGACGAGAGATCTACGCCTTCCCCGGGAACGTGGGAGAGACCAACTCGGCGGGCACCAACCAGCTCATCAGCGACGGTGCCGCCATTACCCTGGGTGCCAGGGATATCCTGGAAAATTACGCCTACCTGTATCGGGATCAGCTGGATTCGGTCAAGCTCGCGCTGGCCGAGAAACGCTCGGCTCTCGACGAGGAGGGCTTGAACCGCCTGGGTGTCTGCACCCGTACCGAGAAGCCCCGAGAGCAGTCCCGGGCTTCCTCCGAAGAGGGAACCAAGGAGCGCGGCCGCACCTCGGCCGAGCCGTCCCGGTCTCCCCGCTCCCGTGACAAGCGGGAGACAGCACCCCCTCCCCCGTCGGTTCCCGCCCACGGAGATGCCTCCGAGCGGGCCTTGAAATCCCTGACCGACACCCAGCGCAGGATCTTCGAGACCCTGCCCCTGGATCACGCCGTGCCCATTGACTATCTGACCCGCGAGGGCTTCTCGGTGGGTGAGATCATGGCGGCCATGACCGTCCTGGAGATCAAGGGCTTGACGGTCACCCTCCCCGGAGGACTTTACTCAAGAAAATAATCGGTTCGCCTACGGCGAGCCAACGAAAGGAATACAGTTCACATGGCAAAAACCAATCTGGTCATTGTGGAGTCTCCCTCCAAGGCAAGCACCATCAAGGGCTATCTCGGCTCCAACTATAAGGTCATCGCCTCGGTGGGTCACGTCCGCGACCTGCCCAAGAGCACCCTCGGCGTGGATATTGAGAACGGCTTCGCCGCTCACTACATCAACATCCGCGGCAAGGGCGATATCATCAAGGAGATCAAGAAGGAGGCCAAGAACGCCGGCAAGATCTTCCTCGCAACCGACCCCGACCGCGAGGGTGAGGCCATCTCCTGGCACCTGGCCAACGCCCTGGGCATCCCCGTGGAGCAGGTTCAGCGCGTGACCTTCAACGAGGTCACCAAGACCGTGGTCAAGGCCGCCATCAAGCAGCCCAGACCCATCGACATGAACCTGGTCAACGCCCAGCAGACCCGCCGCATCCTGGATCGCATCGTGGGCTACAAGCTCTCTCCCTTCCTGTGGAAGACGGTGCGAAGCGGTCTGTCCGCGGGACGTGTGCAGTCGGTAGCCACCAAGATCGTCGTGGACAGAGAGAACGAGATCCGCGCCTTTGTCCCCGAGGAATACTGGACCATCGACGCTACCCTCATCCCCGCCGAGGGCAAGCCCTTTACCGCCCGCTTCTACGGCGACCACAGCGGCAAGATGCGCCTTTCCAATGAGGCTGAGGCCATGACCGTGGTGAATACCGTGGAGGGTCAGCCCTTCACCGTGGACAGCGTCAAGCGCTCCACCCGTAAGAAGCATCCCGCTCCCCCCTTCACCACCTCCACCATGCAGCAGGAGGCCTCCCGCAAGCTGGGCTTCCAGTCCCAGCGCGTCATGCGGGTCGCCCAGGAGCTGTATGAGGGTGTCAATCTCGGCTCGGAGTTCGGCGGCGTACAGGGTTTGATCACCTACATGCGTACCGACTCCCTCCGTGTCTCGGCTGATGCCCAGGCCGCCGCCGCTTCTCTCATCCGCGAAAAGTACGGTGACCGCTACTATCCCGAGACTCCCCGCGTCTATAAGACCCGCGCCACCGCCCAGGACGCCCACGAGGCCATCCGCCCCGCCCGCGTGGAGATCGAGCCTGCCATGGTTCGCAAGGCTCTGACCTCGGATCAGTACCGCCTCTACAAGCTCATCTGGGAGCGCTTCGTGGCCAGCCAGATGGAGTCCGCCGATCTGGCGACTCTGACCCTGGACTTCGACTGCAAGGGCTACCTCTTCCGCACCGGCGGCTACACCGTTACCTTCCCCGGCTACATGGCGGTCTACGAGGAGTCCGTGGACGAGTCCCACCGCCCCCACGCCGACGAGCCCGAGGAGCAGAAGGATCTCCGCATCCCCGCCCTCACCGAGGGCCAGGTGCTGGAGTCCGACAAGATCGACCCCGCCCGTCACTTCACCGAGCCCCCGCCCCGCTACACCGAGGCGTCCCTCATCAAGCTCCTGGAGGAGAAGGGCATTGGCCGTCCCTCCACCTTCGCTACCATCATCACCACCATCATCTCCCGCGGCTACGTCAAGAGAGAGTCCAAGTCCCTGGTGCCCACCGAGCTGGGTGAGGTCACCAACACCATCATGCTGCAGAACTTCTCCACCGTGGTGGATGAGCAGTTCACCGCCCATATGGAGGACGAGCTGGACGGCATCGAGGCGGGAAACGAGGAGATGACCACGGTTCTGTCCCGCTTCTGGGGCAGCTTTGAGCAGCAGCTCACCGCCGCCGAGAAGACCATCGGCAGCATCAGCGTGAGTCTCCCTGTGGAGACCACCGACATGGTCTGCGACAAGTGCGGCGCCCAGATGATCGTCAAGAATGGCCGCTTCGGTAAGTTCGCCGCTTGCCCCAACTATCCTACCTGTAAGAACACCAAGCCTCTGACCCCCGAGGCTGATCCCGCCGCCGAGAAGAAGGCTACCGAGGCCACCGAGGCATCCGAGACCGAGAAGAAGCCCGAGATCGTTCCCGATATGGTCTGCGAGAAGTGCGGCGCGCCCATGGTGCTTCGCAACGGCCGCTACGGCAGCTTCTACGCCTGCTCGGCCTACCCCACCTGTAAGTACACCAAGCCCAAGACCCGCGACATCGGCGTGGCCTGTCCCAAGTGCTCCGCCAAGCTGGTCATGAAGACGGGACGCAACAAGACCGTATTCTACAGCTGTGAGCGCTATCCCGACTGCGACTTCTCCTCCTGGGATCTTCCCACCGCCGAGACCTGTCCCACCTGCGGGCAGATGCTCTTCCGCAAGAAGGGTAAGGCCCTTCTGGTCTGCCACGACAAGGCCTGCGGCTACTCCCGCGAGGCCGAGCCTATGGCCGATATCCCCACCGAGGAGTAAGCCATGGCACACATAAACGTATACGGCGCGGGCCTGGCGGGCAGTGAGGCCGCCTGGCAGGCCGCCCAAAGAGGGGTCGAGGTCACTCTCTACGAGATGAAGCCCAAGAAGTTCACCCCTGCCCACCACAGCGAGGGCTATGCCGAGCTGGTCTGCTCCAACTCCCTGCGCTCCGACCGCATCACCGTGGCCTCGGGACTTCTGAAGGAGGAGCTTTCCCGCATGGGCTCCCTCATCATGGAGGCCGCCCGCGCCACCCAGGTCCCCGCAGGATCGGCTCTGGCGGTGGATCGGGACAAGTTCTCGGCCTACATCACCGAGAAGATCCAAAATCACCCCCTTATCACCGTGGTGGAGGAAGAGATCACCGAGCTACCCACCGAGGGCATTACCGTGGTGGCCACAGGCCCTCTCACCGCCGATACCTTCGCGGATTGGCTGAAGGACAATCTGATCGGCGAGGGCTTCCACTTCTTCGATGCCGTTGCCCCCATCGTGGATTTCGCCTCCATCAATATGGACGTGGCCTTCTTCGCCTCCCGCTACAACAAGGGTGACGCCGACTACATCAACTGCCCCATGACCAAGGAGCAGTACGATGCCTTCTACAACGCTCTCATCACCGCCGAGGAGGCCGAGCTGAAGGACTTTGACAAGGATCTCAAGGTCTTCGAGGGCTGTATGCCCGTGGAGGTCATGGCTAAGCGAGGCTACGACACCCTGCGCTACGGGCCTCTCAAGCCCGTGGGTCTGGTGGACAGCCGCACCGATGCTCGCTCCTACGCCGTGGTTCAGCTTCGCCGCGAGAACAAAGAGGGAACCATGTACAATCTGGTGGGCTTCCAGACCCACCTCACCTTCCCCGCGCAAAAGCGGGTCTTCTCCATGATCCCCGGTCTGGAGAACGCCGAGTTCCTCCGCTACGGTGTCATGCACCGCAACACCTACCTCCCCTCCCCCGACCTGCTGGATGCTGACTATAAGCTCCGCAAGGGATACGGCGAGGGTCAGGTCTACTTCGCCGGTCAGATGACGGGCGTGGAGGGCTACATCGAGTCTACGGGCTCGGGCTTCGTGGCGGGTCTCAATGCCGCCCGTAAGGCCTTGGGGCTGGAGCCTCTGATCTTCCCCGAGACCACCATGATCGGCGCTATGGCACACTACATCAGCCACGGCGGTTTGGCGGACTTCGTCCCCATGAACGCCAACTTCGGCATCATCCCCTCCCTGGATCACCGCGTCAAGGGCGGTAAGGTCGCCCGCTACGAGGTCTACGCCGCCAGAGCCTTGGATGCGCTGGACGGGGTGATGGATACCGTGAACCAAGCAAAACAGTAAGATCGCCCAATGGAACCTGTCCATTTGAGTCGGGTTCCGAGCGGCCAAAAGTCTTTAATCGCAAGACCCCTTAAAGGCTTTTGATCGTTCCGCTTTTCGCGGTTGGGTTTCCGCCAATACAAACAGAAAGGAAACCGAAAACATGAAAATGATCATCGACTGCATGGGCGGCGACAACGCCCCCCTGGAAATGCTCAAGGGCGTTATCGATGCCAAGGCCGAGCTGGGAGGGGAGTACCTCCTGGTGGGTCATAAGGAGATCCTGGAGACCGTCGCCCGTGAGAACGGGCTGGATATCTCGGGCTTTGAGATCCTCCACGCCGAGACCGTCATCACCATGGAGGACGACTCCATGGCCTTCCGCGAGAAGAAGGATTCCTCCATGACCATGGCCCTCAAGGCTCTGGCGGGCGGAGAGGGAGACGCTATGGTCTCCTGCGGCAACACGGGTACCCTCTTCGCGGGGGCGACTCTGACCGTCCGCCGCATCAAGGGGGTTCACCGCGCCGCCCTGGCCGCCACGCTCCCCTTCAATCCTCCCGTCCTCCTTTTGGACTGCGGTGCCAACGTCACGGTTCAGCCCGAGTTCCTTCCCCAGTTCGCCGCCATGGGCTCGGCCTACATGAAGGCCCTCTACGGCCTGGACAATCCCCGCGTGGGCCTTCTCAACAACGGTGCCGAGGAGCATAAGGGTACTCCCCTCCATACCGAGGCGCATCAGCTCCTCAAGGCCTGCCCCGACATCAACTTTGTTGGCAACGTGGAGGGCAATCAGGTTCCCTTCAGCCCCTGTGATGTCCTGGTCACCGACGGCTTTACGGGCAACGTCCTGCTCAAGACCATGGAGGGCATGGGTAAGATGTTCTCGGCCCGCATGAAGGGCATCTTCTACCAGTCCCTGCTCACCAAGCTGGGTGCCCTCACCGTCAAAAAGTCCTTCATGCAATTCAAGAAGGATTTCGACGTCAAGGAGCATGGCGGCAGCCCCATCCTGGGTCTCCGCAAGCCCGTCATCAAGGCTCACGGTTCCTCGGATGCCCGCGCCTTCAAGAGTGCCATCCGTCAGGCCATGCGCTTTGCCGAGTCGGGGGCCATCGAGTCCCTGGAGCGCCAGCTGGGTGCCGAGACCCCTGCGGAGAAGGAGTAAGCCGTGGCATCCAATATGAATCTGAATCCCCTGGAGCGGTTGGAGTCCGCTGTGGGCTACTCCTTCCGGGACAAGTCCCTCCTCCACCGCGCCATGACCCATTCCTCCCACTCCAATGAGACGGGAGAGCGGAATCACCACCTCCTCTGCAACGAGCGGCTGGAGTTTTTAGGCGACTCGGTGCTGTCCATCGTGGTCAGCCGTTACCTGTATACCGCCTATCCCCAGGAGGGGGAGGGCGTTCTCACCAATATGCGCAAGGACGTGGTCTGCGCCGAGGCTCTGGCCCGCTATGCCCGCCGCATCGGCATCGGAGATTGCCTCCGCCTCGGAAAGGGCGAGGCTCAATCCGGGGGCTTTGACAAGGAGAACATCCTGGCCGACGCCTTTGAGGCCCTGCTGGCCGCCATCTACCTGGACGCGGGAGAGCGGGGCATGGATATCATCGCCGCGTTCCTCTTGCCCCTGGTGCAGAAGGATCTGTCCGAACTGGAATCCAAGGGCATCGACGGGGACTACAAGACTCCCCTCCAGCAGCTGGTTCAGCAGACCGAGGGCGACGTCCTGGAGTATATTCTCATCCGCGCCGACGGCCCCGACCACCAGAAGACCTTTGAGGTGGAGGTCAGAGTCAATTCCAACCCCTGCGGCAGAGGTGTGGGCACCTCCAAGAGAAAGGCCGAGCAGGCCGCGGCTAAGGCGGCGCTGAAGGTCTTTGGGATTTGCTGATCCAAATCAAGGCGTGAGCTTCAATTCGTAATGCGTAATGCGTAATTCGTAATTGAGCACGCCGAAAGTCATATGTACTTCCAAGCCCCCAAGCGTTCAGTTCCCGTCCTTATCATGAAATTGCATTTTGCCAACAGCAAAATGCTTCCTTCATTACGAATTACGAATTGCGAATTACGAATTAACAACTGACCTACTTACAGAGATAACAGGAGCATATTTGTGTACTTAAAATCAATCGAAATGCAGGGCTTCAAGTCCTTCCCCGACCGTACCAAGCTGGTCTTTGATCCCGGCCATAAGGGCTCGGATCAGATGGTGACCGACGGCTCCTCGGTGGGCGTTACGGTCATCGTCGGCCCCAACGGAAGCGGTAAATCCAACATCGCCGACGCCATGCGGTGGGTGCTGGGTGAGATCTCCTCCAAGACCCTGCGAAGCAGTAAAATGGAGGACGTCATCTTCGGCGGCGCCGACAGCCGCCGTCCCATGGGCTACGCCGAGGTATCCGTGACCTTTGACAATACCTCCGACTTCGGTAAGCTGGATTGCCCCTACGACGAGGTCACCGTCACCCGCCGCTACTTCCGCGCGGGGGAGAGTGAGTACCTCATCAACCGCAAGGCCGTGCGCCTCAAGGATATTTACGAGCTGTTCCTCAACACGGGTATCGGCCGAGACGGCTACTCCATCATCGGTCAGGGCCGTATCGCTGACATGGTCTCCCGTAAGAGCGAGGAGAGACGAAGCGTGTTCGAGGATGCCTCGGGTATCGCCAAGTACCGCGTCAAGAAGAACGAGGCCGAGCGCAAGCTGAATGCCACCGAAACCAACCTGGTTCGTGTCCGCGACATTTTCGCGGAGGTGGAGTCCCAGATCGTTCCCCTGGAAAAGGAGGCCAACAAGGCCCGCAAGGGAATCGTTCTGCTGGAGGCCAAGAAGCGGGCTGATATCAGCCTGTGGCTCTACGATACCGAGCATCTCAGCCGTGAGATCGCCGAGGCCTCCGAGCTTCGGGGCCACGCCGAATTCGACCTGCGCCAGGCCGAGGAGGCCGTGGAGGCGCTGGACGTCCAGCGGGAGCGTCTTTCCGAGATGAGCCAGGGAAGCCGCGCCGCCTCCGAGGAGCTTCTGGGTAAGATCACCGCCCTCACCGAGTCCCAGCACGACCTGGACAGCCGCTACCGTGTCACCGAGACCACCATGCGGCACACCGAGGAAATGATCGCCGCCGCCGCCGAGTCCCGCGGTGCCCTCACCCGCCAGCTGGACGTGGATCGCGCCGAGCTGGAGACCCACCGCGCCGAGTGCGCCAAGCTGGGAGAAGCCCTGGCCGCTCTGGGAAAGAAATCTTCCGACAATACCGACGAGATCGATACCCTGAACCGCCGCATCGAAAGGCTCTCCGAGCTGATCGACTCCGCCGCCGCCGACATCCGCGACCGCGAGGAGAAGCTGGTGGAGCTGCGGGTCAGCATCTCCGTCCTGGAGACCACCCGCGACTCCGACAGTGACCGCAACAGCGGCATTCTGTCCGAGATCGAGGAATACGAGTCCATCTCCCGCGCCTTGCAGAAGGAAGTGGACGACCACCAGCGAGTAGTGGACAAGTACAACGAAAAGCTGGATGCCATCATTACCGAGATCACCGCCGCCGAGCAGAGCCTGACCCGACTCAACGAGGAGTACGGCGATCTTCACGAGCGGCACAATTCCGCCCTCCTTCGCCGTGACTCCGTGACCCAGCGCATCACCACCTACCGCGCCATGGAGGCCCAGTTCGAGGGCTACGCCGACGCCGTCAAGTTCGTCATGAAGGCCTACCGCGAGGGAAGAATCACCGCTTACGGCGGCGCGCCCTGCGGCGAGATCTACGGCCCTCTGTCCCAGCTCATTTCGGTGGAGCAGGACTACATCACCGCTGTGGAGACCGCCCTGGGAGCCAGCCTTCAGAACATCGTGGTGGAGGACGAGGAGACCGCCAAGGCCGCCATTTACGCCCTCAAGCGGGCAAACGCGGGCCGTACCACCTTCTACCCCCTCACCTCCATGCGTCCCTCCACCGAGAGCGACGACATGAAGCGGGCATCGGGCTTTGCGGGCTTTGTGGCCGTGGCCGATACCCTGGTGTCCTGCGATGACCGCTACCGCACCGTGCTGTCCTCCCTCCTGGGACGGACTCTGGTGTTCGACAATATTGACCACGCCACGGCTATGGCCAAGGCGTTGAAATACCGTGTCCGCGTGGTGACCCTGGACGGTCAGCAGATCAACGTGGGCGGCTCCTTTACGGGCGGCTCCACGGGACGCAAGAACAGCTCCCTGACCCGCGCCGCCGAGATCAAGCGCATGGAGGAGGATCTGACCTCCCTGGAGGAGACCGTCAAGAGTTCTGAGGCTGCCCTGACCTCCCTGCGGGAGCAGATCAAGCGCACCGACAGCGGCAAGTCCGCCCTGGAGGACAAGCGGGATCTGACCCGTGCCGTCATGGCGGGTGAGGTGGACAAGCTCAGCCGCTCCCGCGCCAACCTGGACGCCAACGAGGCCCTGCTTACCCGTGTCCGCGAGGACTCCGAGGCCATTCTCCGTCAGAACGAGGAGAATGAGACCGCTATGGTCTCCCTCCGCGCCGAGGAGAAGGGACTGGAGCAGGCTGTGGCCGAACTGCGTACTCTCCGCGAGGAGAAGGCTACCGAGCGAGGCGACTGCGAGGATCGCGTGGATCAGCTGGAGGCCGAGCAGACCCGCCTGCTGATCGAGATCTCTGCCGCACGCAAGGACGTGGAGACCCGCGAGACCCTGGCATCCCTCTGCGAGGAGCGCATGGCTACCACGGGCAACGACATTCAGATCAGCGACGACCGCGTGGAGGCCTACCGTCAGAAGCTGACCGAGGCCGCCGACTCCCAGACCGAGAACCGTCGCCTGTACGCCGAGGGCGAGGCGACTCTGGCTTCCCTGGTCTCCGACCGCGCCCGCGCCGACGAGAACTTCGCCGCCTACGAGCAGAAGCTGAACACCATCAACACCCGTCTGCGCGAGGAGATGGATCGCAAGGAAAATCTGTTCCGCGAGTTCACCACCGCCGACAGCAAGCTCACGGGACTCCAGGCCGAGATGGACAAGCTCTCGGGCAAGCTCTGGGAGGACTACGAGATGTCCCGCGCCGATGCCGTCGCCCTGGGCTATCCCCCCGTGACAGCCGAGAACCGCCGCGAGGTGGTGGCCACCCAGACAGACTGCCGCAACAAGCTCCGCTTCATTGGTCATTTCGATCCCGATGCCGTGGAGAAATACAACGAGACCAAGGCTCGCTACGATACCATGAGCGAGCAGCTTTCTGACCTGGAGAAGTCCAAGAGCGAGCTGATGGGCATCATCGGCCGCCTGGAGGGGGAGATGAAGACCGCCTTCGTGGATGCCTTCAACAAGATCAACGAGAACTTCGCGGTGACCTTCTCCGAGCTCTTCGGAGGCGGCTCCGCCGAGATCACCCTGAGTGATCCCGACAACGTCCTGGAGAGCGGCATTGAGATCAAGGCCGCCCCTCCCGGAAAGATCATCAAGAGCCTCATGCAGCTCTCGGGCGGCGAGCAGGCCTTCATCGGCGTTGCCTTGTTCTTCGCCATTCTGAAGGTCAACCCCACCCCCTTCTGCATCCTGGACGAGATCGAGGCCGCCCTGGACGAGGTCAACGTGGAGCGTCTCGCCCAATACATCAAGCGCTACTCCGACGAGACCCAGTTCATCATGATTACCCATCGCCGAGGCACCATGGCCGCCGCCACCCGCCTCTACGGCGTGACCATGCCCGAGCGCGGCATCTCCAAGGTGCTGACTCTGGACGTAGCCGATATTGCCAAGAATAAGGAGAACGATTGGAATGGCCTTTTTAGCTAAACTATTTGGAAAGAAAAAGGATAATACCCCCGCAAAGGAAGCCGTTTCCGAAGAAGAGGAGGGCTTGACTGCGGAGGAGGAAGCCGCCGCCGAGGCCGCTGAGGCTGCCCTCTTGAACGGGGAGGAGCCTGCCGAGACCGAGATCCCCGCAGAGGAAACCGAGATTGAGGAGACCGCCGAGGAGACTCCCGTTGAGGAACCCGTAGAGGAGACCGTAGAGGAAACCGTAGAGGAGACCGCAGAGGAGACTCCCGTTGAGGAGCCTGCAACCGAGGAGATCATCGAGGAGACTCCCGAAGGGACTTCCGAAGAGACCCCCGTGGAAGAGCCTGTTGCCGAGGAGCCTGCGTCAGAGGAACCCGCCGAGGAGGAGATCGAGGAGACCGCCACCAAGCAGTCCTTCTGGGGCCGCCTCAAGTCGGGCCTGACCAAGACCCGTAACGCCATCTTCGCCCCCGTGGACAGCCTCTTGAAGGCCTTCACCAAGGTGGACGAGGATCTTTTGGAGGAGCTGGAGGAGATCCTGATCTCGGCCGACGTGGGCTTTACCGCCACCGAGGAGATCATGGACGAGCTTCGCGAGCGCATCAAGGACGGCCGTCTCAAGGAGAAGGAGCAGGTCATGACCGCCCTCCGCGAGATCATGACCGACATGATCGGAGAGTCCCAGCCCCTGACCCTCACCACCACCCCCAGCGTCCTGCTGGTCATCGGTGTCAACGGCGCGGGTAAGACCACCTCCATCGGTAAGATCTCCAAGCGCCTCCGCCTCCAGGGCAAGAAGGTGGTGGTGGCCGCCGCCGATACCTTCCGCGCCGCCGCCATCGACCAGCTGGCCGTGTGGTGTGAGCGCGCCCGTGTGGACATGGTGCGCCAGAACGAGGGCAGTGACCCCGCCGCCGTGGTCTTTGATGCCATCGCCGCCGCCAAGAAGAAGCAGGCCGACGTGCTGATCATCGACACCGCAGGCCGCCTCCAGAACAAGAAGAACCTCATGAACGAGCTGGCCAAGATCGACCGCGTCATCGACCGTGAGCTGCCCGGTGCCTGCCGCGAGACCCTTCTGGTGCTGGATGCTACCACGGGTCAGAACGCCGTGTCCCAGGCCAAGGAGTTCAGCCAGGCCGCCAAGATCACGGGTATCACCCTGAACAAGCTGGACGGCACCGCCAAGGGCGGTATCATCATCTCCATCAAGCGCGAGCTGGGCATCCCCGTGAAGTTCATCGGCGTGGGTGAGAAGATCGACGATATGCAGGAATTCGATGCCGAGGATTTCGTCTCGGCTCTGTTTGGGGAGTAAGGCGCAAAGATTCCGCGCCGTCCCCCTACTTTTGAAAAAGGATCAGAAATATGGAACTCATTCTTGCTTCACGAAACAAAAAGAAAATCCGCGAAGTGGAGGCCATTCTGGCCACCCATTTCCCCGGTATCCACATCCTCTCCCTGGATGACGTGGGCTACGTCGGTGACATTGAGGAGAACGGTGAGACCTACGAGGAGAATGCCCTCACTAAGGCCCGCACTGCCGTGGAGGCGGGAGGGAACCGTTACGCCGCCATTGCCGACGATTCCGGTCTGTCGGTAGACGCACTGAACGGTGCCCCCGGTGTCTACTCTGCCCGCTACGCGGGAGGACACGGCGACGATGCCGCTAACAACGCCCTTCTGCTGAAGAACCTGGCTCATATTCCCGCAAACGAGCGCACCGCCCGCTTCGTGTGCTGTATCGCCCTGGTCTACCCCGACGGCCGTGAGCTCACGGTGCGGGGGGAGACCGAAGGCCTCATCATCGACGAGGCCCGGGGCGAGGGAGGCTTCGGCTACGATCCCTACTTCTACTACGCCCCCTTCGGCAAGACCTTCTCGGAGCTGTCCGCCGAGGAAAAGAACGCCATCAGCCACCGCGGTAAGGCCATTGCCAAGCTGGCGGAGAAACTGAAAAACAACTGATACGCAAAGATAATTGGAGATAACATGAACAACGAAAGAATCTACCCCGCCGCTCCCGTGATCACCTCGGGCCAGCGCGCCAAGCTCCGCTCCATGGCCTCCACCATGTCCCCCGTGACCCAGATCGGTAAGGGCGGTGTCACCGAGAACTTCCTGACGGGTATTGACGATGCCCTGGAGGCCCGCGAGCTCATCAAGATCTCGGTGCTGGAGACCTCCGAGTATACCCCCCGTGAGGCCGCCGAGGGCATTGCCGATGCCCTGAACGCCACCGTGGTGGGCGTCATCGGCCGCAAGATCATCCTCTACCGCCGCTCCCTCAACGGGAAGCGCCACATCGAGCTGTAATGCGGGTCGGCATTTACGGGGGCACCTTTTCCCCCGTCCACAATGGCCACGTAGCCGCCGCCAAGGCGTTCATGGAGCAGATGTGGCTGGATATCCTCTATATCATCCCCACGGGGCTCACCCCCCACAAGACCATGAAGGGGGATGCCACCCCTAAGGATCGCCTGGAGATGTGCCGCCTGGCCTTTGAAGGCGTGGAGGGGGTGATCGTCAGCGACCTGGAAATGAGACGGGAAGGGAAGAGCTACACCGTGGATACCCTCCGCGAGCTGTACGATCCCGACGGCCGCCTCTTCCTCCTCATGGGCACCGATATGCTCCTGACCCTGGATAAGTGGCGGGAGCCCGAGGAGATCTTCCGCCTCTGCTACCCCGTCTACATCCGCCGCGAGGAGGACGGGACTCTGGACGGTGCCATCGTGGAAAAGATCAAGTCCTACCAAGAGAAATACGGGAAGGTGGTGCGCCGCATCATGGCTCCCCCCATCCTGATCTCCTCCACCGACGTCCGCGCCGCCGTGGCTGACGGCTTTCCCATCGAGGGTGCTGTCCCCCCCGCCGTCGCCGCTTACATCCGCGAGCATAACCTGTATCGCAACGCCTGAAACGGGGTATTTTCCCCGAGAATAGGATATACTATGAACCAAGCTATCACCTTCGGAGAAGCCGACCTTACCGCCCTGCGGGAGACCGTCCGGGAGCAGATGTCCCCCAAGCGCTTCCACCATACCGCCGCCGTGGAGGATATGGTGACCCGCCTGGCCACTCTCTACTGCCCCGAGGAGATCCCCGCCCTCCGCGCCGCCGCCCTCCTCCACGATATCACCAAGGAGTACGATATCCCCACCCAGATGGGATTGCTTATGGAAGCGGGTGAGCCTGTCACCCCGGGGGATGTTTTCTCCCACAAGACCTTCCATGCCAGAACCGCCGCTCTCCTGATCCCCGACAACTACCCCGCCTTCAACTGCGAGGTGGTGGTGAACGCCGTCCGCTGGCATACCACGGGCCGCGAGGGCATGACCCTCACCGAGCAGCTGCTCTACCTGGCGGACTACATCGACGAGTCCCGCCTGTTCCCCGACTGCGTCCGTCTCCGTTCCTTCTTCTGGAGCGCAAACCCCGAGCGAATGAATCCCGACGAGCGCCGTATCCACCTCCGCCGCACCCTCATCATGTCCTTCGATATGACCATGCGAGCCCTTCTGGCCGAGGGAGCCGTCATCTCCCCCGACACCGCCCTGGCCCGCAATCAGTTGGTTCTGGAGGAGCTGACCGAGTGCGGAAAATGATCCGAGAAAGGAAATACCATCATGACTGAATTCAGGAACCGCATCGCCTCCGAGCTGGAGGCCCCCGATACTACCCCCGCTCCCCTGGAGGGCGCAACCCCCGCCGAGCTGGCCGAGGCCATTGCCCTGTTCCTGGACAACAAGCGGGGCCGTGAGATCAAGATCATCGACATGAACGGCAAGACCGACATCTGCGACTACATGGTGCTGGCCACCGGTACCTCCAACACCCACGTCCAGACCCTGGGCGGCGAGGTGGAGTACGAGATGTCCCGCCGCGGCATCGAGCCTCTGCACACCGAGGGTCGGGACGGAAACACCTGGATGGTGCTGGACTACGCCCACATCATGGTTCACGTCTTCACCCGCGACACCCGCGAGTTCTACAACCTGGACAAGCTCTACGGAGATCTCTGATTCCGAGACGGTCATCCGCCCTCCCATGAAACGGGGAGCGGACGACCGTCTTTTCCATGTGAAAATACACAAATCATTCATTTTTTGTATGGAATTGTAAACTTTTTTGCAAAAAACTCTTTACAATTCCCCTCGGGTATGATATAATGGTAGATGCGAAAATTGTAATTTCACTATAGGTTTCGGGGAATCGTCATACAATCTTCACACGCCTACCCCATGAATATAGTATGATAGAATCGTAACCGTATAAGTGCGTCAAAAATAAGGAGGAATACCACCTATGATGGATACCAAAATTCTCGTAGTTGACGACGATCCCAATATCAGCGACCTATTGAAGATGTATTTTGAGAACGAGGGCTATGAGGTCAAGACCGTGACTGACGGCGCTGAGGGCATCAACTACTTCAAGATGTACGAGCCCGACCTGGTTCTCCTGGATATTATGCTCCCCAAGAAGGACGGCTGGCAGGTCTGCCGCGAGATCCGTGAGATCTCCTCCAAGCCCATCATCATGGTCACCGCCAAGGGCGAGGTCTTCGATAAGGTTCTGGGTCTGGAGCTGGGCGCCGACGATTTCGTGGTTAAGCCCTTCGATATGAAGGAGCTGTCCGCCCGTGTCAAGGCCGTTCTGCGTCGCTACCAGGCGCACACCAGCCAGAACGACGACGAGGTTATCCGCTTTGATAACATCGAGATCAGCAAGCTGAAGTATGAGCTGAAGCTCAAGGGACGTTCCATTGACATTCCCCCCAAGGAGCTGGAGCTGCTCTACTTCCTGGCCTCCAACTACAACCGCGTTTTCACCCGCGATGCCCTGCTGGACAAGGTCTGGGGCTTTGACTACCTGGGCGACTCCCGTACCGTGGACGTCCACGTTAAGCGTCTGCGCGAGAAGCTGGAGGGTGTCTCCGACAAGTGGACCCTCAAGACCGTCTGGGGCGTGGGCTACAAGTTCGAGCTTCTGAGCTGATCCACTCTTTACATCCGAAACAACACCCTCGGAGGCATCCCCTCCGAGGGGCGTCCGTTGAACGCTTCTTGACGGACAGAAAGGAATGACCGTAAGCCGACTATGTTGAAAAGCGTATTCGCCAAATACGTCATCACCTTCGTCGTGCTGCTGCTGGTGAGCTTCATGCTGCTCCTCTTCATCGTGGACAGCGTGGTCTCCAATTACTCTCTCCGCGCGGGGAGGCGCGATATGCGGGGCGTGGCCGCCTCCTGCGCCGACAACCTGGGGGAGATGTACGCCATGAGCGGCGCGGCGGACTTTCATGACTTTATCCAAACGGGGACTTCGACGGAGCCTCAGGGGAGCGGCTATATCCACCGTCTCCTGGACGCCATCATGACCAATTATGAAGATATGACCGTCTACGTCACCGATGCAAGCGGTGGCTTTATTTTCTCTACGGGAAAATCCGCCGATACTGCTCCCGCCGTGGGCGCCCCCATCCTGTCCTCCGACGATCTGGATGCCCTGCGCGGCGAGGATACGGCTCCCGCAACGGGTGCCTCCCCCACCGCCTACACCGAGACCCGTGACGAGACCGAGACGGGCGGTGCCTTCCTGTGGCAACACCCCCTCCTGACCGACGACCGAAGCTACGCCTACCTCCTCCCCGTGACGACCGAGGGGGAAACCTGCGTGGGCTACGTCCTGGTGGTCTCCACCGCCGAGACCTGGAATACTCTGATGAATACCACCATCCGCTCGGTGACGGTGGCCGCTCTCTGGATCTTTTTGGCCGCTCTGATCGCCATCTACTTCATCACAGAGCGCACCGTTGCCCCTCTGCGTGACATGAGCCGCGCCGCCAAGAGGATGATGGTGGGGCAGTACGACGTCCGTGTCCGTGTCCACGGCAAGGACGAGGTCGCCCAGCTGGCGGTGGCCTTCAATCAGATGGCCGAATCCCTGGAGAACCTGGAGCGGATGCGCAACTCCTTCGTGGCCAGCGTCTCCCACGATCTCCGTACCCCCATGACCACCATTTCGGGCTTCGTGGACGGCATCCTGGACGGTGTCATCCCGCCCGAGAAGCAGGAGCATTACCTCAAGGTGGTTTCGGGCGAGGTCCGCCGCCTCTCCCGCCTGGTCACCGCCCTTCTGGACGTTTCCCGCCTCCAGGCAGGGGATCGCAAGTTCGATATGAAGCCCTTCGACATCTGCGAGATGGGTCGGGAGATCCTGATCTCCTTCGAGCAGAAGATCGACGGCAAGCGGCTGGACGTGGAGTTCGAGTGCGACGAGGACAATATGTACGTCCTGGCCGACCGCGATGCCATCCACCAGATCCTCTACAACATCTGCGACAACGCCGTGAAGTTCGCCTCCGAGGGAGGCAGGCTCCGCATGAGCTTTACCTGGTCTGCTCCCGAGATGAACCTGAACCGCCACCGCAAGGCCGTGGTGCAGGTCTTCAACGAGGGCCAGGGCATCCCCCCCGAGGATATCCCCTTCGTCTTTGAGCGCTTCTACAAGAGCGATAAGAGCCGAGGCCTGGATAAGACCGGGGTGGGGCTGGGGATGTTCATCTCCAAGACCATCATTGAAGCCCACGGCGAAACCATCTCGGTGGAGAGCGAATACGGCCGCAGCTGTACCTTCACCTTTACCCTGGCGCGCACCGAGCCCCCCTCTCAGAAGAGCCGCGCCATCCATATCCAAGGAGGAAATCCATGAGCGATTTCGAGAACAACAACCTCATCCCCGAGCAGCCCGAGGAGGGAATTACGCCCACCCCCGAGCGCGCCATTCCCGTAGCCGAGCCTGTACCCCTGGCCGAGCCTGTCCCCGTGGCACAGACCGAGACCGTAGAGGAACCCGCCGCTACGGAGGAGACTGCTCCCGCCGAAGAGACTGCTCCCACCGAAGAGACTGCTCCCACCGAGGAGCCTGCTCCCGTCGAGGAGACTGTTCCCACCGTGGAGACTGCTCCCGTCGAGGAGCCCGCCCCCGTTGTCACCCCCGTGGCACCTCCTGCCACCGCTTACCGCTGGAGCTACGCCGACCAGGCCTCCCACGATGCCCCCAGGAAGGGCAAGGGCGTGGTGGTCTACGCCGCCGTTATGACCGCTGTTTTCCTCATCAGCTTCGGCCTTCTCCTGGCCGTTCTGCTGATCGGAGGCGGTAACGGTCAGTCGGGTATCCTGCGCCCCGGTATCACAGAGACCGAGGACGAGGATCAGGCCATCGCCGCCGTGGAGCAGGCCAAGCACTCGGTGGTGGTCATTGAGGTCAGAACCGAGAACGGCGGCGGTACCGGCACGGGCATTATCATGACCGCCGACGGCTACATCGCCACCAACCACCACGTCATCGAGGACGCTACCCAGATCAAGGTCACCTTCTACGACGGATCGGTGCTGTCCGCCGAGCTGGTCGGCTCCTCCGAGATGGACGACCTGGCCGTCATCAAGGTGGATGGCTTTGGTCTTCCCGCCGCTACCTTTGCCCATTCCGACGATTGCTACGTGGGTCAGACCGTCTACGCCATCGGCACCCCCGCAGGCGCGGACTTCGGTTGGACTACCACCAAGGGCATTATCTCCTACAAGGATCGAGAGGTCAAGATTTACAACGATGATGACGGCACGCTGGAGAAGAAGCTTCGCCTTCTTCAAACCGATGCCATGGTCAACCCCGGTAACTCGGGCGGCCCCCTGGTCAACGCCCGGGGCGAGGTCGTAGGCGTTGTCTCCATGAAGCTGGCCGACGGCTACGAGGGCATCGGCTTTGCCATCCCCTCGGACGGCGCGGTGGAGATCCTGGAGGCCATCATGGAATTCGGTAACGCCGACAACATCAATTCCTCCCTCCATCACAAGCGCCCCATGCTGGGCATCACGGGTGTTTACGTGGACAGCGGGGAGTATTACCTCCCCAACGAGACGGGAGTCAAGCGCCTCACCGAGGAGGAGCTGGCGGACTACGATAAGAGCGAGCTGATCCATCCCGACGTGTCGGGTATCTACATCATGGGCTTTGCCGACGGTATGGATGCCGCCTCGAAGCTGGTGGTCGGGTCGATCATCACCGCCGCGAAAAGAAAGGACACGGGGACCATGGAGGAGATCACGTCCATGAACCACCTGTCCAGCATCCTCAACGAGTACTACGCGGGGGAAACCATTACGATTCAGGTTTACCGCGGCAATTCCTACGCCAAGGCGGATATCGTTCTGTCGGCTCAACCCGATACCTGATCCCTTTTGTGGGAATATAACCAAAAAATATTTGTAAATTCTTTTCTCTTTTTTCAAAGAAGCTATTGCAATTTTCAATCGAATATGTTATAATATTTCGGTAAGAGTATGCGCATACCCAATGTGTGCAAACAAGTATTGGAGGATATACCAAAATGCCTACTATTGAACTGATTCTCGGCATCGTGCTGGCCGTGATCTCTCTGGGTCTGGTGGTTGCTGTTCTGATGCAGCCCGGTAAGGATAAGCGTCTGTCCGGTGCCATCGCCGGCGGTGCTGATACCTTCTTCGCCAAGGGTAAGGCCGGCAAGTGGGACCAGCTGCTGGGTAAGATCACCGTCGCTATGTGCGTCGCGTTCTTCGTGCTGATCCTGGTTCTGTATTGCCTCGTCGCGGTCTGAGAACGTCTTCACGGCCGCAAATATGCCCTGCCTGCGGGTAGCGGTATCACTGCGGTAAGAAAAGTCCGTTCCCTGATCGGAGCGGACTTTTTCTTATTATCACTTTCCATATACTGGAGGTACTCATGAACAATCCCCCCCGAAACAGTACGGCGACCCGTCCCGAGGCGGCTCCCATCCGCCCCGTCAGCGAGACCATGGCGGGCTGGCCTATGGCCCGCTTCCATTTCCTCTTCTCACCTCGGACGAGCCTGTATATCATTCTGATCATCGCCATCCTGACCCTCGCCCTGATCCTTTCCCTGGTACTGCTCATCAGCGGGCGGGATACCTACTTTGATTTCCCCTCCAAGCCCTCCACCGAAGAGGGAGGCGGCGGTGTGGCCGCCGAGAAGGGGGACTTCCCCTACGCCGACGGTGTCAGCGGCTCAGTCCTGCTCCCCTGGGCAGATCGGGCCAGCATCATCCAGGATGCCGAGATCGACGCGGCTCATGCCGCCCTGGCCGACCTGTCCACGGGCGAGATCATTGCCTCCCGCAAGGCAGACGAGATCATTTATCCCGCTTCCATGACCAAGGTCATGACTCTCATCGTGGTGGTGGAGAACCTGCCCGACGAGGACTGCCTCAAGGATGAGATCACCATCAGTGAGGATATCTACGAGCAGATGAAGGCCGCGGGCTCCTCGGGCATCGGTCTGGAACCGGGGGAGACGCTGTCTGTGGAGTCTCTGCTCTATGCCCTCATGCTCCGCTCCGACGGCATCGCCGCCTGCGAGCTGGCCCGCTACGTGGCGGGAAGCGTGGAGGACTTCGTGGAGCTCATGAATCAGAAGGCCGAGAAGATGGGGCTTTCCAATACCCACTTTGAGAACCCCACGGGCCTGCATCATCCCAATCATAAGACCACCGCCCGTGAGATCGCCTCCATTATGGCCTATGCCATGAATATGAAGCTCTGCCGTAAGATCCTCCTGACCCAATCCTTTAACGCTCCCTGCGTGGGAGCAGATGGACACAAGTTCCCCTATAGTCTGTATCACAACCTCATCGTGACCAAGTTCGAGGAGCTGCAAAAGCTGGATCCCCCAAGACCCACTCAGCCCACCTCCGTCAAGATCGCGGCGGGGAAGACGGGCTTCACCGATGAGAGCCTCTACTGCCTGGTCACCTACGCCGAGTCCTCCGACGGACACGGCTACGTCTGCGTTACCGCCAAGGGCACGAGCTACGCCACCTGCATTGCCGATTACATCACCATTTACAATACCTACGCTAACCCCTGATACGAAAAAGACCGATGCGTTCACACCGAGCGCAACGGTCTTTTTTGCTTACAGGAGCAAGAGGACTATGGATCCGCAGTTTTCCTCCGCGCCTGTAAACCCCTTCCGCCATCCCGCATATCCTGTACCAAAACCCGAAAGGAGATCCCCCATGATCCTTGTCAAGCCCTACGACCGCGAGCGCGCCGTCACCTATGCCGAGACCTGGGCCCTCCGCCGTAACCCCCTCTTCCTCAACTTCGCGGGGCGCGGCGGCGACTGCACCAACTTCACCTCCCAATGCCTCCTGGCGGGGAGCTGTACTATGGACTTTACCCCCGACTTCGGCTGGTACTACCGCACCCCCGAGGATCGCGCCCCCGCCTGGACCTCGGTGGCCTTTTTCTACGATTTCATCACCGAGCAGCCCGTCTTCGCCACCGAGAACGCGGGTATCGGCCCCTTTGGGCGGGAGGTGCGGGCCAGAGAAATTGAGCTTGGTGACTTCATCCAGCTGGCCGACGAGGCGGGGGACTACTACCACACCCTCATCATCACGGGCTTTGAGCCCAACGACATCCTCATCTGCGCCCACACAGACGATGCCCTCAACCGCCGCCTTTCGACGTACAATTATGCCTCCCTCCGCTTCATCCACATTGACGGCGTCCGCATAGAGGTGCCCGACGATATCTGCTTTGAGCCTCTCCTGGAGGGCAGAGCCATCGAGGTGGAGGACCCCTTTGGCGGAGCCGAGCCGCCCGCGCCCCAACCGCCCGCCGAGGGAAGCACGCCGCCCGACGTGCTGTAACCGGTTCTAATCCTGCCGCCGCGCCCATATAGTGGGGTGTAATGACCCGCCGTTGGGAGAGAGGAGGCACTATGAAGACCGTATTCGCCACAGGATCACGCCGGATCGCGCCGTCCATCCCTACCGCCGAAAAGCCTGTCCCCTTCGTGCCCGTCTCCGCCGCGGGCTTCCCCACCGACTTTCTGCCGCCCCGCCTCACCGCGATCCTGCTGGATGCGGTACGGGGGCAGAGCGGGGCCATCGAGGAGATCCGCCTCCGTGCGGGACGGAAGGCCTCCCTCACCGTGGGGGGGCGCAATCTCATGACCGAGGCCGTCCTCACCGAGTCGGAGCTGACCTCCATCCTCACCCGTATGTGCGGCGGCTCCCTCTACGCCTACAGCCAGACCATCCACGAGGGGTATATCACCCTCCCCGATGGCATCCGCGTGGGGGTGGCGGGGCGCGCCGTCTGCGAGGGAGGGCGGGTCATCGGGGTCTGCGAGATCACGGGTCTCTGCATCCGTCTCCCCCATCGCTACGGGCATATGGGCGGGATGGTCTGCCGTCTTCTGCGAAGCCTCAATAACGGCCGAGCCTCGCCCCAGGGCATCCTCCTCTATGCCCCGCCGGGGGAGGGGAAGACCACCCTGCTCCGTGCCGTGGCGGCGGGCCTGGCGGGGGCTGATGGGGGGACACCGCTCCGCACCGTGGTGGTGGACACCCGGGGGGAGCTGGGCTTTGAGACCGACGGGCGAGGCCTGTGCCTGGATATCCTCCGAGGCTATCCCCGCGCCCGCGGGGTGGAGATCGCCACTCGCACCCTGTCCGCCCAGGTCATTGTCTGCGACGAGATCGGGGACACCGAGGAGGCCATGTCCCTCATCTCCTCTCACCACGGCGGTGTCCCCCTGGTGGCCTCGGCTCACGGCGGGACGGTGGAGGAGATCCTGCGCCGCACCGGCCTTCGCCTGCTCCATGAGGCCCGCCTTTTCGGGGCTTACGTGGGCATCCGGCGGGACGGTCACGGGGACTTTACCTACCGCGTCACTCCCCACGCTGATGCCGACCGCATTGCCTTGGGGCGGGACACCGAGGGGATGGCTTTGCCCGTGGGAGGTGAATCATGATCTACAAGGTCATCGGTACGGTGATCCTGCTCCTGGCGGGGGGCTACATCTCGGCGGCCATGACCCGCTTCGAGCGTCGCCGCCTGCGGGTGCTGGACGGGTACATCTCTCTGATCTACTACATCAAGGGTCAGATCGACTGCTACGCCATGCCCCTGTCGGACATCCTCGCCCGCGCCGATCCCGCCGTCATCGCCGCCTGCCTGGGGCTGGACTCCTCCGATGCCCTTCCGCCCTTGTCCGCAAACGGTGACCCGCCCTTGCCCGCCATGGTCAAGGAGAGCCGCCTCTACCTGGAGCCCGAGTCCGAGCGCCTCCTGACCACCCTCACGGGAGAGCTGGGCACCACCTACCGCGCCGAGCAGGTCGCCCGCTGTGACTACTACGTCACCGCCCTCACCGAGGAGCGTAAAAAGCTGAACGACACCCTCCCCGCAAGACTCCGAGCAACCTGTACCCTTTGCATTTGTTTCGCCATCGGTGCGGCGGTCTTGCTGTGGTGAATCAACCATCCAAAAGAGATAAGCTCATACCTCCCCCCAAGGCCGCTCCCCGTTCCCCTTCCGTTGCGCCAACGGCGCACATCATTTCCCCCGAAAGGGGGAACATCATTGGCTCCAAGGGAGCCACTTCATTTGCCGCCCTGCGGCAACATCGTTTGCGGTTCTGCGGACACAAGTCCGTCAGACCGCAACAGAAAGGATCCCCCATGGACATCTCCCTCATCATCAAGGTCGCCGGCGTGGGCATACTGGTCTCGGTGGCGACCCAAATACTCTCCAAGTCGGGACGGGACGAGCAGTCCATGCTGGTGACGATCTCGGGGATCGTGGTGGTCTTGCTTTTGCTGGTGGATGAGATTGCCCTCCTCTTTGACCGCATCTGCGCGGTGTTCGGCTTCTGATGGGCTGGGCCAAGGTGGGCGGGATCGCCCTGGCGGGGCTGTCGGCACTCCTGATCCTCCGCTCGTACAAGCCCGAGTGGGCGGCCTTTCTCCGCATGGCGGTGACGGTGGTCTCCCTGGGCCTGGTGCTCTCCATGGCGGGAACGGCTGTGGGCTACGTCAGCGATCTGACCGCCGCCACGGGGGCCTTGGAGGGGGATCCATGGCTCATCCTTCTCAAGTCCCTGGGACTGGCCTTCCTCACCGAGACCGCCGCTTCGGTCTGCCGTGACAGCGGGGAGGCGGGGCTGGCCACCTGGGTGGAGACGGCGGGAAAGCTGGAGATCCTGCTCCTATCCTTTCCCTTGATCCGCACCGTTCTGGACACTGTGTCTGCCCTCCTGGGGGCGGCGTGAGGAGGGAAGCATGAGGATCTCCAAAGTCCTGTTTGCCCTTTTCTCGGTCTGCCTTATGGCCTTGACCCTCTCCCTACAGTCCGCCGCACAGGACAGCGAGGCCGTCACCATGCCTCCCGCCTATGCCGATCTGGCGGACAGCCTCCCCCCCGAAATATCCGATCTCCTCCCCGACGGCCTGTTTTCGGAAAGCCTGGAGGAAGCCCTTACCGCTACCGCCGAGTTGACCGATTGGCGATACCTCTTGAACGCCTTGCTGTCCGCCGTGGGCCTGCGCCTGGATGCTATGGTGGGGCTTCTCTGTACCCTGATCGGTCTGATCCTCCTGGCCGCCGTGCTTGGCCGACTCCGCGAGGGGCTGGGGAGCAGCGGGGAGATCCCGGGCTTCTGCCTGCGGCTCACCCTCTACACCGCCATCGTGGTACAGACCGCAGGCACGGTGGAGACGGTACGGCTCTTCTACGACCGCCTCACCACCCTCACGGGAGGCATGATCCCCGTCATGGGAGCACTGTTTGCTCTGGGCGGGAATATGGGCCGCGCCGCTGTGAACGCAGAGCTGCTGATGGTATTCCTCGCGGTCTGCCAGTATATCAGCACCACGGTGACACCTCCTGTCTGCGCGGTGTGTATGTCCTTTTCCCTCATGGATGCCCTGGGAGTCAAGCTCACCCTCGCCCCTCTGGGCGACCGCATCAAGAAGTGGTACGCCTCCCTTCTGGGGCTGGTCATGTTTCTACTCTCTCTGGCTCTCTCCACCCGATCGGTGCTGGCGGGGCGGGGGGATACCCTGGGGATGCGGGGGGTCAAGTACGCCGTGGGCAACATGATTCCCATGGTGGGAGGCGCGGTGGCGGGGACTCTGTCCACCGTAGCGGCAGGGGTCACCGCCCTGCGAGGGATCTGCGGGGTGTCGGGGATCATCCTGGTGGCGCTCCTGCTCCTGCCCACCCTCGTGGAGTTGCTCCTGACCCGAGCCCTGCTGAACCTCTCGGCCACGGTGGCCTCCATGCTCTCCTGCGACGGAGAAGCCAAGCTCCTTTCGGAGATGGCCTCCCTCCACGGCTACCTGGCCGCCGCGGCCTCCATCTGCGCGGTGGTCTTCATGATCGCGCTCACACTTTTGATCCACAGCAGCACCGCTTTGGCATGAATCCGGCTATGAATTCCTACATGATTACCCTCATCTCCGCCTCTCTGGCCGCCGCCGTAGTGACCCTACTCTCCCCCAAGGGGGAGGGAGGCAAGCTCGCCTCCCACGTCCGTATGGTGGCAGGCCTGTTCCTCCTGGTCGCTCTTCTGGATCCTCTGCGGGCGGGGCTCGATCTCCTGCGGGAGGTGGTGGACGGCGATCTGACCGCCCACCCGGAGCTCGTGCTTCCCGAGGGAGATGCCGAGGACTTTGGAGCCGTCTTCGGGGATACTCTCACCTCCATCAGCCGCGCCGAGGTGGAGACCTACGCCCGCTCGGCATTGGAAGCGAGCTTCGGTATCCCTTCCGAGGACTGTGCCGTCTCGGCGATCTGTACCTACGAGGAGGAGATATTGACCTTGACCGAACTGCGAATCTCCCTCCGCGGAGCCCATGCCCTTGCCGATCCGCATCCCATTGAGGCTTATTTTACGGAGCGATTGAAATGCCCTTGCTATGTGACCGTTGGGTAAGATCGCGAAGTGGTGTCCATGATGACACAAATTTGGGTTTATCGCTCTGCGATAAAACCAAATTTGAAGTGAAAAGTGAAGAGTGAAAAGTGAAGAGTGGAGGTGCAAATCCTTCGGATTTGTCCATTTTTTCGATTGAAATGAAGGAAACCGAAGGTTTCCCTCCTTACCTATTCACTCTTCACTATTACCTATTAC
>JBGVRH010000020.1:0-41858 GCA_045128275.1 Eubacteriales bacterium | reverse complement strand
TTGCATGAACCTGTCGGGCACCGCCTTCATGGATCCCCTGGACAACCCCTTTACCGCCGTTGATCGCATCCTGGAGCGGGAGAAGGGGAGCTACGACGTCTCCCTTTTAGACTTCCACGCCGAGGCCACGTCGGAGAAGGTGGCCATGGGCTACCACCTGGACGGACGGGTCAACATCGTCTTCGGCACCCACACCCACGTCCCCACCGCCGACACCCGCGTCCTGCGGGGGGGCACGGGCTACGTCACCGACCTGGGCATGACGGGTCCCACCGACGGCGTTCTGGGCACCAATGCGGCGGCCGTCCTGACCAAAATGCGCACCCATATGCCCACCCGCTTCACCGTAGCCGAGGGAAAGATCGAGGCCCAAGCCGTCCTCTTTACCCTCTCCGACCGCGCCCCCTACGCCTGCATCAAGGTGGAGCGCATTACGTTTTAACTGAAAAAGCGTGTCTTTCAAAGAGAAAGACACGCTTTTTGTGTTGAGGGGGGGCAAATTTGGGTTTATCGCGGAGCGATAAACCCAAATTTGAAAGCCCCTAAAAATCATTCGAAAAGGAGTCTCCCATGTCCTACTCCGTCATTCCCGTGACCCCCGAGACCACCCCCGCCGCCGTGGCCATCTGGAACCAGGTGGTGGAGGACGGGGTAGCCTTTCCCCAGACAGAGCCCTTGACCCTCGAAGAGTGCGCCGCCTTCTTTGCCGAGCAGACCCTCACCGCCGTGGCGGTGGACGGGGACGGGACGGTGCTGGGGATGTACATCCTCCACCCCAACAACATCGGCCGTTGCGGTCACATCGCCAACGCCAGCTACGCCGTGGAAAGAAGCGCTCGCGGGCGGGGCGTGGGTGAGGCTCTGGTGCGGGACAGCCTCAGGCAGGCCAAGGCCTTTGGGTTCACGATCATGCAGTTCAACGCTGTGGTGGCCACCAACACCCGCGCTCTGCGCCTGTACGAGAAGGTGGGCTTTACCCGCCTGGGGGTGATCCCCAAGGGGTTCCGCCTGCCCGACGGGACGTATGCGGATATCGTGCCGCAGTACATAGAATTGTGAGCTTTGCCGTGATCGGCAGAAAGGAGACACTATGGATCCCCTTGTTTCCCTGTTCGTGTTCCTGGCGACCCTTGCCGTGGGCTTCCTGTATACGCTTTGGAGGCCTGTCAAGCGCGTCACGCTGAACTCCCTGCTCGCTGTCATTCCATTTCTCGCGTTCTTTTTCGCTTGCTCGAGCCTCGGCGGGAGTGCCCTGCACCATGCCGAAATGGATTACGAGCTATATGAGGCGGGACGCTACTACCTCTGCTCCCACGGCGATTACACCGAGGTCGCCTACGGGGTCTATCTCTTTATGATGATTTTGGAGATCGTCAGCTTCGCTCTGTTCGGTTTCGCATTCGGCCGCATCATCGTCAGCACGTTTCGCGGATACGATGATGATTAAAGCGGACGGGGCGGTGAGGGCACCGCTCCCTACAGATGTCTGATGACCCCGACGAGCCCTCTCAGTCCCCCCAAAAAAGACAAACTCCGACAGGAACAGATCCTGTCGGAGTCTTTTTTCTTATGGGCGAATATCACTCCACCCTCAAATTGTACAGCGACACCCTGGAGTCGGTCATGACAAATTCCACACCGCCCTGAATCATAGGGCAATCCACCACGGCGTACTGGGAGCCGTCGATCCAGACGGACACGCAGGAGGGAGCGGTCTCGATGCGGAAGATGTGGAAGTCGTTGGAGGTGAAGAAGAAGTGGTCGCGGTAGTAAAGGGTGGTCTCCACACCATCCACCACGTCCACCAGCTCCAGGACCTGGCGGCTGACACGGAAGCGCAGCTCACGGTAGGACCTCCCGCCGTCGCGGATCGAGAAGCGGTAGCCGTAGCCCACCAGATCGCGGCTGTAGTCGTAATGCTCGGGACGGACGGCCGCCTCGATGGCGAAGAGGGCCTTGTCCCCGCGGACGGGGAGATAGCGGGTGGTCTGATCCGCGGTCAGCCCCACCAGAAGCTTGCCGTTCTCAAAGAAGGCCGTGACCCCCTCGTCGGTAACAAAGTCCTTGTTCAGCTTCTCCAGGAACACAGCCTTGCGGCGGTTCATGAGCCCCTCCTCGTCCACGACGGAGGTGAGAACGCACTGATCAAAGACGGCGAAGCCCTCGGGATCAGCCCCCACCGAGCGGAAGCCGATGAACACGTCATGCTCCTCTGCCTCCTCGGCGGAGAGGGCGAAGGTCAGGGTGACGGCGGTGGGGCGGGCGCAGGTGAAGGTCTCCTCGGCCAGGATCTCCCCCGTCTGGATGCGGGAGACGTACAGGGTGGCGCCCTCGGTGCCCGTCAGCAGCTCGGCGGTGACGGTGTGGGTGCCTGCCAGCAGGTGAAGACCCTGGGCGGCGGCTACCTCGCCCTTGTCAAAGGCCTCGATACAGCCCTTCTCCTTGTCGGCGTAGATGACGGTATGGATGCAGTCGGGGTCGCTGTTGCGGAAATAGGTCCAGTTGGCCATGCCGCCCAGGGTGAAGTCACCGTTGCGGAACTGGCTGGTGGAGTGGACGCCGCAGTCGGTCAGCACGTTGGTGCAGGCGATGGGGCCCAAGGTGCAGTTGCCGACGTAGCGGTTGCCGAAGATGCGGACGTTCTTGACGGGGGAATAATCGTCGGTCTCGGTGTTGTCGAAGGGCTGCTTACCCGCATAGGGGTTGTCGGGCCAGGTGCCAACGGGGTTGACCGAGGTGAGGAAATTATCGTAGGCGCAGACCCCGTCGATCTCCTCCAACTCCTGGTTGGGATCGGAGGTGCCCCAGGTGATGAAGGCCAGAGCCTTACCGCCGCCGGAGTTGATGTAGGAGTGGGCAGTGGTGATGTTGCGGCAGCCGTTGTCATCCCCCTTCAGGTTCGTCCACCACAGCATACCGCGGGGATCGTGGTAGTGGCAGGACATGACGATGCCGTCGTCGTTGGACTGCATGAAGCAACGGTTCACGAAAACGTCGTGCGCCCCCGCCACGCCGAAGCCGTCGCCGCTGACGCACTTGACCTCGTGGAGCTTGACGTTGGCGATGTAGACGTTTGTGGAGTGGTTGAACTCGGTATGGTAGTTGTTGGAGCGGGTGATCTCCACGTCCTGGCACACGCAGTGATCCACGTGGAAGAAGCCCAAGGGGATGCAGTGGATGCGGTCGGGACAGCCCGTGGCGTAGCCGGGCATACCCACACCCTCCACGGATCCCGTGTCCATCATGCGGATGGTGCCGTGACCCGTCACCTTGAAGTGGTGGATGTTGGCGGCCTGGATGAGGGGGAGGTTGGAGACGTGGAGGTTGTGCGTCCAGTTGATGCCGGGGATGACACCGTCGTGGCCGTAGGCGACCTCATAGGCGTAGTCCTCCTTGAGCTGGGACTGCCACAGGATGGCACCCTTCTCGAAGTGCAGATCCACAAAAGAGCGCATGAGGATATTGGTCACGATGTAGCGGCGGCCGTAGAGATCAGTCGAGCCGGGGAGGATGACTCTGCCGCCTCCCGCCTTTGCCACGGCATCGATGGCGGCCTGAATGGCCTCGCTGTCGTCGGTCATGGCGTCACCCTTGGCACCGAAGTCGGTGACGGAGACGGTGTAGTCGGGGAGGTCGAACCGGTAGGGATTCTGATCGAAGTCCTCGTAGTTCTCGATGTAGAAGCGGTCGCAGAGCCACAGGGGAGCCATGCCGTCCTTCTCCGCAAAGACCGCAAACTGGTAGGGCAGACGGGTGGTGTACTCGTCGCGGAGGGGGATACCGTCGATGGTCACCTCGCCCTGACCGCCCTCGGGGATGGCGCACTCACCCACAAGCCGCTTGCCCGCGGGAGTGTCCTTCTCGTCGGCCATGGTGGTGGTGTAGAGCTTGATCTGACCCCCCGCGTAGGCAGAGAGAGCCTCTGTACCGAGAAGGTTGCCCTTGAAGGTGATGGTCTCGGCTACGGGATCGGCGGTAAGGGAGATCACCTCACAACCCACCTCGCGGATGGGCTTCTCCTGCTCGAAGGTGTAGCGGTGGATGATGATCTCACCCTCACCCTGTGCATAGAGGCGGAACTGTGCCATGCGTCCGTCGCAGAATGCAGGAACACCCGAAAGGTTGAAGTAGTAGGCATGAGGCTCACCGTCCTGCGCCAGCTCCAAGGCTACCCCACCGTTCTCTCCCCAGGGATGGGTGGTGGTCGCGAACGACAAATTCAGCATCTTGGCGGTGGAGTGATTGGTGATGACCATGAACACGGTGTTGCGGAGAGGCATGACCATGTTGTAGACGGTATCGGAATTATTGGGGAATACGGGGGAGGTCAGGCAGATCGCACCGTTCAGACCCAGCACCAGCGCGCCGCCTTGATCGGTCACCGTACCGCCCTCCTCCGCCGTGTAGAAGTGGGACTGACCGCCCACCTCACCCAGGGTGTTGAGGACGTAGCCATAGGTCAGAGTGACCCCCACCTCGGGCACGTCCCAGTAGGGATCAAAGGGCTTGGTCTCCAGCGTCATGCGGACGGGGGTGAAGCCCATCTTCAGCGTGGAGAACAGGCGGGGCTTTTCGGTCATGTAGCAAACAGAGCAGAAGGACTGACCCTCCGCGCCCCACAGGGTCACGCGGCAGAGCATGCCCTCCCCCTTGCCCTGGGAGATCATGAAGCCCGACACCTCGGAGAACCGCTTGCCCTGCTCGGGGGTGAGATGGATCTCCACGGGGGACGCGCCGTTCTGGAGGGTCAGGGCGCAGATGGGCTCGGCGGCCTCGAAGATGAATCGGCCCGCCTCGTGGTTTTGAGACAGAGCCCAGTTGTCGGCGGAATAGGTGTAGTCGGTCTGGCGGATCTTTTCGTAGGTGTACTTGGTCTTGACGAGGTAGCGGGACATGGACATGGCGGGTTCTCCTCTCGTTGTGTAGATCAGGCAGTGGATTCAGGGCTTCAGTTGCTTGAAGCGGAAATCATCAAAGGTGAACAGATCCTCCCCCTCGCCGCGGAAGACGAAGCAGAGGCTATGGGTACCAAAGGTGTTGGACAGGGGAATGGCGTACTCGCGGACACCCTCGCCGTCGGGGGCTACCCGACAGCAGCCCAGCACAGGGCCATAGGGACTTCCCTCCCGCACCTCGATCTGGCAGGGACTCTGCCCGCAGATGCCGCGAATGAACAATTTGGCGTTCTGCCGCATGCCGTTCACATTCTGGTAGTAGAGGTAGGAGCCATCCCGGATACCGCGCATCTCAAAGCCGTCGGCATTTTCCTTCTTGTACACGCCATCCGATGCGGCGAAGTACCACTCGCCCTTGATGGCGGGCCAGGAGGTATCGTACTGACCCACGCCCACGTCCTGAATGAACTCGTCGATGCAGATATCGCCGTTGTCCTTGTAGTGGGCGTAGATGATCTTGGTGGTACGGTAGAAGGGATCCAGGTTCTCCTCGCCCCAGTTGTTTTGCACGCCGTAGGTAAAGTAGAGCTGGTTGTGGAAGGTAAAAAACGTACCGTGATCCACCCAGGCATCGCGGCAGAAGCTGCCGCGGTAGGTATAGGGGCCGTAGATATTCTCGGCAGTGGCATAGGCACTGCCGTGGGAATTGAGGTAGTAGAGACCGTTGTGCTTGGTGATCCAGCAGGCATCGTTGGCCCAGCTGTTGATGATCTCCACGGGGCGGGGCTCCTCGGCCAACGAGATCATGTCCTCATTGAGGCGGGCGATGTAGTACTGCTTACCGATAACGGTGTAGCCCCACATGATGTAGGGAGTCTTGGCCTCGTCGTCGTCAATGAAGACCGTGGGATCGTAGCTGGCGGTATCCGCTAACCACGGGGGGAGCAGAGGCTTGCCCAGGGCATCCTTGTAGGGGCCCTCGGGGCGGTCGGCCACCGCCACGCCGGTGCTTCTCTGCTGCTCCGAGAAGTAGAAATAGTACTTCCCGTTTCGCTCGGCACCGTCGGTGGCGTAGCATTCTTGGCACTTCTTCAGATAGGTGTCCTCGGGCTTGAGGACGAATTCCAGCTTCCAGTTGAGGAGGTCATCGCTGGAGAAGAGCTGCCAATCGTCCATGCGGTAGTTGGACTGACCCGGGCCGTAATCGTGGCTGGAGAACAGGAAAGCCTTACCGTTGAAAATATGAACGTGGGGGTCACAAACACCCTGATTGGGAATGATGCGCATGACGGTACTCCTTTACGAAGATTACGAAATAACGGGACGGACGAAATGGAAATCCTCAAAGGTGAACAGATCCTCCCCCTCGCCGCGGAAGACGAAGCAGAGGCTATGGGTGCCCTCGGTGTTGGTCAAAGAGATGGGGAACTCGCGGGTATCGCCGTGCTGGATGGCGCACTCGGGCTCACAGGTATAGCTGCCCAGCAGGTCGCCGTGAGCGCCGCCCTCCCGCACCTCGATGGTACAGGGGTTATGCTCGCAGTTGCCGCGGACGAGGAGTTTGGCGTTCTCGCTCATATGATGGACGTTCTGATAGTACAGGTACGCGCCGTCGGTGATGCCCCGCATCTCAAATCCGTCGCCGGTCTCCTTCTTGCACACGCCGTCGGAGGCGGCGAAGTACCACTCGCCCTTGATGCGCTTCCAGGAGGCATCGTACTGGCCCACGCCCACGTCCTCGATGAACTCGTCGGTGACGATCTCGCCGTTGGCCTTGTAGTGGGCGTAAATGATCTTGGTGGCGCGGAAGAAATGGTCGGTCTCGGCCTCGCCGTAGTTGGCGGGGACACCGTAGGCGAAGTAGGTCTGGTTGTGGAAGTCGAAGACGCAGGGGTGATCCACGTTGTTGCAATCGTAGCAGAAGCGGCCGCGGTAGGTGTAGGGGCCGTAGATGCTCTCGGCGGTGGAGTACCAGGAGCGGTGGGTGATGAGGTAGTACAGCCCGTTATGCTTCCAAACCCAGGGCGCGTCCGACCAGAAGGGACCGTGCTCGATGGGGCGGGGCTCCTCGGCCAGGGAGATCATGTCCTCGTTCAGACGGGCGATGTGGTACTTCTTATCAAAGCAGGTAAAGCCCCAGATGATGTAGGGGGTCTTCGCCTCGTCATCGTCGATGAAGACGCAGGGATCGTAGGAGGGGGTGTCCGCCAGGCCCTGGGGAAGGAGGGGCTTGCCGAGGGCATCCACGTAGGGGCCTTCAGGCTTGTCGGCTACCGCCACACCGGTGCATTTTTGCTGGTGGGAGAAGTAGAAGTAGTACTTCCCGTTCCGCTCGGCGGAGTCGGTGGCGTAGCACTCGTCGCACGTACCCAGGAAGGTATCCTCGGGGCGGAGAGTGTACTCCAATTTCCAGTTGATCAGATCGTCGGTGGAAAAGACCTTCCAGTCGTCCATGCGGTAAATGTCATTGCCCGGGGAGCGATCGTGGGTGGCGTACATGTAAACGCGACCGTTGTAGACGTGCATATGGGGGTCGCAAATGCCTTGGTTGGGAATGATGTGCATAGGGGTTCTCCTTGGTAAGGGGTTATTCGTAGTCCTCGATCCGCCACTCATCGTGCCAGTCGAGGTAGGCCATCTCTCCGTCGAAGCGGAAGGGGAGCCAGACGTAGTCAGCCTCGCGGGTGTTGGGCTGCTCCAGGGTGGGGATCAGTGCCCCTGCCGCCGCCCGCTCCTCGGGGGTGGAGTCATAGCCGAAGGCATGAGCAAAGGCCTTCTCGTACAGCTCGTAGGGCACGTCCATACGGTGAGGCAGCCAGCGGTCGGCGCAGGCGATGTAGAGATCCTTCTTGCCCGGCACCTTGAAGACGCTGGAGATCTGGCTGTGGAAAGAGGTGCGGCTCTCGTCGGTGGGGTGGGGATCACCCAGCACCGTGTAAGGTCCGTGCCAGCTGTCGCCAATGGCCAGCTCCGAGGGGTTGGGGAGGTAGCTGGTGGTACCCGAGGTCACAAGGTAGTGCTTCCCTTTCCGCATGAAGTGGGCAGTAGCCTCTCTCACGTAGGGAGGATAGGGGCGGGGGAAGTGGGTGGAGTAGTAGCCCGTGACGTCGGTGTAATCCTCCGTCAGATCGGCGCAGATGGTCTCGGAATGGACGCGCTCGAAGTAGTAGTAGGCCTTGCCGTCGGGAGCCACCACCAGATCAAAATCTCCCGCGCTCATGTTCAGGGGGCGCAGACCCTCGCGGACAATGGTGTAGGGGCCCGTCAGCGCGTCGGCGGTGAGGACGGTCTCATCCTGGGTGCCGTCGCGGTGCATGATCTTGAGCCAGCAGACGAATTTTTTCGTCTTTTGGTTGTAGATGATGTGGGGTCTGTCCATCAAGGACGTGGGGTGGATGGAGGAATTGGGATCCTCGGTGTTGGGAGGGATGATCAGACCCAGATCCTCCCAGTTGTAGAGGTCGGCGGACTTGTAGCACCGCACGCCCCAGTGCCAGATGCCCTTTTCGGGATCGGTGAATTCCTTGTTCTCGCCGTACCAGTAGTACGCGCCCTCCCAATACATAACCGAGCCGCCGTGGGCCTGGATGCGCTTGCCCTCGGTGTCCAGCCAGACTTTGCCGGGGCGGATAGAGTTGTAGCGGTTATTTGCCATGATTTGTCCTCCCTTATCGTCAATATCCAAAATTGGTGTTTTTTTCAAGATATTTTCTCATACTTGAGCCATTGTATTCGTCCCAGAAGAAATCTGTAGCCCAACCGGTGGGAGTCTGCTCTGTTTCATAATAGAAATAAGAATAGTAGTTACTGTAGCCGCTGTTTACAAAAGCTTTGGACTTGATTTCTTTCACGGTTTTGGGAACGTAGACATAAAAGCGCGAATAGCTTTCTGTCAATCTTGCAAATCCACTTTCAATACAGATTACCGTTTTTCCGTTAATCTCTCTTGGAATACGAATAGTGGAAGATGTTCCAACATAGGAAAGAAGCGTTACACCGCTTACGGATTCGCGGTAAATAAAGTCGCCAAACACCTTGTCATTTTCCCAGTCAATTCCGTAGATCACTTCCGCGGAGGACGTGGAGGATCCCGCCCAGTAAGAATCCCATTCGGCGGGCTTGGACTTCGCTTCTACAATGTAACGATCCGCCACACCGTTAAGGCCATATGCGTTGATGGTCACCACAGATGCAGGAATCACCGCCATAGTCAGATCCAAATTATCGAAGGCCTGGCCCTGGACCTTGGTTACACCCTTTTGAATCTGCACAGTGGACAGATTGTACAGATTGGAAACTGCATCCGTCCGAATGGTATGCACGGTCTTCCCGTTTACCTTGGCGGGGATAACCAGATTCTGAGTGTCAACATCCATGACCGCCATCAAAGAATAGCCCAGAATATCCTGATAGTAATAGCTCTCGGTTGCCGTGTCATAGTACATCTTAGCAAAATCTACGCCGATGGCAATTCTCAGGTCATTTCCGATATCGGAAAGCCAGGCGCTCTCTTTATAGGACGAAGAACTTGCCAGAAGTCCATATTTAAAGGTGGGGTACGACACGCTTTCAAAGGCGAGGAAGGAGGCCGAAATATCTTCCTCCCCAAAGAAACTACCTGCTCCCCCCCACATAGTCTCAACAGAGGAAGGGATCTTGATCATGGTTCCGCAGCACAAAAAGGAACCGTACTCGATGCGCTTTACCGTATGGGGAATCGTCACCTCTCGGAGCACGCGCAAATCCTCAAATGAAGCAAGCCCGTCCTCCACCAGGTCACACAGCACCTCGGCTTTCTCTTTGGTCAAGGAACCAAAGCCGTACCCGATTTCGGTGACCTTCTTACCCTCAATTTGGGAGGGAATGGAGATGGTATCCGCATCGCCGATATAGAAGCAGACTGTAGCCTCGTTCCCCTTGATTTGGTAAATATATTCTTGATTCCTCTTACAGCCAAATGAAACAAGCTCGTTCAGATCATTGCTACCAGCAGGGGAGGATCCCCAAGTCGTAGATGTCTTTTCATGCTCGGCAAACACATAGGTAGAAGAAAACGCATAAGAACCTACATAGGTGACATCCTTGGTCAGATAAACATGATCCAAAACACATTCATCCAAGCAGTAATTGCCAAAGTAAGTAATATTCTCGTAATTGATTCCCGTGATAAGCACACCGTCAAAAGCAGAATCACCTAGCTTTACAACGGTTGCAGGAAGATGAACAGAAGTCAATTTGGTATTCTCAAACGCCTCAACAGGAATCTCGGTCAACGGGCAGTCATTGAAATCAACCGAAGTCAGCTTTGAGCACCCGTAAAACGCTTCCTCCTCCATCCAAACCAAGTTTTTGGATAAGGAAACCGACGTAATCGACGTATTTCCTTCAAATGCGTCAGAGTCAATTCCAATCACAGGTACCATACCCACATAATGAGGGATCACAACATCCTTATCGCTACCATCATAATCACTGACGATCATGCCCGCCTTTCCGTTCACTGTACCAATGACGAATGAGAGACCGTCGGAAACAATCCGATCGTCATGACTAACGTCTGCCAGCACACCCGTATCACGGTCACCGATCCACCAGTTTCCATTGGCACCGATATAGGGAGTTTCACCGTTCTGACCGGGGGCGCCTTGCTCTCCCCTTTCGCCCTCTGCGCCGGGTTCGCCCTGATCGCCTTTTTCGCCGGGTTCTCCCTTTGCACCAGGTTCCCCGGGTTCACCCTGTTCTCCCTTTGCGCCAGGTTCCCCGGGTTCACCCTGTTCTCCCTTTGCGCCGGGTTCCCCGGGTTCGCCCTGTTCTCCCTTTGCGCCGGATTCCCCGGGTTCGCCTCGGGAAGGAATTCCAAGATCGGACTCATCCAACCACCAATTACCATTTTCACCAATATAAGGTGTCGAAGAATGACAAGCCACCATGCATAAACTGAGTAGCGCAACTATACAAAACAACAAGGGCAAACGAATCCGCTTCATAATGATTATTCTCCTTTTGTCGATTACTGATCGTCGCTATCCAACCGCAGCACCGCCATGAAGGCCTCAGGCGACACCTGCACCGAGCCCAGCTGGCGCATCTTCTTCTTACCCTCCTTCTGCTTTTCCAAGAGCTTCTTCTTACGGGTAATGTCACCGCCGTAGCACTTGGCCAGCACGTCCTTGCGCATGGCCTTGACGGTCTCGCGGGCGATGATCTTGGAGCCGATGGCGGCCTGGATCGGGATCTCAAAGAGCTGGCGGGGGATGTTGTCCTTCAGCTTTTCCGCCACCTTGCGGGCGCGGCCGTAGGCCTTCTCCTCGTGGACGATGAAGGACAGGGCATCCACCTGCTCGCCGTTGAGCAAAAAGTCCAGCTTCACCAGCTTGGAGGGCTCGTAGCCCAGCAGCTCGTAGTCCAGAGAGGCGTAGCCGCGGGAGCGGGATTTCAGGGCGTCGAAGAAATCGTAAATGATCTCGTTTAAAGGGAGATGGTAGTGCAGCTCCACGCGGGTCTGATCGAGGTACTTCATGTCGATAAACGTGCCGCGGCGATCCTGGCAGAGATCCATGAGACCGCCCACGAACTCGGTGGGGGTGATGATGTTGGCCTTCACGATGGGCTCGCGGGCTTCCTTGATGAGGTCACTCGTGGGGTAGTTGGAGGGATTGTCCACGATGATCTCCTGCCCGTCGGTGAGGGTGACTTCATACACCACGCTGGGGGCGGTGGTGATGAGGTCGAGGTTGAACTCACGCTCCAGTCGCTCCTCGATGATCTCCATGTGGAGAAGGCCGAGGAAGCCGCAACGGAAGCCGAAGCCCAGGGCCACCGAGGTCTCGGGCTCGAAGGACAGGGCAGCATCGTTGAGGCGGAGCTTTTCCAGGGCATCGCGGAGATCGCCGTACCGCGCGCCGTCGGCAGGGTAGATACCCGCGTAGACCATGGGGTGAGCTTCCTTAAAGCCGGGGCAAGGCTCGGCGGTGGGGTTATCGTGAAGGGTCACGGTATCACCCACCTGGGTGTCGCTCACAGACTTGATGGAGGCGGTGAGGTAGCCCACCTCGCCCGCGCGGAGGCAGTCGGTACTCTTCAGTCCGAAGGGCTCCAGGGTACCCACGTCCACCACATCAAAGGTGGCGCCCGTGCTCATGAGGCGGATCTTGTCCCCCGCCTTGAGGCATCCGTCAAAGACGCGGATGTTGACCACCACGCCCAGATAGCTGTCATAGTAGGAGTCAAAGATCAGAGCCTTGAGGGGGGCATCCTCGTCGCCCGTGGGGGCGGGGATGTCGCGGACGACAGCCTCCATCACGTCGGGAATGTTCAGACCCGTCTTGGCAGACACGGCGGGACAGCCCTCGGCGGGGATGCCGATGATGTCCTCGATGTCCTCGCGGCAACGGTCGATCTGGGCCGAGGGGAGGTCGATCTTGTTGATGACGGGGACGATCTCCAGCCCCGCGTCCACGGCCAGGTAGGCGTTGGCCAGGGTCTGGGCCTCGATGCCCTGGGTCGCGTCCACGATGAGGAGGGCGCCGTCGCAGGCGTTGAGGGAGCGGGAGACCTCGTAGTTGAAGTCCACGTGGCCGGGGGTGTCGATGAGGTTGAATTCATACTGCTCCCCGTCGGGGGCGACGTAGTTGAGCTTGACGGCGCGGGCCTTGATGGTGATGCCGCGCTCCTTCTCCAGATCCATATTATCCAGCACGCGGTTCTCCATCTCGCGGGCGGTGAGGGTCTGGGTCTGCTCCAGGAGGCGGTCGGCCAGGGTGGACTTACCGTGGTCGATGTGGGCAATGATGGAGAAATTGCGGATGTGCTTCATGCGGTTGTTCTGTGCCATAGGTATCCTTTCAGGGGGAACGCCAGGGCTCTGCCCTGGACCCGCCTAAGGGACTTTTGAAAAAGTCCCTTAGGGATCCCCAAAACTTTCAAAAATAATCATATATACGCGGCAGGCGTACAATGCTCCGAGTATGATTATACTACATTTTCGGGGTTTCGTAAAGGGGTTTGGGGAAAATTGTGGGGGTGGAGGGGGATTTTTTTATCGGGGCGAAAAACGGAGCAGAAAAAAAGCCTATTGCGGTTTACCATTCCGGCAAAACAACTTTGCCCCTCCAACGAATAAGCCCCGCGCCGCTCGTTTTGAGCTACGCGGGACTTTTTTGTTTTGGGTATTCGGTCACGGTCTATCCCGTTCCTCTCTGGAAACAAAGACGCTCCGACAAGCCGCGAACCGCTCCCCATAGACGGGATGCTCCCGCAGGGGATCGAAGGCGGTGTGAGAGAACTGCTCGTCCATGTGGTCGGGCTCGTATCGTAGTGCCCATAGGGCGGCGCGGGTGGTGTCGAAGCCCTCCAGGCCGGGGGTGCGATAGGACATGGGGGTGTCGGGAGGCAGGGCGCGGGTGCGGGTCACCAGCTCGGCGGCGTCCTCCAGAACCGTCATGGCCTCGTCGATGATCCCCTTGGCGGACAGGGCGCAGGAAAGGGTGATCCCTGCCCAGACCCGCTCGTGGATCCACAGGTCGGGCTCCCCCGCCCCCGCCACGGGATGCTCAGCCGTCAGAGGGCAGTCGGTCATGGCGGCGATCATGCGGAGGATGGTGCGGGCACCTGCCTCGTTCTCGGCGGGATCGTAGGGGAGGCACTCGGTGCCGCTGACCGTCATACGGGTCATGCCGCGGCGGAGGTAGTCCAGTTGGATGGTTCTCCGCTGGCGCAGGCACTTGTCGGTCTCCCCGCGGGTGCGGTAGCGATGCTCCAGAAGCTCGTCCCAGCACTCCTCCAGGATGTTGTAATCGTACATGAGGGACATGACCTTGTCCTCGTCCTCGGCGCAGATGAGCTGGCGGATGGCCAGGGCGCGGATGTAGGGAATGGCGCAATCCCGCAAAAGCTCGGCGGTGAGCCGCCGCTTCTCCTCGATGGAAGGGACCTCCCCGCAGAGCTTGAGGAGCAGGTACATATCCTCGGGGAAATCTCTGTGCATCATGCGCAGATGGGTCACCCGCTGGTGGGGATCGGTAATGGTCTTGAGCTTGTCCCAGCTCTTCATGCGGGACTCCTTCTGGTTCTCGGCGGTACTGCCCAGGAGGTAGTCCACCGTCACCCCAAAGAGGGCGGCGATGGCGGGGAGCAGCTCGATATCGGGGTAGGTGGTCTCGTTTTCCCAGCGGCTGATGGCCTGGTAGGACACCCCCAGCCGCTCGGCCAGCTGGGCCTGGGTCAACTGACTTTCCTGCCGCAGGCGTTTGATATTCTCGGCGATGCGAAGATTCATGTTCGCTCCTTGGTTACAATGATATTTCATGGCTCGGACACAGTATATCTCTATTATACCAAAAAGCAAGCCCCCCGTCAACATCGTTTTGGTTGAGGGGAACTGTTAAAAAGTGAGAATTGGGGGGCTTTGCGGGAAACCGGACGGTTGCCCGTCCCGATAAAGCCCACATTTGAAAGCCCCGCCTCATTCCGAAGCGGGGCTTGCAGGCATGCTCAATTCTCGGGGGAAACGATACCCTCCCGATAGGCCTCCAGCAGGGCGCGGAGATCCGCCATGCGCTCGATGATGCGCTTACCGTAGTCGGTGTCTCTGACCAGCATACGGTGGGGCATCATCTCAAAGATGACGTCATCGGCGGCCAGGATGTCGCGGTTCTCGCGGACGGCGGCCTTCTTGCCCTCGAAGGGGGAATGGGACACCAGGCGCAGGCCCTTAGAGGTGTAGATCAGGGTGTAGCCCGCGATGCCCGTGCGGTCGTGGTAGGCGCGGCAGAAGCCGCCGTCGATGCGGATGTAGCGGCCGCGGGCCTGTACGGGATGCTCACCGATCTTGGCGCGGACGGGAACGTGGCCGTTGATGATGTGGCCCGTCTTTTCATCCAGACTGAACTCGCGGAGGATGAAGGAGGCGGTCTCATAGCTCTCCACCAGATCGTAGTAGGGGTTCTTGTCCTCCGTCCAGGTCTTTCGATCCGCCACGAAGTAGCGCTCGAAGGTGGTCATTTTGGCGCGGCCAAAAAGGGGGGACTGGCGACCGCACCAGAGGTAATACATGAAATCCAGGGCATCCTGTCCATGCTCGTAGAAGGCGGCGCGGGCGGTCTTGTCGCAGAAGTCCATATAGGCCCGTCCCTTGCGGGTGACTCCGTCAAAGGAGGTGACCTCCTCAAAGCTTCCGTCGGCATTCATGGGGACACAGCCGTGGAACAGGAGGTTGCCGTTGCAGAGCTTGTAGAGAGAGCCGTCGTTGTACAGGAATTCAATATGCTTACGCAGAGCCTTACTGTGGCGGAAGGCGTGGGTGAGGGAGTCGATGAGGGACTGCTCGGCATCGGTGAGGGCGTAGGGATCGGCGGGATCGATGGTGGGGAAATGACCGTCGTTGAGGGGGTAAATCTCCCCATTCAGCGTGACGGTGTTGTTCTCGTAGTCGATCTTATCCAGCACCAGCCGATCCTCCATACCGAACTCGGGATGGCGGCGGATGAGCTGACCCTCCAGCTTGAACAGGATGATGGCGATGGCCTTGTGGGCTTTCGCCAGATTGTCCATGCTGCTCTTGACGTAGTAGGCATCGTCGGGGTTGCGGGGCATGAACCAGGTGGAGTCGCGGTAGGTCTCCTGGGCAAAGCCGATGAGGTCGCGCAGGGAGATGCCGTAGGTGTTCTCCACGATGGAGAGGGTGTTATACTGGAGTGCCGAGTTCAGCACCGTGGCCACACAGGCGGGAGAGCCGGCGGCGGCACCCATCCAGACGATATCGTGGTTGCCCCACTGGATATCCACGTGGTGATGCTCACGGAGCATATCCAGGATGCGGTCGGCGTGGTTGCCTCGGTCGTAGATGTCACCCACCACGTGGAGGCGGTCAACGGCCATGCGCTTGATGAGGTTACAGAGAGCCACGATGAAGGCCTCGGACTGTCCCACCTCAATGACGGTGTCGATGATGTTGCGGTAGTATTCCTGCTTGTCATGCTCCTCGCCCGAGGTGTGGAGCAGCTCGTCGATGATATACTGGTAGTCCTTCGGCAGTGCCTCCCGCACCTTGGCGCGGGTGTACTTGGATGCCACGGATCGGGAGAGATCCACCAGACGGTAGAGGGTGATGCGGTACCATTCGGGGCCGATGATGCCCTTTGCCCGCAGCTCCTCCATTTTCTCGGTGGGATAGTAGATCAGGGTGCAGAGGGTGCGGCGGGACTCCTCGGACATGGCGCGGTAGAACAGGGTATCCACCTTCTCGCGGATGACTCCCGAGCAGTTGTTGAGGATATGCTCAAAGGCCTCGGCCTCGCCGTGGAGGTCGCTCATGAAATGCTCGGTGCCCTTGGGGAGATTGGACAGGGCGTTGAGGTTCACCAGCGTGGCGCTGGCCAGGGCGATGGAGGGGTACTCGGCGGCCAGGAGGCGGAGAATTTTGAGTTGTTCCTTGGTGTAGGTGGTTTTGGGGTTGTCCATTGGGTTCCTCCAAATAGATAGTAGTATGCAGTTTGTAGGGGAGGGGTCTCCCCTCCCGAAATCTGTCGAAACAGAAGATAGCAAAATGTTTTTTGTTGTGGCGGGAGGGGAAACCCCTCCCCTACGGGTAACGGATTCATGGAACCGAACAGCTCGGATCACTGCATCCAGTCATACTCCTCGTAGAGATCCTTTCGGTAGATCCGTCCCTCCTCCACGGTGACGTGGGCGCGGACGAGATCCTCGATGGCGGTGCGGATGTGGTAGTGGGCGTTACGGGAGGTGGGTTCCCACATAACGATGAGATTGGAGCCGTAGCGTCGATCCTCTCCCCCGATGACGCCCGTGGCGTAGACGTAGGTGGTGGTGCCGTCAAAGCCCATATACTCCTCGGGGTTCCAGGTGGGCTGGTTCATGAAATCCCACTCCACCAGCAGAGCTCTCAAGGCGGTTCCCTCCTCGGCGGTCAGGGCGATGGTCTCCTGCTGGATGATCCGATAGGTGTGATTGTCGGGCAGGTAGTCCCTGTCATCCAGATGGTAGAAGTACAGCGTCCCACCGCCATCCTCCTCCAGGAGCAGGTCATAGACGTAAAAACCGTCGTAGGACTTGTCATCCCGCATGATATCGAAGGACACGCGCTGCATACAACGGATAAAGGTCCTTCCTTTCACGTCCGACAAGTTCATCAGGGTGGCGTGGGGGATGTTGACGTAGTTACAGGCACTGTAATAGTAATCCCACCGTCGCAGATTGTTTTCCAGGATTTTCTCGGGGGTGTAGAAGTCCAGGTAGCACTCGGGGGGCAACTTGTCTCCCAGAATGGCCGTGGGCAGGTCCTTGTCCAGCACCTTTCCGCGGAGCGTATCGTCCTCCCGCCCGTCGGCGGCAAAGGTCATGTCACACAGGTACTCCTCCCCCTCCTTTTTCAAGAACAGGTAGAGAAGCGTGTAGTGCGACAGGGAGTAGACCGTATAGTACACCGTCTCCTCCTCGGTGACCAGCTCGCGGACGGGTTTGTTGCCGAAATAGCCCGCGAAGAAGGCATAGGTCTCCTGCGGGGTGTCCGAGGTTCCGCAACAGAAGTCGGCGAAATCCCAGATCCCATATTCCCGCTTGACACCCCAGACATTTTTGCGGATGGAGCGGCGGGTCTTTTCCGAGTATACGAAGGGGGTCTCGTTGTCGATGACGGTCTCCTCCCCCGCGAGGTAATCCTCGGCAGTCCCCGAACAAGCGGGCAGGCACAGCAGGGCGGACAGGGTCATGAGCAGGGCAAGGGTCAGGCATAGGATTCGTTTCATAGCAGTTCTCCTTTCAAGGTGCTGATGCTCCTATTATAGCAGAAAATCGGCACCGATCGCCCCAGGTGGGATAATCGGTCGTTTTTTGGGATAATCGGCATCCCTCATCTTATAAGACACCAAAAAATCGAAAATCTTACAGCCTGACGGAAATTTTTTTCAAAAAATTTGAAAATTACTCCTTCCAAGCGGGGATCTCATCCTTAAAGAGTTGGTAGAACTCGGCGTTGGTCACCAGCACGACGGAATCATCGGCTTCGGCGGCCTCGGCGATGGTCTTGATCATGGTCTCGAACTTATCCCAGGTATTGAAGATGTCCAGCTCGTAGCCGTGACCCCAGACGTAGAACAGCATATCCTCGGTGCAGTCGGCCTTGATAAACTCGTTGAGCAGAGTCAGGGAATCGGCGTCGCTGAAGCCGCAGGTGGGGTACCAGGTCATGAAATACTGCGGCAGGGAGAACTTACCAAGCCCCATTTGGGTATTGCGGGTGGTGCAGCTGCCGTAGCGGATATCGGTGGTCTCCAGGATGGTGACGATGTTGCCCTCGTTCCACTCGGTGTCGCCGCCGGGCCAGGCAAGGCCTACGGGCTCGTAGCCGAAGATCTTCTCGATGTTGATGGCATCACGCTTGACCTCGTTGGTCACCTCTCGCTCGGTCAGGTTCTTGAGGGAGGGGTGGTTCAGGGTGTGGCACTCCACGTCAAAGCCGTCGTAGATGCCCGACTCCAGGCGCTTGCGGGGGTAGCGGATATGGGTGACGTCGGGGCGGTTGAAGTGCTGACCGACCCACTGCCAGTTGGCACCCAGCAGGCCCGTGTTGACGTAGAAGGTACAGCAATCTACACCGTACTTTCTCATGATCTCCATCATTTTCTCGTCCTGGGTGATGCCGTCGTCCATGCGGATGGTGATGTACTTCTTGGGGGTGCCGTCACGGGTAATGCCGTGATCCTCACCCGCGACGGGGGTGGCGGTGGTCACCTCTTCGGTGGTGACCTCTTCTGTCGTTACGGCGACGGTGGTCTCTTCCATGGTGGTTACCTCCTCGGTGGGTTCTTCAGTCGGGGCTTCGGTGGGTTCTTCGGTGGGAGCGGGGGTGTCCTCAGCGGTGGTGTCGGCGGGGGCGGCGGGATCGCAGGCGGTCATGCACAGGGCGGTCAGCGCGGCGATCACACAGAAGGCCAGAATGAGCGTCAGATACTTTTTCATGGCAAATTGTAAACCTTTCGTTTCAAAATAAACTTTCTGTTTCTTTTTTCAGATGGTCTTGACCACGGTCTTGAAGAACTCCAGCTCCTCCCCCGAGGGGCCCTTGACGAAGGCCACGCGGAGCGTCAGGCGCAGGGGATGGGAGTCCAGCGGCACCTCACAGGGAGCCTTGACCGAGGTAGCCCCCGCCTCCAGGGCGATGCGGTAGGCCTCGTCCACGTTCTGGGCGGAGAAGGCGAAGTGGAGGAAGGGGTTGCCGTCCTCCAGACCCGCCACCTTTTCGGCGTTCAGGGCAGGCTTGGCGAAGAGCTCCACCAGAGTGCCGTCACCCATGTCGAGGAGCGCGATGCGGGTGTCGCCCGTGCCCCACTGGGTGTAGACGGTGAGACCGAGAGCCTTGTAGAAAGCCAGGGACTTGTCAAAATCCTTGGCGGCGATGGCCATGTGGGCGTAGCCCAGGCCCTTAATGATATCATTAGACATATCGTATTCCTTTCTTTTCATAGAAAAACTTAACTTGAATGCAAAATGCTAAATGCAAAATGCAAAATTCCTCGCTTCGCTCGGTGGGGGATGGGAGAGACGTTACTGTTTTTTGGATGATCGTATGTTTTGGGCACAACGCAAATGATTGACGGGATTCGTTCTTGATTTTGCATTTTGCATTTAGCATTTTGCATTTTCAAACACGATCTTCTGCCGCAACACCACCGCCACGGCATCGGGGGTCTTGTAATACTTGATGAGGGGCAGCAGCTTGTGCCCGTCGGCCTCGGTAACGGCTTCGGGGAGCTTCCAGCCCGACTCGGCCTCCACGGCGGGGTCAATGGCAGGCTCGGCCAGCAGGAGGTCACCGCTCACGTAGCGGCCACAGGTGTCGCGGGTGGGGATGAGGTTCCCTTCCCCGTCCTCGTCGGTCTCATACCATAGGAGGTCGGTATGCTCCGAAATGAACCACAGACCCTCGCACAGCCGCATGGTGCAACAGAAGGGGGCTTCGTAGCCCGTCATGTACTGATCGGTCACGCCCTCAAAGCCGTCATAAGGCAGATACACCACGCTGTCGGTGCCCGCGCCGCCGTTCCCGCGCTGGGCGGTGGCCAAGCCGTTGTGGTAGATGCGGGTGGCCATTTGGCGGTAGGGCTCCTCCTTGGTGATCTCATAGAGGGTGAGGGCCACCATGACCGAATCCACGATGGCGCAGGGCTCGGTCCAGGTGTTGGGTCTGCCCCACCAGTTGAGATTCTGGTAGGTGAGATCCATGCCGCCCCCCACGGTGTAGAGGTCGTAGATGGCCTTGGCGCGGGTCAGGTAGGACTCCTCCCCTGTCTCGCCATACATACGGAGCATACCGCGAGCGGCGGTGAGGGTACAGTGGGTCTGGGCGCGGAGAGTGACCTTATCGATGGCGGAGTAGACCTCGATCATCTCGTCCAGCAGGGACTTCACCCGCTCGTCCCTTGTGATCTTGTAGACGTGGGACAGGCCGTCGATGGCCATGAAGGCACAGCCCACGTCGGTGGAGAGCTGCCAGCCCTCCAGGAGGGTCGCCGAGTGACCGCTGACACCGCCCTCGTTGAGGTGCTTGGGATCGCGGCTCACGGGGTAGGTGCGGTAACGCCCCGCCGTGGGGAGGAAGAGATGCTCGGTGACCGACTTCAGGGCGGTCAGGGAGAATTCGTCCCCGAACTGCTCGTAGTGCTCGCAGAGTCCCCGCAGATACCAGGAATGACCCGAGAGCTGCTGTTCGTGGATCACGGGATCCTGCTTGGGGTCGAAGTACAGATGCTCGTTGGTGTACGTGGGGAGGGCTTCCATCAAGGCCTCCATGCAGGGGTTGATCTTCCCCGTCATCTTGTAGTGGCTGACGAAGGCCAGAAGGGCGCGGCCCTCCTTGTCGCCGGGCCAGTCGGCGCAGTATTCCTGGAAAACGCCGGGCATCTGGTAGTAGTCCCCCAACAGGCGGGTGTAGGAGCGTTCAATGCGCTCGTCCAGCTCGGCGCGGTCAAAGGTATGCTTGGTCAACATGGTGGGATCTCCTTATTCGTAGAGTTTGTCGGGGGTCTTCATGGAGCAGGGATAGTCCTCCTCGCGGAGGGTCAGCTCCGTCCCGTCCGTAAAAATCAGGGTCACGGCGGTGTCCTCCGTATTCCGGGAGGCGATCACCCGAGCCACAGTCTTGCCGCCGTCCTTGCGGGGGCAGAGAGCGGTGACGGTGCGGGCGGCCGTACCCGTCACGGGGTAGCGGACGCAGGGGGCGGGATGCCCCTCGTTGACGGCGGCGGCGTTATCGTAGATCTTGCGCCAGCCCATGAACACAGGCTCGGTCTGCCCCGTCACCACGGTATGGGGAACAGAGCCCATGACCGTCAGGGTCACGCCATCTCCGTGGTCGGCGGTAAAGGCGTTTCCATCATCCGTATAGGGTTCAAAGCCCAGCTGGTAGGAGGGGGCAAAGGTGTGGGTCTCCCCATCCTCCGCGGTAAAGCGATCCACCACCAGGGCGAAGGGCTGACTGCCCGAAAGTCCCTCCTTGAAGAGGATGAGCTTGCGGCGGTGGGTCACGGGGAGGTACGCGGGGCCAAAGCCTTGATCGTAGACTCCCTCCACGCTGTCCACGGTCTTGGAGAAGCTCCATTTCATGCCCGCGTACGCATCCATGGGCTCGTTCCGCCAGGAGTAGCGGCCGCGGCGGTTCTGCTCCAGATTGTCCACCAGAGCGCAGTTGTGGGAGCGAGTACCCAGCACGAATCGGCGCATGGGAGAATCATCGTAGGCGAAGATGCCCGCGTCAGGCAGGAGGTTCTTGCCGTAGGCTGAGAGCAGGACGTTGAGCTTGTCCTCGTGCTGGTGGCCGCGGCCAAAATCGCCCGCGTCCATGAAGCACCAAAGATCATCCCGTCCCCAGCCTGTCCGCATGAAGGCCAGACCCGCATAGGGGAGAGCCACGGAGGTGTACGCGGGGCGGTGTCCCTCCCGCCCCTCGGTGGCGAAGTAGCGGATCACGGGGTGGTCGGGGAAGTAGCGGAGTCCGATCCCGCACCAGTAGGCGAGGGAGGCGCGGCTCCCATCGTTGAGATCGGGGTAGCGACCGTCGGGGCAGGTGATATGGATGTCCAGCTCAAAGAGCCGCAACAGCTTATCCTTCAGCGCAGCGGGGACAGGATGCCCCATAGCAAGGGCGGTGGAGAGGACACGGTGGTAGTTCAGGATCACCACGTCGTGGTAGTTGGTGGACAGCTCGAACTGGAAGCCGTCGGGGTAGACCTGGGTATCCAGCTCGGCCTCCAACACCGAGAAGGCGTGCTTCCCCCACGCCTCGGCCTCCCGCAAAAAGGGGAACAGCATGGCAATGTGGGAAAGCCCCGCCATCTCCATGGCCCGCCAGTTGCCGCCGCCGCTGCCGAAGCTGCGTAGGCGGTAGCCGTGGTCGCAGATGGAACGGATGAAGGTGGTGATGACGTGATCCGTCATGTGGGGGGAGTGGATGCAGGCGTAGAAGGCGTAGTGCCAGTTGAGGGTCATGCGGATGCCCGCCTCGATGGTGCGCCAGCATTTGGTGGCGTAGAAGGGGGCATCAACGGGGCACTCGGCCTGCTCGCACCAGCTCATCATCAGCTCGGTAAAGCCCTTGGCGTATCGCTCGTCCCCCGTCTCGCGGTAGCAGTAGCCCAGGCACCGCCATTCGTGGTGGCGGGAGAGCTGCCACGTCCACTCGTTGTACTGATTGGGGGTGGGGTTGCACTCCCAGTCCACCGAGGCGGTGTCGGGGAACTTGTGGGGATAGCCGCAGGAGCGCAGCTCCCCCGTGAGGATGGTCTCGGCGGCGGCCAGCTCGTCGGCAGAGGGGTCGCACCACGTATTCTCTCGATCGTGGTAGGGGATGGTGAAGTAGTCCTCCACCCGCAGGGTAGCGCGGATGTAATCGGCCAGCTGTCGCTCGGCGGCCTCGATCCCCTTCTCACGGAAGGTCACGTCGATATCCGAGAGGGCGGGAACAGAAGAGTCAAGAGCGTCGCAGAACAGCTTTTCGTAGGTCGTCAGCATGGCTCAAGTCCCCTCGTTTATTCCAGGCAGGCGTACACGTCCTGCTCGAAGTGGATAGACGTCTGGGAGCCCGCGCCGCCGTCGTAGCGGGAGTTCTTCATGTATACTGCGGTGATCTTATTGACGGGATCCACCCAGAAGTGGGAGCCGTAGGCACCGCTCCAGCCGAAGGTGGTAACGGGGAGCCAGTGCCGCTCGTCGGTGATGACACGCACGCCAAGGCCCCAGCGCTCCCAGGCGGGCATGACCTCGAAGGGGACCCAGGGGGTGCCCATCTCGCGGATCAATTCCTCGGGAACAAGCTGTGTGCCGTCGGGGAGTCTTCCGAAATTGACCAGCATCTCGGCGAATTTCACGTAATCGGGCAGGGTGGAGCACAGACCCGCGCCGCCCGAGAACCAGGTGATGGGGAAATTCTCAAAGATACAGCTGGGCTGGGTCGCGCCGTCCTCGCTGATACCATGGCCATCCTCCTCTCGGCGGCTGTGCATGACAATGAAGCGGCTCCACTGCTCATCGGTGGGGATGAAGGTAGTATTCACCATGCCCAGAGGCTCAAAAATCTCCTTGGTGACGAAGGTGTTGTAGTCCATGCCCGAGGTGATCTCCACGAGGCGGGCGCAGACGTCGAAGGCGGCGGTGGGGCTGTACATCTGAGCCTCGGTGGGCTGGAAGTCCAGCTTCATGGTGGAGAAGTAGTCCACGATGTGGGCGAGATCCTGCATATCCTCGGGCGTGCCCAGACCCTGGCGGTTGCCCAGATCTCCCGCGTGGAGGCCGTTCTGGTGAGAGAGCAGCATACGGGGAGTCAGGACGCGCTTGGCAGGCTCCTTGGCCACCACCTTGTCCTCCTTCAGCTCACCCACCCACATATCCGCAAATTTGGGGAGCAGATCGGTGATGGGCTGATCCAGCCCCAGCTTTCCGCGGCTGACCTGGATCAGGGTGGCGATGGCGGTGATGGGCTTGGTCATGGAGGCCAGACGGAAAATGGTGCCGTCTCCGTTCTCATGAGTCAGGGGAATATCCTGCCCATAGCTCCACTTGCCGTTGTAGGCTTTATAAATTTCCTTTCCGTCCTGCATGACGCACAGGCCTGTGCCGCCGATGCGGCCGTCGGCCATGTCCTCGGCGGTGCGTTTGGTGAGCAGCTCGGTCAGCTTCTCTCGGTTCAGATATCTCATGGCGATCTCCTTTCGATCTCCTAAAAATCCCTACACGGGTACAGGGTAATTGTACCACAAAAGCCCCTTGTTGTCAATGGAATTCAGTCAATCTGCCATGAAAAAACAGAATACCGCCCCAAAAGGAGCGGTATGGATTTTATATGAGAATCATTCCACCCGCACCCGCACCGTAAAGGTCAGGGTCTCCCCCGCGGGCAGGACAGAGCAGTAGCCCCGCTCCAGAGCCTTGTGGGGCGCGTCAAAGGGGGCGGAGGCGCACTCCAGGGCAAAGTTGCGGTAGCCCTTAAAGTTGCCGTTGTTGATCCACAGGCCTACGTAGGGGAGGACAGTAGCGGAGTCGCGGTAGTCCATCTCAAAGACGTGGCCCGACTCGGTGTAGACCGCACGGAGGAAGCCGCCGTCGGTGGGCTCTTCGTAGTAGAACTTGTAGGAAACAGATCTGCCCGAGTCCTTGCCGAGCATACGGTCGCGGGGGAGGGCGTCCCTGTCCTCGGGGCCGAAGGTGTAGGCCACGGGGGCGTCGGCGGGGTAGGGGGTCTCCACCCGCAGATCATCGGTGCCCACCAGCATGCAGTGAGCCGCCCAGATGTAGGGGAAGTCCTCGCGGCCGTGATTGCGGATGGTGTAGGTCAAGGCCAGCGCGCCGTCTGCCTCGGGGGTGATCTTCTTTTCAAAGCCCACCGCAAACAGGCGGGAGGTACAGGACAGCACCGCGCTCTCCCCCTCAAAGGTCACCTCCAAGGGCAGACGGCAGACCTCCCCGTGATCGGGGTAGGTGACCCCCGCGTACTCCCCCGCCTCGGGGGTATAGGGGTCGATGGTGGGGAACATATCGTCCCAGGAGGCGCACTCGGAGTCGATGTAGGAGCCGTCGTAGGCCAGACGGGCGTAGTCGGGCGCGGGATTCTGACAGAGGAACTCAAAACCGTCGCGGTTGGACTTGACCGAGGCCAGTTTGCCGCCGTCCTCGGGGAGGATGAGGGCGGTGAGGGTCTTGGTGGTGATTTGCAGGGCGGGGCGGTCCTTGTAGGTAGAGGGGGTGATGACGGGGGTGGACATGGAAGAGGCCTCCTTGGGTGGTGATGGGTTCAGTATAGCACAAGTCGGCGGGGTTGTCAAGAGAGGGGGAACAGAAAAACCCCGCCGTGGAAAACCACAGCGGGGCTATATACAGTTCATTTAGCTAAAATACTTTTTGTATACATCCAGATTTTTTTGCACCCACAGGTCTACACCATAATGCTCCCGTACGTACTTCCGTTGTCCGACCTTGATCTTCTCAGCTTCACCGTTGTTCTTTCGCTCAACCGATTGCAGAATCGCATCTACAAGGCTCTGCACGTTATCAGATTCCACCCAGAGTATTCCGGGGATGTCCTTCATAGTATTCTGACCCGGGACGTCAGAAGCGATCACCTGGCATTGGCAGTAAGCGGTCTCAGCTACCGCATAGGCAAAGGCCTCGGAGCGAGACGGCGAGATGAAAACGTCAATGCTGTCGTAGACATCCTTGATCTCCCGCACGACACCAATCACACGAACCTCCGCGTGCTCGTGAGGATACTGCGCCGCCAGTCCCTCTGCGACATCCTTAGGATTCGCCGTGATCAAAAGAGTACATCTTATACCGTGTTCCGCATTGATCTGCTCCACAGCTCGAATCGCCAGATCCACGCCCTTTCTCATGAAATCACTACCGTGGATCAGCAGAACATATTCGTCAGGCCCTTTTTCCACTACTGTCGAAGCACCTCCAACATAGGTATCCAGCCTATCAAAATCAACGGCATTCGTGATGCACTCACACACTCTAGACGGAAAATAGGAGCGCAACCCTTTCGTCACAGGCTCGCTGACGCCAATGATAACACTCCCCCTGTAAATCGCGTTGCTAATCAGCTTGCGAAGCTTTCTTTTCGGAGTATCTGCCAAAGGGGCAGCCATGTGGTAGTGACATACATTGTGCTTGAAGACGGACTTGACGGCACGAAGGTGCATGAAGTCCAAAAAATGGGTATGAGAAATCGTTTCCTTAGGAGCCAATATCTTGGTCAGTTCCTTACAGCGAGCCCGCAGCCCTTCGGGAGAGAATTCACAAAAAACAGATGATCCTCAGGCACCAGGAGCATGGACAGCCATTCCTGGCCGCGCGCTTTTTCGGGGAAAAGAAAATAAATCTCATGATCCTGGCTTGATGCCAAGGTCAGTTTTGACAAACAGGCTATAAAATTTCCCGGATAATTCGAGGCAAAATAACAGATGTGAATAATATTACGCATGACCGTTTTTCTCCCTTTACAATAAATTGCACGACCGCGGCATGAGATCGATCCAAAAGCGATCCCCAAGGGATCTCCTCTGATGTTTTATTCTAACACAAAATAAAGCAAAAGTCAATATTTTTCCGCCTTTTCATGGATACGGTTCAATCACCGATATTTTCCCCCCCTTTCCGCGCGAAGAGAATCTTTCTTCTCATGAAAGAAAAACCCCGCCGTGAAAAACCACAGCGGGGCATTTCTCTATGAGAACCGAAATTAGATCTCAGCGAAGTACTTGATGGTGCGGACCATCTGGCTGGTGTAGGAGTTCTCGTTGTCGTACCAAGAAACGACCTGAACCTGGTAGGTGTCGTCGTCGATCTTAGCGACCATGGTCTGGGTAGCATCGAACAGAGAACCGTAGGTGATACCGATGATATCGGAGGAAACGATCTGATCCTCGTTGTAGCCGAAGGAAGCGGAGGAAGCAGCCTTCATAGCGGCGTTGATGCCGTCAACGGTGACGTTCTGGCCCTTGACAACGGCAACCAGGATGGTGGTGGAACCGGTGCAGGTGGGAACGCGCTGAGCGGAACCGATGAGCTTGCCGTTCAGCTCGGGGATAACCAGACCGATAGCCTTAGCAGCACCGGTGGAGTTGGGAACGATGTTCTGAGCACCTGCGCGAGCGCGGCGGAGGTCACCCTTTCTGTGGGGGCCGTCCAGGATCATCTGGTCACCGGTGTAAGCATGAACGGTGGTCATGATACCGGACTGGATGGGAGCGTAGTCGTTCAGAGCCTTAGCCATGGGAGCCAGGCAGTTGGTGGTGCAGGAAGCAGCGGAGATGATCTTGTCGTCAGCGGTCAGAGTGTTCTCGTTGACAGAGTAGACGATGGTCTTCAGATCCTTGCCTGCGGGAGCGGAGATAACGACCTTCTTTGCGCCTGCGTTGATGTGAGCCATGGACTTCTCGGTGGAGCAGTAGAAGCCGGTGCACTCCAGAACAACGTCAACACCCAGCTCGCCCCAAGGGCAGTTAGCGGCGTCCTTCTCGGCGTAGATCTTCAGAACCTTACCGTCAACGGTGATGGTGCCGGCCTCGTCGTCGGAAGTAACGGTGTGACCGTCGTAGCGACCCTGAGCGGTGTCGTACTTGAGCAGGTGAGCCAGCATGGAAGCCTTGGTCAGATCGTTGATAGCGACGATCTCGTAACCCTCAGCGCCAAACATCTGACGGAAAGCCAGACGGCCGATGCGGCCAAAGCCATTGATAGCAACTTTTACGGACATGGTAGTGATCCTCCATTTTATATAATTTTTTTCTAACAAAACGGGCGGTCGGGGAGTTTCCATCCCTTTCCAAGTATATATTTTATACCAAAACCGTCAAATATGCAAGGGGTTTGTGAAAAAAAAATTCAAAATCGTTGTTTTGCATCCTCTACCCAAAACGCCATGAGCATTTTCGTGCATTTTGACATGGATCCCTTGCCCGCAAAGAGGTTTTGTAGGGTACGCCGTCTCGTTTGAGATCCCGACGGACGAAAAGAGCGGGGTCACGAAGACCCCGCCCTTGGGTATAACGGTGAATAGCCGGGATCAGCGAGGATTCTGCAGCTTACGCAGGAGGTTGGCGACCTGCTTGTCAAAGCGCTTGCTGTTGGAGGCGTAAGCGGAGGCAAAGTTGCTGCCCGAGCTGAGGACGGCGCTCTCAAAGAGGCCGTTGAGACCCAGCTGGGTGAAGTACATGGCCATATCGTAGGTACGGTTCAGGAAGATGAGATCCAGCATCTCGGAGGACTCCACGTCCTGGACGTTACGAGTGGTCAGCATGGTATCGTAGTAGGCGGGACGGACCAGCTTCTGAGACAGAAGGGTGTAGGTCTCCAGGACGTTGGCAAACTGCTCCATGTCGTTCTTAGCCACGGAGGTGGGGATGGACAGGGTGGAGCCGATGGAGTGTCTCCAGGTGGTGTAGTTGGCCTGGGCCTTGTCGTACTTGGGAACGGGCACCACGCCGTACTCGCGCTCCATGTTGGCATTCAGACCGCGCAGGTAGCTGGCGGCCTCGCAGTAGAAGAGGGAGCGACCATTGATAAAGACGTCGCGGGAAAGACCCTCCTGGCCGTGGGGAGCCACGTAGGAGGAGTTGTTGTCGTGGATGATCGAGCGGGCGATTTCCAGCACGTCCAGAGCCTGCTCCATCTTGTTGTTCAGCACCAGCTCGGGAGTATCCATGTCGCGGCTGTTGGCCACGTACTGCAGGCCTGCGCCGTAGAAGAAGGTGTTACCGATGGAGCCGGGGGTGGAGAAGCCGTAGGTATCGTTCTCATCCCACTTACCGTCGCCGTTCTCGGTAGCCAACTGGCTGACGATGGAATTGAAGTACTCCAGGGTCCAGTCGCCTGCCTTGACGGTGTCATAGGGGTTAGCGATCTGATACTCGGTGCGCAGCTCCTTATTGAACATGAAGACGAAGGTCACGTCGTCGTCCACGATGTTGAAGGGGCCGTCCATGAAGAAGACGCGGCCGTCCAGAGCGAACTCCAGAGTACCGGCATCCCACCAGGGCTGCTCCAGATCGATATCCAGATCCAGGTAGTTGTACAGGTAGCCGGAGGTAGCGTTGTTGGCGGCGGTATCGGTGGTGGTGGTGATCAGATGGAAGTCACCGGTACCGGTCTGGACCTCACCCATGATGGCTCCGCCGATGGAAGGATTGGGGGTGGGGATCAGGACGAATTCCAGGTTGCAGTACTCCTCAAAGAGGGTATTGCGCTCGAACACGGCGTCGTTGATGACACCGCTGCTGGTAACGTCGCCGCTGTCGGGCTAGGCCTCCACCTCCTCGGTGTAACCGCCGATGTCGTTGACGTAGATGATACCGAAGTCGTTACCGCCCCAGTCCACCTCACCGCGCAGGGCGGACAGCGCATCGCCAACGGGATCAGTCTCCTGCTCGGTGACGTTCTCAGAGCCGCTGCCGGACTCGGCGCCGGGATCCTCGGTGTTCTGACCGCAGGCCAGGAAGGTCGAGGCGACCATCAGAAGAGCCAGAAGCAGGCTCAAAAGACGGATCTTTTTGCTCATGATTCATTCTCCTTTCAAAAAGTGAAGATAATTAAAGGTGCTTCGTTCATTATACCACAAGATCCTTTATTTGTCAAGAAAAACCCCTTCCGCTCGGCATCGTCGCTTTCCACAAAAATAGAGCCGAGCCCTTGAAGGGCTCGGCTCGGGAAGGGGATTCGGATCACTCTCTCTCCAGCTTGCGCAGGATGTTCTTGAGCTTTCTGTCGAAGCCCTTGGCTGCGGAGTTGTAAGCAGAGGAGAAGCGCTCGGAGTTCTTGTCGTTGACGTTGGACTTGAAGACATCGTAGAAGCCCAGATCGAAGTAGAAGGCCAGATCGTAGACGCGGTTCTGGAAGATGAGATCCAGGATCTCGGCAGACTCGGCATCCTGGACACCACGGCTCTTGAGCATGGTGTCGTAGTAGGCGGGCTTCAGCTTCTGGTGGGACAGGATGGCGTAGGCAGACATGATCTGACCGACAACCTCGGCATCCTTCTCGGGGATCGCGGAGGTGACGGAGAAGGCAGAGCCGCTGTCGTGAGTCCAGGTGCGGTAGAACTCCTGGGCCTTATCGTACTTCGGCACGGGCAGAACGCCGTAGTTGCCATCGGTCATCTCGCGGTTCAGGGTGGAGAGGTACTGGGCAACCTCACCGTAGAACAGGCCGCGGCCCTCCTTGAAGGCGGCCAGACCCAGATTCTCCTGGCCGGCGGGAGACATGTAGGAGGCGTTGTTATTGTGGTAGATGGCGCGGGACAGCTCCAGGACGTTCAGGGCCTTCTCCATGTTGCTGGAGGAGGACAGGAACAGCTCGGGGTAGTCGACGGTCTCGTCGTTGATGACGTAGCGCAGGTCGGAGGCCAGGAAGAAGGTGTTGCCGTACTCCCAGGTGTTGATGAAGCCGTAGGTATCCAGTTCATCCCACTTACCGTCACCGTTATCGTTGGAGATACCCTGGATGACGTTGTTGAAGTAGTCCAGCGTCCACTCCCAGCTCTTGACGGTATCGTAGGGGTTGGGGACGGTGTTGGAGTAGGTCTTCTGCAAATCCTTGTTGAAGATCAGGACGTAGGTCACGCCGTCATCGCGGGTGTTGGTGGAGCCGGTCATGAAGTAGACACCGCCGGCCAGCACGAAGTTAGCCGTACCGCTGTCCCACCACTCGCCGTCCAGATCCACCTGGAGGGCATTGAAGTCATAGAGGTAGCCGTTGGTAGCCAGAGCGGCCGAGTCGCGAAGGGTGGTGTCCATGAACTGGAAGTCACCGGTAGGCGCGGAGGCCTCGGTGCGGGCTCTGCTCTGCACGTCGCCCTCGATGTTGCCGTACACCAGGTTGCAGCGCTCCTCCAGAAGGGTGTTACGCTCGTAGACAGCGTCGTTGATGATCTGGCTGGCACCGCCCTCCTTGTCAACGGTCTCGTTGACGCCGTAGTTCTCTTCCTTCTGGTCGCCGCCGTACAGGACGGTGAAGTCACGGCCGCCGTAGTCGATGTCGCCCAGCTCGTCCAGTGCGGCCTGGACGGAGTCGACGGTATCGCCCTCGGTCACGGCCTCGCCGGAGGTCTTGTCCTCGGTGCCCTCGCCGTTATCGCCGCAGGCGATGAAGCAGGACAGGAGCATCAGCCCCGCCAGAAGCAGACAGGCAAGCTTTGTCAGTTTGGTTTTCATAGGAATCCTCCTCATAAAATAATGGGACGCGAAACGCGCCGCATCCTCGGGAATCGGCGGGATCCACAAGTCAGCACGCGCGCATATAGGCAACCTGCACAAAGTTGCCTGTGTACTCCTTCATTATATCACAAAGTTGCTCATATGTCAACCGTCAAGAAAGATTTTTTTGCTTGAATACCATGAAACCGCCCCCGAAGCGGGGGCGGTGGGATATCATGCCTTGGAATGATCGGAGTTTTAACGGGGGAGATGTTCGGGAGATATATCACGTTTCAGTCAAAATCAAACGGCTTACGGCCCAAGAGGAAAACACCTGTGAGAATATTTCGGTATATTCCTCAAACGTATAGCGACGGCCGCTTGACAGGATGATGGAGGGTACGCCGAAAATGGTCAGGCGGAACGGCATGGCGGAAAAGCCAAGACGCTCGTAAAAGGCGCGGCGGCGGATCCTCTGCTCAGGGTTGTCGGAGGGAACGGCATCGTCCTCAATGTCGATGATGATGCTCCTGTCGGGATACCCCTCGCGAAGCAGACGGATCACAGCTGTGCCATAGCCTCTGCCCTGCTTTTCGGGCAGAATAGCGAAGTAATTGAGAGCCAGGACGTCAAGGCAAAGGGTAACGTTGGCAAAGCCCAACAGCTCGCCGTCCTCCCCCTCCACCGACAAGAGCCGCATGACTCCGTCATCCCGCTTTTGCAGGATGCGCTCAAAGGGCATACGCTCGTCGGGCGGAAAGGCCGATTCGTAGAGCATACGGATCTGCTCGGTGCGCGCCGCGGAGTTGTTTTCGATCAAATGAACCATGCCGGATTCTCCCCGTAGAGCCAAAGCCGTCTTACCCGCGCACAGAGCGTGGGTGGGGACGGACGAGAGTCAGAGTCTCGATGCGCGTAAGCCCCAGGGAGCGGAGGAAGGCATCGCCGCGGGCCTCCAGCTCGGGCTGCTCCACCCAGGAGGGGGCGTGCGCGTCCCAACCCAGGATGACCTTGTTGCCCACAGCGGCGGCCTCCTCCCAGAAGATGGGATTGGGGTAGTGGCGGTGGGTACCCAGACCCAGGAGGTTGTACTCCAGGGGCACACCGCAGGCCTTGGCCTCACGGCAGAGGCGGCGCATCTCGGCACGGTAGACAGACTCGTCCCCGCGGAAATGGATGAGGTCGGGGTGGACGAAGCAGGAGAACGCCCCCGTGTTCAGACCCTCGGCGCACTGATCCACGTAGTGGGAGAGCACCGCCTCGCTGTCGGTAGCCGCGCCCGTGTAGGTGCCGCCCTTCTCGTGATCCAGGAAATGCTGACCCATGACCAGGTACTCGTAGGGATAGGGCTCCAGCATACGGAGCAGATCCTCAAAGAGGGTAGGCAGGTACTCGGCCTCAAAGCCGATATGGATATCGATCTCCCCGCGGTACTCCTCCTTGAGGGCGCACAGGGTGCTCACGTAATCGGCGGTCTCATCGGGCTGCATCCGCATCCCCGAGCGGAAATCGGTATAGGGCTGGGGGACGTGGTCGGCAAAGCCGAAGATCTTGAAGCCCTCCTTCAGAGCGGCCTCGATATACCGTCTTTCGCCTGCCTCGGCGTGACCGCAACGGTGGGTGTGGGAATGGTAATTGGTTTTCATAGGGATAGTTTGCCTCGATTTCTTTTGGAATATGCGAAGATTTCAGCGCTTGGACAGATCCAGTCGGAGAGCCCCCGTGGGCACCAGACGGTAGCCCTCCTCGGTCTCCTCCACGCCGCAACCCGTCACGGGCAGGGCGTAGGAGTAGCCGTTGTGGGTATAGCGGAACTCGCCGTCCTCATAGGCGACGGTAGTATCGTGGGGCACGCCCAACGTGTAGGTCAGCACGCCGCAGCCCTCGAAGGAGATGCCCTTGGGGGAGAGGTAGATGAGGCCGTGGATGGTGTTCTCGAAGTGCAGGATCACCTCCAGAGCCTGTCCATGCTCCACGCAGGTAAAGCCCGTGGGGCGGGCGGTGAACTCCAAAGACAGGGCGCAGTCCTTCCCTTCCTTGCTCCAGATGCGGCCATCCACCATGGGGAGGTTATCGTACACCGCGTCCCAGGCCTCGCAGGGGCGCTGAGTGAAGCGCTCGGTGTAGCGGTCATCGAACTTGTTGAGGTCGCGGATGAACACCCTGTTGCCCCGCTGGAAGATATTGACGCGGTAATTCGCGCAGCTGTACCAGACGGAGCGGCAGACCTGCGCGGGGTTGCTTCCGTCATGGGCCCAGTCCCCGTAGGCGGTCAGGGCGGTGGCGGGGGTGAGAGTCATGCTCGCCCGCATATCCGCGCCGGTGTCCCCCAGCTTCTGCACCGTGAGCAGGCCCTTGTCGCGGTAGGCGGCGATCTTCTCGGCCTGCATACGGTAGCCCTTCCCGATCCACTCCCAGCCGAAGCTGTTCTCCTGGCCCGTGGTCATCTGGGAGAAGGTCAGGCAGGGATTCTTGTAGTAGGTCTCCAGATACCAGTCCACCACGTTGGGATCCGCGCCGGGGCCCCAGACAGGCTCCATGGTGGGACAGCCCGAGAGCTTGTCGGTGTACTTGTTCTCGTCGAAGCCGTAGAGAGGGTCGATGCCCAGCATACGGAAGATGGGGGTCTTGCACCCCGCCTCGGGGGACTGTGCGGGGCAGAGCATATTGTTGCGGGCGGGGTAGTAGCCGCCGCTGTAGTAGCCGCCCCAGAGGGTGTAGGCGTCCACGCCCCACTGCTCACGGCAGATGCAGATGGCGGAGAGATCGTACTTGTCGCTCATGTAGCTCACGGAGTGGGAATCCAACAGCCAGGAGCCGGCTACCTTGGGATAGTAGCCGAAGATCTCCTTGAACAGGCGGAAGGCCTCGTCGATGAGGGCCTCCCTCTGCTCGGGGGTGTAGGCGGGGAGGAAGCCGGGATTGACGAACCAATCCCAATCGTAGCCGGGACGGCCTCTCCACTCAATGCCCACGGCCTCGGTAAGGGGTCTGCCCATCTCGAACCACAGGCCGATCTCCATGTGCTCGTCCATCTCCGACTTCATCAGCTCCACCATATCGGGGCGGATGAGGGCATCGTACTGCAAAAGCACGGTGTGGTCGAAGCCGTAGCTCTTGTTGATGGCGATCTCCTCCTTGATGGGGGTGTAGAGATCCTGCCAGGGCTGGCGGGGCTCACAGCCGCGAACGAAATTGACGAGGTTCATGATGCGCTTTTTCATAGAACAAGTCCTTTCAAATTTGGGGTTGTCGAATAGATACAAGATACGGAGATACAAGATACAAGATATAGAACGGCTGTTGCCGCAAGGTTATTTCATATCTTGTATCTTTGTATCTTGTAACTTGTATCTCACCGATAAACTGCAACTTATCTCCAATTCTCCACGAACCGAAGCATGACCTCGGTGGCCGTCTTGGCGGCGGCGGCGAGGAAGGTGGGGTAATCGGCGAAGGCCTGCTCGTCCCCGCCGTCGGAGATGGCGCGGAGGATGCCGTAGGGGGTGCCGTTCACATAGCACACCTGCCCGATGGCCGCGCCCTCCATCTCGCAGGCGATGACGGGCTTGTCGGCGATCTCGAAATTGGACTTGATGCGGGCCTTGACCTCGCTTTGGCAGATGAACTGGTCTCCCGAGGCGACGGTGCCCCGCTCATAGGGCACGCCCTCGGCGGCCACGGCGGCGGCCAGAGCGCCCGTCACGGTGGCGTCGGTGGGGATGTAGATGATGTTGATGCCCGAGATCAGCCCCACGGGATCTCCGATGGGGGAGGTGTCCATATCGTGCTGAACCACCTGCTCGGCCAGGGCGATCTGCCCGATGGACAGGGTCTCGGAAAGAGTGCCCGCCACGCCGCTGTTGATGATGCAGTCGGGGGCGTACTTCAGGATCATGGTCTGGGCGCACATGGCGGCGAAGACCTTGCCGATGCCGCACTTGGCACAGACCACCTTTTTGCCCTTCAGGTCGCCGTAGACAAAGGTCATGTTGCCCACGGTCTCGCACTCGGTATTCTCCATGGCGGCGCAGAGTGCCTCCACCTCGATCTGCATGGCACCAATGATGCCGATGGCGGCTTTTTTGATCTCGTTCATAGCTGTATATCCTCCGTAAGACGGTGTTTTTTCGGGAATATTGTACCACACGGGGCGCGCTTTGTCAAGATTTTGGGCGTGAGAACAGGGAAAAACCCACAAGAACGAGGGAAAAATTCCACTTTTTGCGCCCGCCCCATTTACAAGGAGAGAAAAATATGCTACAATACCTTCAAAGGAAACCACCCCGAAAGGAGTCTTCATATGAGCATCGCCGTATCCAAGAATTCCCTGTCCAACCGCCGTCTGTACCTGAAGAACCGCCGCACCCTGGTAAGCTTCTCCGAGGAGGGCCAGCTGGAGCGCGTCACCCTCGGCGCGAACCTGTGTGAAAAGTCCATCGAGGCGCTGAAGCCCGATCTGGTCTCCATCGGTAACCATGCCCTGCGCCTGAAGGCCGCCGATACGGACGGACGCCACCCCAGAGAGATGAGCTTTACCTACACCGCCGCCACTCCCTTCTGCCTGTCGGATGCCCCCATGCTGACCTTCGCCATCTCCCCCTACGACGGCGAGCGGGACAGCCAGTACTTCTCCGACGTGGCCGAGAACAAGTATTTCGTGGAGCGCCCCGACCCCCTGCTGGTCAGTCAGTCCTACGTCACCGTCACCCTGATCGGCGGCGGCTATGAGGCCTCCCGCACGGTTCAGCTCACCAACTACGGCTTCAACCGCATCTACGCCAACTTCGCGGGAGAGCCCGTGGTTTCCTCGGTGGAGGCCATCCGCTTCGACTACCTCATAGACGAGGAAGTCCCCGCCTGGCAGAGGATCGTCAAGCTGGACACCGTAGAGGCCGCCATGAGCGTGGACTTCACCTTCAAGGGCAAGGGCATGGAGGTGCTGTTTGAGACCGAGAACGGCACCGTGCTCCACAAGGACGATACCGTGACCTACACCTTCGCGGGGGAGTCCTCCCTGACCCTCCCTGATCTCACCGACGGCAAGGATACCGTCTGCGACGTGTTCCTTCCTATCAAGAATACCTTGGTGCTTCGCATGGACGCTACCGTTCCCGCTCTGTCCCTGACGGTGCAGTTCAAGACCGACGGCGAGGATTTCTTCTCCGCCGACAAGCAGAAGACCTTTGCCCTTGAGGGGCTGGACACCCCCAAGACGGTCTACCTCAACCTCTCGGATTGCGACAAGGCCATGGGACGGCTGACGGGTATCCGTCTCATCCCTCATACGGATACCGCCGAGGCCGTGACCCTGCGGCTGTGGAAGGTAGCCTTTGAGCAGGAGAAGAAGATCCAAGCCGCCGCGGGCCGCTTTACCTCCTGCGTGGCTGATACCGAGGCCGAGACCATTACCTTTACCTGTGAGCTTGACTCCGCCTATATCGGCCGCGAGCTGGCCATCTACGATGTCTTCCCCAGCGACATCCACCCCGATCTCGGCAAGCTGGAGCGTATCGCAAGCACCCGCATCGAGTCGGCTACCGTCACCCTGACCGCTCCCCTCATGCGGGGAAACGTCACCCGCATCGCTTCCCAGTTCCTGGGAGCCGTCCTGCCTCCCCATTGCGACACCTGCGCCGACGAGGGCTGGACCCCTCTGGCCGAGCGCACCGTCATTGAAAACTGGAAGGATATCTGCGGGGAGAATCCCTACGCCTTCGACCTGCCCGCTTATACCGTGTCCGCTTTGGACTTCGGTGCCAAGGGCGACGGCTTCACCGACGATACTGATGCCATCCAGGCCGCCATTGACCATGTCAGCGAGGCGGGGGGCGGTACGGTGGTGATCCCCGGCGGGGTAAATCTCCACGGCGGCATGGACATGGGTCGCCGCTACATCGTGACCAACCTCTATATCCGCAGCTTTGTGGAGCTTCGCATCGAGGAGGGGGCCATCCTGTGGCAGGCCGACGATATCTCCTTCTATAAGGTGCTTCCCCGCTTCGGTCACAACGTCTCCATGACGGGTGTCAACTGGCCCGCCAACCACACCTCGGGCAATATGCCTCTGCTCTACGCCTTCCGCGAGGAGCGGTTCCGTCTGACGGGCGGCGGTACCATCCGTATGTGCGACACCGAGAGCGCCAGCGAGGACGGCTACTTCCGCTTCATCGGGGACAACGTCTGCATCGGCTGCTGCGACCGTATGCACGTCTGCCCCATCGGTCTCGCGGAGTGCGACACCTTTGAGGTCAGCAGCCTCACGGTCATCCGCTCCAGCGGCGTGTACATGAGCCTCCCCCGCAACCACCACGGCTACTTCGCCAACCTGCTTCTGGACGAGGCCAAATGCACGGGCGCGGACGGTATGTGGCCCTCGGCCTCGGAGGGTATGCGCTTCACCCGCATCCTCCTCAACACCAACGACGACGGCATCTGCCTCTCGGCCAACTACAACGATCCCCGTGATATGCTGTGGAACTTCACCCACCCCGGCACCGAGCGCAGTACCCGCGACATCGAGCTGTCCCACTCCCGCTTCAACTGCTACGTCTTCACCGCCTCCGCCATCTCCTTCTGCGTCTGGGGCACCGATACCCCCGATCTGGAGCGGGCCGAGGTGCGGAACATCCACATCTTCGACACCTCCCTGGAGGGTCGCGTCTCCATCGGCGGCTGGACGGATAACCCCTACTACGGCGTTTTCCCCTTCGACAACTCGGAAACCGACGATTTCTCCCCCGTCAAGGACGTCCGCATCCACAACTGCGAGCTTCGCTCCCCCCTGGGTCTGGGCGCGCTCCGCATTCTGAACCTGGAGAACGACTTGGGCATCAAATCTCCCTCTCAGTTCGAGCGGGGTGACTTCCTCCGCCGTCCCGCCGAGCGCAATCCCGACTGGCGGCTGGGGCTTTCGGGCTGGTCCTACACCACCCGCGAGGCCGTGGATCAGATCATTTTCTACGGCAAGGCCTGCGCCGTCCTCACCCCTGTGCGGGGCAAGGTCTGCGACCTCTGGCAGGGACTGTACCTCACGGCGGGCAGTCACACCATGCGCTTCTCCTACAAGGCGAGCGGCCGCTTTACGGCCTTCGTCCGCCGCGCCGAGGATCTGACCCGCCCCACGGGTGCCGCTCCTACCCTGACCACCATCCATGAGGAATCCTTCACCTGCGGCTTTGACGGCTACCTTCCCGGCCGCGATTGGCAGACGGCAGAGGTGACCTTCACGGTTCCCGCGGACGGCCTGTATCAGCTGGGTATCGAAGGGACTCTCCGCGACACCATCGGTCTCTACGTTACGGATTTTTCTCTGGATAACTGATCCCCATTGTCCATCCCTTGGTCAAATTGCCCAATTTGTCGTCCCTTTGTCTATGGAAATTTCACGGATATTTTCAAAAGAAATTTTGAAAAAACTCTTGCAAATTCAAGGAAAATGTGCTATTATATAGGAGTATATGTGTGGCCTTACCACATACCCTCTCAGATGAGGTAAGGTTGGAGCATAAATTTATGCTAAGAGGAGGACAAACTCATGCCGAACATTAAGTCTGCAAAGAAGCGCGTGAAGGTGACTGAGACCAAGACCCTTCAGAACAAGATGTTCCGTTCTCAGATGAAGACCGACATCAAGAAGTACCAGGCCGCTCTGGCCGCCGGCGATATGGCTGCCGCTCAGGAGCTGTACAAGGCCGCCGTCAAGAAGATCGACGTGGCCGCTTCCAAGGGTATCATCCACAAGAACGCCGCTGCTCACAAGAAGAGCGCATTCACCAAGGCTCTCAACAGCCTGAACGCTTAATTGTAAGCCGCAACTTAAAAAAACATCGCTACGGTTTCTCAAGCCGTAGCGATGTTTTTTTGCTTTCAAGCAGGGATCAAAGATCCGCCCCCCGCAGGGCTCTGGCGAACTTCTCCGCCATATCCTCTCGGTCACGGCTCACCGCCATGGCCCACATAGCCGCCGCGAAGGCCGCCTCGGAGGGAATGTCGCGGGCTGTGACCACCTGCCCGCCGCAGGCCTCGTGGATGCGGCGACCCGCGCGGTAGACGGTAAAATCGCTGGCTCCGTAGGGAACCTGGGAGGTGAGGATCAGGAAGACCCCGCTCTCGGCCACGCGGGTGAGGACGGGCACCAGGGTATCGGGAATGCCGCCGATGCCCACGCCCTCCACGATGAGGGCGTGGAGTCCCTCGGCCATGTGGCGCAGGACGTAGGGGGACATGCCCGGGGTGAGCTGGGCCAGGGCGATGCGGGTGTCCAGATCCTCAAAAAATTCGTGGGGAGGCATGAGGGGGCTGTCGGTGACGCTTCCCTGTCCCTCCCCTACGGGCACGCCGTAGCGGATGATCTGGCCGTCGTGGATGAGGGCGGTGTCGGGACAGCCCACGCTCTCGAAGGCATCGGGATCGGTGGTGTGCCGCTTTCTCGCCCGCAGACCGCGGATGACTCTGCCTGCGAAGACGATACGGACACCCCTTGCCCCCTCGGACAAAGCCCAGGCGAAGGCATCCTTGAGGTTCTCGGCGGCATCCGACCCGGGAACACCCATGGGAAGCTGGGCACCCGTCAGCACGATGGGCTTCTCGCTGTGCTGGAGGAGGCAGGACAGGGTGGCGGCGGCGTAGGCCAGGGTATCGGTACCGTGGGTGATGACGAAGCCGTCAAAGGTGTCGTAGGCATCGCGGATAGCGGCGGCCACGGCCAGCCATTCCTTGGGGGTCATGTCGGTGGAGTCCAAATTGAACAGGGGGCGGGTGGTGACCTCGCAGACACGGGTCACCGAGGGCACGGCGGCCAGCAGATCCTCGGCGGTCAGCGCGGGGGCCAGGCCGTGACCCGAATCCCGACAGGCGATGGTGCCGCCGGTGGTGATGAGTAAGATGTGGCGCATAGCTTCTCCTTAATCAATATCCTCAACGATCTGCTCGGGACGCTTGAGCAGGACGGCGGGATGCTCCACCAGGCGGCGGATCATCTTGAAGGCGGCGGCGTAGCAGAAGCCGTCGCAGATGCGCTCGTCGGTGACCACCTTGAGATCCATCATGCGCCTCTGCTCGGTGGAGCCGTCCCGCTTGAGCTTGTAGACGGTGCGCTTGACGCCGTAGGATATGAACACAGGGAGGTTACCGAAGTTGTAGATGTGGTGGTAGATGGGGCGGATGCCCAGAGAGCCCATGGAGGTGATGATCATACTGCCGTGGAAGGGGGAGAGATCCGTCAAGGACTTGGGGATCCAGCCGTGGTAGTCCAGCCAGAAGAGCATACGGACAGCAAAGCGCAGGATAGGGCGGGGGAGGGAGGCCAAGGTGCCCGCGGTCTTGTCGAAGCTGGAGTCCAGATCCTCCTTCTCCTTTTCCTTCATGACAACGGCGTTGAACTTCTCATAAACGTCGATGAGGGTGTCGTCGGGCTCGAAGATCACGGATATGGCGGTATCGGGGGAGTCCTCGCTCATGTCCTTCTTGATGACCATATTCACTTCAATGTTGTTGCGGGCGTAGATGCGCTGACCGCTGATGAAGCGGTTGAGGGCGGGCTTCTGGGAGATGGTACGGACGTAGGCCGCCAGCATGATGTGCAGGAAGCTGAAGCCCTCGTAGCCCTCGGCGATCATCTGCTTGCAGAAGGCATCGGTCTCGGTAACGTCCAGCTCGTCGGCAAAGTAGTTCATGGCATCGGCGCGATCCTTCATAATGAAGGCCATCATCTTGGCCATGGGCTGGGCGGTGCGGACGCGGCGGCCGTCCTTGCGGTCCCCCCACCGCTTCTTGCGGGGCGCGGGACGGGGCAGGCGGGGCTCAGCGGCGGGGACGGTGGTCTCCGTCTCGGTCACGGGGGTCTCAACGGTCATATTCTCTTGGCTCATGGGGAGCTCCTCTCTATACGTGAAATAGGGGCAGACAGTTCATTTTCGCTTTACATTATAACGCATTTTCCCGAGAAAATCAAGACCTTTGGGTGAGTTTTGGCGATATGCCCCCAAAAATGCCGGGACTTTTTCGGCCAAAGGCCCTCAAAACGGCGGTTTTCCCTTGACCAAGCACGCCAAATGTGCTATAATAAGGCCAGACATCACCACTCCACGGAGGAACCCATATGAAGCACGTATACATCTACACCGACGGCGCCTGCCGCGGCAATCCCGGCCCCGGGGGATGGGGCGCGATCCTGGTCTACAACGGCCATGAGAAGGAGCTGTCGGGAGGCCACCCCGAGACCACCAACAACCGCATGGAGCTGACCGCCGTCATCACCGCCCTGGCCACCCTCAAGGAGCCCTGCGAGGTCACCCTGACCTCCGACTCCAAGTACGTCATCGACGGCATCACCAAGGGCTGGGCGCGCTCCTGGAAGGCCAAGGGCTGGATCAAGGGGGACAAGACCCCCGCCCTCAATCCCGAGCTGTGGGATCAGCTTCTGACCCAGGTAGACCGCCATAAGGTGGAGTTCGTCTGGGTGAAGGGTCACGCGGGACACCCCTACAACGAGCGGTGCGATGCCCTGGCGACGGCGTACGCGGATAGCTTGAAGAAGTGAAATTGCAGTTTGTGGGGAACGAGGGGCTCTGCCCCTGACCCCCGCTTAAACCCTTCTTGAAAGAAGGGTTTAAGAATCCCAAGAACTTTCAAAAAGGCATTGGCAAGCCAAAAGATTTGACAGTGGGAAGCATAGGGGAACCCCCCATGGGGCCCCTTCCCCATTGGTATCGGCATGGTTATTTACCTCACCGACAAACCCCAATTTGAAGACCCGACAAAA
>JBGVRH010000019.1:0-3291 GCA_045128275.1 Eubacteriales bacterium | reverse complement strand
AAATTTTCAAATCTGATGCGGATGATCCGCAGACACATCTATTATATCATGTTGCACGGGATTTTGCAAGATGGTTTTGGGAATTTGTGTGAAATTTATAACGATGGAAAGCCCGCCCCTCGGGTGAGAGGCGGGCTTGGGATGATATTACGGTTGGGTGATGGTCAGATCAATGGCGTACTCATAGCAGGCGTGCTCGGTCTCGCTGATACGGGACAGGACCTGCAGGACCAGGATCACGCCCCTGTCCCAGCCCTCGTTCTCCAGTGTGTCCACCACCGAAAGGTCGGTCCCCTCGGCGGTCACGCCGCCCTTGGCGTCGTACAGGATCACCCCGAACAGCTCATCTCCCGCGGCGCCCAGAGACAGGGTGAGGGGGGTGCCGTAAACGATCTCCATGTCGGGGAGGGCGCGCAGGGCGTCATCGTCGGTGAAGATCACCGAGTCGGCGGGGGTTCCCTCCACCCTGGGCACCCAGTTGATGGAGACGTCAGCACGGGCGGCCGTCCACGCAAGGAAGCCGTCCTCCTCGGTCTCAAAGACCGCCGACTGACCGCCGCCGCTGACCACCACGCGGGGGTTGGTTTCGGGGTATTTCATGGAACCGTTTTCCGCGGCCGCCAGCCGGAAGGCGTACTCGGTACAGGTGCGCTCGTAGGCCTCGGCCTCGGGAACGTAGTCCCCTTGGGTCACGACGGTCAGGACTACGATATAGCTGCCGCTGGGAAGAGTAGTCAGCACCGAGGCATCCCGGCCGAAGGCGACCCGCTCGTACTGCTTGTCATAAACCGAAACACCCGTCAAAGTATCTTGGGAATAGGGCAAGCGGATATTCACAGGGCTTCCCACGTCGTGGTCAATGGTGGGCAGGCTATCCGCGATCTCGGAAAGCTGTCCCGTCGCGCCAAAGCCGTCGCCGCTGACCATACCGCCATCGTACCACTGCTCTGTCCAGAGCATATAGCCCTCGTGGTACTCACGGCTATGGCTGGTGTTTCCGAAGTGCAGACTGCCGAAGCCCGTGCCCACCGTCAGACGGGGCGGCTCAGGGGTCTCGCCGTCGTCATTCGGGTAGGTCTCCTCCTCGGTCTCTTGCTCGGTTTTTTCCACCAGTCTGATATGGAAGGGGTACTCCAGAGTCATGCTTACACCCTCAAAGGGAAAGCTTACCGTAAAGACGAAGTAGTAGTCCCCCTCCGCCCATGCGGAAAGGGATACCAAGGGCTCCAGGTCAGGCTCGGTCATCATGAGTCGGAAGCTACCGTCATAGGCCGTCACCGATTGCAGAGTTCCTTGGGGAGACAGATAGAAATCAATGTCGGCTTCCCGCGTCACCGTGGCGGTGCGGATAGAGGGAGCCAGCTCGGTAAGAGCGTGGCCGCTGTTGATGCCGTCCTTGCCCTCCAGGTAGTAGGTCTGGCCGTCGATCAGCATACGGACGGGGAAGGTGATATCCAAATTGGGGTCTACCTCCAGCATGAAGGCGTACTCATACAGGCTCTTCGTGTACTCGTCCTCGGAGCGGGTGATCTCGCTGTATATATCCAGCACAACAATGTATTCGCCGCTGGGTAGAAGCGTCAGATCAAGCATGGGATTGTGGGAAGCTTCGTCAAATCCTACAGGAACCTCATCAAAAGGGACCTCCGCCCGGAAGGCTCGCACGTTCCACAGACTCATATACCCGGGCAGGTTCAGCTCATAGCGGTTTCCCGCCGTCCGCAGAACGGGAAGCATATCCCAGAGCCGATCCAGCATACTCACCGCGCCTCGGCCGTCGGCGTCATAACCCTCCAGCTCCCCCTGCTCGTTTCGATGTTGTCCCGATTCCCATACGCAGTACCCTTGGGGATACACCGTGATGCCGTCGGACACCACCGCGACCTCCCCCTTTTCCTGCTCGGGGTTTTGGGTGAGCGGAGGGGCAATGATGCCGTTATTCGTATCGGGCAGATTCCCCGACTCATGGGGCTGAGTTCCGTGGATACCGTGGCTCGGGTCGGTATCGGGCGGGTTAATAACCCCCAGAGGCCCCGCCAGAGCGATCCCCACAAGCACCGCCACCGCCACCACGATCCCCGTGACGGCCGCCGCCATGCCGCCCTTGCCCATGCGGGCAAAGAAGGCGGTGATCCTCTCTCCCGCCGTGGGAGGAGCCACGGGCACCGCCTCGGGCAGAGAGGCGGACAGGATCATATCGTCATCCAGACCCTCCAGCAGCTCGAATGCGGAAAGCCCCTTGATCTCTTGTTTCTTCATACGCTATACCCCCTTTCCTGTAGGTAAACACGCAGCTTTTCTCTCGTCTTGTACAGCCGCAGAGACACGGCGTTGGGTGTCAGTCCGTAGCCCTCGGCCATCCTCTGCACCTCGTAGGCGTGGAAGTAACGGCCCACGAAGAGGTTGCGGTCGGTCTCGTTCTGCTCCCGTAAAAAGTCCTTGATGTGACCGAGAAGCTCGGTGGCATCACGCTCCTCGGGGGCGGGGATGCAGTCCCCCAGCTCGGAGAGCATGACCGTAAACTCCCCGTCCCGCTTCTGCCGCCGCTTGGTACGGAAGCGATCCAGAGCCAGGTTGCGGGTGATGCGGGTGAGGAACGCCCCCAGGGCGCGGGGTCTCTCGGGGGGAATGGACTTCCATGCCTTCAGATACGTGTCGTTGACGCACTCCTCGGCATCCGAGGGATCTCCCAGGATATTCATGGCGACCTTGGTGCAAAGCCCGCCGTAACGCCGGTGGGTCAGCTGAATGGCGCGCTCGTTTCTCTGCCAGTACAGCTCCACGATCTCGTCGTCGCGGGCGGTGATTGTCGAATCCATAGTGATTCTCCTTTCGCGGGTATTGAGGCCTCTGCTTATGTAGACGATGTTTTCGGGGGAATCTTTCCGATTTTTCTTTATTATACCATAAAAAAATAAAAAAAGACAGATCTCAGCGAAAAATGGAGTAGCAGGCGGGATAGCGGTGTTTCGCTCTCTGTTATAATGACCGCATTGAAAGCTAACAATACTCCGTTGTTTTACCTCGGATTCTTTTGGGTTCGCCTGTTGGACTTGAACTAACGACTGCCTGTTAAGTATAAGGAGCCGTTGTTCGAATTCAAAAGGAGAAAAGCAAAAAATGAGAGGCACGCTTCGCGTACCTCTCATTTTTTGGCTCCCCCTGTTGGACTTGAACCAACGACTCCCTGATTAACAGTCAGGTGCTCTACCGACTGAGCTAAGGAGGAATGCAAGCTCCTCGATCGGTTTTCACCGATGAGGTATAAAGACCAATACAGCTAACCGCTAA
>JBGVRH010000018.1:0-20989 GCA_045128275.1 Eubacteriales bacterium | reverse complement strand
TTTTTGAAAGTTTTGGGGATTCATAAGGGACTTTTTCAAAAGTCCCTTATGCGGGGGGCAGGGGCAGAGCCCCTCGTACTCCCCGTTCCCCATAAACTGCAATTTCACTCCTCGATTTTCACGTCGATCCCATTGACCTCCACGCCGCCGTCGGCGCGGATGAGGACGTACTTGACGCCGTCGATGACGCGGGTCTCCACCAGGTCGGTGCGGGCGGGGTTGCACTTGATGACCACGTCAGGGGTGCGTACCTCGAATTTGTTCGTCTCCACGATGTTGCGGGGGGAGAGGGCGGCGTTCTGGCCGAAGCCCTTGTCGAACTTCTCCTCGAACTGCTCGATGTTCTCCTCGGGGACACCGCAGAAGCCCAGCATATCCCGAATGGCGTACTTGTCCACCACCAGAGGCTCGGGCTCCTTGGAGATCTTGTGCTCCTCCATGGCCTGGTGGAGCTGGGCGTGAACCGAGCGCACCATGGGCAGGGAGCAGGCCTCCCCCGTGGCATCGGCCAGGACGGAGCGGAAGGTCTCCTTTTGCTCGGTGGCGGGCATGGGGAGGGGGCCCGCGTTGAAGACCGCGTCGGTGAATTCCTTGTGGCTGTTGTCGGTGGCGCGGGTGTAGTAAAGCGCGCCGTAGAGGTTGGTGGAGCGGTTATCGAAGGCGGGGAACATGAAGCCCAGGGCGGGGGGAGAGATCATGGAGTCGGCCACGATGTTGCGGAAGCAGTTCTCCCGGACGTAGTAGGAAAGGGCAGGCTTGGCCATCTTGATGGGGCAGACACAGCAGAGTATGTAGCGGAACATCTCGGAGGATTCGTCATCCTTGGCGCCGTCCTTGCGGTAGGTGAAGACGTCGTAGGTATCCGAGGCCAGAAGGATCATGTAGTTCCCCTCCAGCTCCAGGGAGCCGATGATCTTCTGATACAGGGCGTGGACGAGATCACTATCCTGGAGGGCGGTCTCCCGGAGGTTGCAGAGGAGCTTATGCTCGGGGGACTCCATGACCTGCTGGGTGGTGAAGTGGATATCGATCAGGTTGGTGTCGATCTTGCCCGACAGGGTCTTTTTGAGGAGGGACAAAATCTCGTCGGCCTCGGTCTCGGACATGAGGGCCACGGACTGATCCATTTCGGAGATGATCTCCCGCTTTTCGTTGACGTAGGCACCGCGGATGCGGGAGATGCTGGTCTTGTCGGCGCGGAATCGGCGGCGAAGCTCGGCTATTTCTTTATCGTTCATGGGTATTACCTCTCTTTTGTCGGAATGGGATTATTATAGCATGATTGGAGGAATTTGTAAAGGGGTGGGGGAAAGTTTACAAATTTGGGTTTATCGGTCTGCGCTAAACCCAATAATGAAGAATGAATAGTGAATAATGAATAATGGAGGATGGAAACCTTCGGTTTCCCGCGATTTTCATTTGAATAAATGGACAAATCCGAAGGATTTGCACCGAAATTATTCATTATTCATTATTCATTATTCATTTGCAGTTTATCGGACTTCAGACCGATAAACCGCAATTTGAAAGCCCGCCTCGAATCCGAGGCGGGCTTTCTGTAGATTTTTCAATCCTCCAAAAGGATCTCCCGAATGGAGGCGATCTCTTGCTCGGTCACACCGATGTGGAGGAGGTAGGCCTCGATGCGCTGCTGCTCGGTGGCGTCCTTGCCTCCGAAGTTCTGCAAATTGCCCCGCATCTCGTTGATGTTGATGATCATGAGGGGGAACTCGTTGACGTCAAAGCTGCCCTGCGCCGAGAAGTAGGAGGCGTAATACTCCCGCAAAAGGGTGTCGGTGTCCACGCCCAGAAGGCCCAGGATCAGGTAGGCGGTGGTGCCGGTGCGGTCGCGGCCCATGGAGCAATGGAAGACCAGGGGGTAATTCTCCTCGTAGGCGAAGCTGGAGATGGTCTTGCGGACGACCTCGTAGTTCTTCTCGGTGAAGATGTGGGAGTACCACTGCATACCGATGGAGACGTGCTTGACCCCTGCGCCCAGGGGGGCAGAGCCGCCGCCTCGGACGTCCAGGTCGGTCTTGATGCCCAGCTCGACCTTGGCGGTCTCTTTTCCTGCTGCCGTAACGGCATCCAGATGGGCGGAGCGGAAGGCCAGACCTTGCCTCACGCGGCGGCCGTCGGCGGTGGTGAAGCCGCCCAGGTCACGGAAGTTGGAGATACCGTCCACTTTGAGGAAGCGGGGGTAGCCGTCGGCGGTGGTGAAGGTGTAGGTGGGGGAGGTCTTGCCGTCGGCGGTGACGCTCCAGTAGTATTTCTGACCGATCTTCAGGTTATAGATCTCGGTCTCGCCGCCGCTGACGGTCAGCACGCGGACGGGGAGGGACAGGTCAAGGGACTCGGATACGGTAACGGTGTAGGTCTTGCCCTCCTCGGCGTTCCACTTCAGGATCACGGGGGCGGGGGTGCAGAATTCGCCCGTCTTATAGCCGTAATTCACGTTCTCCAGCGCCTTCAAAGGAGCTTGGGAGAGCTTGTAGATCTCCTCGGAGGCCAGGATGATGCCGCCCTGGCCGTCATAGGGGGCGAGCAGCTCGATCTCGGGGTTCAGCTCGCCGTAGGGGACGGTCAGATCCGACAGGGTAAAGGCAGAGCCGCCAAAGGCATAGACGGCGGTGAGAGGCTCGCCGTCCAGGACGTAGTCGGGAAGGCGGGGAGCGGTAACGGGGGCGGTGTAGGCCAGGGAGGCGGTGACTCGCATGGAGTTGACACCCTCCCCCTGCACCGTGGTCTTGACCGTGACCGCGTCGCTGCCTACCAGGGCGGTCAGCTTCTCATTCACGGCGGCGGCCTTATCGGCGGTGGTTGCATCCACGGTCAGGGCGACCTCGCCCAGGGCCTTGTGGGCATTCCGCAGGGCGGCCACGGCCTCCTCGGAGAGGATGCTGAAGGTGAAGGGGATATCCAGGTGGAGGATATAATTGTTGTTCTTGGACACGCCGCGGATGAGGAAGCGGTACTTCCCTCCCTCGGTCAGGGTATCGCCGTAGTCGGTGTAGGCATTGATGAAGAGCTTTTTGAATCCGCCCTCGGCCATCTCCAGGATCTGGGGGGCATACCACACCAGATCGGGGTCATTGTAGGCGGCCTCGGCGGGGATGACGGCGTACTCCATGTTCGAGATGCCCTCGGCGCAGGTCACGGTGTTATCGGTGAGCAGCACCATGCCGCTGGGGTCGAAGGACTCCTGCCATTGCCCCTTGGAGTCGTGGGAGGAGCCGTAATGCCCGTCGGTGGCATCCAGCCACTCTCCCGTGACGGCGGGGACGGTGACGGTGCCCTTACCCGTCAGGACGGTGCCGTCCAAGAGGGTGGCGGTGGCCTCGTAGTTGATGGTGCCGTCGTTCTTGCTGGAATTGCGGCGGTAGCGGCTGGTCTTCACCGTGATCTCGGCGCGCACGCCGGATGCGGTAAAGCGCTCCGCGATGATCTCGGCGATGGCCCCCGCGACCTCCTTCTTGGAGAAGAAGCTGCCCTCGATCTCCTCCACGTTCACGTAGCTGGCGGGGCTGACGGCGATGTTGATCTCCTGGAGGTAGCAATCACAGCGGTTCTTGTTGCGGAAGACCACCTGGAAGGTGCGGATGTAGCCGTCGCCGTCCGAGAGCTTGGTGTAGTCCTCGATCCCCAGGTCGATGGTCTTCCAGGCATCCACCGCGCCGGCCATGGACTCGCAGGTATTGATGAAGGCGGCGTTGTTGGTCTCGGTGGCGGTGAGGATGCGGATCTGGGAGGAGGTGGCGTTGGCGGTGGTCTTGATGGTGGCGGTCATGCCCGTGACGGCGGCGGCGGGGATGGGACTGGCCAGGGTCACGGTGACGGCACCCATATCCCCGCCGTGGGAGCAGAGGACAAAGGCATCCTCCCCCTCGGCGGTCTTGCCGTAGCCGCAGATCTCGCACTCGGCGGCGCTGTCATGGGCATTGGGGATGCGGGTGGCGGTCAGGAGGTACTCACCGCCGTTCTTCGTAAAGTCCAGGGTGACGCTCGCGTTGCTCCGGTCGCCCTCCGAGGTCAGGGTCACCGAGTCCTCCTCGGGCTCCTCGTAGGCGGGGATATTGAAGGAAAGATCCTCATAGGTCTCGCGGGGCGGCTTCATAGGCACCTCCTCAGGTGTGGTCTCGGGGGCGGGGGTGTCAGCCCGAGTGGCATCGCCCACGGTATCGGTGGGGGCCTCTGCGGGGGGCGCGGGCTGACAGGCGGTAGCGGTGAGGGTCAGAACGGCCAGCAGGAGGGCTGTGATGCGGGTGGTGGGTCTCATGATGGTGGATCCTTTCTGTTCAGGGTCGGGGATCGCGCGGGGAGAGGGGGAGATATGCGCTTTGCGCGTGATATGCCCTTCGGGCGTGATATGCCCTTCGCGCGTGATATGCCCTTCGGGCGTGATATGCGCTTCGCGCGTGATATGTTCTTTGGGTGTGATATGCTCGTCGGGCGTGATATGCGCTTTGGGCGTGTAGGTCAGAGAGATTGCAGGAAGGCGGCCAGACGCTCGGCGATGCGGGCGGCACCGGCATCGTTGGGGTGGAGGCCGTCGGGCATGAAGAGGGGGATATGCTCGGGGATGCGGGGGCAGATGCCTGCGGTGCGGTAGAGATCCAGCACGGGGAGGGAGTAGTGGGCGGCGACCTTGATGATGGCATCCACGTAGTCGATGAGGGGCTTGCCCGTATTGGCGGAGGGGTTCTGGTCGTAGGAAGTCTGGAGGGGGGTCAGAACCACGATGCGGGCGGCGGGGTACTTCTTGACCATCTCCGAGAAGAGGTAGTGGCAGGCACCGATGAAGGTATCGTTGGTGCGGTCACCCCAGGCGCCGAAGGGAGCGTCACCGTGGCCGTAGTCGTTGGTGCCGCCGAAGATGATGACCAGATCGGCATCGTCGGGCATGTCCTTGAAGCGCTCGGTGAAGGGCCAGGGGTAGTTGTCCGCGCCGTACTGGCGGGCGAAGCGAGTACCGCTCACGCCGAAGTTTCGCACCTCGGCCGCGCCGACCATGCGGCCCATGACGTTTTCATATGCGTTCTCCACGCAGGATACGCCTACGCCTTGGGTGATGCTGTCACCGAGGACGTTGATAATTTTGCCTTGCAGGTTCATGATTTGCTCCTTTATGTTTTTATTTGATTTCAAATTTGGGGTCGTCGGTGTGTTCGACAGAGGAAATCGATATGTTTTTGTAACGGGCGACCACATAGGGTCGCCCCTACACACAATTTTTTGAGATACAGAACACCCGAAAATTTATTGATACACAATAAAATTTGTTTGTAGGGGCGGCCCTGCGTGGCCGCCCGTGAACGCGCGAAGCGCGTTCAATTCCGCAGGAATATAACAGCGCGATAAACCCCAATCTCACCACCCCAAGCCCTCAAATATCCCCATCAGTACAGGGAACACCAGAGGCGAGACGGCAAGGATGAGGTCGAAGACCGACGAGTAATAATATATATAATGGCCGTTCTTGGACTTCGACTCCAGGATCTTATCCTTCGGCACGGTGTCCGTGCTCTCCCGCCAGGCCAAGAGCAGGAAGTCTTGACCGAACAGGCGGCGGTTGCGGCGGATGCAGGCGTACAGAGTAAGAACCGACAGGTACAGAGCGGTCAGCCCCGCAAGGATCAGATCGGGCAGAGCCAGAGCCTCCATCCACCCCAAGGTGATATGGAGGACGGTGAAGCTCCCCGCCGCAATGGGGTAGAGGCGCAGGAGGATGCCGTACTTCCCCAGCCCGTATTCCTTCTCCAGCTCGGTGTAGAACCAGAAATTCATGGCTCCCTTCTGCTTCTGCCGTATATCCCGCTTGCGGATCTTTCGGTGGCGGAGATCCTGAAAGGCCTCGTCCCGAAAGGCGGCGTAGGCCAGGGCTATGACGAGGCAAAAGAGGATGCCGACAAGGTAGCGGCTCACTGCGCGGACTCCAATTCAGCCAAGGACTTGCGGATATCCCCGTGCTTGTCGATGAGGACTTCGGCGGTATCGCGGTCGCAGTCACCCAGCTCCATGAGGATGCGGATACAGCGGTCGCGGAGCTTGACGTTGGTGGGGCGGACGTTGACCATGAGGTTGCCCACCACCTTGCCCGTCTTGACCATGGCTCCCGTGGAGAGCATATTCAGCACCAGCTTCTGGGCGGTGCCCGCCTTGAGGCGCGACGAGCCTGTAATGACCTCGGGGCCCACGTAGGGGGCAATGGTCACGTCGCAGAGGGGGTGCATACGGCTGTCGGGGTTGCAGGTGATGCCCAGGGGGATGGCACCCAGCTCGCGGGCCTTCTTCAGGGCGCCCAGCACGTAGGGCGCGCCCCCCGAGGCGGAGAGACCCACCACCACGTCGCCTGCGGTCACGCCGTCGGCCTCGATATCGTGAGCACCCAGCGCCTCGTTGTCCTCCGCGCCCTCCACGGCGCGGAACATGGCTCCCTCGCCGCCTGCCATGATGCCGCGGACGAGGTCATAGTCCACCCCGAAGGTGGGAGGGCACTCGGATGCATCCACCACGCCGAGACGGCCCGACGTGCCCGCACCGATGTAGATGAGGTGACCGCCCGCGCTCAAAGAGGCGGCGATGAGATCCACGGCGGCGGCGATCTCGGGAAGCTGGGTGGCGATGGCATCCTCCACCACGCGGTTCTCGTTGTTCATGACGGTGACCATCTCCATGGTGGTCATCTCGTCGATGTGCAGGGTGTTTTGATTGCGCCCCTCGGTCTTGAGCTTGCCGAGATCGGGGCGGAGGGAGGGGTTGTTGTGTTTCATGATGATCCTCGATTATTTTCTGTTTCAAATTTGGGTTTGTCGGGCGGAGCCCGTCACGCCCGTAGGGCATATCGCGCCCGTAGGGCATATCTCGCCTGCAAGGCATATCGTGCCCGAAGGGCATCTCGCAAAATCACAAAAAGGCTGATTTCGCCTGACGGCGAGCGATATGCGCTTCGCGCGAGATATGCCCGCTGGGCGCGATATGCCCGTTGGGCACGATATGCCCTTCGGGCGTGAACACACCGATAAACTGCAATTTACCTATTCTTCATCGCCCACACCTTCAGCACCGCCGCCTGGGTCTTGGCGTCCTGCACCTCTCCCGAGAGGATCATATCCACCAGCTCGGGCAGGGGAATCTTCACCATCTCCAGAAACTCGTCGGGGTCGGGGTCGGTCTCGCCGGGGATCATGTCCTCGGCCAGGTAGCAGTAGATGATCTCGGTGAGCAGGGCGGGGGAGGTGGCCAGGGGGCCGATATCGGTGAGGTGCTCGGTGGTGTAGCCCGTCTCCTCACGAAGCTCCCGGAGGGCGGCCTCGCGGTGATCCTCTCCGATGTAGTCGAATTTCCCCGCGGGGATCTCCAGGGTCACGCGGCCAAGGGCATAGCGGTACTGGCGGATGCAGACCACCTCCCCCTCGTCGGTGAGGGGCACCACGCAGACAGCACCGTTGTGCTTGCAGTATTCCCGCATGGACATCCCGCCGTCGGGGAGGTTGATATCGTCGCGGTAGAGGTGGAGCACCTTACCGTCAAAGATCAGCTCGGAGGAGGCCGTGGTCTCCTTGAAGTAGGATTCGGGCTTGGTATACTTCATGATTTAGTTCCCTTCCATAAACAGAGGCGGCGGCTTTTGTGCGTATTCCACAACTTTGCGCCGCGGTACAGGTATTTCCTACATTATACTCCAAATCGGCGGATTTGTAAAGATTTATCTTGAATTTTTTTTGGAGATGTGGTAAAATAATCTTTGAAGTATTATGATTGATTTTTCAAATTTGGGGTTGTCGAATAGTTTGAACCGAAATAAAACCGTTTGTGTAACCCTCATCCGTCACCCGCCGTTGGCGGGTGCCACCTTCCCCCAAGGGAAGGCAAGGACGAGGAAGAGGGTAGTTTTTCCCAAGTCCCAAAAGGCAATTCTCGCTTTTGGAATCAACAATATGTGGGTTTTCCTCATACTCTTGCCTTCCCCTGGGGGAAGGTGGCACGCCAAAGGCGTGACGGATGAGGGTTACACGTCCCCATTCCTCTTGGTTCCGTCAGCCCGACAAACCTCAATTTAAAACATTTCGCAATCAACTGATCCCCACTCTACAATAAGGAGGAACTGTCATGGCCGATCTGATATCCCCCCAGCACTCCCGTACCGCCGCGCTGATCGGTAACGAGGGGCTTTCCCGTCTCCAATCCGCCCGTGTGGCCGTCTTCGGCATCGGCGGCGTGGGAGGGCATTTGGCCGAGGCTTTAGCCCGCGCGGGGGTGGGGCACATCCACCTCATCGACCGCGACGTGGTCTCCCTCTCCAATATCAACCGCCAGGCGGTGGCCCTCCACTCCACCGTGGGCCGTCCCAAGGCTGAGGTCATGGCCGAGCGCATCAGGGACATTAACCCCGCCTGCGAGGTGGAGACCTCGGTGTGCTTCTACCTCCCCGAGAACGCGGGTGAGTTTGACCTCGCCTCCTACGACTTCGTCGCCGACTGCGTGGATACCGTAGCCGCCAAGATCGAGCTGGCGGTGCGCTGTGAGGCGGCGGGGACCCCCCTCATCGCCGCTATGGGGGCGGGCAATAAGCTCCACCCCGAGGCCTTCCGCATCAGCGATATCTCCAAGACCGAGACCGATCCCCTGGCGCGGGTCATGCGCCGCGAGCTGAAGAAGCGGGGGGTGAAGAAGCTCCTCTGCGTGTGGTCGGACGAGCCACCCATTCCCGCGAGCATTGTGGGCGACGACGGCCGCCCCGCTCCCGCCAGCATAGCCTTTACCCCCTCGGCCATGGGGCTTGTCATGGCGGGGGAGATGGTGAGGCGGATTGCAGTTATCGGTCTGTCGCCCGATGAACTGCAATCAAAGTAATAAGTAATAGTGAAGAGTGAAAAGGTGAGGAGGGAAACCTTCGGTTTCCACCATTACTATCAATGAAATGGAGAAATCCGTAGGATTTCCACCTTACTTCTTCACTCTTCACTCTTACCTCTAACCTTTCATTTACTGCTTTCTCTATTTCAACATTATCATAAAGGTAATCCCGTATCATGAAATCCCAAAAGATCCTACTCATCATCAATCCCGTCTCGGGACGCGCCAAGAGCCGCGACGGACTCTACGAGATCCTGGACGAGCTGTACCGCGACGATCCCGAGGAGGCCGCCGTTCCCCGTCCTACCCTGAAGGCGGTGGCCCGTCCCGTCAGCGCGGGGCCTGCTTCCACGGTGGCCTCCCCCCTGGCCTTCGGAGGCATCAATACCGCTCCCCTGGGGGGCGATCCCAACCCCGACCGCCGCGTTACGGTGGCTCCCACCATGCATAGAGGCCATGCCGCCATGATGGCCGCCACAGCCGCCGAGGAGGGCTACGATACCGTCATCTGCTGCGGAGGCGACGGCACCTTCAACGAGACCGTCTCGGGACTCATGGGTGTCCCCGCCGAGGAGCGTCCCGTCCTGGGCTACATCCCCGCGGGCAGCACCAACGACTTTGCCGTTTCTATGGGGCTTTCGGGCTCTCTCCGCGCCGCCGCCCGTGTGGCCGTCGGGGAACAGGAGACCGCCATCGACGTGGGCTACTTCCACCCCCTGGGGATGAACCATTTCCCTGCCAAGCACTTCACCTATATCGCCTCCTTCGGTGCCTTCACGGCGGCCTCCTACTCCACCTCCCAGACCGCCAAGAACCTCTTCGGCCATCTGGCCTACCTGGTGGAGGGCATCAAGGATATCGCCAACATCCAGCCCCATCACGCCGTGTTCGATCTTCCCGACGGCAGGCGCATTGAGGGGGATTACATCTTCGGCGCGGTGACCAACACCACCTCGGCGGGAGGGGTGCTGAAGCTCCCCTCGGATCTGGTCTGTATGTCCGACGGGAAAATGGAGCTGTTCCTCATCCACGCCCCCAAGACCCCCGCGGATCTGCAAAAGATCGCCACGGCTCTGGTGGCCCAGGACTTCGAGGGCTGTCCCCTGATCGACCTCTACCACATTGAGTCGGTGAGGATCCTGCTGGACGAGAACCTCTCCTGGTCTCTGGACGGCGAGGAGGCTCTGGGGGGCAAGCGCATGGAGATCAAGTGCTTCGGCAACGCGGTACGGCTCAAGACAAGTATATGATCGCCTATCAAACGCCTCGGACTCGGGGCGTTTTTATTTGCTCTTATCGCCGTATCACGCCCAAAGGGTATATTTTTCTAAACCCAAACACCCATATTTTACATCCGTTCAATGATTATTTAAATCCAATTCAATATACCGACATAATTCCCCATTTCCCTTGACTTTCCTGTCGGGATGTGTTATAATGCCTTTTGTCTGCGCGTCCGCAGATAAAAAATAACATTTTGAGGAGAACAACATGAAGAAACTGCTTTTGATCGCGCTTCTCATGCTCGCTCTGGTGATTACCGCCGTAGCTTGTCAGCCCACTCCCGATGAGCCTGACACCTCCGCTGACGACGTCACCACCGCCGAGACCCCTACTGAGGCTCCCACCGACGAGCCTTCCACCCCCGCTCCCGAGACGGATCCCGAGACTCCTGCTCCCGAGACCGACCCCGAGACCCCCGCTCCCGAGACCGAGCCTGAGACTCCCGCTCCCGAGACCGACGAGCCCGAGACTCCCGCTCCCGAGACTGAGCCCGAGACCGAGCCCGATCCCTCCGAGCCCGTGCTCATGCTGGATCCCGAGGCGCTCAACACCCTGGCCGGTGCCGCCGCTCCCAACGTGAACCAGCTCGGCTCCACCGAGATCATCACCGAGGGCGGCAAGACCTTCGTCCGCTGGACTGCTGCCGGCGGCGACCCCTATGTCGCCATCCTTCCTCTGGGTAGCAGCAACACCCTGCCCCAGTACATGGCCATCTCCTACCGCACCAACTCTGCCGTTGAGGGCCAGTTCTTCGTGGGCTCCGGCGCAGGCTGGACCGGTAACGGCGACTCCTTCATGGTCACTTGGACTGAGGGCGACTGGAGCTTCGTCATTGTCGATCTGACCCAGACCGGCGTGACCTCCATCACCGACGGCCTGCTGACCTACGCCCGCATGGACTTCTTCGCAGGTGACTCCGCCGAGGGCGATTACTTCGACGTGCAGTACGTCGGCTTCTTCAACACCGCCGAGTACGCCGCCGCTTACGACTTCGAGATGAACAAGGCTCCCATGTGGAGCGAGAATCAGGACGTGATCAAGCACCAGAACTTCGATCAGTTCTACTACGGCAACGGCGATCAGGATGATGCCGTCAAGAACGACCTGAACCTCTACCACGCCGCCAACAAGCCCGAGTGGGACTTCGTGGCTGACATGACCGCCTCCGAGTACACCACCCTGACCTATTGGGGCTGGATCGCCGTCACCTCCGAGACCATCGGTCAGTTCGGCTATCAGGTGGGCATGAACGCACCCATCTTCGACGAGGCTTGGACTCACGCCACCGAGCAGCCCGTCATCGACGCCGCTGCCGCGTTCGGCGGTGTCACCGGCTCCCGCATGAAGATCACCATCAACGTGGCTGATCTGGATGGTGAGAATACCGTCCGCGTCCTGTACAAGGATGCCGAGGGCAACGTGGTCTGCCTCAACGAGGTCACCGTGATCATGCCCGTCAAGCCCACCCACTATGAGAACTACACCGTTCCCCAGGATCAGTGGGTCATGACCGGCCACAACACCCAGCTGAACGATGCCTCCAACGGCATGGTCGCCGCCGGTGGTGTTGAGTCCGCCGCTCTGCTGCACCAGGGCTCCATCGCTCTGGGCGAGATCGATCTGTCCAAGTATGCCAAGGTCGTTGTCATGTGGGGTTGCGATAACTCTGACGTGACTGTCAACCACTACAATGCCAACGCTAACAACCGCATCATGCTGCTGAACGCCGTTATGGACGGTGTCATGTCCCCCGCTGAGGAGACCATCATCGCAGGCGGCACCTACGAGCTGGGCGGCTGGGCTGTCCAGGCCTTTGAGATCGACCTGACCGGTGTCAACTACAACGGCCCCGTCTGGCTGGCCATCGACGCTCTGCCCGGTACCTTCGCTCTGTTCGCATCCGTTGAGTTCATCGGCGGCGAGATCGACTACAGCCACCAGCACAGCTACGAGACCGCTGTGACCGCTCCCACCTGCACCGAGGCAGGCTTCACCACCTACACCTGCGCTTGCGGTGACACCTACGTCGCTGACGAGGTTCCCGCTCTGGGTCACGATATCGTGGCCGATGCCGCCAAGGACGCTACCTGCACCGAGGCAGGTCTGACCGCCGGTGAGCATTGCTCCCGTTGCGATCACAAGGTCGCTCAGACCGAGATCCCCGCTCTGGGTCACGATATGGTGACCGACACCGCCAAGGACGCTACCTGCACCGAGGCAGGCCAGACCGCCGGTGAGCACTGCTCCCGCTGCGATCACAAGGTCGGCGGTGAGGTGATCCCCGCCCTCGGCCACAGCCACAACGAGGACGGCATCTGCTCCGTTTGCGGTGATCAGATCGCCGTTGTTCCCCTGGTTGGCAAGGGCTACCTCTTCGGTATGCTCCAGGGCAAGCTGAATAAGGTCTACTACATCAAGGGCGGTATGGACGGCTACTACATGGCCACCACCACCGATCCCGCAAAGGCTCTCTACGTCTTCATTGAGGAGACCGAGGGCGGCTACCACTTCTTCTGCATGGAGAATGGCGTCAAGAAGTACATCAACATGGTCGTCAGCGGCACTCACGTCAACGGCCAGTACGCCTCCGCTCCCACCACCGTGTACCGCATCGACGAGGCCTCCAAGACCCTCATCGCCAAGGTCAACAACAATGACTACTGGTTCGGTACCCGTAACGACAAGACCTACACCACCATGGGCCCCTGCGCCGTTTCCTACAAGGGCTTCTACGGCGAGTTCTACTTCGCTCACAGCCATGAGTTCGTGGACGGCAAGTGCGCCTGCGGCGTGGAGCTGCCCCACGAGCACAGCTACGAGGCTGTGGTGACCGCTCCCACCTGCACCGAGGAGGGCTACACCACCTACACCTGTGAGTGCGGCGACACCTACGTGGATAGCAAGGTGGACGCTCTGGGTCACACCTTCGTGGACGGCTCCTGCGCTTGCGGCGCGGCTGACCCCAACTACGAGGCTCACGTCCACAGCTATGAGACTGTTGTGACCGCCCCCACCTGCACCAAGACCGGCTACACCACCTACACCTGCGCTTGCGGTGACACCTACACCGCCGACGAGACCGAGGTGGTTCCCCACGTGGACGCCAACCTGGACATCACCTGCGACTTCGAGGGCTGCACCAAGCGTCTCATCCCCGCCGCCGAGTCCGAGATCTCCCTGTTCACCGCCAGCCACATGATCATCGTCTCCCTCCCCGGTAACTACTACATGGAGGGTACCGTCACCCAGGTGCTGGATGCCAAGAACGGTAACTTCGTCATCACCGACGCGGCCGGCGATTCCGTCACCGTCCGTCTGCCCAAGAACGCGGAGGGCATCACCCACGCAAACTGGGAGCAGAAGATCGTTGTGGGCGACGTGGTTCGCCTGTACGGTCAGCCCAAGAGAGACACCAACAGCAATCCTCCCTGCGCAGCCATGGTGCAGAGCGCCGTTCTGACCATTCTGAAGTCCCATGACCACGTCTTCGGTGAGGCAACCTGCCTGGACAACGGCGTTTGCTTCTGCGGCAAGATCGGTATCCCCGCTCTGGGCCACACCGACGAGGATGCCAGCGGCCTGTGCGACCGTTGCGACTGGAACATGAACCTCAAGGTCGAGACCGTCGTGACCCGCACCGATGACGGCAGTGCCGTCGTGAACGATGCCAAGACCACCTCTACCTGGAACGGCACCGAGTTCTCGGTCACCGTGGACAAGTCCACCGGCACCATGCTCTACACCACCTCCAAGGATCACATGAGATTCTACAAGCAGAACGATCTGGTCATCGCTTCTCTGAACGGTAAGGTCATGAACACCGTGACCATCACCTTCACCGCCGCTTCTCACATGACCAACTTCGAGAAGCTGCTGGCCGGCTTCACCTTCACGAAGGACGAGGCCAAGTTCACCATCACCATCGAGCATGGCTCCGCCGAGGATCTGCTCATCAAGAACAGCGGCACCTCCACCATCCAGTTCAAGGCATTCGACATCGTGTACGAATAATTCAGCTTCCCTTTGGGGGGGCCGCGAGAGCGGCCGCTCCTTTTTGAAAATTGCAGTTTATCGAACAGAAGTCCGATAAACTGCTAATGAATAATGAATAATGAAGTCGCCGCAAGCGGCTAATGAATAATGAATAATTTCGGTTGAAATCCTACGGATTTCTCCATTGATTTGATATAAAATGTGGGAAACCGAAGGTTTCCGTCCACAATTATTCATTCTTCATTATTCATCATTCATTATTCATTATTGGGTTTATCGGAACGATAAACCCAAAGTTGAAACATTCCTCCCCGCCTCAAAATGAAATTTCCTTTCCCTAATCCTGCAAAACCACTTGACGGAAGCCCCGATAAGTGGTATAATACAGTATCTGTTTTTTCATCGGAGGTATTGATATGAAAGCAGTAACGCTGTACAATAAGGGGATGTATCTCGTAAACGGAATCCCCGCCGAAACCGCCGCGATTCCCGCCGAGGAGGCCCGCCGCGGTACCATCGCTTACTCCATTCTGGATGCCCACAACGTATCGGGCAATATGGATAAGCTTCAGATCAAGTTCGACGCTCTTGTGAGCCACGATATCACCTACGTGGGCATCATCCAGACCGCCCGCGCCAGCGGCCTGAAGGAATTCCCCATTCCCTACGCCATGACCAACTGCCACAACAGCCTCTGCGCCGTGGGCGGCACCATCAACGAGGACGATCACGTCTTCGGTCTCTCCGCCGCCAAGAAGTACGGCGGTATCTACGTCCCCGCCAACCAGTCGGTCATCCACTCCTACGCAAGAGAGGAGCTGGCAGGCTGCGGCAAGATGATCCTGGGCTCCGACTCTCACACCCGCTACGGCGCCCTGGGCACCATGGGCGTGGGCGAGGGCGGCCCCGAGCTGGTCAAGCAGCTCCTGAAGAACACCTATGACGTGAACCGCCCCGAGGTGGTCATGGTCTACCTCCACGGCACTCCCAAGCGGGGTATCGGCCCTCACGACGTGGCTCTGGCCCTCGTGGGCGCGACCTTCGGTGATGGGTTCGTCAAGAACAAGGTGCTGGAGTTCGTAGGCCCCGGTGTGGCGGGTCTGTCCATTGATTTCCGCAACGGCATCGACGTCATGACCACCGAGACCACCTGCCTGTCCTCCATCTGGGTCACGGATGAGGTCACCAAGAAGCACTTTGAGGTGCATGGCCGTCCCGCCGACTACAAGGAGCTGAATCCCGCCGACGTGGCTTACTACGATGCCATGATCGATATTGACCTGTCTGAGATGGAGTCCATGATCGCCCTGCCCTTCCACCCCTCCAACGTCTACACCATCCACGATTTCGTGGCCAATGCCAAGGAGATCCTCGCGTCCGTGGAGGCCGAGGCCGCCGCCAAGTTCAAGAAGGCCAAGCTGGATCTGGTGAGCAAGGTGCAGGCTGACGGCACCGTCCTGGCGGATCAGGGCATCATCGCGGGCTGTGCGGGCGGTATGTTCGACTCCATCGACGAGGCCGCCTCCATCCTCCGCGACCACGATACGGGCAACGGCTACTTCAACCTGTCGGTGTACCCCACCTCTGTTCCCGTGTCTCTGGAGCTGACCCGCATCGGTGTCACCGCCGACCTCCTCTCCGCAGGTGCAGTCATCAAGCCCTCCTTCTGCGGCCCCTGCTTCGGTGCCGGTGACGTGCCTGCCAATAACGGTCTGTCTCTGCGCCACACCACCCGTAACTTCCCCAACCGCGAGGGCTCCAAGCCCGGTGAGGGTCAGCTCTCGGGCGTGGCACTCATGGATGCCCGCTCCATCGCCGCCACCGCGAGAAACGGCGGTATCATCACCGCGGCCACGGATATCGACTACGACTACACCCCCCACGAGTACCACTTCGACAAGAAGGTCTACGAGAAGAGACTGTACTACGGCTACGGCAAGGCAGACCCTTCCGTGGATCTCATCCTCGGCCCCAACATCACCGATTGGCCCAAGCAGTATGCCCTGACCGAGAACATCCTGCTGGAGCTGGCCGCCGTCATCCACGATCCCGTCACCACCACCGACGAGCTGATCCCCTCGGGCGAGACCTCCTCCTACCGCTCCAATCCCCTGCGCCTGTCCGAGTTCGCCCTGTCCCGCCGCTGCCCCGATTACGTGGGGAACTCCAAGGCCGTTGCCGCCCAGGAGGCAGACCGCCGCGAGGGTGTGGTCTCGGACAAGCTCCGTACCGCTCTGAACGCCGTGGGTGATGGCGACCCCGCCACGGTGGCGGCGCTGGTGAAGTCCACTCAGTTCGGCTCCTGCGTCTTCGCCAATAAGCCCGGCGACGGCTCCGCACGCGAGCAGGCCGCCTCCTGCCAGAAGGTGCTTGGCGGCTTCGGCAACATCTGCTACGAGTTCGCCACCAAGCGCTACCGCTCCAACTGCATCAACTGGGGCATCCTTCCCTTCACCCTGGACAAGGACACTCCCTTCGAGTATGAGGTAGGCGACTGCGTCTTCGTCCCCGCCATCCGCGCCGCCGTGGAGAACGGCATCGAGACCATCCCCGCCAAGGTCATCCGCAAGGACGGCACCGTGGAGGACATCACCCTGTACCTGAAGGGTCTGACTCCCGATGAGAAGGAGATCATTCTGGATGGGTGTCTGATGAATTACTACGCCAAGCGGATGGATTGAGCGTAAGCGGAAATTGCAGTTTATCGGTCCGTTGGGCACGATGGCTCGGCTACCAATAAACCATTGTAGGGAGCGGTGCCCTCACCGCTCCGCAACCGAAAAAGCTCCATTTTCTATCGACAGACCGGTGTTTTCCTAATGACATACCCAAAACAAAGCGGTATGTTTCATGTGGCGGAGCGGTGAGGGCACCGCTCCCTACAGACATTTAATGAGCTCAACAAACCTAAATTTGAAAGGAGCACCCCACCATGTACACAGGCACCTACAAGCTGGGCATCAACCTCATGGGCGGTACGGGTCTATCCGTGGACGACCACATTGCCATGCTCAAGCGCATCGGCTGGGACGGCTTCTTCACGGGCTGGGAGCGGAATCTGCTCTCGGAATACGAGGCCGCCGCCGAAAAATACGGCATGATCTGGCAGTCCATCCACGCTCCCTTCCATCAAGTCCGCTACCTGTGGAACGAGGGAGAGCTGGGGGAGCAGGTCACCGCCGAGCTGATCGAGTGCGTGAAGGATTGCGCCGCTCACAACGTCCCCGTTATGGTCATCCACCCCTTCATCGGCTTTGAGGATCACGATCCCACCGAGGCGGGTCTTGCCAACTTCGGCAGAATCATCGAGGCCGCCGACACCCTGGGTGTCCGTCTGGGCTTTGAGAACGTGGAGGGAGAGGAGTACCTGGCCGCCATCTTTGAGAAGTACGCGGGGCATCCCTCCCTGGGCTTCTGCCTGGATACGGGTCACGAGCTGTGCTACAACCGAGGCAAGGACATGCTGGCGCAGTACGGTCACGCCCTCTGCCATACCCACTTCAACGATAATATCGGTGTGACGGGGGAGGATATCTTCTGGACAGACGATCTCCACCTGGTCATGGGAGACGGCATCGCGGATTTCTCGGGTGTCATGTCCCGCATCCGGAAGACGGGCTACGACGGCCCCCTCATGTGTGAGCTTTCCTTCGCCAACAAGCCCGGGAAGAACACCCACGATGGCTACGCGGCTATGGGGCATGAGAGGTTTTACGCCTTCGCGCTGGAGAGGATGAAGGCGATCGCAGAGATGTAAATTGCAGTTTAGCGGTCGGTTGAAAAGCCTATGGTAGGGGCCGGCGCCCACGACGGCCCGTCACCAATCGGCCAAAATATGTTGTCGGATCTATGTTTTTTTCGGGGCGTCGAAGGCGCCGCCCCCTACCGATGTTTTTTAAAACACACCGATAAGCCCAAATTTGAAACATAAAAAAAACAAATTTTCCAATATTCGGAGGTATTGAATCATGGAAAAGATCAAAATGACCACCCCCCTCGTCGAGATGGACGGGGACGAGATGACCCGCATCCTTTGGCAGATGATCAAGGATGAGCTGCTCCTGCCCTTCGTGGAGCTGAAGACCGAGTATTACGATCTCGGCCTGCCCAAGCGCGAGGAGACCAAGGATCAGATCACCATTGACGCCGCCAACGCCAACAAGAAGTACGGTGTGGCCGTCAAGTGCGCCACCATCACCCCCAACAAGCAGAGAGTGGAGGAGTACAACCTCTCCGAGATGTGGAAGTCCCCCAACGGCACCATCCGCGCCATCCTGGACGGCACGGTGTTCCGCGCGCCCATCCTCATCGACACCATCCGCCCCGCCGTCCGCAACTGGAAGAAGCCCATCACCATCGCCCGCCACGCCTACGGCGACGTGTACAAGTGCACCGAGTACCGCGTCCCCACCGAGGGCAAGGCCGAGCTGGTCTTCACCGATAAGGAGGGTAACGAGACCTTCCGCCAGACGGTCTACGATTTCGAGTGCCCCGGCGTGCTCCAGGGCTCCTACAACAAGGATTCCTCCATCCGCTCCTTCGCCCATTCCTGCTTCCAGTACGCCATTGATACCAAGCAGGAGCTGTGGTTCTCCACCAAGGACACCATCTCCAAGCAGTACGACCAGACCTTCAAGCTCATCTTCCAGGAGATCTTTGATGAGTGCTACAAGGAGAAGTTCGAGGAGCTGGGCATCCGCTACTTCTATACTCTGATCGACGACGCGGTGGCAAGAGTCATCCGCAGCGAGGGGGGCTTCATCTGGGCCTGCAAGAACTACGACGGCGACGTCATGTCCGACATGGTCTCCACCGCCTTCGGCTCTCTGGCCATGATGACCTCGGTGCTGGTCTCCCCCGACGGCAACTACGAGTACGAGGCCGCCCACGGCACCGTCACCCAGCACTACTACCGCTACCTGAAGGGCGAGGAGACCTCCACCAACCCCATGGCCACCATCTACGCCTGGTCGGGTGCCCTCCGTAAGAGAGGCGAGCTGGACAGCCTCCCCGAGCTGATGGCCTTTGCCGACAAGCTGGAGGCCGCCTGCATCAAGACCCTGGACGACGGCATCATGACCAAGGATCTGGTTGGCCTGGTGATCCCCGAGGCCAAGGCAAGCGTCAAGGCGGTCAACTCCCGCGAGTTCATCGCCGCCATCCGTGAGCGTCTGGAGGCCTCCCTGGCTTGATCGCCATTCACTGATCCTGTTTTTCCCGACGAGAAGACCTGACCACGCCCTCCCCTGCGGAGCGGTTCGGTTGGGTCTTCTTTGGTTGCTTGGGTTTGGTTGGATGAGATTGGGTATGATTGGGATACGGTAGGATATGATATGATTCGATTTGATTAGATAAGGGATACGAAATTTCCAATGGGGAAATTCGCTCCCTTTCGCTTACTTTCGCTTACCTTTCGCTCATCTTTTGCTCCTTTTCGCTGACCTTTCGCTCACTTTCGCTGGCCTTTCGCTCCTTTTCGCTGACCTTTCGCTGAAGGTCATGCGTTCAACCGATTGGATTCACCACTGTTTTTTCGAAGAATATGTTGCAGAGCCAGTAGCTCCTCCGGATCATCATCCTTATAGCTTTCATCGGTTCGGAAAATTTCCAGAAGCTCTTCGTCGCTCATGCCGTCGAAGGACTTTTTTGGCGGATCCGTCGGTATCTCACAGCGTTTAAGAGCATTCTGTTTATTGACCTCCGACTTATGGATGGAACGTTTCAGCTGCTCCAAGAGAAAGATCTGGATCACCTCATACTGGGACTTGGACAGGGGGACAGGCTTTCTCCGCTCCTCGGCGTAGTGCCACAGGTTGCGGATGATCTCCATGGCGACGGCGGGCGGGACTTGATCCAGCCCTCTCAGCCAGTCGAAATACAGGTACAGTCCGGGATATTTTTTCGGCATTGGGTTCTCCTTTCAATTTTAGTTAAGTATATTATACCATGTGAATGCTTCCCTGTCAAACCACGTTTGGAATTTCCATATTTTTAGGGCTACCCAAAATGAGCTTTGGGGAGTATAATAGGGGTATAACGCCCCGTATCGGGGTATTCACACGGGAAAGGATTCGGTCATGGAACTCATTGTGATCAGCGAGAGCAAGCTCAAGATCATGCTGTCGGGGGAGGATATGGTCAAGTATGAGCTGGAGGAGGAGAGGGTGGAGGGCTGTGATGCCCATACCCGTCGGGTATTCCGGCGGATCTTTGAGGATGCCCGCGCCGCCGTGGGGTTCGAGACCCTGGGGGAGCGGCTCCTGGTGCAGTATTACGCCACGGGGGACGGGGGCGGTTGCGAGATCTTCGTGACCAAGCTGGGAACGGAGGATCGTTTTCGCGCCGAGGAGGGCGAGGAGGAGCTGTTGCGGCAGATCTATGCTTGCGAGGAGGAGACGGGGGCATTGCGGAGGTGCTTTTCTTTTCACAGCCCGGAGGAGCTGCTGGCGGTCTGTCGTCGGCTACGGGCGGTCGGATATGAGGGGGCGAGTCGGGTCTACATAACCGAGGGGACGCGGGAGGTATGGTATTTGTTCTTGGAGATCCCGGGAGCTGTGGGGACGCGGATGCCGAGGCGGTTGGCCTTTCTGTCGGAGTATGGAGACGCTGTGAAGGAGGATGGCATCGAGGATCTTCTTTCGGAGCACGGGCGGCTGATCTGCGGGGAGAGCGCGGTGGAGGTGTTGGGGAAGTTGTGAGGAGAACGGCTTCAAATTGCTGTTTAGCGGTGGTTTTCCTTTGCCGTAGGGAGCGACGCCCTCGTCGCTCCGCGGGGGGCCCCCCGGGGCCGCCCCAAAACATAAAAAACATATTTTATAATAAAAAAAAATTCTTTTATGGGGGGCCCCCCTATGGC
>JBGVRH010000017.1:0-81100 GCA_045128275.1 Eubacteriales bacterium | reverse complement strand
AAAGCCTATTTTATGGTAAGATTTTTCGATCAAACACCCGAAAAGCATTGCCCTGTATGGAATATCCATAGTCGAAAGCCGTTATCGTACCGCCGCTTCGTTCTTGATTTTGCATTTTGCATTTTGCATTTTGCATTTCGGGCGCAGCCCGATAAACCCAAATTTACAGAAAAAAGACCCGCACGCGGCCAAAAACCGTATGCGGGGCTTTTTGTTTCACTTTACCTTTACCCCGAACCGCTCCCCGCAGCGGGGGCACTTCACTTGATGCTTTCCGACCTCGCGGGGCAGGCGCAGGACAGAGCGGCACTTGGGACAGGCGCGGAAGATGTGGGTGGGGGTATCGGGGGGCAGAGCGGGCTTGGGCTTGCGCTTGAATTTGGCGGTGAAGCGGAGCCAGGCCTCGTTTTCCTTCCGTCTCTTGGGGATATCCCGAGAGAAGAAACGGTAGATCGCCCAAATCAGAAGTCCCAGGGCGGTGAGGTAGAAGAAGATGGAGATGAAGGACAGGATGGGCGCGTTGTTGCCCAGGATGTTGAGGACGGTGCCTACGAAGAGCAGGATCAGCTCCATGATGAACAGGGCGTTGTAGAGGCTGTCCGCGCCGTAGCGTCCGTAGAGGAAGCGGGCAAGCTTTTCACGAAAATTCATAGTTGGTTCCTTTGATTGACGGTAGTTGGTTTCGGATGGGAGGACGGATACATCGAGAATAGCATTGGCATTTTGTCAAGAAGATCTTGGGTGGGGGCATAGGCAAAGCCCCTCGTTCTCCTTACTTCCCGGCGTTGGCCAGCATGAGCTTGATGCGGTTGTCCTGGTTGATCTTGGTGGCACCCGCGTCGTAGTCGATGGCTACCAGGTTGACCTCGGGCTGATCCTCCTTGATGGGCTTCATCATGCCCTTGCCTACGATGTGGTTGGGGAGGCATCCGAAGGGCTGGGTGATGACCACGTTGCCCACACCCTCGTCGATCAGCTCTAAGATCTCGGCGGTGAGGAGCCAGCCCTCGCCCATTTTCGCGCCCATACCCACATAGTCCAGGGCCAGGGTGCGGGTGTGGGCGAAGGGGGTGGGAGGATCGAAGAGGGGCTGCTCCTTGACGATGTCGATGAGATCCTTCTGCTTCTTCAGGAAGAACTTATCGGCGATCTTATAGATCTTGGATCTCATTTTGCCCACTCCGTACAGCTCGTAGTCCAGGATGTTGTTGGTGACCACGTAGAGGCAGAAATCCAGAAGTCCCGCCAGCACGGGCTCAGCCCCCTCGGAGACCAGGAAATCCTCCAGGCCGTTGTTGCCCAGGGGGGAGAACTTGACGTAGATCTCGCCCACTACGCCTACCCGCACCTTGGGGCTCTCGCGGCGGGTTTCCACTCCCTCGATGGCGGCGAAGTCGCGGATGATGGCGCGGTAGTTCTCCTTGATGTGCTTGTACTTCATGGCCTTGCGGGCCTTGGATCCCGTCATCTCGTTGGCCAGGCGGATGCTCCACTGATCGGCCAGGGCCTCGGCGGTACCCTTAACGGTCTCGTAGACGCGGCACTGGTTGGTCAGCATCATGATGAGGTCGCCGTACAGGATGGCGTAGAGGAGGCGGGGGATCATGGGCAGGGTGATCTTGAAGCCGGGCATGGATTCCAGGCCCGAGAAGTTCAGAGAGATCACGGGGACGTGGGCAAAGCCCGCCTTGACCAGCGCCTTGCGGAGGAGGGATATGTAGTTGGAGGCGCGGCATCCGCCGCCCGTCTGGGACAGGAGGAGAGCCACCTTATCGGTGTCATAGCGACCGCTCTTGAGGGCGGCGATGAACTGACCGATGACCAGGAGAGCGGGGTAGCAGGCATCGTTGTGGACGTACTTCAGACCCGCGTCGATGACGGTCTGGGCATCTCCGTGGAGGCCGTCCTCCAGGATCTCGGTCTTGTAGCCGTAATTGTTGAAGACCTGGGAGATGATGCGGAAGTGGCGGGGGAGCATATTGGGGATGAGGATGGTGTGGGTCTCTCGCATCTCCTCGGTGAAGATGACACGGTCGGGCATATCGCTGTAGGCCGAGACCACGACAGGCTCTTTCTTCTTACTCATGGCGGACACCTCCTTCCACAGGCTTCTCGTCTTGGGCTTGCTTCGCATTCAGGACCGACCCGCCCGCGTACTCCAGGGCCCCGATGAGGGAGCGGAGACGGATGGTGACGGCACCGAGGTTGGTGATCTCGTCGATCTTGATCTGGGTGTACAGACCGCCGCGGGACTCCAGGATGGCACGCACCTCGTCGGTGGTGATGGCGTCGATGCCACAGCCGAAGGAGACCAGCTGCACCAGCTGGACGTCGTCGTGGTCGGCGGCATAGCGGGCGGCGGCGTAGAGGCGGGCATGATAGGTCCATTGGTTGAGGACGTTGACGGGAGCGTTCCCCGTCAGGGCGGCGATGCTGTCCTCGGTGACCACGGCAAAGCCCAGGGAGGTGGCCAGCTTGTCGATGCCGTGACCGATCTCGGGGTCGGTGTGGTAGGGACGGCCGCAAAGGATCATGATGCGGTTGCCCCGCTCTCTTGCCCACGCAAGAGCCGCCTCGCCCTCGCGACGGATATCCGCCATCCACTTGTCGTAGGCCTCGAAGGCCTTGCGGACGGCCCGCTTGATGTCAGCCTTCTTGAAGCCCCCAAAGCGGTCGCCGAGGAAGGCGTACAGCTCACGCGTCAGCTCCTTTTCGCTGTTGATGTTGAGGTAGGGATGGAGGAACTCCACCTTGCGGACGGATTCCATATTGCCTTTGAGCAGCTCGGAGTAGTAGGCCACTACGGGGCAGTTGTAGTGGTTGTCGCCCGTATGCTCGTTGATGTTGTAGGTGAGGCAGGGGTAGAAGATGGCATCCACGCCCCGCTCGCAGAGCTGCTCCATGTGGCCGTGCATGATCTTGGCGGGGTAGCAGGCGGTGTCCGAGGGGATGGAGAACTGACCCTTTATGTAGAGGTCACGGGTGGAAGGGCCCGACAGGGTCACGTAGAAGCCCAGCTCGGTGAAGAGGGCGTGCCACAGGGGAGCCAGCTCATACATGCCCAGCGCCATGGGAAGACCGATGGTACCCCGACCACCGTCACGGCTCTGCTCCTCCAGGGCGGCGAAGCGGTCCCGCTTGTACTGGTGGAGGTTGGGGATGATATCCGCTCCCTCGGGGAGCTTGCGGCCCGCGCCCTTCTCGCACTTGTTGCCCGAGATGAAGCGCTCGCCGTTTCCGAAGCTGTTGATGGTGAGATGGCACTTGTTGCCGCAGCCGTTGCAGGTGGCGGCCTTGGAGGTGTGGGTGAAGGCCTTGAGGGTGTCATAGTCCAGGGTCTCGGACTGATCCAGCCCCAGGGAACGGGCGAAGAGAGCCGCGCCGAAGGCACCCATGAGTCCCGCGATCTGGGGACGGATGACGTTACAGCCCATCTCCCGCTCAAAGGAGCGGAGCACCGCGTCGTTGAGGAAGGTACCGCCCTGGACCACCAGCTCCCGACCCAGCTCCTCGGCCGAGCCTGCGCGGATGACCTTGTAGATGGCGTTCTTCACCACACTGCGGGAAAGTCCTGCCGAAATGTCTCCTACGGTTGCGCCGTCCTTTTGGGCCTGCTTGACCGAGGAGTTCATGAAGACGGTACAGCGGGTACCCAGCTCCACGGGAGCCTTGGCAAAGAGACCCAGGCGGGCGAACTCGTCCACCTCGTAGCCCATGGAGCGGGCGAAGGTCTCAATGAAGGAGCCACAGCCCGAGGAGCAGGCCTCGTTGAGCATGATGGAATCGATGGCATCCCCCTTGATCTTGAAGCACTTGATGTCCTGACCACCAATATCCAGGATGAAGTCCACGTGAGGGTTGAAGTATTTGGCGGCGGTGAAGTGGGCCATGGTCTCCACCAGGCCTCGGTCGATGTGGAAGGCGTGGCGGATCAAATCCTCGCCGTAGCCCGTGACCGCCGAGCCCTTGATATGGATGCGGTCACCGCAGAGCTTGTAGATCTCCAAAAGCTGCTCACGGACGATGGAGACGGGATTGCCGCGGTTGGAGTTGTAGTAGGAGTAGATCAGCTCGCCCTCCTCCCCCATCAGCACCAGCTTGGTGGTGGTGGAGCCGCAGTCGATGCCGATGTAGGCGTTGCCCCTGTAGTCGGCGGGGTAAACGATCTTGACCGAGGCCTTGGCATGGCGGTCGCAAAAGGCCTTGTACTCCTCCTCGCTTGCAAACAGAGGATCGGTATGGGCGGCCTCCAGGCGCTCCTTGGCGGAGGCCTCTACCCCCGCGATGAGGGCGTCCATAGAGGTGATGCCGTCCAGCTTGGTGGCGTAGTGAGCCGCGCCGAGAGCCACCGACAGGCGGCCGTACTCGGGGAAGATGGCGTATTCGTCATGCAGATCCAGGGCCTGCTTGAAGGCGGCGCGAAGTCCCTTGCAGTAGTAGAGCGGGCCGCCCAGGAACATGACCTTGCCCTCGATCCTGCGCCCCTGTGCCAGACCTGCGATGGTCTGGGAAGCCACGGCGGCGAAGATGCTGGCGGCGATGTTCTCCTTGGCCGCGCCCTGGTTGAGGAGGGGCTGGATGTCGGTCTTGGCGAAGACACCGCAGCGGGAGGCGATGGGGTAGATACGGGTGTGGCGGAGGGACAGCTCGTCCAGCTCCTCGACGGACACGTCCAGAAGGGTAGCCATCTGGTCGATGAAGGCACCCGTACCGCCGGCGCAGGTGCCGTTCATGCGCTCGTCCATACCGCCCTTGAAGAAGATGACCTTGGCATCCTCGCCGCCCAGCTCGATGACCACCGAGGTGTCGGGTTCCAGAGCCTTGACGGTCTCACCCGTGGCGAAGACCTCCTGCACGAAGGGGATCTTTGCCGAGGAAGCCATACCGAAGCCCGCCGAGCCGGATATGGCTGCCTTGACGGGGCGGTCGCCTACCATGTCGCGGACACGCCGAAGCAGCTCCAGGGTCTTGGGGCGTACCTGGGAGAAGTGGCGCTCGTAGCAGGAGTAGACCAGCTTTCCGTCGCAAAAGACCACCAGCTTGGCGGTGGTAGAGCCGATATCAATGCCGATGGCGGCAAAACGGCCGTCCGCGTCGGCAAAGGCAGGGGGATCCATGATCTCCCAGGAGCGGGGGGCTTGATTCGTATCAGTCATATGCGTACTCCCATCCGAATCGTTAGGGTATCAAACTATTGATGACAGTATACCACAAAATCGTGAATTCCGTGTTAATTCTCAAAAAAACGGGACGGGACATACGACGATATTTCTATGATCGGATATGACTTTTTTGTAAAAAATAGCATACAATCCGGTGGATGGGGGATCAAACACCCTCCAGCTCCCTCCGCAGCTTGCGGAGGATCTTTTTCTCCAGGCGGGATATGTAGGATTGGGAGATCCCCAAAAGCTCCGCCACCTCGCTCTGGGTCATCTCCCGCCGTCCGTTCAGCCCGAAGCGCAGCTCCACGATGAGCCGTTCTCTGGACTCCAGCCGCGCCACCGCCCGACGGAGCGCCAGCCGCTCCTCGGCATCCTCGATCTCCTGGTCAACAGGCAGCTCGTCGCTCCCCAGAACGTCGGAGAGGAGCAGCTCGTTTCCGTCCCAATCGGTATTCAACGGCTCATCCAGGGAGACCTCCTGCTTGCCTCCGATCTTACGGAAGTACATGAGGATCTCGTTTTCAATGCACCGCGAGGCGTAGGTGGCCAGCTTGATGTTCTTGTCCGAGCGGAAGGTGTTCACCGCCTTGATGAGTCCCAACGTGCCGATGGAGATGAGATCCTCCACGTTCACCCCTTGGGTGGGAGGATTCTCGTACCGTCTGGCGATGAAGGCCACCAGCCGCAGGTTCCGCTCGATCAGCCGAGTCCGCGCCTCCTCTGCCCCGTCGCCCCCCGCCTCCAGGGTGGCGATGGCCTCGGCCTCCTCCTCACGTGACAGGGGCTGGGGAAGTACCTCGGGGCCATGGATGTAGTAGAGGCCCCTCTTCCGACCGAGGAGCTTTGCAAGGAAGATCCGAAAACTCATCATGCGTATGTATAATTGCATTATGTACCTCTCTTTCTAGAACAAAAGCTCGGAGGGGATCAGGGCATCCACTCCGTCGGTAGGGACGGACGCAAACGCGACGATCGCGTCTACCTCCCGTTCCTCTTTTCCGTCTGCCAGTATCAGCCTGTCGGGGAGGAAGCCGTAGAGCATGCCCGCCCCTGTGGCCGTCTCCGTGGGGATTACCCGTACACGGCGGGCATCGGCGGAGGGAAGATCTACCGAATCGGGGGATTTTCCCTCCATCACGGCGGCGAGGGCGGGAGACAGGAGCTTTCCGAAAGCCGCCTCCTCGGCGCAGATCACCGTCCGACCGCTCATGGGATCCCGCAACAGATTTCCCGAATCCACCATGCCCCGCAGAGAGGCGGTCTTGCCGTCCAGCTCCACCGTTAGAGTACAGAGCCTGACCGCCCGCGACTGCCGCAAAAACCGCCCGCCCCACAGGGATACCGCCCCGCCGACCAAGACCAGCAGGAGGAACAGCCACGACCCGAGACCGTCCCCGCCCCCGCCCGACAGCTCCCCAAGGAGGGCCGCCACCCCCGCGCGGTTGAGGAGGTGGTATAGCGCGGTCATGACCCCACCCAGGGCCATGGACAGGACGAAGTAGACCCCCACCGAGGAGAGCAGTCCCTTGACCCATCCCCGCCGTCCTTCTCCGAACACGATACCGCACATGGCGACACACACGGCCAGATCGCAGAGCAGGGAAGGAGCCTGTCCCACATCGGGAAGGAGGAGCGCCGCCACCGCGTATACTCCCCCCAGCACCGCCCCGATCACGCCCCGCCAGGGTCTGACCTTGCGATGGAGTAGTTTTCCCGCCAGGAGCAGGCAAAGCCCATCCATTCCCGCGTTGATGAGAAAGAGCAGATCGGCGTAGACGGCTACCTCCATGGGCGTATCCTCCTTGGGTTGATGACACCAGTATACCACGGCTCCCCCGCGCCCTTTGTCGCACCCCGTGGGTGGTTCCGAGAATCGGTTGACAGATTTCCACCCCGAAAAACCGAAAATTCACAATTTCCGCTTGTATACGGGGCAAAAGTCGGGTATAATGGGGGCAGACAACAAAAAAAGCCGCGGAAGGGGTCGTCCGATCCCATTCTATGCGGCCTTTGAGGGAGATATACCTATGAAAAAGCTGATGATCCTGATGGCGGGCCTGCTTGCCCTGACCGCCCTTCTTTCTGCCTGCGGGGACAAGGAGCCCGACCCGAGCGACCGCGAGACCTTCCCCGAGGAGACCTACATCGAGGCCGCCGACGCCACCGTATCCTTTAGCGCCGACCTGAACACCGCCGACTACCCCGCGGGCACCGTGGCGGGGGATTGGCTGGTTCTCTGCGCCGCCCCCGACCGCAACGATCAATTCGATGCCTATACCCTCCGCCACGAGAGTGTGAGCGGGGACAAAACCACCTTCACCTACATGATCTACTACCCCCACGGCGGTAAGTCCCTGACCCCCACCCCCGAGGTGCTGGAGGGAGGGAGCGGCTTTGTGGTCAACCTCACCTACGAGTCGGGCGGCTCCACCGAGGGCTACAGCCTCTGCACCCTGACCGTCACCCTTCCCACCGACAAGGCTCCCCGCCTGCGCCTGCTCTACGACGGCGAGGTGCTGGGGCAGATGGCGACCGTCTCGGATGAGGAGATCGGGGCGTGATTCAAATTTGGGTTTATCGCTCTGCGATAAACCCAAATTTGAAGTGAAAAGTGAAGAGTGAAAAGTGAAGAGTGGAGGTGCAGATCCTTCGGATCTGTCCATTTTTTCGATTGAAATGAAGGAAACCGAAGGTTTCCCTCCTTACCTATTCACTCTTCACTATTACTTATTACTTTCATTGCAGTTTATCGGTCTCCGACCGATAAACTGCAATTTACACATCCCCGCAATTACGAAAAGCTATCAAAAAAGGATGACCCACTATGTGTGAGCCATCCTTTTCTGTTATCTTACGAACACCCGCAGACCTCGCTCTTCCCCATGGAAGCCTCGATGCGCAGGAGTCGGTTGTACTTGGCCACCCGCTCGGTGCGGCAGGGCGCGCCCGACTTGATGAGCGGCGCTCCCGTGGCCACGGCAATGTCGGCGATGGTGGTGTCCTCAGTCTCTCCCGAGCGGTGGGAGAGGATGAAGGAGTAGCCCGCCTCACGGGCCACGCGGATCACCTCCAGGGTCTCGGTCAGGGTGCCGATCTGGTTGGGCTTGATGAGGATGGAATTCCCCGCTCCTGCGGCAATGCCCTCCTTGAGCCGCGCCGTATTGGTGACGAAGAGATCGTCGCCGACCAGCTTGATCCTGCCGCCGAGCTTCGCCGTCATGTCCGCCCAGCCCTTGAAGTCGGACTGATCCAGCCCGTCCTCAATGGACAGGATGGGGAAGCGGTCGCAAAAGCCCGCCCACTTTTCAATGAGGGCATCGCGGGTCAGAGTCTCCCCGCACTTGGGGAGGGTGTAGATCTCGTTTCGGTCGGTGTGGCCGATCCCGCCGTCGCGGCTTCCCGCATACCACTCCGAGGCCGCCACGTCCAGGGAGATCCTCACGCGGTCGGTGTCGTACCCCGCCTCCTCGATGGCGCGGATCAGATACTGAATGGCCGCCTCGTCCGAGCCGAGATCGGGCGCGAAGCCCCCCTCGTCCCCCACGGCGGTGGAGTGGCCGTCCGCTTTCAAGAGGCGGCCGAGGGTGTGGTAGATCTCGCTTCCCCAGCGCAGAGCCTCGGCAAAGGTGGGCGCGCCCACGGGGACGATCATGAATTCCTGGATGTCCATGTTGTTGGAGGCATGAGCGCCGCCGTTGAGGACGTTCATCATGGGGATGGGGAGGCGGTGGGTGTCCACCCCGCCCAGGTAGCGGTAGAGGGGGAGGCGGTACCAGTTGGCGGCGGCGCGGGCGGTGGCCAGGGAGACCGCCAGGGTGGCGTTAGCCCCCAGCTTGGACTTGTTCTCGGTGCCGTCCAGGCGGAGGATGGCGCGATCCACCTCGGTCTGCTCGGATGCGTACATCCCCGACAGGGCGGGGGAAAGGATATCGCAGATGTTGGACACCGCCTCGCGGACGCCCTTGCCGCCAAAGCGGGCGGGATCGCCGTCTCGCAGCTCGTGGGCCTCGTATATGCCCGTGGATGCCCCCGAGGGGACGGATGCTACACCGACGGTGCCGTCGGTCAGCACCACGGTGGCCTCTACGGTGGGGTTGCCGCGGGAATCCAGGATCTCGCGGCCGCAGCATTTCAGAATCTGGGGTTTGGACATGGTTTCTACCTGCCTTTCGGAAATATGTGGATAGTATGCGCCCTTCGGTGAAGCCTCATACAGAGGGAGGTGCAAGTTTTAGAGGGGGACTCGGTGTTTGAAAGGGGGGATCGGGGGGCATACTCTGCAAAAATGCGGGAGGCTTTTATGCTCACCATCCTTTTGCGCACCGTCGTGATATACGCCGTTCTCATTCTCATCATGCGCCTCATGGGGAAGCGTCAGCTGGGGGAGCTGGAGATCACCGATCTGGTGACGACTCTGCTCATTTCCGAGATCGCCTCTCTGCCCCTGACCGAGACGGGGATCCCCCTCCACCACGCCCTGCTGCCGATCATCACTCTGGCGGGCCTTGAGGTGGGGCTGTCGGCGCTCCTGCTCAAGGGTCAGCTTTTCAAACGCCTGCTGATCTCCCGCCCCACCATTCTCATGAGTCACGGAGTCCCCGACCGCGGGGCTATGAAAAAGGCGCGGCTGTCCTGCGAGGAGCTGCTGTCCCAGCTTCGGTTGCAGGGGATCAGCGACCCTGCGGAGGTGGATTTCGCCGTCATGGAGCCCAACGGGCAGATCAGCGTCATTCAGGATTCGTCCAAGAAGGACACTCCGCCCCCCGCAGGGGTCATGCGCCTGCTGATCTCGGACGGTCGGGTGAATCGGGACAACCTCCGCCTTGCGGGGAAGGACGAAGCATGGCTGGAGGGGTATCTGAAAAAGCAAGGACTGAAAGCGCGGGAGGTGTTCATGCTCCTGTGCGACGGGAACGGGACTCTGCGCCTGTATCCCATGAAGCCCACAAGGACTCCGAGGGGGAAAAACGGGAAGACCTCCCCGTAACGGGAGAGCTTGCTTTCGTCAATCGAATTCCGATCTGTGGGTCTCGAAGAACTCGTGGTAGAGCTTGACGTTGGACAGCTCCGTCCACTTTTTCACCTCTACGGGGGTGGTATCCAGATCGTAGATCCTCGCGCCCTTCATGGCCAGCAGGAAGGGGGAGTGGGTGGAGATGATGAACTGGCATCCGTAGAAGCGGGCGCTGTCCTCTAAAAAGCGCGCCAGCTCGATCTGCCGCCGGGCGGAGAGGCTGTTCTCCGGCTCATCAAGGAGGTACAGGGCATCCCCGCGGATCTTCTCTGCGAAGTAGCCGTAGGCGTTCTCTCCGTTGGACTGTCCCGGGAGATTCTGGGGGATGCGGCGGGCGGTAAAATCGGATCGGGTGGATTTCCATGCGTCGCGGCGGTGCTGCAGCTCCTCCACATCCTCCAGAGAACGGATCTGAAAGCTGCCCTGCCGCAGAGCGTACCACTCCTCGAACAGCTCCTCCCGCTTGCGATCCACCCCCTCGTTGAGGGTGCGGAAGTTCAGCATGTAGTCGAACACGTCATCGCTGGTGATGATGCAGCTCTCCTCGGGAGGCTTCTTGTCGCGGTACAGCTCGGCACGGCAGAATTCCAGATAATCCTCAAAGAAGGGAGTGCGGCTGTAGGGAGAGGTGCGGGTGAGTTTCAGCTTCTGGGCGATGATATTGAGAATGGTGGACTTGCCCGAGCCGTTGCCGCCGTAGAGCAGGGTGATGGGGGCGAAGTCCAGCCGCGAAAGATACTTGAAGGGGAAGATCTTGAAGGGGTAGGGGTTGTTGACGTTGTGGCAGGTCATATCCAGCTTGTGACCCTTGGGGTACGGATTGCTGGGTGTGCGGCCGCTCAAAAGATAGCCCGCCTCATCCGACTCGGTGGCCAGACGGAAGGATTCTAGATAGATCATTGCATACTCCTTTCGGGGAGTTTAATTCATTATAGCACAGGAAAACCGAAAAGTCAATAGAAAAGGGGCAGGCCGCGCGGGCTTGCCCCTTTGGGATGGAACAGGGAAGGATCAACCCACCTTCAGTACGTCCTCCAGGGCGTAGCACTCCATAAAGGCCGAGCCGGAAATGACGCAGGGGGACTCGGGGAGGCGGAGGTCGGTGAGGTGGCCGCACCAGGCGAAGGCGCAGTCCTCGATGACACGGAGGGAGGCGGGGAGGGTCAGCACGCGGAGGGACTTGCAGGCCGAGAAGGCGGCGGTGCGGATGGCCGACAGAGTGGCGGGCAGATGGATATGCTCCAGCGCGGCACAGCCCTCGAAGAGGGAGGGAGCCAGCTCGGTCATACCCTCGGGAAGCACCACGGAACGCAGGCGGGTGCAATGGGCGAAGGCGTGGTGGCCCAGGTCGAAGAGGTGGCTCATGCGGCCGAAGCGCAGAACCGTGAGACGCTCACAGCCCAGGAAGGCGCGGACGCCCACCGAGGTCAGACGGCTCTCGGAGGAGGCGCGGATATCCAGCAGGTTCACACAGAAGGCGAAGGCGCGGGTGCCGATGGACTCCACCGAGTCGGGCAGGGTCACGGCTCGCAGGGAAGCACGGTTCGCAAAGGCGCGGTCGCCGATGGCCACCACGGTACGGCCGTCGGGAGCGGTTCCGGGAATGAGGAGGGAAGCAGGCTCGCTGCCCTCGTAGCCGGTGACGGCGCAGGTGGTCTCGGAGAGGGGCGCGTAGGTGAAGAGGCGGGCGTACTCGGCCATATCGATTCCACAGGTGAGAATGTAGCTGGACTTCGTCATGATGTACCTTCCTTTCGGATGAGGAGCGGTTTTTCCCGCCTCCTCGTCGAACCGTCTTGATTCCCGACGGCGCTTTGTGTTTCTCGACGGCGGGTGTGTGCCGTCGGCTCTCTTTTGCTTGTGTCACCATTATACCATACGAAATGTGCACATTGCAATAACAATTTGTAAACAAAAAGAAAACAAACGCGAAAAACAATCCGAAAATGGCAGTAAATACGGAATGTAAACAGATTTGATGCGACATTACACGATAAAATAATACCGAAACAGGAATCTAAACGACGACAAAATCCGCACCGCGACGGCCTTCGACGGCAAAAACCGCGGGGCAAAACCGCTATGTTCTGTGGTGGATTTGCTAAAAAAACTTATACAAAATGCCTCAACCCTATTGCAAAAAATCCCGCGATTTGTTATAATAAAAAAGGATGGCGATCGCTGTCCCCATAAAAAAGAAATTTATATCCCGTTTTTCAGAGAGGAGAAAAATTATGGATAAGAAGCAGATCATTGCGTCCTTTGCCTCCCCCTCGGTGGAGTATCGCGGCAAGCCCTTCTGGTCTTGGAACGGCGAGCTTCGCGGCGAGGAGCTGGTGCGTCAGGCCCACGTCATGAAGGAGATGGGACTTGGCGGCTACTTCATGCACTCCCGCGCGGGACTCATCACCGAGTATCTGGGTGAGGAGTGGTTCGACCTCATCAACGAGGTGGCCGATGCCGCCGAGGAGGACGGCATGGAGGCCTGGCTCTACGACGAGGATCGTTGGCCCTCGGGCTCTGCCGGCGGTAAGGTCACGGTGGATCCCCAGTACCGCATGAAGTCCCTGTACGTCTACGAGTCCGCCCCCGACAAGGTGGACTGGAACGCCGAGTCCTTCGCCCTGTACGTAGCCAAGCTGGACGGTCTCAACCTCTACACCTATAAGGAGCTGGACACCGCCTCCATCGCCTGCTGCAAGTGCGCTCAGCGCGCCGTGAAGGCCGCCATCGAGGAGCTGAACGAGGCCGCCGCAAACGAGCCCGGTGAGTGGAAGGCTCTGCGCTTCGCCATCGTGCCCGATGCCCCCAACTCCAACTACAACGGCACCACCTACATCGACACCATGAGCCGCAAGGCCACCGATAAGTTCATCGAGATGACCCACGAGGAGTACGCCCAGCGTTGCGGCGACCGCCTCGGCAGAAGCATCAAGGGCATCTTCACCGACGAGCCTCACCGCGGTCACTGCTTCGACAACCGCCGCGAGCATGACGGCGTTATGTCCTGCGCCACCGCCTGGACGGACGACATCTTCGAGGAGTTCGAGACCCGCTACGGCTTTGCCTGCCGTCCCATCCTCCCCGAGCTGTTCTACCGTAAGAACGGCGAGATCGTGGCCCCCGTCAAGCTCCACTACATCGACCTGGCCAACGCTCTCTTCCTGGAGCGCTTCGCCAAGCCTCTCAACGATTGGTGCAACGATCACGGCATCCAGTTCACGGGTCACGTCCTCCACGAGGACAGCCTCATGAACCAGACCGTCCCCAACGGCTCCCTCATGCGCTTCTACGAGTACATGGGCTACCCCGGCGTGGACGTGCTGACCGAGCATAACCGCTGCTACTGGATCGTCAAGCAGCTGGCCTCCGCCGCCCGTCAGCTGGGCAAGAAGTGGCTGCTCTCGGAGCTGTACGGCTGTACCGGCTGGCAGTTCGACTTCAAGGCTCACAAGACCGTGGGCGACTGGCAGGCCCTGTTCGGCATCAACCTCCGTTGCCAGCACCTGTCCTGGTATACCATGGAGGGTGAGTCCAAGCGCGACTACCCCGCCTCCATCCTCCACCAGTCTCCCTGGTATAAGGACTACTCCAAGGTCGAGGACTACTTCGCCCGCATGGGTCTTGTCCTCTCCGAGGGTGCGCCCGCCTGTGACGTCCTTCTGCTGAATCCCATCGAGTCGGTATGGTGCCAGGCCTATGCCGGTTGGGCACAGTGGATCTCCAACGTCTCCCCCGACGTGGCTCCCTACGAGCGTCGCTACGCCCAGCTCTTCCACTACCTCACCGACCATCAGATCGACTTCGACTACGGCGAGGAGGAGATGATGTCCCGCATGGCCTCGGTGGATACCGTAGACGGTACCCCCATCCTCCGCGTGGGTCAGGCTTCCTATAAGACCGTCATCGTCTCCAATATGCTCACCATCCGTCCCACCACCCTGGCACTCCTCAAGGACTTCATGGCCAAGGGCGGTAAGGTCATCTTCTGCGGTGATGCTCCTGCCTACGTCAACGCCATCGCTTCCGACGAGCCTGCCAAGCTTGCCGAGCAGGGCATCACCATCCCCTACGACGAGGCCGCTCTGGTGGCCGCCGTCCGCGAGAACGCCTGCGAGTTCGTTGCCATCACCAACGGCGAGGGTGAGACCGAGAAGGCCGTGTTCGCCCAGGTGCGCAAGGACTTCGGCGGCGACGGTTACGCCGTGGTGGTGCTGAACACCGACCGCGCAAATCCCAGAGAGAATCTGACCCTGGCCATCAAGGCCCCCGCAGGCTATGCCGTGGAGGAGTGGGATCTGGAGAACGGTACCCGCTACGATGCCTCCGCTCTGGCGGGGGAGGTCAGCGGTACCTACTACATCAGCATGGATCTGGAGGCCGCAGGCACCCGTTGCTTCGTGCTGACCAAGTGCGCCGAGGATCTGCCCGCCGTCACCGAGTATGAGACGGTGGCCTCCGAGACCCTGACGGGCGAGTTCCCCTATGCCGCCCATGAGCCCAACGTCTGCGTCCTTGACTGGTGCAAGTGGCGCTGGAAGGATGGGGAGTGGCACGACGAGGCCGAGGCCCTGTGGGCGGACAGACAGATCCGCTCGGATATCGGCATCGAGTGGCGCGGCGGCGGTATGCTCCAGCCCTGGTATGCCAAGCTCAACGATACCAAGAAGTACGGTGAGCTTCAGCTCTCCTACGAGTTCTACATCGACGAGATGCCCGAGTTCGATATCATCCTGGCGGGTGAGCGTCCCGAGCTGAATCAGTACAAGATCAACGGCGTGGAGCTGCACAACGAGGATATCAACGACTTCTGGGTGGACGACTGCTTCAAGAAGATGAAGATCCCCGCAGAGGCTCTCAAGCCGGGACGGAATGAAGTTACCATCGACGTGACCTTCATGCGTACCACCAACGTGGAGGCCCTCTACCTGGTGGGTATCTTCGGTGTCAAGGTGGACGGCAAGAAGCGCACCATCGTGGGCACCCCGGGTCTCATCGGCTGTGACAACTATGCAGCCTACGATCTGCCCTTCTACACGGGCAACATGGAGTACATCCTCACCCCCGAGGACTTTGAGAACATCCTGGGCGATGCCGCCAAGGATGCCGACCGCATCGTCCTGACTCCCAAGGAGTTCACGGGCGGTTGCGTCAAGGTCAACGCCGCCGGCAAGACCACCGTCCTGGGCTGGGATCCCTACGAGGCCGATATCACCGAGGCCTACAAGAACGGTCTGCCCATCAGCGTGATCGTGGAGGGTGTCCGCACCAACGTCTTCGGCCCGCTCCATGAGGTGGATAAGCCTGCAGGTGCTTGCGGCCCCGGCAACTTCGTCACAGGCGGCAATGCTTGGACGGATGACTACAGCCTGCTCAAGAGCGGTCTGCGCGGATTCATCTTCAAGGCACAGAAGAAGGCATAAAGCCGTTATCTCGGTGAGGGAGTCCCGTGGGGGCTTCCTCACCATCATAAATATAAGGAATTTAACATGAAAAGAATCGTTACCACCACCTGCGTGTTCCCTCCGCCGTACCCCTCGGAGGTCATACTGGACCGTCTGGCGGCCATCGGCTATACCTCGCTGGACATTGGTCTGGACTACTGTGTCGGCAAGGGGGATCTGCTGGACGGGGATGGCTGGCGGGAGCGGGTCATGGCTCTCCGCCGTCAGGCCGATGCCCTGGGAGTCACCTATACCCACTCCCACGCCCCCGGCAACGCGGGCAACCGCGGCGAAGCCCAGATGCGCGCCTTTGAGGCGGCGGCTCTCCTGGGGGCACGCTACATCGTCGTCCACCCCATCCACGAGATGGGCGGGCAGATCATCACCGACGATGCCGAGTTCATCCGTATCAATGTGGAAGCCACCCTCCCCCTCCTCCCCATAGCGGAGAAGCTGGGATTGACCATCCTCTCGGAGAATATTCTTTGGGGCTCCTCCATCTACCCGCGCAATATCGTTGAGCTGGTGAAGGCGGTGGACTCCCCCCGCTTCGGATGGTGCTTCGACACGGGACACGCCAACTGCTACGGCATCACCCCGAGCATCCTCCGCGAGCTGGACGTGGTACCCCTGTCCCTCCACATCCAGGACACCCACGGCCCGGGCTCCGGCGACGAGCATCTTCTCCCCGGTGACGGAAGCATCGACTGGAAGGAATTTTTGCATATCCTCCACGATATCGGTTATAAGGGAGAGCTGGTGCTGGAGGCTCACCACCAGTCCTATGATGCCCCCGACGAGGCAAAGGACGGTATTTTGACCGAGCTTTTGCGCCGCGCCGAGAAGATGCTGGCCTACTATCAATCTCTTTGAGTAAAAGGAGAACTTCTATGAATACCATCAAATTCGACAACAAGACCACCCGCGTGGTGGCTCACCGCGGCCTGTCAGGTCTGGAGCGGGAGAACACCGCCTCCGCCTTCGTGGCCGCGGGCAACCGCAACTACTACGGCATCGAGACCGACATCTACCGCACCTCCGACGGTCACTTCGTGGTCAACCACGATGGCCGCGCCAACCGTGTGGGCGGTGTCAACGTCACCATGGAGGCAACCCCGTGGGAGCTGCTCCGTGAGATCGTCCTCTACGACACCGACGGCACCAAGGATCGCTATGACCTCCGCCTCCCCAGCCTGGAGAACTACATCACCATCTGCAAGAAGTATGAAAAGCACTGCATCCTGGAGCTGAAATCGGCCTTCACCGACGAGGAGACCGCCGCCTTCGTCGAGCTGATCAAGAGCTACGACTACCTGGACGGGGTCACCTTCATATCCTTCCACTACGATAACCTCCTGAAGGTGCGCGCCATCCTCCCCGAGCAGTCCTGCCAATTCCTCACGGGGGACAACTCCGACGAGCTGATCGCCAAGCTGGTGACCGACAAGCTGGATATTGATATTCTCCATTCCTCCCTCACCGAGGAGCGGGTCAAGGCCATGCACGCCGCAGGCCTTACCATCAACTGCTGGACGGTGGACACCGCCGAGCGGGGCGAGGAGCTGGCCTCCTGGGGCGTGGATCAGATCACCTCCAATATTCTGGAAGGGAAGAATACCATTGAGTAAAAAACGAAGCGGGGTCTTTTTGAGACTCCGCTTCGTTTTTTAGTGAAGAGTGAAGAGTGAAAAGCGAAAAGTGAAGGTGCAAATCCTTCGGATTTGTTCATTTAATTTAAATGCGGGAAACCGAAGGTTTCCAACCATTTCTCTTCTCTTTTCTCTCTTCACTCTTCTCTATTCTCTCACAACAAGATACAGATCAACCCCCCGCTCCCCTCGTTGATGATCCTCTCCAGGGTCTCGGACAGCTTCATCCGGGATGCCTCGGGCATATGCTCCAGCTTGGTGTGGATGCTCTCCCCCACCAGCTCGTAGAGGCTTTTCCCGAACATATTGGACTCCCAGATGCGGGCGGGATCCTCGTCGAACTCCCGCAGCATGTACCGCACCAGATCCTCGGACTGCTGCTCACTCCCCACGATGGGGTTGACCTCGGCCTCGATGTTGGCGCGGATCATGTGGATGGAGGGGGCAGAGGCCTTGAGCCGTACCCCGTAGCCTCCCGACTGCCGCACGATCTCGGGCTCGTCGAGGTGCATATCCGCCACCTCGGGCATGACGATGCCGTAGCCTCCCTCCTCGCAGTCCCGCAGAGCCTCGGCCACCTTGTCGTAGGAGGCCTTGACCTCCGCCAGCTCCCGCAGAAGACCGATGAGAGACTCCTCCCCGTCGATGGCGAAGCCCGACAGCTCGGACAGCACCCGATAGTACAGTCCCTCCGCCATCTTCAAAGCGATGCGGGCCTGCCCTCGACCCAGATCCACGTCCTCCACCTCGGCGGCCTCCACGTACTCACATTCGGCAAAGTCGGAGAAGGCCTCGCGGATATCCCCGATGCGCTCCACGCGGTCGGCGGCACGGCGGAGCTGGGCCATAAGGGCGGCGTGGATGGGATGGGCGGGCTCCAGGGCGGTGATCCAGGCGGGGAGCTTCACCCGCACCTCGGACACAGGGAACTCGTGGAGCACCAGCTCCAGGATATGGCGGATATCCTCGGCATCCAGATCCATGCAGGATACCAGAGCCACGGGGACACCGTACTTGGCCTCCAGCTCGTAGGCCAGGGCCACGGTACTGTCAGCGCTCGGTCGGGCGGAATTGAGGATCATGGCGAAGGGCTTGCCCAGCTCCTTCAGCTCTCTGACCACCCGCTCCTCGGCCTCCACGTAGGACTCGCGGGAGATATCCCCGATGGTGCCGTCGGTGGTGACCAGCATACCGATGGTGGCGTGCTCGGTGATGACCTTGTGAGTGCCCATCTCGGCGGCCTCCACGAAGGGCATGGGCTCCTCGCTCCAGGGAGTCCGCACCATGCGGGGCTGGCCGTTCTCGATGGTGCCCAGAGCCTCGGGGACTACGTAACCCACGCAGTCGATCATCTTGACCCGCATGGTGGCCGCGCCGTCCAGGGTGACGGTCACCGCCTCGTCGGGGATGAACTTGGGCTCGGTGGTCATGACGGTCTTGCCCGCCGCGGACTGGGGCATCTCGTCCCTGGCCCGCTCGCGGGAGTAGCCGTCCCCCATGTTGGGGAGAACCAGGGACTCCATGAACCGCTTGATGAAGGTGGATTTCCCCGAGCGGACGGGGCCCACCACCCCGATGTAAATATCCCCGCCCGTGCGCTCGGCTATGTCTTTGTAGATGGAATGGTCGGCCATTGTATACCTCCGTGAACCGTGATTGGATTGTGTCGGTTCAGTATATGGCGATACCGGAAAAAACAGAACCCTGTTTTTGTCCGAAACTCCAAGAAAATTCCCCAAAGCCCTTGCAATTTCAAAAGATTTATGGTATAATCAAACTATGAATGTTTTGCCGCCGCGTCAAGCGGCAGAGAGGGGTTATATACATATGAAGATCAATTCCAAGAATATGGCGATCGTGCTGCTGGTCGTGGCCGGCGTGCTGATTCTGGGCGGCATTTCGCTGCTTTTGTTCGTGGTTCCCGGGGCTGCCGCCTTCTTTAAGGTCTGCTTCGTCATCATCTCCATCCTGTGCATCCTCATGGGTCTGGGTCTGCTCTTTACCCTGTACCTGGGCCGTGACAACGATCCCAACTTCTTCCTGTACGACACCAAGACCCAGCGCAATATCCCCGCCGAGGAGCTGAACTTTGACCGTGTCAACAGCCGCATGAGCTATTTCCTCACCACTCTGTCCACCTCCCAGGAAAAGCTCTGGGCAGACAACATCCTGGCCGACAACGGCACCGGCCGCTTCGGTGTAGGCGACGTCTACCGCCCTCTGACCGCCTACAAGATGCTCTACGATCTGGTGGAGCTGGATCGCCCCGAGGGCTGGGCTCTCTTCCTCTGCGCCACCCCCGCCACCGTCGATGCCCTTCTGGACGCCCTGGAGGAGAACGGCGAGGAGGCCATGGCCAAGGCTCTCTACCACGCCTTCAACAGCGCGTCGGGCCGCGACGATACCGAGTGGCTCCGCGACTTCCTCATCGGCAACGCCAAGTACCTCCGCCGCCGTATGCTGGGGTACGTGCAGAAGAATATCGAGTGGTTCTATTGATCGAAAGTGCAAAAAGATCCCCTGTCCGTATTGGGCAGGGGATCTTTTTGTTGGGAAAAATTTCAAATTGGGGTTTGTCGGGGAGTGGGGGAACGGCCTCCGGCGGCTTAGAACCTTTTTGCAAAAAGGTTCTAAGAACTCCAAAAACCTTCAAAAAAAGCATAGATATGCCAAGAGAATTGATAGTGGGTAGCATAGAGGAAACCCCCATGGGGCCCCTTCCCCATTGGTGTATTTGATGCGTAAAAGGGATGTGTATCCCACAGATAAACCCAAATTTGAATTTTCCCCATGAAAGGAATTCCTACCATGAAAAAGCTATTCATCAGCGCCGATATCGAAGGCACCTGCGGCATCACCGCATGGGAGGAGACCGAGGCCAACGGCGGCCGCAACTACGGCTATTTCAGCGAGCGCATGACCGCCGAGGTGGATGCCGCCGCCAGAGGTGCCGAGCAGGCGGGGTATATATCCACCGTCAAGGATGCCCACGATTCCGCCCGCAACATCAACCCCATGGGTCTGCCCAAGACCGCCACCCTCATCCGCGGCTGGAGCAAGGACTGCTACTGCATGATGGGAGGCCTGGATCGGGAGGACTTCGATGCCGTGGCCTTCACGGGCTACCACTGCGAGGCGGTCAACGACGGCAACCCCCTGTCCCACACCATGACCACCAGCGTCCAGCGGGTCACTCTCAACGGCCTGCCCTGCCCCGAGTTCCTCATCAACGCCTACATGGCCGCCTACAGAGGCATTCCCATCGTCTTTTTGGCGGGGGACGAGGCCCTTTGCGACTTCGCCAAGAAGCTCATCCCCGGCATCACCACCGTGGTGGCCAAGACGGGTCACGGCTCGGCGGTGATCTCCCGCCACCCCGAGGTGGTGCGTGAGGAGATCTTCAAGGGCATGAAGGCCGCCCTCTCCCGCGAGGATCTGTCGGACTGCATCCTGCCCCTCCCCGATCACTTCGTCATCACGGTGGAGTACAACGACTGGAACAAGGCCCACAGCTACTCCTTCTACCCCGGGGCGGTGGCGGTGGATGCCAAGACCGTGAGATTCGAGTCGGATGACTATTTTGAGGTCATGCGGTTCATGCATTTCTGCCTGTAATACCCCATCTACAGCCCTTCCGCGTGCTACGGGAGGGCTTTTTTGCAAAAAAACGCAGGATTTGTCCCGAATTGGTTACAGTCTGCGCCCCCAATGCCGTCTTTAAGGGTGAAGGGAACTGAAACATCAACAAAGGAGGTCAGCTATGAGATCCAATGAGCAAGCCCCCCTCGCCGCCGACGAGACCATCGTGGAGCTGTACTGGGCGCGGGATGAGCGGGCCATCGAGGAGACCGACCGCAAATACGGTGCCTACCTCATGACCGTCGCCCACCGCATCCTCCAAAGCCGCGAGGACAGCGAGGAGTGTCTCAACGACACCTACCTCAAAACCTGGAACGCCATCCCGCCCTCCCGTCCGAGTATTCTGCGGGCATTCCTTTCCAAGATCATGCGGGGGACTGCCCTGGATCGCTACGACGAGCGCACACGGAAAAAACGCGTCCCCGCCGAGCTGTGTATCCCTCTGTCCGAGGTGGAGGCTCTGCTTCCCGACGTTACCGAGGACGATGAGGCCGAGGCGCGTCAGGTCGCCGCGATCCTGTCGGCCTACCTGGACGGAGTGAACGACCGAAGCCTGTATATGTTCGTCAATCGCTACTTTTTCGTCATGCCCGTCCGCGAGATCGCCGAGAGGCTGGGGGTCAGCGAGTCCACCGTTCACAAGGATCTGGCGGCCATGCGGGAGGAGCTGCGAGAGCGGCTGGCGGAAGGAGGTATATTGGTATGAAGCAAGATAAGCTACGAAGATTTCTGTCAGCCGTGGGTGAGCTGGACGAGGGGATCCTCGCGCGGTACGAGGCGGTGGACGCAAGCGTGACGGCATCGTGGCGGGAGCGGCAAGCGCGGAAACGGGCTCTGCGGCGGGGCTGGACCGTGGCGGCGGTACTGCTCTTGGTGGTGCTCCCCGTCAGCCTGCTGGCGATCCTCTCCCCGGGGCACGCAGGCCCCAACTGCCCGCTTCCTCATGACACGGCAGATACCGAGGAGCACACCACCACCCTGTTTGCACCCTCCCTGTGGCCCGAGGGGATGGTGGGCGGTTCTCCGCTGTTCGTAGCAGGGGATACGACCCGACTGCCCTCGGCAGAGAGCTCCGCGCCGCCCGCATTCCGCTTTGAGAGCACGGGCGTAGTGGTGAGGGTGCGCTTCATCGAGGACTACCGGGACGGTGAGACGGTCTGCCTCCTGGGGGAGAGCGCCGAGTACCGTCTCCTCAACCTGGAGGTCCTGGAGGTGATCCACGGGGAGAATTTTCACCACCAGATCCTGTACCTGCTCCCCGCCCATCTGTATACCGATCTTTCAGCCTACGACGAGCTGATCCTGTCGGCCACGCAGGTGGGGACCGATGGGCTCTCCCTGTTCAGTAAGACCTCGGAACGGATCGGAAGGGACTGGCTTCCCGTGTTCGGGGACCCGCAGGACCATCCCGAGCTGGGGAATATCATCGCCTTTACAGACGGCCTGTTCGACGAGCGCCTTTGGCAGACAGAGAGCTGGCGGTACGGCTACCAGTTCGCCCGCTCCCTACTGGATGAGAACAGCGACACGCTGGTGGTGCGGCGGGGAAGCACGGTGGAGGAGACCGTCGCCCGCATACGGGAAGAGATACGGGCCGAACAGGAGCGGCGGGGCGAACTGTATGCCCCGCCAAGGGCTTACCTCTATCGGGATCTTGAGGCTTTGAGCGACCAAGCGAAGGAGGCGGTCACCGAGCTGGATCGGGGCGTATGCTCCCAACACTTCGAGGGGGATACGCTGCTGTTCCGTCGGTACGTGTTCGGCTGTTGGACCGAGGAGACGGTCTCCATCGACCTGAAGACGGGGGCGGTCACCCGCTCTGCCGTCCGCTACACCGCCGAGGATCAGACGGTACCGCTGGACTCGTACCTGAGAGAGCTGGCGCACCGGTACACCTACGAGCCTCCCGTTCCCCCCCATACCGACCCCGAGGGCAAGGAGCTGTACGCCCTGTGGGTCGAGGGGTGGTTCATCAAGCGGGAGGAAGGGATCTACGCCGTCATCAAGACGGGCTGGATCCATACCGCCGAGTCGGAGGAGGGGTATCCCGTGGCCTATTGGGACGAGGCCTTCCTGCTGTCCTGCCCCGACGATCCCGAGGGGAGGCCCGTCACCCGCGAGGAGCTGATGGAGGCGATCGGGGAGGATCCCCACCTGTATTGGGGGGAGTATGGCGTTCCCGAGGAGATCCCGTATTGATCTCGCAACAACAAAAAGACCCTCTGCCAACACGGTAGGGGGTCGTTTTTTCGCTCTTCGTTCAGACATTTGACCGATACCCTACGCTCCGCAACCCCGAGTTGCGCGATTTCCGCCTCAAATTGGTGGACAAAAGGGCGGTCTTGTGGTATACTGTGGTCATCTTAACACGAAGGAGTGATGGACTATGACCATGGGCGAACGCATCACCGCTCTGCGAAAGGGGCGGGGCATGACCCAGGAGCAGCTGGCCGAGAAATTATCGGTCTCGCGGCAGAGCGTATCCAAATGGGAGCTGGATCAGGCCACCCCCGAGGTGGGCTGCGCGGTGGCTCTTTGCGACCTGTTCGGGGTGAGCCTGGACTACCTCATTCGGGGCATGGAGGTACCCCCGCCCGCGCCCGAAGAAAAGCCCGCGCCGAAGGCGGAGCAAGCCCCTCCCAAGCCGACACCTGCCCGCCCCAAGCCCTTGACGGCCAAGGGCTACGTAACCCTGTTCGGTCTGCTCCTGCTGCTGACGGCGGAGCTGTGCCTGCACCTCCTGTTCGCCTTCCGCACCGCGGGGGCCGAGGCAGGCATGGTGGCGATCCTCTTGATCTTTGGGGCGGTCACGCCTCTCCCCGCCGTCTATCTGGCCACGCGGCATTGGTATTACACCGATCACCGCCAAGCTCTGCGCCACCTGTGGGGGATCTCGTCGGTCACGGTCGTGATGGGGAACCTGCTCTTGATGGGGGGACTCATGCTCTACCTGCGATGCTTTGCCGACGAGTTTACCTTCTGGTCGGTGGGCTGGGCGGAGGTGTGGTGCAAGTTTTTGACGGTCGAACTGCTCGCCCTGGCGCTGCTCCTGCCCTTCCTGATCCGCTTTCACGAGAGGAAATGGCTGTGCTGGATGAGCTATGCCCTGTCCCAAGGCGTGTATATGCTGGGACTGATCCTGGACTTCGAGCTGACCGATCGCCTCCCCGCCCACGGCACGTATGGAACCTTGTGGGACGTAGGGGTGCGCCTCGGTGTGATCCTGCTCCTTGTCCTGTCACAGGTCATCCTCTATACCCGCCTGAAGCCCTCATCCGTGACCGCCGAGACCGCGCAGAGCCGTCTGTCGCTGTGGGTGCTGTGGGGTATTCCCCTGATCTGCGCGGCCGCCGTTCCCTCGGTCTTGGGCGGACTGTACTACGCCCTGTCCTTGGCGGGGCATCCGTCCGTCTGCCTGCCTGTGGCGGTCATGTCCTTGCCCGCCCTGCTGACCGTTCTGCTCCGCGGGCGAGATCTCACCCTCCGCCGCGCCCTGACCGAAATGGGGAAGATCGCCGCTATCTCCGTTCCCCTCGTGACAGCGGCGCACATGGCTTCGGCCTATCTGGCCGAGTATCTGCTGACCTTCGGCGGCCCCATGCCCGACGCGGCGTGGGGAGGGTACGGGCTGTGGTCGCTGATCGCTTGCGTAGCGGGCGGCATTGTGACAGTCCCCCTGTTCGCCGCTCTGCGTAAGCGGCCTCTCCTCTGCGGCCTGCTCTGCGTACTGCTTTTCGTAGGAGCGGTAGCCGTCTCCATCCTGTTCCCCAATCCTCTGTACCCGCTTTGATACAGAAAACCCGTCACGGACGCACCGTGGCGGGTCTTTTGATTCAGATCTCCAACCGATACCCTTTTCCCCGTACCGTCAGGATCATTCGCCTTCCCAGCGGCTTTTCGACCTTGGCGCGGAGTTTGCAGATATACACCTCCACGCTGTTGCCGCCGCCGCCCAGGAGAGCGGAAAGCTCGGCGCGGGAAACGGCCTCGCCGCGGCGGGTGTAGAGGCAGTTCAGAATGGCGGCCTCGGCAGGGGTCAGGGGGATGGGATTACCCAGCACCGAAAGAACACCGTCGGTCAGAGCCACGGCGGGGAGATCCTCGGGGGCGGGGGCTTCGGGGTTGGGGCTTTTTGGTGGAGGACTCCCCGCGGCCATGGCCCACAGGTGGGATGCGGAGGGGGATATCAAGCCTCGCGCGATACTTTCCAGGCGGTCAAGCCCAAAGGGACGGCGCAGAAAGACCCCGCGGTCGGGGGGCAGATCCCGATCCTCCCGCCCGAAGAGCAGAAGGGGGCAGCCAAAGGCCTCCGCCAGCTCCAGGCAGTCGGACACGGGAAAGACATCCCCGTCGGCCACCAGCAGGCAAAGCTCTCCGTCGGGCTCGGGGACAGACTCGGTTGCCCGGGCGGCGACCCCCAGGTAGGCCAGCTCGGTCTCCAGAAGGCGAGCCAGACGGCTGTCGGTGCAGAGGACGACGGCGCGGGGCGGGGTGTTGGGTGTGTGATTCATGCCCGCGCTCCCATCTCCCGCAGGATGGTGGCCAGCTCGTCGTAGGAAGCGGCCAGCATGAGGCGGCTCCTGGCGGCGGCGGCACCCTCCATGCCGTGGCAGTACCACGCCAGATGCTTCTTGGCCTCGGCTACCCCCACGCGCTCGCCCTTCTCGGCGATCATCTCCCGCACTTGGGTCAGAGCCACCTCGAACTTTTCCGCTACGGGGGGCGGGGTGTAGCTGTTTCCGTCCAAGGTGGCGCAGATCTCGGAGAATACCCAGGGATTTCCCATGGCACCGCGGGCGATCATGACCCCATCGCACCCCGTTTCTTCCATCATGGACAGAGCATCGGCGGCGGTGTAGATATCGCCGTTGCCCAGCACGGGGATGGAGACGGCCTTTTTCACGGCGGTAATGACCGATCGATCCACCCCCGGCTCGTACATCTGCTCGCGGGTGCGGGCATGGACGCAGATCATGGACGCGCCCGATGCCTCAATGATCTTGGCCACCTCGGGGGCATTGATGGAATCCTTATCCCACCCTGCACGGATCTTGACGGTGACGGGGATCTTTACGGCCTTGACCACGGCGGTAACGATCTCCCCGATGAGGGTGGGATTCTTGAGAAGCGCGCTCCCCTCCCCGTTGCCCGTGACCTTTTTCACGGGACAGCCCATGTTGATGTCGATGGCGGAGGGAGGCACCTCACTTTCACAGCCGAGGTACCGGTTGGCCTCGATCATACGGGCGGCCTCGGCCATGAAATCAGGCTCACTGCCGAAGATCTGCACCGCCATGGGAAGCTCATCCTTCATGACAGAGGCCAGATGCCCCGACACCGAGCGGGTCTTGAGGTCTTTCTTGCGTTGCTCGTAGCAGAGGGCCTTGGCGGACACCATCTCGCTGACGGTGAGATCCGCTCCGCAGGCGCGGCAGACACGGCGAAAAGCACGGTCGCTGACCCCCGCCAAAGGGGCGAGAGCCAAGCCGTGAGGGAGGGTGATGTTGCCAAAGGTTACTTGTGACATAAGATACTCCGTTTATCGTGTTCAAATTCGGGTTTATCGGTGGGATGCACATCCCTTTCACCCATCAAATACACCAATGGGGAAGGGGCCCCATGGGGGTTTCCTCTATGCTACCCACTATCAAATCGCTTGGCATATCTATGCTTTTGGAAAGTTTTTGGAGATCCAAGAACCTTTTGCAAAAGGTTCTTGGCCGCCGGAGGCCGTTCTCCCGTCCCTCCATAAACTGCAATTTCTCTACTCAAAGATCTCCAACAACTCGGGTAGGCTGTCCACCGTCACGTCGGGGATCTCCCCCTCGTGGTGGATGGTATCGTGGCCGCCGTAGCCTTGGCGAATGAGGACGGTCTGCATCCCCAGGGACTTGGCGGGGGCTACGTCGTTGTCGGTGCGATCCCCGATCATGACGGCATCCTCGGGGGCGCATCCCGCCCGATCCAGGGCGCGGCGGAAGAGGGCGGGGTCGGGCTTGTCCACCCCCTCCTCGGCGGAGGCGCAGATGACCTCAAAGTAGTCCCGCAGACCGAACCGCGCCAGCCTCTGCTCTGAGCCGAGGGGCTGGCTGGCGATGATGCCCAGGCGGTAGCCCCGCTCACGGAGGGCGCGGAGGACTCGGTCTGCGTCAGGGTAAGGCTCCTCGGTGTCCCTCGGCCAGGGGGTCCTTTCGGTGATCCCAAAGTAGTCAAAGGTGGCCAGATCCTCCCGCATACCCATGGCGCGGAAATCCGCCATTTTGGCGGCGAAGGCCTCGTAGGTGATATCCGTACCCGCGATGGTGTCACGGATGCGCTTTTCCATGGCGGTGGTCTCGTTCATGATGGTAGAGCCCATATCGAAAAACAGCCAGGTCGCTTGCATGGTATTCTTGTCCTTTCGATCTTGTTGGAGAGGGGGTCACGTATAGCGGTACTTTTTCCGCATGACGAAGAGGAACAGAAGGGTCACGCCCGTGGCCAACAGCTCGGCGGCTGTGATGGAGAACCAAACGCCGTCGATGTCGAAGAAGACGGGGAGGATCAGCACCGCCGCCACCTGGAAGACCAGGGTGCGGAGAAAAGAGATGGCCGCCGAGATCCCTCCGTTGCCCAGAGCGGTGAAGAAGCTCGACCCAAAGATGCCGAAGCCCGAAAAGAGGAAGGACACCGAGTAGAGGAAGAATCCCCGTCGGGTCAGCGCATACAGTCCCTCGTCGTAGCCCACGAAGATGCCAGACAGGGGCGTAGCGAGGGCCACCGACAAAGCGGTCATGGCAACACCCGCCAGGACGGTCAGGGTCAGGCTCTTGCGGAGGAGGGACTTCAGCTCGCTATGGTTGCCCGCGCCGTAGTGGAAACCCACGATGGGAGCCGAGCCGATGGCATAGCCGATGAACACCGCGATGAAGACGAAGCTGACGTACATCATGACCCCGTAGGCCGCGATGCCGTCCTCTCCCGCCAGCCGCATGAGCTGGTAGTTGTAGAGCATGCTGACCACCGACATAGAGATGTTGGTCATGAGCTCGGAGGAGCCGTTGACCGACACCTTGCCGATCACCGAGAGGCACTCGGTCAGCCTCATGCGGGGGGAAGTCAGCCGCAGGGGACTCTTGTTGGGGAGGAGGAAGTAGATCAGGGGCACCACACCGCCCACGGTCTGGGAGAGGATGGTGGCCAGAGCCGCGCCAACGAGACCCATGTCAAGGACGGCGATGAGGAGGAAGTCCAGCACCATATTGGTGACTCCCGCACCTACCGTGACGATGAGCCCCAGGGTCGGCCGCTCGGCGGTGACCAGGAAGCTCTGGAACACGCCTTGGAGCATGAAGGCGGTCTGGGCGGCCAGGAGGATGCGGCCGTAGGTAACGCAGTAGGGAAGCATGGCCTCGTCGGCTCCCAGGAGGATGGCCACGGGCTCTATAAGGAACATCCCGGGGATGGTGATGGCGATGCCCAGCACCACGGTGAACAGCACCAGCAGGGAGAAGCAGCGGTTGGCGCGCCGGGTGTCGCCTTCTCCCATGGTCTTGGATACCAGGGCCGAGCCGCCGGTACCGATCATGAAGCCGCCGCAGCCCAGGATCATGAGAAAGGGCCAGATAAGGTTGATGGCGGCGAAGGGAGTCTTGCCCACGAAATTGGAGACGAAAAGCCCGTCCACCACGCCGTAGACCGAGGTGAAGATCATCATGATGATGGAGGGGAAGGTGAAGCGCAGGAGCTTGTGGTAATTGAAATGCTCCGAGAGGGAGATATGCACGGGAGGGGCTCCTTTCGGGGGAGTATATTAATTTGGGTTTATCGTTCCGATAAACCCAAATTTGAAGTGAAAAGTGAAGAGTGAAAAGTGAAGAGTGGAGGTGCAGATCCTACGGATCTGTCCATTTTCGATTGAAATGAAGGAAACCGAAGGTTTCCCTCCTTACCTACTCACTCTTCACTTTTACCTATTACTTCTATTGCGGTTTTCGGTCGCGGATCGATAAACTCCAGTTTGAACGTTTACCATTTCCCCTATTATACCCCATTCCGCCCCGAAAGTCAAGCCCCGCCGCCCCTTGAGCGCGAAAAGAGAACCGTCCCCTCGGTGGGAGGGTACGGTTCTCGCTTTTTTTACGGAGTGAACGGTTCGGTCTTTTCCACGATCTCCACGGGAAGCTTGGCGAAGGTTATTTGAGCATATAGACGGCTACGTTCAGGTTGGCAAGCTCCTTATCGACAGGCATCAGGATCACCCGATAGCCCGAGCCCCCGAGGCTTGGAAAGCTCCCTTCCACGGGATACCTGCCGGAGACGCCGACGTGGATCAGCCCTTCCTGTGTGACGGTGGGATCTACCTCATAGTGTACCTCATCCGGTTCATCCTCCAGATAGAGGATGAGCAGGGCCTTTTCCTCGAAGAAGGCCTCGTCAAAGCTGTTCATCGCTCTTCGTAGCTCCGTGGGCATGTCGGGATCGTCAATGAGACGAACAGCGGCCTGATAGGCTCTCACGGAATCCACGGTCTGGCCGAAGGGGAAGGAATACCCATCCAAGGCCTCGCTATTCGAGACGTTCGCGTGGATCGTTTCGCCGTACAGGTATCCATTCGTTACGGTCACTTGGGGCATGTCGGGCTTTGACCGCGTGACCAGCTCCACGGGCAGGCCGCCGTATGCCTTGTCGATGGGGATGAGGATCGCCCAAGCGGCCATGTCACAAGTGTCCATCTCGTGATACAGGGTGGTGAGGGTGACGCGCAGAGCCTCCCCCTCCACCGTGACCTCGTCCACGCGGTGGCGGTAGGAGCCGCTGCCCGCATTCACGCGGAGGATCAACAGGGACTTTTCGGCAAAGAACGCCGCGTTCAACTCGTTCACGCGGGGCAGGAATTTCTCGTCGTAGCAGGTGTCACAGCCGTCGTACAGCTCCTGCCACTCCGCGAGGGTGTTGACTATCCAAGTGGAGGGTTCATCGTAGTCGCCGCTGTAGTCGACGCCCCCGAAGAGGCAGTCGCCGTTCACGTAGGACTGGGCATTGAACCACAGCTTGTCGGGATTTCGAATGATGATGTCGGTGATGACGTCATCGGGTGCCACCACGTCCCACATAGGCTCATCCCGCATGGTCAGCTCCATCATGGGCAACTGGGCCTCGGCCTTGCTCACGGGGATCACGACGCACCAGTGGACGATATCCATAGTCAGAGCGGGAGGCACCTCGGCCACCAGCCCCCACGCTCGGTGGACCTTTCCGTAGGTGGTATAGACCTCCTCCAATCGGTAGCGGATGGAGCCGCTTCTCCCCTCGGTGATGATGATCTGCAGGGAATGGTTTTGGAAGAATTCCCGGGTCATGCCGTTCAGCCCGTCCAGAAGCTCCTGTGAGGGGACACCGTCGGCGCAGAATTCACCGTAAAAGCTCTTCCACTCCGCCACGTCCGAGACGGTCAGCACGGCGGGGAGAGTCCCGTCGGTCATGGCGGGATCCAGATGCTCGGCACGGAGGAACAGGGCATTGTCGGTGGCGTAGGATCCGGTGAGATTGAAGAGGTTGCCCCACGCTTCCCCCGAGGTGTTGGGGGTAATGGGACGGGGGGTCACGATGGTGGGGACACCCGGGGTCAAGCCCTGGTCGGGGCTTGTGCCCAGCGGAGGCAGATATTCAACGGTCTCGTCGGGGGGCGTGGGATCCATGGTGGAGCGTGCGATGAGGAAGCTCCCCACCGCCAGAGCGGGGGTGAGGATCAGCACCGCCAGCACCAACAGGACGGCGGGGAAGGCGCGGCGGGGAGCGGGTGCGGGGGCATCCGTGGGGATCATGGCGGGCTTTGCGGCCCTCCGCACGCGGCCCACGCGGGAAATCTCGGCCGTATCCAGGCGGCCGCGGATCTCACTGTAATGCAGGTCAAGTCCCATCCCCTCCTCGCAGGCGTTGCGGAGGGACTCTTCGGGGGTGGTTTTTGGGTGTTTCTCGGGCTTCATAGCCAGCGGTCTCCTTTCTCCTTGCGGAATTGGTGGATGGCGCGGTGGTAGCGGGTCTTGACGGTGCCCGTCTTCAGCCCCAGCCGCGCGGCAATGGCGGGGAAGCTCTCCCCGCAGACGGCGTGGGACAGAATGATCTCGGTGTTCTCCTTCCCTACGGTGGCGCATAGGTCGGCGGTCATGGCCTTGTAGCGGGCGTGGGAGGGGATATCCTCGTCGGGATCGGGGACGAGGGTCAACGGGTCGGTGTCCTCATCGGGGGAGGTCACCTCGGTCAGTCCCCGCTCCCGTCGGTTTTTCGCCCGCAAAAAGTCCAGCGCGGCGCGGCGGGCAGCCTGGCACAGGTAGGCGCGGAGGGATTCGATTTCCTCTATGTAGGGGGCGCGCTGAAAGAAGCTGACGAACACATCGTTTGTCACGCTCCGTATGTCGGTGTCGTCGGTCAAAAAACGTCCGCAGACAAAGGCCACCGACCGCGCGTAGGTATCGTATATGGTCTCAAAGGCTCGATCCACGGCTCCCGCGTCCCCCGAAGCCAGGGCGTGGTTCAGGGTATCCAGAAGCGTGTGATCGGAGCGGTCGTCGGGAACGTGTCGGGGCATCGCCGGGCCTCCTTTGCTTGAAAGTACTTTCATTCATATAGACGGCGAAAACAGCCAAACCGTTTCACGCCTCGAAAAAATATTCAAGAAGATTCTGCCATCATACTCTGTATGGGCGGAAACGGGCAAGTCCGCCACCGCGGGGATCGGTAGGCAGGCGGTATGCCGATCAGATGGTTTCCAGGTCAAGCCAAATGAATCTCGGGTGATAGCAGTAGGGGGTGTTTTCGCCGTTCCATATGTTGGTGTTGTAGCTGATCAGCAAACGGCTCCCCTCCGATAGGTGGGGATGGGCCTTGGCATTATAGGTGAAGGCCGTATCCTCCCCGCCCTTCGCATCGGGTACGATCTCACCCGCCTCGGGCGCGCGGTAAAAACGGACGGCATCGCCGAAGGGCCCGTAGGGTGTGTCGGCGATAGCATAGGCGATATCACCGGACACGCATTGATCCATGAATACGGCGATGTATTTTCCGGCCTTCGGGCCAACGGGAATGGGTGTCACGCTGTATTCGCGGGATATACCCCGGATCACGGGGGCGGAATCGGCCATATTTCTGCTCCATCCCCTTCCGTTATAGTATCTCAGCTTGGAAAAGTCGGGGAAATCCTCGGCCTTGATACGGGAAACGTACCCGTTGTACTCGCGTCCGCCGCCGTAGATGTAGATATACCCGTCGGGATCGGGCGCTCCCGCTTCTTGGGTATTCACGTGGACGGCATAGCCGTAGTCCAGGGCCAGCTCCCCCTGCTGGTTCAGCATACATAGCTGAGGTATGGACTCGATGAGGGAACAATGCTCATAATCGGCGTTACCCTCCACGATGGGGAATACGGCCATGTCCACCTTGTCATTGGCGAGTCCGATGGGGGTGTAGCAGAACAGGTACAGCTTATCCCCCAGCACAAGACCGTCCGTGAACCATTTCACCTTGCCCACAAGATTTTTCTTATCGTTATCATCGAGATCCTGCAGGTCAAGGGTGCAGCTGCCGCCCTTGCCCCAGACAAATCTGCGCCTGGCGGCATCGGGCTTGCTTCCCTCGAGGATCGCGGAGGTGTGGTTGGGCATGGCCTCCCGCAGGGCCTTTTTTCCGTCCTCACTTGCAGTACCGAACAGCGTATCGCTGAAAATGAAAAAGGTTTTCGTGCAGTCAGTGGCACTGGCGAAGGCATCGTTTCCGTCCAGCGCAAAGGAGAAGATCCCGTCGGCGCCGATCCACGCGGTCTCGGTCAGACCGTATCTCTCAAAAAGTCTGCTCCATTCATCCGCCTTCTCCACCTTCACGGCAGGCTCGGTATGGATACTGTTCTTCATGGTCTCGTCCATATCATTCATCAGCAAAGCCCGATGGGGCGTCGCTTTTTCTCCTTCACATGTTTTTTTATAGCCGATTGTTGAATGCTTCAAATTTGGGTTTGTCGGTGCGTTATTTAGACGGTCATCCTGAGCGGAGGGCGAAGCCCGAAGTCGAAGGATCTCTTGTCAGAAAAGGAGATCCTTCGACTCCGCCGCGTTGCGGCTCCGCTCAGGATGACCGTTCTAAGCAGCCCGCTAAACCCCAATTTCCCCATCCCCCTTGTCATTTTCCACAGAAATCCTCTCTCCCCGCAACCATTGTAACCCAAGCCTTCACAAATGTCAAGGAAAATGCGGAAAATATTTAAAAACCCCTTGATAATTGCGGAAAAATGTGGTATATTATAAAGTGAAGAATTTTGGACTTCCATGCCCGCTCGCGGGGTGGGGGTACCGTAAAAGAAAGGTGGATACATCCATGACTTACAACAAGAAGACCATCGAAGACATCGCGGTTGCCGGCAAGAAGGTTCTCGTCCGCTGCGACTTCAACGTGCCCCTCAAGGACGGCGTCATCACCAGTGACAAGCGCATCGTTGAGGCTCTGCCCACCATCAAGTACCTGCGCGATCAGGGCGCTATGGTGATCCTGTGCTCCCACATGGGCAAGCCCCACAACGTCTTCGACGCCAAGCTGAAGCTGGACAAGAAGGAGATCGCCAAGATCGAGAAGCTGCCCGCTGAGGAGCAGGAGGCCGCTACCGCCGCCGCTCTGGAGAAGGCAAAGGGCGACGTGAAGAAGTTCTCCCTCCAGGTCGTTGCTGACAAGCTCAACGAGCTGCTGGGTGGCGGCGTTGTCTTCGCTAACGATACCGTTGGTGAGGACGCTCAGGCCAAGGTCGCCGCTATGAAGCCCGGTGACATCGTTCTGCTCCAGAACACCCGCTTCACCGCAGGCGAGTCCAAGAACGATCCCGAGTTCTCCAAGGCTCTGGCTTCCTTCGCTGAGATCTTCGTCAACGACGCTTTCGGTACCGCTCACCGCGCTCACGCCTCCACCGCCGGTGTTGTCCAGCACGCAGGTCTGCCTGCCGTTTGCGGCTACCTGATCCAGAAGGAGATCTCCGTCATGGGTAAGGCTCTGTCCAACCCCGAGCGTCCCTTCGTGGCCATCCTGGGCGGCGCAAAGGTCGCTGACAAGCTCAACGTCATCAAGAACCTCCTCGAGAAGGTGGACACCCTCATCATCGGCGGCGGTATGGCCTACACCTTCCAGGCTGCCCGCGGCTACGAGGTCGGTAAGTCCCTGCTGGATGAGTCCAAGATCGACTACTGCAAGGAGATGATGGCTAAGGCTGAGGCCAACGGCGTCAAGCTCATGCTCCCCGTGGACGTGGCTGTTGCTGCTGAGTTCCCCAACCCCATCGACGCTCCCATCGACGTGGAGATCGTGCCCGTTTCCGCTATCCCCGCCGACAAGGAGGGTATGGATATCGGTACCGAGACCCGCGCTATGTACGCTGAGGCTGTGAAGACCGCCAAGACCGTCGTTTGGAACGGCCCCATGGGCGTGTTCGAGAACCCCACTCTGGCCAAGGGTACCATCTCCGTGGCCGAGGCTCTGGCTGACTCCGACTGCATCTCCATCGTCGGTGGTGGTGACTCCGCAGCCGCTTGCGAGCAGCTGGGCTACGCCGATCGCATCACCCACATCTCCACCGGCGGCGGCGCTTCCCTGGAGTTCCTGGAGGGTCTGGAGCTTCCCGGTATCGCTTGCCTGATGGACAAGGAGTAAGCAGGGCTCTGCCCTGCACCCGCCAGGGCTCTGCCCTGGACCCGCCAAGAACCCTTTTGAAAAAGGGTTCTTGGAACTCCTAAAACTTTTCGAAAAAGAAATACACACAAAAGGATAAACAATCATGAGAAGATACGTAATCGCAGGTAACTGGAAGATGAACATGACTCCCAACAGCGCCAAGGCTCTGATTGAGGAAATGAAGCCCCTGGTGGCCGGCAAGGACAACTGTGACGTTGTTCTCTGCGTCCCCGCCATCGACATCCCCGCCGCCATTGAGGCAACTGCCGGCTCCAACATCAAGATCGGTGCCGAGAACGTCCACTTCAAGGCCTCCGGCGCATACACCGGCGAGATCTCTGCAGAGATGCTCACCGAGGCAGGCGTGGAGTACGTGGTCATCGGTCACTCCGAGAGAAGACAGTACTTCGCCGAGACCGACCAGACCGTCAACCTCCGCACCCTGGCCGCTCTGAAGGCCGGCCTGAAGGCCATCGTTTGCGTGGGCGAGACCCTGGAGCAGAGAGAGCTGGGCTACACCGAGACCCTGCTCAAGTTCCAGACCAAGATGGCTCTCACCAACGTCACCGCCGAGCAGATGAAGAACGTCATCATCGCCTACGAGCCCGTCTGGGCCATCGGTACCGGTGTGACCGCTACCGCCGACCAGGCTGACGAGGGCAACGGCTACGTCCGTGCCGCTGTGGCCGAGATGTTCGGTGCCGAGATCGCCGAGGCTACTGTTGTTCAGTACGGCGGCTCCATGAACGAGAAGAACGCAGCCGAGCTTCTGTCCAAGCCCAACGTGGACGGCGGCCTCATCGGTGGTGCTTCCCTGGTTTCCGCCAAGTTCGCTGCTATCGTGGACGCTGCTCAGTAAGAGAGGACCATAAGAACGCCAAAGGGGGACTTTTTGAAAAAAGTCCCCCTCTGGACTCTCCTCAAAAACCTTCAAAAAAGGATATTATCCTCACTTCTATGCACGTTCACCGTCATGTAGCGGCTGATAGCCGCCGCTACAGATTCGGGGCATAAATCTTTTTTTGAAAGTTTTTGAATCCCACCGTAGGGGAGGGGCTTGCCCCTCCCGCAGTATATCCGAAATTACACCGAAAAGGAGCATACCATGGCCAAATACCGTCAGAGCCGCATCAACGAGGAAATGTTCAAGGAAGCGGCGCAGATCATCCGCACCGTCAAGGATCCCCGCGTCAGCGAGGCCTTCGTCAGCGTCACGGGCGTGGAGGTCACCCCCGACCTCAAGTTCGCCAAGATCTACTACTCCCATATGCAGGGGGACAAGAAGACCGTGAAGAAGGGTCTGGAGTCCTCAGCCCCCTATATCCGCGGCCAGCTGGCCAAGAGCCTCAACCTCCGCATCACCCCCGAGCTGACCTTCGTGGAGGACACCTCCATCGCCTACGGTGCCAAGATCGAGAAGATCATCAGCGGCTTTACCTACACCGAGGATGCCCCCGAGGAGACCGCCGAGACCTCCGCTCTGGACGATCTTCTGGACGAGGACTGATCCCACCATGTATCAGCTTCTCACCCTGACTGAGGCCGCCGCCCGCATCCGTGGGAATGAGTCCACCCTCATCCTCTTCCACCGTCACCCCGACGGGGATGCCATCGGGGCGGGCTTTGGCCTCAAGCTGATTTTGGAGGCCATGGGCTGTACCGCCTGTTGCGTCTGCGAGGACGAGATCCCCGAGCGGCTGCGCTTCCTCACCGAGGGCTTGCAGGACAGCATCCTCAAGGAGAGTCTCCCCGCCGACTTTGTCCCCACTCAGATCATTTCGGTGGACACCGCCTCCCCCGCCCAAGCAGGTATCCTGTACCCCGACTACGAGGGCCGCTTCGACCTCATGATCGACCACCACGCCAAGGGAGAAATGTACGCCGACGGCTACATCGATGGCCATGCCTCCTCTGCGGGGGAGCTGGTCTACCGCCTGTCCCGTGAGCTGGTGAAGTCGGATCGCATCCCCGCCATCCCCGAGGGGGTGGATCGCCTCCTGTATGCCGCCATCAGCTCGGATACGGGGTGCTTCCGCTACAGCAACGCCTCCCCCGAGACCCACCGCGCCGCCGCCGCGCTTCTGGAGGCGGGCTTTGACTCCGCCGACCTCAACCACCGCCTTTTTGGGGTGAAGTCCTACAAGCTCCTCCAAGCCGAGAAGGTGGGCTTTGACCGCCTGCGGCTCTACGCCGACGGTAAGCTGGGTATCGTGGCCATGCCCTTTGATCTCATGGAGCAGTACGGCTTTACCGACGAGCATCTGGGGACGCTGGTGGACGTGGCACGCGGACTCCAAGGGGTTCAAGTGGCCGTCGCTATCCGCCAGCCCAAGGCCGAGGGAGTTTACCGTGTGTCCATGCGCTCCTCCTGCGAGGTGGACGTGGCCGCCATCTGTGCCGAGTTCGGCGGCGGCGGGCATATCAAGGCCGCGGGGTGTACCGTGACCTGCGACGGGGGGATGGATGAGGTGGTGGAGATGATCTCCCGCGCCATTCTGGCCGTCCTGTAAAAAGATTGAAAGAACTGAATAAACCTCCCTGTGTATGGTCATGCTAACCCCATCACACAAGGAGGTTTTTTCTATGCCCAAAAAGTTTTACGTAGCCATTGTGATCCTGCTCGTGACCATGATGGCCCTCAGCTTCCTGCCCGTCCACGGGGAGCGGGAGGTCTACGACACGGTGGTACGGCTCCACGTGCTGGCCAATTCCGACAGCGAGGCCGATCAAGCCCTCAAACTCAAGGTGCGGGACGGGGTGCTGGAGGCCGCCGCACCCTACGTGGGTGGTTGCAAGACCCAAGCCGAGGCGGTGGAGGCTCTCACCGCCCATCTGACCGAACTGGAAGCCGCCGCCTCCGCCGTCATTTCGTCCGAGGGATACGACTACCCCGTGACGGTACTCCTGGGGGAGGAGGATTATCCCACCCGCACCTACGAGTCCTGCGCCTTTCCTGCGGGGACGTACGTCTCCCTTCGCGTTCTTATCGGCTCGGGGGAAGGGCAGAACTGGTGGTGCTGTCTCTTCCCGCCCCTCTGCCTGTCTGCCGCCACCGCCAAGCAGGACAACGAGGACGCATTCATCCAGGTGGGGCTGACCAAGGATCAGTACGGCATCATCACCGAGACGGGGAAGACCAAGTACAAGGTGCGCTTCAAGCTCCTGGAGGTGCTGGAGGATTGGTTTGGTTGAGTTGAGCATATGAAAAGGACTACCCGACAATGAGTAGTCCTTTTTGCGTTATTCATCATCCGAGAAGGGGTCGAAGGTCTTCTCGAACTCCTCCACGGCCTCGGGATCGTACTCATCCCCCGCGCCGAAGTCGAAGAAGCCGCCGTTGAGGATGACCAGGGTCCCCGTTTGGTCGATGTCCAGGGTGACGTACAGCTCCTCGGGGACGGGGTACTCGGTGCGCTCCCCATCGTCGGTGAGAAAGGTCACCAGGAAGGAGACCCCCGTTTTGGGGCGCTTATTGCCCCCTACGTTGCCGGTCACCACCCGCATATCCACGATACGGGCGGGGAAGGCCTCGGGCTCGGGGGGCATCCAGCTCTCGTCGGTGTCGGTGTCGGCATTCTCCGCCAAGGTCTCGGTCTCCTCGGGGAGGGGATCCACGTCGCTCCCCTTTTTCTTGGAGCGGCTGACGCTGACGGCCAAAAAGATCACCAGACCCACGAGCAGGGCGGCGAAGATGAGGGTGAAGATAAGATCGGTGGTCAGGAAGGAAAGGTCAAACATGGCGGACTCCTTTTTCGATTCGTAATTTGCAAATAGTCACCGCACCAGGTTCACCACCACGCCGAACAGCCACAGCACCACAGCGGCGATGCCGGCGGGGGAGGCGAAGGCGGCGAGGAGAGCGCGGGGCCACCGGCGGGCGGGGAGCTTGTTGAGACCGGGGGTGGAGATGGCCTCGGGATCGTCCAGCAGATCGGCGCGGGCGCGGCGGCGGAGGATGCGGGCCACCTCCCCGCAGAAGAAGGCCGAGGACAGGAGCAGGAGGGCGATGAGCAACACCACCAAAAGTCCGATGCTTCCCGTGCTCTTGCAGTAGCCCGAAAGACCCGCCTGGACGAAGATACCGAAGAGGTTGTAGCACAGGTGGACGATCATGGCGGCAACAGAGGAGCGGGTGACGTACATGACCAGGGCCAGGAGCAGTCCCGAGAAGAGGTAGACGGGGAGGGCCGTGAGGTCAAAGTGGAGGAAGGCGAAGAACAGGGCGCTGACCGTGGCGGCGTAGAGGATGCCGTGCTTTTCATGCTCGGCGCAGAGGATGCCGCGGAAGACCAGCTCCTCGCAGAAGGCGGGCAGCAGACCGTAGGCCAGGATCAAGCGGATGGTGGCACCCACGGTGCCGTCGTTGACCGAGGCGAAGGTGTCGTACAGGGTGAAGGAGGGCTGGGCGGTCATCATGCCGCAGAGCATACCCAGGAGGGTACAGCCTGCGATCAGCATGAAGGAGGCCGACAGGAGCAGGAACAGGTGGGAGAGCTTGATCCTGCCGAATCGCAGAGCCTTGACGTAGCCCTCGGGCTTCAGCCGCACGTAGAGGTAGGCGGGGATGGGGAAGATCATGAGCTGGAGCAGGATAACCGAGAGGTACTGGCTCTCACGGGAGAGGAAGGCGGCGTCGATGAGGCGGGAGAGCAGGAGCAGAGCGTAAATGATCAGCACCAGCACCGTGGCCGCATTGGATACGGCGTGCTTCCCCCGCAAAAATTCCTGTTGCTTGGGGGAGAAGCGGGATAAAAAGGTCTTTTTCTTGGGTGTTTCGCCGTCGGCGGGCGGTGTGGTCGGGATATTCGTTTCAGAATCCATGAGGAATCGTCGTGCTCCTTTCGTCGAGGATGATGTGGACGGGAATGTCGTGGGCATTGCGGGGGAGAGTGGCGGCGCGGCAGACCGCATAGGTGAGGCCTACCGCGGTATGGGGGATCTCCGCCTCCCGCAGGAAAGAGAGAAAGCGATCGTAGTAGCCCCCTCCGTACCCCAGACGGTAGCCATTTTCGTCAAAGGCCAGGGCGGGGATCAGGATGAGGGCGTGGGTGAAGCCGTCACCCGTCAGAGAAGGGCAGGACTCGTCCGGCTCGGGGATCCCGAAGCGGGCGGGGGTGAGACGGGAGAAATCCCCATTGGGCAGGGCACGGAAGATCATACGACCCTCGTCAGCTCCCGTAACCGTCACGGGGAGGGCGACGGTCTTGCCCTCGGCGGCGGCTCTGCGGAGGATGGGGTCGGTGTTCAGCTCGCCCCGCACCGAGACATACCCGCAGATCACGGAGGCTTCCCGCCACGCAGGGAGGGAGAAAAGCTTTTCGTACATGGCGGTCTCGGCGGCGTGTCGCTCGTCGGGGGTCAGCCCCCTCCGCAGATCCGAGAAATACCGCCGCAGGGATGCTTTGTCGGTCATATCACAGGGACTGGATGGCGGCGCGGATCTCCCCCGCCTTTTCGGGGGACACCAGGGCGGAGATCATCTCCAAGCCGAACTCCTGCGCTACGCCCATGCCGGCGGCGGTAATGATCTTGCCGTCGCGGATGACCTTACCGCCCACGGTGGCACCTGTGAGATATTCCTCAAAGCCGGGGAAGCAGGTGGCGCGCTTGCCGTTGAGGTAGCCCCGCTTACCCAGCACAAGGGGGGCGGCGCAGATGGCGCAGAGGAAGGCATCCTTGGCGGCGGCCAGCTCCAGGGTTTTCTCCACCACGGGGGAGGCATCCAGATTGGTAGTACCGGGCATACCGCCGGGGAGGATGACGGCCTCCAGGGAGGCGCGGGCCAGACGGCCGGGCAGAGCGGCCTCGGTGACGTCGGCGGTGACGGGGATGCCGTGGGATCCCGTGACCGTGCGGTCATCGTCCCACAGGTTGGTGGCGCTGACACCGAGACGGCCCAGCTTATCGATGAGCTGATTGGTCTTGGCCTCGCGGACGGCCACGGTGACTACCTCCAGCCCCGCGCGGCGGAGCAGATCCAGAGGGGCCAGGGCCTCGACTTCCTCGAAGCCGGGGGCAAGGAACATGACGATCATAGGGGTTCCTCCATTTGTATGTATAGGTAGATTTGTCCGATGCTTCATTATAGCATGAATGGGGGAGGTCTGTCAAGAGGTTCTTTTGGGAAAGGAAAATTGCAGTTTATCGGTCGGAGACCGATAAACTGCAATTGAAGTAATAAGTAATAGTGAATAGTGAAGAGGTGAGGAGGGAAACCTTCGGTTTCCTTCTTTTCAATCAAAAATGGACAGATCCGAAGGATCTGCACCTCCACTCTTCACTTTTCACTCTTCACTCTTCACTTCAAATTTGGGTTTATCGCAGAGCGATAAACCCAAATTGAAAGGACACGCCCCTCTCGGTGCGTGTCCCCTTCGTATATCCGTGAAGACTTATGCCTTCTCCTTGAACAGCGCGATCTGCTCCTTCATGAGATCGTAGTAGAAGGTGCCAAGGGTCTTAGAGGGCTCCAGATCCTTGGAGATCTCCAGGGAGAGCTGCTCACCCGTGGTCCATTCGTTCCAGGAGATCAGGAGCACCATACCCGCGCCAAGTTCAATGGCGCGGCCGAACTGCTCGCGGAAGGTCTCGCCGTTCCGTCTGCCTCGGGCGGGGATGTAGCCCCGTCCGCCCTCCTTGCCCTGGGCACGGCTGGCGGCGGTGACCGAGATGCACTCTACCTTTCCGTCCTTGACGGTATAGGTCTGGGTGCCTCGCTCCTCCCAGCTCCAGAAGTGGTAGGAGCGCATGGTCTCGGCATCGTACAGGTCATCCTGCTGGCCCACGTAGCCCGTGACCCAGCGCACTGTGAAGCGGTCGTCCTTCCAGACGGGATCCGCGCCGTAGAAGTTGGGGGTGGCACCGTAGCACATGAGGAGGGGCTTGCCGTCGTACTGATAGTACATATCGGGATACTTGGCCACGTAATCGCGCCAGATCTGATCCACCTTCTTCTGGTGGTTGCCGTTCTCCAGATTCTCGGGCATGCTGTGGCCGGGGCCCGCGAAGATGCAGATCTTGGGGGCACCCTCCAGCTTGGACCATTCCTCGAACAGCACGTCGGTGGCCTCCTCGATCATGCGGAAGGTCTCCAACTTGTCCCGCTGGGCGGCGGGATTATAGCAGGTGTTATTCGTCCAGTCCACGAAGACGAAATCGATGCCCGCGTCGCGGAGCAGGATGCCGTGCTTGCGGATGATTTCGGGATCCTCCGAGACGTAGGGGCCGTCCAGGGGGAGATCCCAGGTGCCCGTGCCCCAGCGGGGATGGGTGGCGGTGTTCCAGGTGGTGTAGGCGATGCCTACCTTGCGGTCGGCGGCGGGGGTCTTCTCGTAGAGTCCTACGCCGATGGGCAGGACGGATGCGTAACGATCTTGCATGGTGTTTCCTCCGTGTTTGAGATGTAAATAATGATCGTAGATGTGAGATACAAGATACGAGATACAAGATACAAGATACAAGATATATGCCCTGCACGGAGGATGCTATCTTGTATCTGCCGAGCTTTGCTCAGGCTTTGCTCAGGCTCTGCTCAGGCTCTGCTCAGGCTTGCTCAGCGAGTATCTTGTATCTTTGTATCTTTGTATCTTTCAACGGCCTTGGCTTGATTACTCCGCGACCTCGATCTGCCCCTTGAACTTCTTGATCTGCTCGCACAGCAGGTCGTAGTAGAAGGTGCCGTGGATCACCGAGGGCTCCAGATCCTTGGAAACCTCGGGGGAGGGCTGCTCGCCCTTGGTCCACTCGTTCCAGGAGACCAGGATGACCATGCCCGCGCCCAGATCGTTGGCGCGCTGGAACTGCTTCTTGAGGGTCAGGCCGTTCTCGCGGCCGTAGGCGGGGATGTAGCCGCTGTCGCCCTCGGAGCCCTGGGGACGGCTGGCGGCGGTGCAGGTGACGCACTCCACGCGGCCATCCGAGACCGAGTAGGCCTGCAGGCCTCTCTCCTCCCAGCTCCACCAGCGGTTGCGGGTGGACTTGTCCTTATCGTTGCGAAGGTCGCTCTGCTGGCCTACGTAGCCGGTGACCCAGCGGATGGTGAAGCGATCGTCCTTCCATCTGGGACGGGCACTGTACTGGTTGGGGGTGGCGCCGTAGCACATGAGCAGAGGTCTGCCCTCGTACTGGAAGTACATATCGGGGTACTTCTCCACAAAGGAGGAGTAGATCTGATCCACCTTCTTCTGGTGCTTGCCGTTGTTGACGTTCTCAATGCCCGAGTGGCCGGGGCCTGCGAAGATGCAGATCTTGGGCGCGCCCTCGATCTGGGACCAGATCTCGAAGAGCAGCTCGGTGGCATCCTCGATCATGCGGAAGTCGGAGAGGGAATCACGCATGGTGGCGGGATCGTAGGTGGTGTTGTTGGTCCAGTCCACGAAGACGAAGTCCACGCCCGCGTCGCGGAGCAGCTCGGCGTGCTTGGCGATCATGTCGCGGTCATCGGAGAAGTAGTTGCCGTACAGGGGGGTGTCCCAGGTGTTCTTGCCCCAGGTGATGATCTTGGTGCAGAGCCAGGTGGAGTAGGCGATGCCCACCAGACGATCCTCGTAGGGAGTGGTCTCGTAGACACCCACGCCCAGCTGGTCGATCTCTACGTCGTCGTAGTTGTAGATGACGTCCTTGTAGAGCTGGTAGCGCTCGGTCAGAGCCTGCTTGCGCTCGTCGGTGAGGGCGGCGGCCGAGGCGGTCACGTAGACCGAGGTGTCTGCGGGGGTGACGGTATAACCCATCCAGCGGGCCAGGTAGTCGGCGGAGATGAGGATACTGCCGCCGCGGGAGAGGGTGGTGGGGCAGGCGTAGGTCTTGCCGTTCAGATCCACCTCGGCGGTATCCACCTTGTAGGTCAGGGTAGCCCCGTCACGAGTCAAGGTAGCGGTGGTGCCGTCCTCGGAGATGGCGCACTTGTAACCGAAGAGGGTGGCGGCGGCCTTGGCATCCATGAGGGCCACGCCGTCGTGGAGGGTGATGGGGTAAGCCGACTTGACCTGGGTCTTGTCGCAGAGCAGGTAGTCATAGCCGTCCTTCAGCTCGGCGCAGATATCGTCGGGCGCGTAGGGGATGACGGTGCCCGCCTCCAGGCTCATGGACTTGGTGGAGGAGTTGGCGAAATGGGACATGGTGCGGACGAAGCCCAGGGTGTCGCCGTGGGCGATGCGCTCCAGGTCGGGGGTGCGGCCCACCTCGTTGCCCTTGGTATCGTAGACGGCGAGGGTCTCCCCCTCCACCACGGCCTTGGCGATGGTGGCGCCGTTGACGAAGCACTGGATGGTGGTGCCGTCGTCCTTGATGGTGACGTTCAAGCCGTTCTTAGCGTTAAAGCTGAAATCGTTGCGGATCAGCTGGGTGAAGCCGTTCTTGACGTGGACGTAGACGGCACTCTCCGAGAAGGTGAACCACAGACCGCTGTCGATGTAGAGGTGATCCGAGCGGGTGACGCGGCAGCCCACCATGATGGAGCGGACGTTGTTCTCCCCGCCGCGGTTGACGATGGAGGCCTTGGCGGTGTAGTTACCCACAAGGGTATGGGCGAAGCCCACGCTGTTCCAGCCCTCGTCGGTGATGGTCAGACCGTCGCCGTCCACCGTGTAGTCCTTGTTGGAGGTGAAGATGAGGTTGTTGTCGTTCTTCAGCTGGCTGTAGGCGTAGTCAGCGAAGTTGTAGGTGAGGTTCAGACGGTCGTCGGTGCCGGCCATGAGGGAAGTCAGACCGATGTCCTCGTAGGCGGGAACCTGGATCTCAATGGGAGGCTCGGTCTCGGGCTCAGGCTCGGTGGCCTCCTCGGTGGGCGCCTCGGTAGGCGCGTCGGTAGGCGCCTCGGTGGGGGCATCGGTCTCGGGCAGGGCGACGGTGGTGTCGCCTTCCGTTTCGGTGGTGTCACCGCCCGTACAGGCTACGGCGGACAGGAGCATGAGGGCGGCAAGGATGCCGCAAAGCAGTTTTTTCATCATGACGTTGCATGGCTCAATCGGCTTGAGCACTCTCCTTATGGGATTGTGGGTTCCTCTGTGGAAAACCTACAAATATATCATAGCATACAACGGGGAATTTGTCAATGGAAAATAGTTTGCACACAAGAAAATCGGCCCGCGATTTACACGGGCCGATGGAAAAGAGGCGAGTATGGGGAAGGGCTTTTCCCACAGCCCTTGACCGCAGGGTCATTCGGCGGTCTCGTCAAGAGGGATCTGCCCCTTGAACTTCTTGATCTGCTCGCAGAGGAGATCGTAGTAGAAGGTGCCGTGGACCTCCGAGGGCTCCAGATCCTTGGAGACCTCCACCGAGGGCTGCTCACCCGTGGACCACTCGTTCCAGGAAACCAGAATGACCATGCCCGCGCCCAGATCGTTGGCTCTCTGGAACTGCTTTTTGAGGGTCAGGCCGTTCTCGCGGCCGTAGGCGGGAATATAGCCCTTATCGCCTTCCTTACCCTGCGAGCGGCTGGCGGCGGTGCAGGTCACGCACTCCACGCGGTCGTCCAGGATCGAGTAGGTCTGCAGTCCTCTCTCCTCCCAGCTCCACCAGCCGCGGGAGGCCATGGTGCGCGTATTGTACAGAGAGGTCTGCTGACCCACGTAGCCCGTGACCCAACGCACCGTGAAGCGCTCGTCGGTCCAGGTGGGGCGGGAGCCGTACTGGTTGGGGGTGGCACCGTAGCACATGAGCAGAGGCTTGCCCTCGTAGCGGAAGTAGAGGTCGGGGTACTTCTCCACGTAGTCCCGCCAGATCTGATCCGTCTTCTTCTGGTGGTTGCCGTTGTCCACACTCGCCTGGCCCTGATGGCCGGGGCCGTTGAAGATGCAGATCTTGGGGGCACCCTCAATGGTGGACCACACCTCGAAGAGCACGTCGGTGGCCTCCTCGATCATGCGAAAATCGTGTCTCTGCTCCCGCATGGTGACGGGGTCGTAGTTGGTGTTGTTGGTCCAGTCCACGAACACGAAGTCGATCCCCGCGTCGCGCAGGAGGATGCCGTGCTTGTAGATGACCTTGCGGTCATCGGACAGGTAGGGGCCGTCCAGGGGAATATCCCACGTGCCCGTGCCCTTGCCCCACTTGCGGGAGACGGTGTGCCACGTGGTGTAGGCAATGCCCACCACTCTGTCCTCGTAGGGGGTCTTCTCATACAGACCCACGCCGGTCTTTTCGATCTCCACGTCATCGTAGTTATAGACGACGTCCTGATAGAGCTGATAGCGATCCTTCATTTCCTGTACCTTCTCCTTTGTCAGAATGGCCTCGCTTCCCGCGATGTAGACCGCATCTCCCTCGGTCTTGACGGTATAGCCCAGCCAGCGGGCGATGTAGTCGGCGGCCACGAGGATGGTATCCTCCCGCTTGACCACCGTGGGGAAGCTGTGGGAAGTGCTGTTGTAGTCTACTGCGGCCTGACCCACCGTAAAGGTGAGGGTATTCTCCCCCTTGGTGAACACGGCGGCGGTGTCGGTCTCGGCGTAGGCAAAGCCCAGCAGAGCGGCGGCGGTCTCGGCATCCATGAGGGCCGCGCCGTCTTTGACCGTGATGGGGTAGCCGCACTTGTATTGGGTCTTCTCGGAGAGCAGGTAGGACAGCCCGCCGCGCAGCTCGGTGACCGTGGCGTTGGGGGTATAAGGCAGGATCTCACCGTACACGATGCTCATGTCCGCCACCGAGGAGGGAGCGAAATGCTGCATGGCGCGCACGTAGCGGGAGGCGTTCCCCATGGCCAGCTTGTCGGCCTTGCAGGACTTCAGCTCGGTGCCCGCCGCGTCCAGGATGGTCACGGTGTTGGCCGTCTCGTCGGGCTTGGCGGTGGCCACGTGGGTGCCGTTCAGGGAGATCTTGATCTCCTCGCCGCTATCCTCAAAGGTGACCTTGACACCCTCCTTGGCGTTCAGGGCGGGGGTGTTCTCCAGCTTGAGGGAGAGGATCTGGTGGATGACCAGATGGGCGTTTCCGTTGTTCACCGTGACCCACAGGCCGCTGTCGATGAACAGGTTCCCCGCGGTCTTGAGGCGGACACCGAACATGACCGAGCTTGTGACGCTGGTGCCGTCGCCGTGGTTGTACAGAGTGGCCTCGGCGGTGTAGGAGCCCACGGGCGGGGCGGAAAAGCCTACGGCGTTCCAGACGTCCTTGGTGGCGGTGATACCCCTCTCTTCCTTGGTGACCGTGCCGTTGGTGGTGAAGGAGAGGTTCTTGTCGGTCTTGAGCTGGGCCAGGGACTGACCCGAGGCGGTGAAGTCATAAACCAGCTTCACCCGCTGATCCTCCCCCTCCAGATTGGCCGCCAGCCCGATATCCTCGTAGGCAGGAACCTCGATCTCAATGGGCGGCTCGGTCTCGGGCTCGGGATCCGTGTCTGGCTCGGTGGGCGTTTCGGTGGGAGCCTCGGTCTCACCGTCGGTAGGTGGTTCGGTGGGGGTAGCGGTCTCGGGCAAAGCCACCGTGGTGTCACCCTCGGTTTCGGTGGTGTCTCCGCCCGTGCAGGCGACCGAGGACAGGAGCATGAGAGCGGCCAAAATGCCGCAGAGCAGTTTTTTGGTCATGGTTCAATAGGCTCAAGAGGCTTGAGCGGACTCCTTATGGGATTGTGGTCTCTCTGTGGAAAACCTACAATTATATATTACCATATCCGCCCCCCTTTGTCAAGTATGGCGGGGGATTTCCACAAAAAATCCCCCCGAGAGTGAGTCGGGGGGAGGAGGCTATGGAAGGGGGATCAGTCCTCGTTCTCCAGAGCGGTGCCCACAGGAACTGTGACCATGCGGTCGTAGCAGGCGAAGATCCCGTCGGTGCCCTCGGGCTTGGTCTTTTGGGTCATGAGGGAGACCACGGGGACGAGGATCAGACCCACCGCCATGGCCAGCATACCGGCGTTGATGGAGGAGCCGCAGAAGTAGCTCAGCACGGGGTTCTCAAAGGAGATCTTGAGGACGGCATTGAGGACGAACTGGGTGAGGGTGATGGCAAGGCCCGTGGCGAAGCTGACCCAGACGGCGGCCTTGGTGGTCTTCTTCCAGTACAGGCCGTAGAGGAAGGGAGCCAGGAAGCAGCCTGCCAGCGCGCCCCAGGAGATGCCCATGAGGTCGGAGATGTAGAGCCGCTTGGCCATTTCCCCGTTGGAGACTACCAGAATGGCGATGGCGGCGGCGATGACGATGGAGGCGGCCAGAAGCAGGCGCATGATGACCATGTTGGCCTTCTCGCTCTTTTGCTTTTTTGCAAGGGGAGCGATGAGATCGAGGGTAATGGTAGAGGCCGAGGTCATGGACAGGGAGGACAGGGTGGACATGGAGGCGGCCAGCACCAGGATCAGCACCAGACCCACCAGCCACGCCCCCGCGCCGCCCATGGACTCCTCCACCGAGTGGAGCATGGCGGGGATAATGGCGTCGAAGGAGGCGGGGTTACCCGCGGCATTCAGCTCAATGCTGTTTGCGTAGAGTCGGCCGAAGCCGCCCAGGAAGTAGCAGCCGCCCGCCACCACCAGACCGAAGAAGGTGGAGATGACGGTGCCCTTGGTGATGGCCTTCTCGTCCTTGATGGCGTAGAACTTACCCACCATCTGGGGCAGACCCCAGGTGCCCAGGGAGGTCAGCACCACCACGCCCAAAAGCTGGAGGGGCTGAGGGCCGAAGAAGGAGGTGAAGGCACCCTTCAGCTCGGTGCCGGCGGGGGTGGTAGCCGAGCCCTCCGAGAGCTTGGCGATGGCCTCCATGAGACCGCCGTGGCTGTGGAGGACGGCGGCGACCACGGCCACGATGCCCACCAGCATGATGATGCCCTGGATGAAATTATTGACGGCAGAGCCCATGTAGCCGCCCACGATGACGTAGACACCCGTCAACGCGGCCATGATCAGCACCCAGCCCCAGTAGGGCAGGGAGAAGGAGGCCGAGAAGAGCTGAGCCAGACCGTTGAAGAGGGAGGCGGTGTAGGGGATGAGGAAGACAAAGACGATGGCGGCGGCCACCAGACGCAGAGCCTTGGAGCCGTAGCGCAGGCCGAAGAAATCGGGCATGGTGCGGCTGCCGATGTGCTGGGTCATGACGCGGGTGCGACGGCCCAGGAGCATCCAGGCCATAAGGGAGCCGATGAAGGCGTTGCCCAGACCGATCCACGTGGAGGCCAGGCCGAAATTCCAGCCGAAGCGTCCCGCGTAGCCGATGAAAATGACTGCCGAGAAGTAGGACGTGCCAAAGGAGAAGGCGGTGAGCCAAGGGCCGACCGAGCGGCCGCCCAGCACGAAGCCGTCTACCCCCGAGGCCTTGCGGGCTACCAGAAAGCCCACCAGGACGGTGACGGCGAAGAAGACGATAATCATTGCGAGCTTAATGATCATGATGGAATACCTCCGGAATTGAAGTGTGTTGGACTCGGAGCGGTCATTCCGTATAAAACAAAAACCGCCCCTCATCCGTCTGACGGATAGAGGGCGGATATACCGCGGTACCACCTCAATTTATTCCTCCCCTCACAGGGGGGAACCTCGTCGGGCACGTGGGGAGGGCGTTTGCAGAGCGGTCGTTCCTGCCGCCGAGCTTGCGCGTTTCTTGTATGCCTCATCGCTGTAACGGGCGAATCCCGTTGACCCCTTGGCGCGTCCTCCCGTCGGAGGCTTGCCTCGAGATCACAGCTCCCGGAATGTAATTCAACCGTAATGCCCCCTCCGTCTCACACCAACCGACGGCTCTCTGTGCGGGTCATGGCGGTCTACTGGGTTTCCGCTCATCGCTTTTGATGGGGGTATTATAAACCTTTGTCATGATTTTGTCAAGGGGTTTTGGGAAATTTTCGCGGAAAAATTTTGGGTGGGTAAAAAATCGCGGGCGTTTTTTACCGCGGTTCATCGGATCGGGGATCTGTGCCAAATACCGCTCTCACTCCCGCCGCCACCAAGGGCGCCAGGATCATCCCCCACACCCCGAAGAGCCGCAGACCCGCGTACATGGAGAACAGGGACACAAGGGGATGCAGCCCCAGCCCCTCCCCGATGAGCTTAGGCTCCAGCACCTGACGGATCAGGGTGGCGGCCCCGTAGAGAACCAACAGTCCGATCCCCAGCTTGACCTGCCCCAGAAGCAGGCAGATCATCCCCCAGGGGATGAGGATCACCCCCGTCCCCAGCAGGGGAAGCAGATCTACCACCGCCAAGAGGAGCGCCAGGATGAAGGCGTAGGGCACCCGCAGGATTGCCAGCCCGATGAAGGACAGACAGAAGGTCAGAAGCCCCAACAGCAGGCAGGCGCGGAGATACTGCCGTCCCAAGCGGCGGAGACGGCGGCCGATGGGGGGCAGACGGTCGCGGAGAGGCGCGGGGGTCACGCGGGCGAGGGCGGCTCCCAGGGCTTTTCCCAGCCGCCCGTCGTCGGCGGTGAAGTAGTAGCAGGCCAGGAGCGTGACCGTGAGGAAGATGAAGGCGGCGGGGACAAGGCCCGCTACGGTCATGGCCGCCCCGGGGAGGCGGGCGGTGACGGCCTCGGTCAGCTTGGCTACCCCCGATTCCACCAGGCTGTCCACCGACGCGCAGAGATCGGCATAGAAGGGAGCATCCTCAAAGCGGCGGAGGAGGGGGATGTGGGAGGAGACAGACTCCACCTTGGAGAGGAGGGCCTCCACCGCACCCACCAGCCCCTCGGTGTCAGCGGCCAGCTCGGAGACCAGACGGGACAGCTCTCTGACCCCCCGCCGCACCCCCGCGATAGCCAGCCCCGCCGCCCCGCTCACGGTCAATATCACCAACCCCGCCGCGCAGACTCCCCTCGGGATGGGGGCGCGGCGGCAGATTTTCTCGGTGAGGGGCTTGACTGCCCGGGAGAGGAGCCATGCCGCCAGGAAGGGGAGCAGGACGCCCAGGGCGTAGCGGAAGGCCAGCCACAAGGCCAGGATCCCGACGGCGGTGCAGAACAGGATCGCGGCGAGACGTTGCCAGTCAAAGGGGCGGGAGGGGGGAGATTGAGTCATGACGGCTCCTTTCGGGGGGAGAATTTCTCTTTAATGATGGGAAAAACGGGGTATTTATGAATAGTATGAGAACCCCTTTGAAAATTATTTCGCAACCGAGAAATTTTCCTTGACAAAATGCCTGTTGGATGGTACAATAATACGGTGTGAAAAAACAAGGGGCAATCAGCCCCGCAGAAAGGAAACAATCAATGAGCAACAAGCGTTACAGCAACAAGGGCGTGAACTCCGCCGCCAAGGCCCAGGCAAACCAGGCCGCCGCCCAGGAGAGCAAGCGCCAGACCCTGATCGTCTGCGCCGTGGCCGTAGCCGTCATCCTGTTGGCCGTCATCCTGGCCATCGTGCTGGGCGGTACCGACGCCACCGTCGGCGGCGGCAAGGAGACCACCGCAGGCACCACCCAGACCACCACCCCCTCCACCTCCGCGCCTTCTACCTCCACCGTGGACATGTCCGCCGTCAAGGCTGAGATCGACTCCATGTCCGTGGCCGACTTCACCGAGACCACCCAGACCTCCGAGTACGTCAAGGTCACCATCAAGCACTACGGTGACGTGGTCATCCGCCTCCGCTCCGACATCGCTCCCATCACCGTGGCCAACTTCCAGAAGCTGGTGGGCGAGGGCTTCTACAACGGCCTGACCTTCCACCGCATCATGCAGGGCTTCATGATCCAGGGCGGCGACCCCAAGGGTGACGGTACCGGCGGCTCCGGCACCACCATCAAGGGCGAGTTCAAGATCAACGGCGTCCAGAACGATCTGTCCCACATCACGGGCGTGATCTCCATGGCCCGTAAGAATATGCCCTACGACAGCGCCACCAGCCAGTTCTTCATCTGCAACGCCGATGCGTCCGCTTCTCTGGACGGTAAGTACGCAGGCTTTGGCTACGTGGTAGCCGGTCTGGACGTGATCCTCACCGTCTCCGAGGTGGAGGTCAAGGCCAACGCCACCGGCACCGAAAACAGCGTGCCTGTGGAGCCCGTGGTCATCGAGAAGATCTGCTTCGTGACCAAGAACTGATCCCATTGTAACAGAAAACCGTTGCGGGAATGTGTCTCGCAACGGTTTTTTGTTGGGGTTTTCAAATTTGGGTTTGTCGGTGAGGTAAATATCCATGCCGATACCAATGGGGAAGGGGCCCCATGGGGGTTTCCCCTATGCTACCCACTATCAAATCTCTTGGCATATCTACGCTTTTTGAAAGTTTTTGGAGATCCAAGAACCTTTTTCCAAAAAGGTTCTTGGCCGCCGGAGGCCGTTTCCCTCGTTCCCCCATAAACTGCAATTTTACAACTTTTTCTTCAAGAACTGCCCCGTATAAGACCCCTTGACCTTCGCCACCTCCTCGGGCGTACCCGTGGCCACCACCGTACCGCCGCCCGCGCCGCCTTCGGGGCCCAGGTCGATGATGTGGTCGGCGCACTTGATGACGTCCAGGTTGTGTTCAATGACGAGGACGGTGTTGCCGCCGTCGCAGAGGCGTTGGAGGACGGTGAGGAGTCGGGCTACGTCGTCGGTGTGGAGACCCGTGGTGGGCTCGTCCAGAATATAGATGGTCTTGCCCGTGCCCCGCTTGGCCAGTTCGGCGGCCAGCTTGACTCTTTGTGCCTCGCCGCCCGACAGAGTGGTGGAGGACTGACCGATCTTGACGTAGCCCAGGCCCACGTCAAAGAGGGTCTGGAGCTTGCGCTTGATCTTGGGGAGGCCGTCGAAGAAGGTCAGACCCTCCTCCACGGTCATGTCCAGCACGTCGAAGATGCTCTTGCCCTTGTAGTGGACTTCCAGGGTGTCCCGATTGTACCGCTTGCCCTTGCACACGTCGCAGGTGACGTAGATATCGGGGAGGAAGTGCATCTCGATCTTCTTGACACCGTCGCCCTCGCAGGCCTCACAGCGGCCGCCCTTGACGTTGAAGGAGAAGCGGCCTGGGCCAAAGCCCTTGGCGTTGGCGTCCTGGGTCTTGGCGAAGAGGTCGCGGATATCGTTGAACAGGGAGGTATAGGTGGCGGGATTGGAGCGAGGAGTGCGCCCGATGGGACTTTGGTCGATGGCGATGACCTTATCCAGATGCTCCACGCCCTCGATGGAATCAAACTCACCGGGATAGGTCACGGCGCGGTTGAGATCGTGAGCCAGGATGGGGTACAGGATGCCGTTGACCAGGGAGGACTTGCCCGACCCCGATACGCCCGTCACGCAGACGAACTTGCCCAGAGGGATATCCACGTCGATGTGCTTCAGATTATGCTCCGCCGCGCCCTTGACGGTGAGCCAGCATCCGTTGCCGGGTCTGCGCTTCGAGGGCACGTCGATGGACTTGCGCCCCGACAGGTACGCGCCCGTGATGGAGTTCTCGTCGGCTGCTACCTCCGCGGGAGTCCCCGCCGAGATGATCTTACCGCCGTGGATGCCCGCACCGGGGCCGATATCCACGATGTAGTCGGATTCCTCCATGGTCTCCTCGTCATGCTCCACCACGATGACGGTGTTGCCGATGTCGCGGAGCTTTTTCAGAGTGGCAATGAGCTTGCTGTTGTCTCTCTGGTGCAGACCGATAGAGGGCTCGTCCAGAATATACAGCACGCCCACCAAGGCAGAGCCGATCTGGGTGGCCAGACGGATGCGCTGGGCTTCGCCGCCCGACAGGGTGCCCGCCTTGCGGGAGAGGGTCAGGTAGTCCAGACCCACCGAGACCAGGAAGCCCAGCCGCGCCTTGATCTCCTTGACGATCTCTTTGGCGATGACGGCTTCACTGCCCTCCAGGTGGAGATTCGTAATGAAGTCCAGAGCCTCCTTCACCGACAGAGCGCAGAGCTCGTCGATGTTCAGCCCGCCTACGGTGACGGCCAGTACCATGGGGTTCAGCCGCTTGCCGTGGCACTCGGGACAGGGGGCATCCTCCACGAACTCCTCGTAGCTGTCGGTGCCCCAGCCTCCCTGACGGATGCGGGACTCCATGATGCCCACCACGCCCTCGAACTTGACGGTCTGGTGGGTGGCCCGATCTCCGAAATGGCGGGTGATGGTGTAGGTGTCCTCACCCGAGCCGTAGTACAGGATATCCAAGGCCTCCTTGGTGAAGGTGTTGATGGGCTGATCCATGCGGAAGCCGTGTCGCTTGCCCACCTCCTCAAAGAGAGGGCCGTTCCAGCTCTGGGGATCCAGGGTCTTGAAGCCGTTGACCTGGATCGCGCCTTCCCACAGGGTCATCTCGGGATGGGGGATCAGCTTCTTGACCGCGATCCGTTGCATATCGCCGATGCCCGCGCAATGGGGGCAGGCACCCACGGGATTGTTGAAGGAGAACATCCGAGGCTCCAGCTCACCGAAGGAGATGCCGTGCTCCTCGCAGGCGTAGTGCTGGGAGAAGATCATCTCCTGCTCTTCCTCCCCGTCCCGGGGGACGGTCAACACCATGAGGTAGCCGTCGGCGGCGGCCAGGGCGTTCTCCACCGAGTCGGACAGGCGGGCGCGGATGCCCTCCCGCATGACCAGACGGTCGACTACGATCTCAATGGTGTGCTTCTTGTTCTTGTCCAGCTTGATCTCCTCGGAGAGATCGTAGATGCTCCCGTCCACGCGGACGCGGACATAGCCCTTCTTCTTGGCATCGGCCAGGACCTTTTCGTGCATACCCTTCTGACGGCGCACCACAGGGGAAAGCACCATGAAGCGACTACCCTCGGGGAGGGTCTGGATCTTGTCGATGATCTGATCCACGGTCTGCTGCTTGATCTCCTTGCCGCACACGGGGCAGTGAGGTGTGCCTACGCGGGCGTAGAGCAGGCGGAGGTAATCGTAGATCTCGGTGACGGTTCCCACCGTGGAGCGGGGGTTCTTGGAGGTGGTCTTCTGGTCGATGGAGATGGCGGGGGACAACCCTTCTATGAGGTCTACGTCGGGCTTGTCCATCTGCCCCAGAAACATACGGGCATAGGAGGACAGTGACTCCACGAAGCGGCGGTGTCCCTCGGCATAGATGGTGTCAAAGGCCAGGGAGGACTTACCCGAGCCCGACAGTCCCGTCATAACCACCAGCTTGTCGCGGGGGATCTCTACGTCGATATTTTTCAGGTTGTGGACGCGAGCGCCCTTGATGATGATGGATCTTTGCATATTTGATAACGGTTCCTTTACGGTGTAGGCAGATTAAAGAGAAGCTGCTTGGTTTGCGCGGAGGTGATGGTTTCGCTCTCCGAGCAGAGCTTGATGAGCCGCCCGACCTCGGCGGTCTCGGTAGCCGTGGGCTTGGCGAAGGAGTAATTGCAGGTCAGGAGCCACCGCTCCAGCATGGCATTTGCCTTGCGGGCGAGGTAATCACCGCCCAGGGTGAGAGCGGTCAGGATGGCGATGAGCCTCCGCCATTTCCCCGCGCGGGACAGCACCGACAGACAGCGGACACGGGTCAGCTCGGAGGTCGTCTCCGCCATGATCTCGGTCACCCGCACCCCATCGGGACAGCCCAGCTTGTACAACAGAAGGGCGGCGGTCTTTACCACCCCCGCCCGGGGATCGAGCAGAGCCTCGGTCAGGGGGGCGGCTACCGAGCCCATGTCCTCATGGGGGGTCAACCGCAAAAGAGCGGTCATGGCGGCGGACACTACGGTTGTACGGTCATGGGTCAGATAGGGGGTGACGCGCTCCAAGTCGGTGGTATTTCCTACCTCACTGATCCCATAGAGGAGAGCGGGGAGGGAAGCATCGTGAGGAGCGCAGACGGTCAGTTTTTCGCGGTAGTAGTCCGCGGCAGAGAAGTCGGGCTTTAATTTTTCCGCCCATTCCTGGGCGATGGCGCGGACGGTGGCGTAGGGGTCGGTGAGGGCATCCATGACCGCATCCTCAGCCAGTTCGGGATAGTGGAGACAGAGCCACAAAAGACCCTCACAGCGGTTGCGGGGGAAGGGATCGCCCAGCATGACCGTGACAACATCGGGAATACCCTCGTCTGTGGCGGCATCAAAGTCCCACTCGGTCAGCCGAGCAAAGATCTCCCTACGAAGGTTGGGGTCAGCCTCGCGGTGCAGGCGTTCCAAGAGCAAGGCCTTGTTTTCCTCGGATCGTCCCATCGCCCGCAGACAGAACCGCCTTTCACGGATATTCCCGCGGATCAAGGCCTTTTCCAGCTCTCTGCGGCACTCGGCGGCACCCAAAGCGCGGATATAAGCCGCGAAGCCCGAGGCGGGATCGGCGGCCCACGGGTTGGCATGCTCCGACCGCAGAACGGGGAGGGCGTAGGGAATTGCCCCCCACAGCTCGGCGGGGGCAACGGTCTTCAGTTTGGCGGTCAGCAGCCCCTCGGCGGCCTTCCGCACCTGTCCCACATGGTCGCACAGCCCCAGGAGAGCCATACCCACGATGCGCGGATCATCCTCATGAGCCAACGCGGAAAACGCCTTCTCCCGCAGGAATCCGCAGGGATGGGCTGTGGCCAGCGCCAGCACCCAGAACCGCTCGGCGGGGGTCATGTCGGGGGTGAGAAAGTCGGCAGGTCTCTGCTCCCGCCAGTCCACGAACCACTCCATGCGGCTGCTGTAGCCGAAGCGATCCAGAAAGGCCATGAGCTCACGGCTGTCCAGTAGCTCCAGACAGGCGCAAAGCAGGGCGGCGGCCTTCTTTTTGTGGTGAGCCTCGCTTTTGGTGCCTTTGCTGCTCCCGAAAACCGCATACAGGTCGGGGATGACCGAAAGATCTCCTTTTGACAAGGCTTCTCGGTAGACGGGAAGCTGGCCGTTCCACCAATTTTCCAGCTTGATACGAGAAATCAGACTCATGGGCGGAAGCTCTTCTCCGCCTCCAGCGCGGCCTTGACACGGGCATATTGCCCCGCGGTGAGACGGCTGACGGCACGTCTGTTGACCCGTCCGCTTTCCATGACGAAAACGATCTGGGCGTTCTTGTACACGGGCGCGTCCTCGGGGAGGGGCTTGTCGGTCTGATCCCGCATCTCCAGGTGGGTGACCGAGGAGGCGTGGAAGACCATCTGCTGGTTGTTCTCGTCCTTGCCCGCGTTGACCATGCCCTCACCGAAGGTGATGCAGGCGGTGAAGAGGAGGGCAAGATCGTAGAGGCACATACACCCGAAGGCTCCCACCAGGATGGTGACGATGGAGGCGAAGACGTTCTCCCACCAGCCCAGAACGCCCACCAGGGTGATCACGGCGATGCAGGCGATGACCACACCCAGGGTCGCCCAGATGTACAGCCAGTTCCGCAAAAATACCCGACGGGGATGCTCCGCCGAGGCGGGGTTCTTCAGCGGGACTTGATTTTTCTTGGCGGCGTGACGCTCGGCGCGGCTGCCGTGGTCACCCTTATGTTTCTTGTTGCTCATGTTGGCTCCTTTGTGTGGTGGTTTGGGTGCCTTGGTCGGCACGAAGCCCGTAGGAGCGACGGGGGCGTCGCTCCCTACAAGGGCAGATCGAATTATTTCAGCTCATCCAGAAAATACCCACGGGTAATAGCCCTGCGACCCTTGTCGTCAAAGACCACCACGCGGAAATAGCCGCGGTCATCGGGGTAGCGCAGACGCGCCATGTCTCCGAAGAAGCCCGCGAGATCCACCTCGGTGTGGGTCATGTCCTCACCGTAGCGGGCGGCGGCCCAGCGGGAGGCGGAATGCACCGCCACACGGCAGACGTGGGAATCAGCGGGGAAGTCCATCTTCAGGACACCGTCCTCCAGGTACAGCCCATCGATCTCGGGACCCCAGGAGGCGTAGAAGTCGCCCTTGGCGTAGGCATTGAAGATGTTCTCGTAGGTCAGGGACTCGGCCTTGAAGCGCACCCAGCCGCCGCACATATCATGCTCGCCGTGGTTGTCGTCGGTGGCCACGGGGTAGACCCGCTTGCCCTGCATGAGGAACTCGTCCAGCACGTGGTCGCTCTCGTCCAGCGTCCAGCCGCCCACGGCACAGCCCGTGTTGTAGACCTCCAGAGCGGTGATGCCCTCCAGGCCGATGTAGTCGGGGTAGGATTGCTTGGACCAGTTGGGGTGGTTGTAGCTCACCAGGTAGCCCTTGGCGCGGGCCTTGGCGATCATATCGTTCTGTCCCTCCACCGAGTAGATCCGCTGGTAGTCCCCCTTGTAGTGGGGCTGGGTATCGGCGATGGCGCGGGCGTTGCCCCAGGCGTAGCCCGGGTTGGGGCAGGCGTAGTCGGTCTGGTCGGGGATGGGGGAGTAGAAATTCAGATGGTAGCAGGGAGACTCACCGAAATCTCCGAACATGGCGGGGCCGTTTGTCTCCACCTCGTGGGAGGTGATGGCGAGGAAGTCCTCGTCGTTGAGATCGGAGTGGTCGATCATGATATCGTGGTCGGTGTAGGCGATGACGGAATAGCCGTGAGCCTTGTAGATCTCCTTGATCTCCTCGGGGGTCTTGCAGCCGTCGGAGCAGGTGGTGTGGGTGTGGAGATTGGCCTTGTAGAAGTGGCCGGTTTCGGGGATGAGATAGTGCTTCATGATATACGTCTCCTTTGTTGATCTGATCTTATTGGTGATTGCCCTCATGATCCTCGGGGGATCTCTTGGCCTTCAGATAATTGCCATGATTGATGACGGCGCAAGCCAGAGAAGCCAGCAGGGTAAAGCAGGTGATGCCGATGAGGACCTATGCCTTTTCCTCGGCGGTGACGCGGAAAACAAGAGTGACCGTCCACATGGCCGAGATGACGTACCACAGGATGGTGTTGAACAGATGGATGCGTAGCTTTTTCACGGTGTGTGTCTCCTTTATAAGATGCGGGAGCCCGTGTATTTCTGCTTGACGGCGATATCCTCCTGCTCCTCGAAGGTGATGGTGGTGTCGCAGGCGGGACAGCGGAACACGTAGTGGGAGACCGAGATAGAGCCCCGCTTGCCGACGATGTGCATATCGGAGTGGGTCTGATTCCAGGCGGCCTCGTATCCGGGTGCACCGGGGTCCAGGGTCTCGGTGACCTTTTGCCGCTTCAGACGCTCGCCGCATCTGTGGCAGTAGTATTTCTTGAAGAGCATGGCAACGGGGATGGAGGCGGTTGCGCCGGTTTTCATGGTGGGAACTCCTTTCCTTTTGGTGATTTCATATTTGGGTTTATCGGTGCGTTGAAATCGTGGTCTGTAGGGATCGGCGTCCTCGACGGTCCGATACCGACCGACGAATGTTCGTTGTCGGGGGTGTGTTATTTACGGACCGTCTTGGACGCCGGTCCCTACGATTTCAATTATTTCGTTGGGTGCAAACTTCCCCCTAAACCTCAATTCACTTACCCGCCTTGATCCGCGCGATCTCGTCGCGGATATACGCCGCCTTCTCGAACTCCAGCTCCCTCGCGGCCTGCTTCATTTCGCGGGTTAGCTTTTCAATAAGAGCCTCTCGATCCTTGGCGGACATCTTGCGCTTGGGAGACTTGTCCTCCACGCCCTCGATGCCCGTACCCTTGCGCTTGTGGCGGGTGTCCTCCTCCTTCGCGCCGATCTCGATGACGTCGCGGACGTCCTTGATGACGGTCCTTGGGGTGATGCCGTGGGCCTTGTTGTAGGCATCCTGGATGGCGCGGCGGCGGGCGGTCTCGTTTATGGCCACCTCCATGGAGTGGGTGACGGTATCGGCGTACATGATGACGGTGCCGTTCTCGTTACGGGCGGCGCGGCCTATGGTCTGGATCAAAGACCGCTCGGCGCGGAGGAAGCCTTCCTTGTCGGCATCCAGAATGGCCACCAGGGAGACCTCAGGGAGGTCAAGTCCCTCGCGGAGGAGGTTGATGCCCACCAGCACGTCGAAGACCCCGAGACGCAGGTCGCGGATGATCTGCATACGCTCCATGGTGTCCACGTCGTGGTGGAGGTAGCGGACTTTAATGCCGTTTCCGTCCAGATAGTCGGTGAGATCCTCGGCCATTTTTTTGGTGAGGGTGGTGACCAGCACCCGCTCGCCCTTGTCGGTACGGGTGCGGATCTCCCCCATGAGATCGTCCACCTGCCCCTCAATGGGACGGACGTGGATGATGGGATCCAGCAGTCCCGTGGGGCGGATGATCTGCTCCACCACTCGGTCGGTATGCTCGGTCTCGTATTTGCCGGGGGTAGCCGAGACGAAGATGGTCTGCCCCATGCGCTCCTCGAACTCCTCAAAGTAGAGGGGGCGGTTATCGTAGGCAGAGGGGAGACGGAAGCCGTAGTCGATGAGGTTCTTTTTCCGCGCCGTGTCACCGCCGCTCATGCCTCCTACCTGGGGGATGGTGACGTGGGACTCGTCGATGAACATGATGTAGTCGTCGGGGAAGTAATTGAGGAGGGTGTAGGGAGTCGCCCCGGGCTCTCGTCCCGTGAGGATGCGGGAGTAGTTCTCCACCCCCGAGCAGAACCCCACCTCGCGGAGCATCTCGATATCGTACTTCACCCGCTCCTCGATGCGTTGGGCCTCGATGAGCTTATTTTCCGACTTGAAGAACTCCACTCGCTCCTCCATCTCCCGCCAGATCTCGGAGAGCGCCGCCTCCTTTTTCTCGTCGGACACGGCGTAGTGGGTAGCGGGGTAGACGGCGGCATAGGACAAAAGGCGGATCAGCTCTCCCGTGACGATGTTGATCTCGGACAGGCGGTCGATCTCCTCGTCGAAGAACTCCACCCGCAGAGCCGTCTCGCTCTGGTTGGCGGGGATGATCTCCACGGTGTCCCCCCGCACGCGGAAGCTGTCGCGGACCAGATTCATATCGTTGCGGGTGTAGCTGTTGAACACCAGCTTGCGGATCAGCTCCTCTCGGCTCATGATCATGCCCGGGCGGAGGGGGATCACCAGATCCTTGTACTCCGACGGATCACCCAGGGAGTAGATGCAGGACACGGAGGCCACGATGATGACGTCCCTGCGCTCAAAGAGAGCCGAGGTAGCCGAGTGGCGGAGGCGGTCGATCTCATCGTTGATGAGGGCATCCTTTTCGATGTACATATCCTTGCCGGGGATGTAGGCCTCGGGCTGGTAGTAGTCGTAGTAGGAGACGAAGTACTCCACCGCCGCGTCGGGGAAGAAGGCCCGCATCTCGGAGCAGAGCTGGGCGGCCAGGGTCTTGTTAGGCTCCAGGATGATGGTGGGGCGGTTCGCGCGGGCGATGACGTTAGCCATGGTAAAGGTCTTACCCGAGCCGGTCACGCCCAGAAGGGTCTGCATCCGCTCCCCGCGGGCAAGTCCCTCCACCAGACCCTCAATGGCGGCGGGCTGATCCCCCGTGGGGGTGTAGTCGCTTATGAGCTTGAAGGTATCCATAAATCACCTGTGCTTTTCTGTGGTGGGTATATCTATTCATCTTATTATAGCACGAAGCGGGGAGATATGCAAGATGAATTTGAAATTTTGCGAAAAAAGTGTTTTGGGGAAAATTGCAGTTTTTCGGTGAGATACAAGTTACAAGATACACGCCGAGCAAGCTCGGCCGATACAAGATATGAAATAACCTTGTGGCAAAAGCCGTTCTATATCTTGTATCTTGTATCTCCGTATCTTGTATCTCTCTGCTGAGCAAAGCTCAGCGATAAACACAAATTTGAATCTCCCCCACAAAATCCCCAAATCCCCTTGACATTTCCCCCCACATATTGTAAAATATAAATACCAACAAAATCCATCCCATGGAGGTACCAACCATGTATCAATTCCCCATCGGCGTTATGCTGGAATCCTTCCGTCTTCCCACCCCCGAGGCCGTCAAGAAGGCCGCCGAGGTGGGCGCTAAGGGCATCCAAATGTACTCCACCAACGGTGAGCACGCCCCCGAGAATATGACCCCCGCCAAGTGCGCCGAGCTTCTGGATATGCTCAAATCCTACGGCCTGCGCTTCTCTGCCCTCTGCGGCGATCTGGGTCACGGCTTCGGTAACGCCGAGCTGAACCCCAAGCTCATTGAGAAGTCCAAGCGTATCGTTGACCTGTCCCTCACTCTGGAGTGCGGCATCGTCACCACCCACATCGGTGTGGTGCCCCAGGATCCAGGCCACGACCGCTACAAGATCATGCAGGATGCCTGCTACCAGCTGGCCGAGTACGCCGACTCCGTGGGCGCGCGCTTCGCCGTGGAGACCGGCCCCGAGACTTCGGCTGACCTCAAGAAGTTCCTGGACTCTCTGGGCGGCACCAAGGGCGTGGGCGTCAACCTCGACCCCGCCAACCTGGTTATGGTCACGGGGGACGATCCCGTAGGCGCTGTCCACAACCTGAAGGACTACATCGTTCACACCCACGCCAAAGACGGCGTTATGCTCCACTGCGGTAACCCCGAGTACATCTACGGCGTGGTGCATCCCGTTCCCGAGGAGTTCCAGGGCATTCAATACTTCGCGGAAGTGCCTCTGGGTCAGGGCAACGTCCACTTCGACACCTACCTCGCCGCTCTGGACGAGATCGGCTACAAGGGCTTCCTCACCATTGAGCGGGAGTGCGGCAACTCCCCCGAGGCGGATATCCGCCTGGCGGTGGAGCATCTGAACGCCGTGATGGGCAAGTGAGATAGAATGCAAAATGCAAAACGCAAAATGCAAAATCTCCGAGCTACGCTCGGCAGAACGGTTTTCGCTTTGCGTTGAGCATTGGCATTTGGTCATCTTTCCAATAAGAGGGAAGTACGCTTCCTGTTAGCTCCGTGCCTGTCCTTACCATTAAATTTCATTTTGCCGTGGGCAAAATGTTTCATCCATTTTGCATTTTGCATTTTGCATTTTGCATTTCCAATCTCTCCCTTTCATGAAAGGAATGCTAAACCATGAAAATCTCCGTCAGCTCCTACTCCTTCCAGCAGTACATCAATGCGGGCAAGCTCGCCCACTTCGACGTGATCCAGAAGGCTCACGATATGGGCTTTGAGGCCATTGAGTTCATCGACCTCCCCGCCCCCTCCTACGAGGAGCAGGTGGCCTACGCTCACAAGCTCCGCGCCGAGGCCGACCGCCTGGGCATGACCATCAACGCCTACACCATCGGCGGGAACCTCTACCAAGCCACCCCCGAGGCCTCTGCCGCCGAGGTGGAGAGACTGAAAAAGCAGGTGGATATCGCCGCTATTCTCGGCTGTTCCGTCATGCGCCACGACGTGTGCTACGGCACGGGCAAGACGGGCACCTCCCGCTCCTTCGGCCTCATGCTCCCCACCATCGCGGAGAACACCCGCGCCGTCACCGAGTACGCCGCCACCAAGGGCATCAAGACCTGCACCGAGAACCACGGCTACATCGCACAGGACTCCTACCGCGTGGAGCAGCTCTTCAACGCCGTGGCGCACGATAACTACGGTCTGCTGGTAGACGTGGGCAACTTCGTCTGCGCCGACGAGGACAACTGCGCCGCCGTCTCCCGCGTGGCCCCCTACGCCTTCCACGTCCACGCTAAGGATATGTACAAGTCCACCGAGCCCAAGCCCGGCTACGGCATGACCCGTGGCTGTAACTACTTCAAGGGCGCCATCGTAGGCGAGGGCGACGTGAACGTAGAGAAGTGCCTCCAGATCCTCAAGCGCGTCGGCTACGACGGCTACTGCTCCATCGAGTTCGAGGGCAGCGAGGACTGCATCGAGGGCATCGCCAAGGGCTTTGAGAATCTGAAGGGGATGCTGGAGCGGATCTGATCTAGATACAAGATACGAGATACAAGATACGGGAGCGGATCGGTTGCGGTCTATCTTGTGGACGGTATCTCGTAACTTGTATGTTTCCCCCGCGGAGCCCCAGCCAAGGAGTTAGAGAGGTTGGGGCAGCCGCTACCTTTCGATCAAGTCTATCCTACCCTGGGGAGGGGGGAAAGAAACTTCGGCGTCTGAGATGGTTCTTTCCCCCCTGCCCCTGGATCACCTTGGATCTCATCTTTCCAATTCACCCCAAATGTGAAATTTCCTTGAATCTTTCAAAACCCCCTTGCAAAATCCCGTAAAGTGTGGTATAATATCTCGGTCAGCAGTGCTTCTGCTGTGAAAGTAGGCCATACCAGCCGGGGAGATAGCGGAGCCCTATACCTGCAACCCGCTACAGCAGGGGTGGATCCCCCGCCTGAGAGCGAATCTTCTCCGAATTGAGTTCTTTTTCTTGTGTTGACGAACGGGTCTCGCGCAATGCGGAGCCGTGAACCATGTCAGGTGAGGGATCAAGCAGCATTAAGCGGTAAACCGTATGTGCCGCGAGGTTGCCTGTTCTGAGCAAGGAACTGAAAGATCGCGGGGACGTGAAGCCCGAAGTTGGGGTGTATGGTCTTCTTTCACAGCAGAGGACTGCTTTTTTAAATGCAAAATGCTAAATGCAAAATGCAAAATCAAGGAACGGTCATGCGTGGCACTCTGCATTAAGCTCCTGATTTGAACCCTCGGGGGAAGCTTGCCTTCCTTCGACACGCCTATCTGCTCTTATCATAGAATAGGCTTTTGCGTAAGCAAAAGGCTACATCAATTTTGCATTTTGCATTTCCAAAGGAGGTTTCCCGTGCATCAGGCATTATACCGCAAGTGGCGGCCGCCGCACTTCGACGAGGTCTACGGCCAGGATCACATCACGTCCATACTGAAATACCAATGCGCCACGGGGAAGTTCTCCCACGCCTACCTGTTCTGCGGCTCTCGCGGTACGGGTAAGACCACCTGCGCCAAGATCCTGGCCAAGGCGGTCAACTGCCTCCACCCCACCGCCTCGGGCCCCTGCGGGGAGTGCGCCGCCTGCCGCTCCATCGATGCGGGATCGGCCACCGACGTGCTGGAGATGGATGCCGCCTCCAACAACGGCGTGGACGATATCCGCGACATCCGCGACGAGGTCATCTATACCCCCTCCGAGCTGAAATACCGCGTCTACATCATCGACGAGGTGCATATGCTCTCGGCCTCGGCCTTTAACGCTCTGCTGAAGACCCTGGAGGAGCCTCCCGAGCACGTGGTCTTCATCCTGGCAACCACCGAGCTGCAAAAGCTCCCCGCCACCATCATCTCCCGTTGCCAGCGCTTCGACTTCCGCCGCATCTCCACCGCCGACCTCTGCGCCCGCCTCCATAAGATCGCCCGCGAGGAGGAGATCGACCTCTCCGAGGAGGCCGCCCGCCTCATCGCCAGACAGGCCCAGGGAGGAATGCGCGATGCCGTCAGCCTTTTGGAGCTGTGCGCGGGGGCAAGACTGCCCATCACTCCCGAGCTGGTCACCCGCACCATCGGAACCACGGGCAGAGAGGGCACCTGCCGCGTGGTAAACGCCATCGCGGACAAGAGCTTCGACCTGCTCTTTGAGATCATCGACGACATGGTCTCGGCCTCCCGCGATCCCGCCGTCTTCTGGCAGGAGCTGATCGGCTACTATCGGGATATGCTGGTCACCAAGACCGTCAAAGACCCCTCCCGCTACCTCGACCTCACCGACAGCGAGCGGGAAGCCCTCATCGCCATCTCGGCCAAGTTCACCAAAGAGACTCTCCTGTTCCACATAGGCCTTTTGGAGGACGCCCTCTTTGCCATGCAGAAGTCCTATGCCGTCAAGCGCACCGTCTGCGAGATCACCCTGGTCCGCCTCTGCGACCCCGCCCTGGATACCTCGGTGGAGTCGGTCCTCACCCGTCTCTCCCGCATCGAGGAGCAGCTGGTGGCGGGGATCCCTGCCGTACCCGCAGAGACGGCCGCCCCTGCCGCTCCCGTCGCTCCCGTCGCTACGCCCGTAGCCGCCGCCACCGCCGCCGAGATCCCCGTGATGGACGAGCCCCCGCTTCCCGATATGCCCCCCGAATTCTGGGAGCCTCCCATGGACTACGGCATGACCGAACCCACCCCGCCCCCCGTAAGAAGGGAAGCACCTACCCCCAAGGCGGAGACACCCCCCCCCCGACCCGTCGAGAAGAAGGCACCCCCTGCCCCCGCTCCCAAGCCCACCCCCACGGCAGCCCCTGCTCCCGCCGCTACCCAGCGTGTCCTGCGCCCCCTGCGCCAATGGACGGAAGCGGTGGATAGAGTCAAGGCCACCAGCCGTATGGCGGCCTCCTTCCTCATCTCGGCCAAGGCCTATACCACCGAGGACGGCCGTGTGGTGGTCAAGCTGGACAGCGACTTCGCCCGGGGCATGGTCTCCCGCGAGGGTGCCCCCGAGGCTCTGCGCGCCGCCCTGTCGGTGTGTCTCAGCCGCAAGCTGGACACCGCCGATATCCTCTACGAGGTGGAGGACAATCGTGTGAAGCAGGACGGTTCCCTCATCGACCTCATCATTGAGGCTGCCGAGGAATAAACACAAAATAGAAAACTCAACAGAAAATTTAAAAATCAGAGGAGATAAACCACTATGAGAGCAAACGTACCCAAGGGAATGGGGGGCGGCCCCCAGAATATGCAGGCTATGATCCGCCAGGCACAGAAGATGCAGGAGGACGTGGCCGCCAAGCAGGAGGAGCTGGACGCCCGCGAATACGAGATCAAGGCCGGCGGCGGTGTCGTTACCGTCAAGATCAACGGCAAGAAGGATATCCTCTCCATTGATATCGCCCCCGAGCTGGTGGATCCCGACGATATCGAGACCCTGTCCGATATCCTGGTGGCCGGTGTCAACGAGGCCATCAAGCGGGTGGAGGAGACCAACTCCCGCGAGATCGAGAAGATCACGGGCGCTATGGCTATGCCCGGCCTGTTCTGATATGGCCGAGTACATCGAATCCCTCCAAAACCTGGCCGAGCAGTTCGGTAAGCTGGGTGGTGTGGGGCGCAAGAGTGCCCTCCGCATGGCCTTCTCGGTGCTGGATATGACCGACGAGGAGGCGGTGGAGTTCGCCCGCGCCATCGTGGATGCCAAGGAGAAGATCCACCTCTGCCCCGTCTGCATGAACCTCACCGACCGCGACCTCTGCGGGGTCTGCTCCGACGAGACCCGCGACCGCTCTACCATCTGCGTGGTGTCCGACGTGAAGACCGTCATCGCCATGGAGAAGGTGCGGGAGTACCGCGGCACCTACCACGTCCTTCACGGCGTTCTGTCCCCCCTGAACGGCATCACCCCCGACAAGCTGAAGCTCAAGGAGCTTTTAGAGCGAGTCAAGGAGGGTACCGTCAAGGAGGTCATCGTGGCCACCAACGCCGACGTGGAGGGTGAGACCACCGCCATGTACATCGCCCGTCTGCTCCGTCCCCTGGATATCAAGGTCACCCGCCTGGCCTTCGGCATCTCGGTGGGAACCGACATCGAGTACACCGACGAGGTCACCCTGTTCCGCGCCCTGCAAGGACGACAGGACGTGTGATCCCATGACAAGCACAAAAGGGAGAGTACCCGCTGGGGGTATTCTCCCTTTTTTTGTGGGAAATGTGGGATGCTGCGATGATGCAAATTTGGGTTTATCGGGCGGAGCCTGTCACGCCCGAAGGGCGTCGTTCCTATCCGTTGCGCCCATCGGGCGCACATCATTTGCCCCATCGGGGCAACATCATTTCACCGCGTTTTTCCGCGGTGAACATCATTGCGCCTTCGGCGCACATCATTTGCAGTTTATCTGTCACAGACCGATAAACTGCAATTTGCCCAAGCCCCCGCGCCCTCTCATCGCTTCTTCTTCCGAAATACCAGCTTCTTTTGCACCAGATAATTCGCGAGGAACATACAGACCTCGGTGAAGAGCTTGCACACCGTGATGGGGAGCGGTGTCAGCTCCCACAGGGACAGCACAGCCGTGTTGGCGACCAGGATGGTGATGGCCAACAGGACGTATTCCCCCGCCGTGCGGAGGGTGGGGCGGCTGTGGAAGACGTAGCGGCAGTTGAGGAGGTAGTTGACCGTACCGCTGACCATGCGTGCTAGAACGTTGGCGATCAGGGTGTAGGAAACCACCTCGGTGGCGGAGTAGCCTCGGAGCAGGTAGACCAGGACGATGAAGAGGGAATAGTCCACCAGGAAGGAAAAGAAGGAGCTTCCTGCGAACTTGAACAGCCCCTTGTAGACCAGGAGGGAGTCACGGATGACGCGGAAATGACTGGTGGAGTTCTCCTTATCCTCGTACAGGGTGGCGATGGGAACCTCGGTGAAGCCCAGGCGGCGGCGGGCGATGAAGGCCAGCACCCCCATCTCGTATTCGTAGCGCTCCCCCTCCACCAGGAGCAGATCGGGGATCAGCTCGGCGGGGAAGACCCGAAGCCCCGTCTGGGTATCCGAGACCTTGGACTTGGTCAGCATATGGAAGAGCCAGCGGGTGACGGCATTGCCGAAGCGGGAGCGGAGGGGCATCTTTTTGTTCACCTCGCGGACGCCCAGGGTTAACCCCACGGGATGCTCCTCGGCCTCGGTCATGACCCGTTCCATATCGGCAGGCAGATGTTGGCCGTCGGCATCCATGATGCCCACCAGGCGGATACGGTCAAATTCGTCGGCTGTCCGTTGGTTCTGCTCCAGCACGTAGGAAAGACCTGTTTTGATGCCGGCTCCCTTGCCGCGGTTCTTTTCGTGGCGGAGGCGGATCACGCGGGGATCCAGAGCGCGGAAGACCGATTCGTAGGCATCTCCGCTGCCGTCGTTGACCACGATGACCGAGTAGCCCAGATCCAGCACCTCGGCGGTCAGGCGGATCAGCCTCGCGTCGGGACGGTAAGCGGGAATGATGACGGCATGGGGCTTACTCATGAGCGTCCACCTCCTCTCGGCGGCTTCGGCGCAGGATCACCAGGTGGATCAGCTCCCAGGCTACGGCGGCGGCCAGGAAGATCCAGCCCGTGACCCAGTAGATGAGATCCAGGTCGGTGAACCGTCCCGAGATGTTGACGATCCCGCGGAACAGACATCCCACGGCCCATACCGCCAGCCCCGAATTCCACAGGTTAAAGGCGGGACGGCAGACGAGGCGGTGGAGGGGAGTGAGCAGACAAACCAGAGCGGGCAGAGCGCACCCCACCAGGGGCATGAGGAACATACAGCGCATATGGGAGGATGTCGCCCCGTGGGAAAACTGTTCGTAGATCAGGGTAAATACTACGCAGAAGACCGCCAGGGAGGCTCCCGTGATGAGGGCGCGGCGCATACGGCGGCGGGTGGGGATCACGGTCTCAGTAGCCGATGTAGACAATGTCGCTCACCTCTCTTTCGTGGATCTCGTTCCAGTTGGTGCAGGGCTTGTTGATCAGCTTCCCATTGAAGTACATGGTCGCAGAGCCGCCTCCATCCAGGTTGTAGGCGGTCTCGGCCCCCAGCTCCCGCAGGACTGTGGCCAGCTCCAAAAGGGTAGGCCCCTTGCTCTCATCGGTGCGGCCGTCGGCCACCACGAAGAGGTAGTGGCACTCTCCCAGATAGGCGATGGCGGTGCGAGGATTGCCGCTGGGGTTGGCGACACCCACCTCGGTATCGGCATCTACCATGATCTCCCCGCCCTTGATGAGGGTAGGGCCAAAGGCAAAAACCTGCATGGCCCCCATGGAGGCCAGGTCGGATATGGAGGTGGTCTTCTCCTCAAAGGGGTACAGGGAACCGTCCCAGAGGATGGCCAGATCCTCGAAATACTTGCGCCGCTTATCGTCGGTGGGACGGAGACTGCGGCGCCAGATGTGGCCGCCCCGGATGACGTAGCCCTTCTCGTTGGCGCCGTAGTAATCGCCGTTTATCGCCAGAATGGCTCCTACGCGGCGGGCTTGGACGGAGGTCTTTTCCTTGACGTTGAGACCAAATCTGTCCTGAGCCAGGGCGGTCTTGAGGTAGGTGGGATCCGACAGCTTGACCTCGGCCACGTGGAAGTCGGAGCCATAGCGGCGCACCGTGGTGATGGTGATGGAGATATGCTCGTCCAGGTAGCTGTTCTCGGTGATGAGGGGGTACTCTACGGGGGGCTCGGTGACGGCCTCGGTGGGGGACTCGATGGCAGGCTCGTCCCCGCTCTCATGGGGTTCTCGGTCGGACTCCTCCGAGGGGAGGGTGAGGATGAAGACAGGCTCGCTCTCGGGCTCGGTGACGGGATGCGTCTCGGCGGGCTTTGTGAATTTGGAGAAGTCGATGGTCTCGTACTCCTCGGGGGTGTCCAGCTCTCGGGGGATGACGAAGACCGCCAGCAGAGACCAGACCAAAAGCAGGGTCAGAGCCGCGATGAAGGTGACGGCGTATGCGTAGGGTCTTGCGAAAAAGCGTTTCATGTCACAGCGGCTCCTTTCCCCTATTATCTCAGTATAATAATACCCCCTATATATGCCCTCCGCAAGAACAAATTGTGAATTTTTGGTTTTCCTGTCGCAGAACTTCACAGTCAGTTCGCAAATATTTACAAATAATGGGTTGCGCCCCCTTTTGAAATGCGGTATAATAAAGAAAAATGGTATAAGGAGGAGTCTGTCATGTACGGTTACGTGCGTATCCACGCGCCCGAGCTGAAGGTGCGGGAGCAGGAATATTACCGCGCCGTCTACTGCGGTCTCTGCCGTACCATGGGCAAATGCACGGGGCAATGCTCTCGCATGACCCTGTCCTATGACTTCACCTTTTTCGCGCTGGTTCGCATGGCCCTGACGGGGGAAAACCTCGAGATCCGTCCCCACCGCTGTCTCGCCCACCCCACCCGCAAGCGTCCTATGGCCGAGCCCAATGAGGATCTCGCCCTTTGCGCCTGTATGTCGGCCATCCTGGCTTACCACAAGATCCGCGACGACCTTCGGGACGAGCGTGGGATCAAGCGCACCGTAGCCACGGCCGTGTCGCCCTTTGCCGCCTCCATCCGCCGCCGCGCCATGAAGCGGGGCTACACCGAAGCCGACCGCCGCGTGGAGCTGGCCATGAGTCAGCTCTGTGAGCTGGAGGCCTCCCGCCCTCCCTCGGTGGATGGACCCGCCACCCTCTTCGGAGAGCTGATGTCTGCCCTCCTGGGCTACGGCCTGGAGGGAGACCGTGCCAAGCTGGCTCATTCCATCGGTCTCCACGTGGGGCGCTGGGTCTACATCCTGGACGCCGCCGACGACTACGCCGAGGACATGGAGAAGGGACGCTACAATCCCCTCGCTTGCCTGTACGGCGACCCCGCCATGACTCAGCTGTCAGACCGCAAGAGGCAGGAGCTGAAGATCGCCCTTCTCAATGAACTGACCGAGCTGGAGCGGGCCTTTGACCTGCTGGATACCGCCGACCATCCCGACCTCGGGGGGATCCTTTCCAATATCCTCTACGAGGGTCTGCCCCGACAGGCGGAACGGGTACTGTTCGGTTCTGCTTCCTGTGACTGCTCCCAAAAGGGAAAAAGCAAAAAACGGCGGCATTCCCGCAGAAGTGACCGGAAGGGGGAGCAAACGTGAGTCAGTCTTCCTCCTGTTACGGCTCTTTAGCCGTCATATCCCCCCTTACCTCTCCGACCGCTACCCCCGCCGAGCGCATTGCCCGCGATCTCCTTTCCCGACACACCCCCGCCGATACCGACGCGGCTCTGCGGTGTCTCCTTGACGTGCAGGACGAGCCGCGGGGAGGGGAGTGGTATTTCCTCATGGGGGTCTGCGCCCTGCGACGGGGCTTTCTGACCGATGCCCAAGCGCACCTCGATCATGCCTGCACCCTCGGCCAAGCCGAAGCCGTGACAGAATACCGCGCTCTGTACGAGTCTGTCCGCAAGACCTTTGAGAAGAGACGCTCCGACAAGGAGGATCCAAACCGCGACTACGCCTGCTTTTCGGCAGCGGACTGCTGTGACTGCTTGTACTGCTGTGACTGCGACGGTGACGGCTCCTGCTGCGACGGCCTCGACGGCTGCTGCGACTGTTGTGACTGCTGATCTCTCCGACGGTCGCGTTTGACCGTCACCCTACTACTGTGAAAGGTTACCCATACACCATGAACGATCCCTACAAGATCCTTGGCGTGTCCCCCACCGCCACCGACGATGAGGTCAAGGCCGCCTACCGCGCCTTGGCTCGGAAATACCATCCCGATAAGTACCGCGATAGCGACTTGGCTGAGATGGCGGGGGAGAAGATGAAGGAGATCAACGCCGCCTACGACGAGATCCAGAAGCTCCGCGCGGGTAAGACCACGGGACAAGGAGCGGGCTACGGCGGCTCTGCATACGGCGGCTCTACCTACGGAGGCCCCTACGGCGGGCAGACCTACGGATCGGCTCACCATAGCGGCAACCCCTACATCACCGCCCGCCAGCTCATCAACCTCCGCCGCGTGGCTGAGGCCGCCCAGGTGCTGTCCACTATCCCCGAGTCCGAAAGAGGTGCCGAGTGGCACTTCCTCATGGGCTGTATCGCGGTGAACCGCGGGCATTTTGTGGATGCCCAGCAGTTCTTCGACACCGCCTGCGGCATGGATCCCGATAATCCCGAGTACCGCGATGCCCGGGAGCGTCTCCGCAACCGAGGGAACGGCTTCGGCTCGGGGCACACCACCCGTACCTCCTCCTGCACCGTCTGCGATATCTGCTCGGCTCTCATCTGCGCCGATTGCTGCTGTGATACCGCCCGCTGCTGCTGCTGAACGCCATGAAACAGAACGATCCATCCAACAGAAACCAACCGTCCCGCCGTACCCGCCGATCCCATACCACCCGCCGTATCGCCATGTGCGCGGTACTGTGCGCTCTGGCGGTGGTCATGCTGGGGCTGGGGGCTGTCATCGAGGTCATCGACATCACCGCCGCCGCCGTGGCATCCTTGGTGCTCCTCCCCATCCTCCTTTGCTACGGCGCGAGATATGCCTGGCTCTCCTACGCCGTCACGGGAGTCCTGGGTGTCCTGCTCATGCCCCAAAGCCTGGGGGCCTGGATGTTCGCGGGGCTGACGGGCTTTTACCCCATCATCAAGCAAAAGCTGGATCGCCTCCCCCGCCTCCTTGGCTGGGCGGTCAAGCTCCTGCTCCTGACCGCCGTCCTGCTCCTCTACCTGGCGATCTTCTACTTCATCCTGCTGGGCGGGGAGGGAAGCCTCTTTGATGCCTTCCTCAAGGGCTTCGGCGAGGAGGAGGGTACACCCCTCATGGCGTGGGCCGTCGTCATCCTGTCCCTCTTCACCTATATCCTCTTTGACCTGCTCATCGACCGCCTCCTGATCCTCTACTACCTCCGCTGGCAGAAGCGGGTGGAGCGGTGGATGAAGCCTTGAAACAAGCACCCTGCGGGGTGCTTTTTCTGTGCGCGGGATTCACTCAAACCGAGAGTTTGCATATTGAAACAGTTGAGAAAAAATCACCGAAACCTATTGACAAACAGCCACCGATGATGTATAATTATTACAGAATACAATCAAATGACCGCGATGAGCGAATTTCTTTGTAAAGGAGCCCGCCATGTACGACTACAACACCCCGCCCCCCTCCCCGACCTACCGCCCCGAAAAGCCCAACCACGTCCGCACAGGGGTGAAGACCCTGTTCTTCATGGCCATCTACCACGCCGTGACCTGGCTTCTGTACATCCTCATCATGAGTCCCGTGGAGAATCAGATGCTGGGGGACGAGCATGAGCCGGAGTACCGCCTCGTCATGTTCGGCTTCTCCCTCGTGACCCTTCTGGTCATCGCCATCGTCATGTCGGTGTTCTACTTCAAGAACGGCGACCGCAAGCGGGCCTTCCTCGCCGCCACATCGGTGGAGGTGCGGGGAGAGGGAAACATCGCCGAGGGCTTTGCCCGCTACCGCAGACTGGCCCTCACCGAGGCCATGATCTGCACCGCCGTCACCGCCTTCCTCTGGCTGATCCCCGCAGGCTTTTACACCGCCGCTCTGAATTCCTCGGGCATGGGCTACGGCTACGGCGAGGCATGGTTCATCGAGACCTTCTTCGTGGGGGCTATGGGCTTCTTCCAGCCCTTCCAAAACGCCTGGATCGGTCTGCTCCTGGCCATGGCCATCCTGTTCTGCTTCCATTACTTCTGCCGCATCTACTCCCACAAGAGCTGGAACGGCAGCCGCATCCGACGCTGAATGGGGTAAACTGCAATGAAAGTAATAGGTAATAGTGAAGAGTGAATAGGTAAGGAGGGAAACCTTCGGTTTCCTTCATTTCAATCGAAAAAATGGACAGATCCGAAGGATCTGCACCTCCACTCTTCACTTTTCACTCTTCACTCTTCACTTATATTTGGGATTATCGTAGAGCGATAATCCCAAATATGAACTTTCCCAGGAAAGGAGCCCGCCATGAACGAGCAACCGCCCGTCACTCCCTACGTCCCCGAAAAGCCCGACTACATCCGCACCGCCGTCAAGACCCTCATCGCCCTCCTGATCTTCCACGGGGGGAGTCTGGTCTTCCACTTTATGGTCTTGGGCAGTTCCGATCCCTACACCATGTCCAGCGATGCCGCCAGCCGTATCCCCACGGCCATGTTCCTGTTCAGTATGGTTGCCCTGTTCGTGCTGGGGGATATTCTGGTGGGGATCTACTTCAAGGACGGCAAGCGCAAGCGCGCCTTTCTGGACGCTACCTCCGCCGAGAAGCGAGGGGAGGAGGGGGTAGCCGAGGGCCATGCCCGCTACCGTAGGCTGGCACTCACCGAGGCATTGGTCTGCACCGCCACTACCGCTGCCCTGTGGCTGATCCCCGCCTTGATCTATACCGTGGGCCTGTCCCTGTCGGGCAGGGGCTACGGCTACACCGAGGCCTCTATCTTTGAGGGATTCTTCGTGGGCTTCATCGGCCTGTGCGAGCCTTTTCAGAACGCCTGGCTCGGCTGGCTCATCGGGGTCGCCTTTATGTTCCTGTTCTACTATTTTGGACGCATCCTGTCCCACAACCGCTGGGAGGCCGAGCGCATCCGCCGCTGATCCCGTCCGCACCATCGCGCATAACATCCCGAAAGGAGACCGTGAACCGCCATGAAACAGACCTCTGACCGCAAGCCCAACACGCCTCAGAAGTACGGCCATGCCCGCCGCGTGATCCCCATCCGCCGCCGCATTTGGCAGAGGGTGGCCATCCGCTGGCTGATCCTTCTGGCTATTGGGGGAGCCTTTGCCCTCTTGTGCTACATATCCGCCCCCCGCTTCCGCAACCCCCGCGATCTCCAGCTCAGCATCGGCATGACCATGCTCATCTACTTTTTCATTATCTGGCAGACCCACACGGTAAAGCTGACCTTCTCCAAGGAGTGGACGGGCACCGTTATCGGCCGCGAGGTGGTGAAGTACACCAAATACGCCAAGGGCCCCGTGGCGCGCAAGCCCATCATGGCGACCAAGTGCATCTGGACGGTGGAGCGGGACGAGGGCTACATCGACAAGGTCCACATCGACACCGAGGAGATCTGGGAACGCTACTTCGATATGGGCGATCGGGTGCGCTTCTACAAGAACGCCAAAATTTTGGTCAAAGCCCACCCCAAGGAGGGGGACGAGAATCTCATGTGCCCCCTCTGCGGCGTTATGGTCATGGAGCCTGTCTGCAAAAAGTGCGGGGTGGACTTTCACGAGAAGGAAGAGCAGTAAATTGCAGTTTATCGGTCGGAGACCGATAAACTGCTAATGAATAATGAAGTCGCCGCAAGCGGCTGATGAATAATGAATAATGAATAATTTCGGTTGAAATCCTTCGGATTTCTCCATCTTTTATGAAAAAATGAGGGAAACCGAAGGTTTCCTTCCACAATTATTCATTCTTCATTATTCATCATTCATTATTCATTATTGGGTTTATCGCCCCGATAAACCCAAATTTGAAAAACGCCCCTTCCGATTGAGTTCGGAAGGGACGAAATTTTTGATTCAAGAGTCTACCTTATCGGGAGGCTCTTTTCTTTTTGACGAAGAAGGGAATCACGATCGCCGCGTACAGGGACAGACCTACCACGGCGCCCGTGGCCACGATCATGACCTTGAGTCGGGTGGAGTACCTCCACACCACGGTGGGGGTAGCGGGAGCCTTGTCGTTCTCGTCGGGAGCGTTGGTGTCGGGCTCCGCGGGGGTTTCGGTCGCGTCGCCGTCGGGAGCGGTGGTGTCGGTAGGCTCGTCACCGCTGCCGAAGCCGGGGAGAGGCTTGGTCTCGTCGCGGGACTCGACCTTGGCGCCATCGGCCGCCATCAGCTCATAGGAGGGAGCGGCCACGGCGGCAGTGCCTTCGCCCTCGGGGCAGATGTACAGGTAGGAGAAGCGGTCGTTGGGGGCGGTGTCGCCCAGATCCATGAACTCCATGACGTTGCCCGACAGGGTGGAATTGTCCGCCCACTTGAAGCAGAGGGTGGAGACCTGCCCGCTCAGCCCCACGGTGGACTTGGCCAAACGGATGGTCATGCGGTCGCCCTGTACGGTGTAGAGGGCTTGGCCGATGTGAGAGCCTGCCCAGCCGTCCTTGAGGGACTCCACTGAGACGTAGTGTCCGTCTCTGGCGCGGTTGAGGACAAGATCGTAGCCCTCCCAGCCCGTGGCGGGGTCATTGTCCAGATCAATGTAGAGGTTCATCCAATTCGCGCCATCGTCCACGATGATGTCGCGGGCGGTGGTGACGGTGAAGTAGAGGAAGTCGGTATCTTGGGAGACCTTGGCGGACACCAGATCGTTTCGTCCCGTGTTCTGGACGTAGGTGAGGTTGGAGAAGTAGCCCTCCTCGTGACGCCATGCCACGTCGCCTACGTTGTCGCCGTATACGGGGCCGACGTTCTCCCACGCGGCGTTGTTCGCCAGATCGATGGAGACCTGGCCGCTGGCCTGCGAGACCTTGCCCGTGCCTTTGTACTGACGGATGTAGCCCGCCATCTGGTAGTAGTAGTTATCACCGAAGCCAACCTCCTCGCCGTCGCGGAGCTTCATGGGCTCGCCGTCACGGGAGAACTCGGGGCTGAACTGATCCACGAACTGGAAGCCCAGATCCTTGGAGCCAGCGAAGTTGGGGTAGCCCGAGCTGGTCTGGTTCAGACCCGCTGTCCACTCGTTCCAGCCCGTGATCATGACCATATCGGGGTCATAGTGCAGGATCGCCTCAAACTGATGCGCGAAGCCGATACCCGCGCCGGAGTCCATGGAGAAGCCGTAATCATTTTCGGGGCATCGGGTGGGGTTGTTACCGATGTAGTTTCGTCCCTTGGAGGTGGTGGGATGGTGACCCATGCAGAGGGCCAGCTGCTCGAAATTGCCGTTTACGTCACGGCCGGGGCCGCCGAGGGAGTACTGGAAGGAGCCGCCCCGCTTCTTGTATTCCTGTAGCCAGTTCCAGCCGCCGTCCTCATCCTTCCACGCCCAGCAGTCGCGGACGGTGAAGGTCTCGTTGATCCACTTGCCCAGATCCGAGGTATCGCTTCGGGCGCCGCAGAGGGTCAGAGGTTTACCCTGATACTGATAGTACAGCTCGCCGTACTTGGCAAAGCCCTCCTCGGAGTACATACCGCCCCGCAGAGCGCCCAGCACCGCGCCGTAGCTGCCCGCTGAGAATACGCAGATATCGGGGGTATCGGTGCCTTCTTTTCGGATCTCCAGCCACGTATCCAGCAGGACTTGGAGCTCATTCGGGTAGTACGCGCCGTTGGTGAAGTCCAGGAAGATGAAGTCTACCCCTGCGGCCTCCAGCTGGTAGGCGTGCTTGCGGAAGACCCACTCACTGTTACTGCGGTAGTAGCCGAAGTAAGGCTCGGCCCAGAAGTAGCCGCCGCCTCTGCCGGGGGTGGTGAGACACTCGTTGAGCCCCTCCAGCCCCTGCTCCAGGTAGATGTAGGTGTTGTCCTGGATGAACTCGGTGTCCTCACCGCCTCGGTTGAGGAAGTAGAAGAGACCGACCTGCTTGCCCTCCCGAAGCTCCACGCCCGTGGGGGTGGTGCGGTCGCGGTCATCGGTGGCCACCCAGGTGGTGTAGTCGATGGCGTAGCCCTTTACGTCGGAGGGCTTCACGGTGAGATCGCTGTGCTCAAAGGTCACGTTGTCGATGTGACCCACGGCCTTGTCGGCATAGATCGTGAAGTAGCCCGCGGGGCGGACGTCGGTCTTTTCCTTGGAGGCCAGCTTGGTGCCCGCGGCATCCAGAATGGCCAGACCGCCCGTGTAGCTGTCATAGGCAACCGAGCAGAGGAGAGTCCCGTCCAGGTACAGCTCAATGACCGAGGCCTTGTCCTTGACCGTGAGCTTGCCCACCGAGGCGGCCTTGTCCGCCTTGACGGCGGCGGTGAGACGGCTCTCGGGCTCGGAGACCGTGACGGTGTCGGTGCCGTCGAAGGTAAACCAGATGCCCCTGTGCTTGGCATCGGTAGCGGTGCGGGACAGGCGCACGCCCACCGAGAGCTTGCCGCCCGTGATGGCCGCGTCCAGGGAAATCTCACCGCCGTAGAGGCCGTAATCGTCCCCTAGGAAGAGGGAGGAGCCGAAGGAGAAGGTCTTGCCCTCCTTACAGGCCAGGGTCTGTCCGTCGAAGATCATGTTGGTACGCAGGGAAGCGGTGGCCAGCACCTCGTCGGTGGAGTAATCGGTGATCTCGGTGGAGGTGAAATCGTAGGTGTAGGTCTTCTTGCCCGCCGTGACCCAGTCATAGGCGCGGTCATCGGGGGTGATCTCCACGGCGTTCAGGGTGGGACTGCCCGCCATAGCCGTGAGCGGGAAGGAGGTGGCCAGGATCGCCAACAGCAGTCCCAGGGCGACCAGGCTCCGCGCTTTCAGTTTTTTCATTACGGTCATGGCGCGCTCACTTTCTCGTCTCGACGGTGATGTAGGCCGCCGCGCCCAGTACTGCCACGATCATGATGGCGATGAGGATCCAGATGAAGAGGGAATCGTCCATGATCCTGATCTCGGGCTCTTCCTCAGCGTCGGTGGTGACAGAGGTCTCCGCCTCGGTAGCGGGCTCGTCGGTGCCCTCGGGGGCTTGGGTGGCGGGAGCCTGGATCTCGGGGCTGGTCTCAGGATCGGTATCAGGCTCTGTCACAGGCTCTGTCTCGGGCTCGGTGGGGGCGTCGGTAGGTGCCTCGGTGACGTTCTCAATGGCATCGATGGACTCCTCGGCCTTGGTGAGCTTGCCGTAGTTGATGACCAGCGCCTTCTTGTCCTCGGGGAGGGCATCGTACAGAGCGCGCGCCTCGGCGGCGATCTCCTTGACGTCCTCCATATTCTTCTCGGTGACCTTGGAGGGAAGCTTACCGATGGCCAGAAGGGCCTGGTAAGCGGCCTCCACCTTGACGGTGACGTTGTCTACGCTCATGTTGGCGGCGCGGGTGGCCCAGCCGATGTAGGAGCCGTCGCTGGACAGCAGGGGATCGGTGTAGGCGCCCTTCTCGTTGCCCTCGGCATCGTAGAGCTTGGCAGAGCCGTAGAACTTGCCCTCGGAGCCATGCTGGTTGCTGTAGACCTTCCCGGGGTCGGAATAGGTCACGCGGCAGATGAGGGTGCCGTTGACGAGAATGGAGATCTCACTGCCCGAATCCTTGACGCAGAGATTGTAGGGGTAGGACGCGCCCTCGGGCAGGGGGAAGACCACGGTGTTGTTCTGCAGGCAGGCGGTGTCCTCGGCCTTTTCGTCGTAGGTCTTGACGTTGACGCCCAGCTCGTTGCCGCGGGTGTAGATGAACAGACCTGCCCGACCCGTGGAGGTGTCGGGGTGGCCGTCGGCCTCGTAGTAGGCGGCATCGGTCTTGGAGGCGCGGACGAACACACCCGTCTGCACGCTACCCTGAGCCTCATGGATGTCCAAAGAGAACTCGTACGCGCCCACGATGGGAGTAGCCGAGTAGACCTGGGTGAAGACGTGGGACTGGAGGTACAGGTTACCGTTCCCCGCCTCGATCACCTTGATGTAGCCGTCGCCGATGGCGTTGGCATCGTTGATAAAGAAGTTCGGCATCAGGGTGGAGCTGACGTTGACGTCGGCCTCGTATTCCTCGAAGCTTTCCTCAAAGATGAGGATGAGGTCATCGTCTCCCTCAGCGGCGAGGGCCACAAGGGTGAAGCCCCCTGCGGTAAGGCACAGGGCCAACAGGAGGGCAAGCAGCTTTCTGATCATAATAGTGGTTCTCCTTTACTGTTTTTCGCGCGGAATCCGCGCTCCGAAAATATTCTACCATATCTATGGCTTTTTGTCAAGAAAATATTGACAAATCGGGTGTTTTCGTGTACAATATGTATAATATCACCCATTCGAAAGGAGATCTCCCGCCATGACCGATATTCACGCCATTTTGGCTTCCATGACCCTTGAAGAAAAGGTTGGTCAGCTCTTCGTTGCCCGCCGCCCCCAGGACGATGCGGATGCCATGAAGGCCATCACCGACTACCACCTGGGCGGCTTCACTCTCTACGCCTGCGACTACGAGCATCGCACTCCCGAGGATATCCGCGCCCTCATGGCCTCCTACCGTGAGGCGGCCAAGCTGAATCCCTTCATCGCCGTGGACTGCGAGGGCGGCCGCGTGGTCAGAGCCTCCAAATTCCCCGCCTTCCGCGAGACCAATTTCAAGTCCCCCCGCGACCTCTTCGCCGAGGGCGGCTATGAGCGCATCGATGCCGACACCCGCGAGAAGTGCGAGTTCCTTCGTGATCTGGGAGTCAACTTCAACTACGCCCCCGTGCTGGATCTGTCGGGCAACCCCGAGTGCTTCATCTATGACCGCACCTTCAGCCACGATCCCGACGCGACGGCGGTTTACGCCAAGACCGTGGTCACGGCCATGAACGACTGCAAGATGGTGGGCAGCATCAAGCATTTCCCCGGCTACGGCGACAACGTGGACACCCACACCTCCATCGCCCACGACGACCGCACCATGGAGCAGTTCATGACCTGCGATCTCAAGCCCTTCATGGCGGGCATTGAGGCGGGCGCGCCCATCGTCATGATCGCCCACAATATGGTCTCCTGCATGGATCCCGACATCCCCGCCTCCCTGTCCCCCGCCGTCCATAAGCTCCTCCGGGAGGAGCTGGGCTTTGACGGTGTCATCATGACCGACTCTTTGGACATGAACGCCATCACCCTCTACACGGGCGACCGCGCCTCGGCGGTGCAGGCCGTGCTCTCGGGCAACGATCTCTTGTGCTGCTCCACCTACTGGAAGCAGGTGCCCGCCGTGCTGGATGCCGTCCGCGAGGGAGTCATTTCCGAGGAGCGCATCGACGAGTCCGTCCTCCGCGTGCTGAAGCTCAAGGCGGAGTTTGGAATCATCTGATCAAGATACAAGATACGCGCCGAGCAAGCTCGGCCGATACGAGATACAAGATAGGGAACGACCCTGCTGTATCTCGTATTTTTGATATGGTGAGAGTTCAAATTGGGGTTTGTCGGTGGGATTCATATCCCTTTCACGCATCCAATACACCAATGGGGAAGGGGCCCCATGGGGGTTTCCCCTATGCTACCCACTATCAAATCTCTTGGCATATCTATGCTTTTTTGAAAGTTTTTGGAGATCCAAGAACCTTTTTCCAAAATGGTTCTTGGCCGCCGGAGGCCGTTCCCCCGCTCCCCTATAAACTGCAATTTGAAATTCCGACTGTATCTGTGTCACATAACCTTCAACAAAAAAACCGCCCGGAAAACCGAGGCGGTATTTTCATATCCAACATTGTACAGCAGGGAATTTGGTTCCTGTCGCCGCGTTACGCGGCGACAGGATAGAACCGGGTGGTGAAATTACTTAATCTCAACAGTTGCGCCGGCCTCGACGAGCTGAGCCTTGATCTTCTCAGCGTCCTCCTTGGAGATGCCCTCCTTGACGGTCTTGGGGCAACCCTCGACCA
>JBGVRH010000016.1:0-42258 GCA_045128275.1 Eubacteriales bacterium | reverse complement strand
AAATGCAAAATGAATGAAGCCTTTTGCTTCGCAAAAGCCTATTTTATGGTAAGATTTTTCGATCAAACACCCGAAAAGCATTGCCCTGTATGGAATATCCATAGTCGAAAGCCGTTATCGTACCGCCGCTTCGTTCTTGATTTTGCATTTTGCTTGCATTTCGGTCGCAGACCGATAAACCCAAATTTGAACTCAAAAACACTTTCCAAAAGAAAGGAATCAACATCATGTCTACCTCCCAAAGAAAACTCGGTTATGCCGTCCTCGGTCTGGGCATCGGTATGGCCCATGCCGATGCCGCCTACGCCTCCGACCGCGCCGATCTGGTGGCGGTCTGCGATCTGGATGAAAAGCGACTGGCCAAAGCCCAAAGAAAGTACGCGGGCGTCACTGCCTATACCGATTTTGAGGAGCTTCTGGCCGACGAGCGCGTGGAGTGCATCAGCATCTGCCTCCCCTCGGCCATGCACGCCGACTTCGCCGTCCGCGCCATGGAGGCAGGGAAGCACGTGCTGGTGGAGAAGCCCCTGGACATCACCCCCGACCGCGCCCGCCTCATTGAGGAGGCCCGTGTGCGCACCGGCATGAGATGCGGTGTGGTGCATCAGAACCGCTTCAACGTGGATATGTACCCCATCCGTGAGGCCATCCAAAGCGGACGGCTGGGCAGACTCATCCTCGGCACCTTTGGGGTCAAGTGGTACCGCGACCAGGCCTACTACGACAACGGCGGCTGGCGGGGCACCTGGGAGATGGACGGCGGCGGATCCCTCATGAACCAGTCGGTTCACACGGTGGATCTCATGCAGTGGCTCATGGGCGAGGTGGCCTCTGTCACCTCTCACATGGGCATCTACAACCACGACATCAAGACCGAGGACACCACCGCCTCCCTCATCACCTTCAAGAGCGGCGCGGCGGCTACCTTCGTCTCCACCACCTGCGCCTACCCCGGTATCTCCACCGAGATCATGCTCTACGGCACGGGTGGCTCTGTGGAGGCCGATGCCGACTGCCTCAAGCTCTGGAAGATGACCGACTCGGCGGACGAGGACGCCGAGGAGGCGGAGATGCTCACCCGCTACGGCGGAGGCAACCTCGCCGCCATCCCCGAGGACGCCGCCCGTAAATTCGGTCATGACCACGTGGTGGAGGACATGATCGCCGCCGTGCTGGACGACCGCGACCCCGAGGTCCTGCCCGCCGACGCGCTGAAGGCGGTGGAGATCGTCTGCGCCGTGTATGAGTCGGCACGGACGGGGAAGACGGTGTATTTCTGATCTTTTCCCCTAATAATTCACAAAAAAAGCGGAAATCACATACCCCCTCGGGCATTGACTTTCATCTGTCCATGCTGTATAATAGATGCAAGAAAGGAGGCAGACCGTGAGCCAGAAAACATTAACCAAAGTTGTCAAGCTCCCTTTGATATTCCTGTCTGTAGACGGGTTTGACGGTGATATTGATTACAAAAAGGTCAATGAGATCTTGTGGAAGCTACAGGACGAGATCCGTCAAGTCAAGAACAGATCGATCCGTTACTTTTATGAGGATAGCGGACTTGAATCGGGCTATTTCAAAAAGTATCTGCTGGATAATCAAGCGACCGTTAAGCAAGAGACTCTGCAAAACTACATATACAATTTGTTCAGCCACGAGCTGTTGAGCAATACCGGAAATCTTGCAACTACTCTACAGATCGTTAGAAAGGCATTCAAGGATACGCAATGGGAAATGGAGACGGGACAAAGATCCATGATCTCCTACAAAAAGGATCAGCCGATCGACCTTCATAAGGGATCCATCAAGGGTCTGCAGCCCATGGGTCAGGACTTTTGTATACAGTTGAGCCTGCTCCGCCCTGAAATGGCCAAGAGTGAATATGGATTGCCCACAGGACGATTCAATTTCAGATGCTTGGTCAAGGATAATTCCACCAGAAGCATACTGCAACGGTGCTATGAAAAACTCTATCGCTATACGGCGAGCAAGCTGGTCTACGACAGAGACAAGCACCAATGGGTAATGATGCTGACCTACTGCTTTGAGGCAGAGGAGGCAACAGGCTTGGATCCAAACCGCATTTTGGGTGTCGACCTCGGCATCAAGGTACCGATCTGCGCCTCGGTTTATGGGGATCTGCGAAGGTTTACCATTCAGCCCGGTGAGATCGAGGCCTTCCGCAAGAACGTGGAGGCCCGCAGACGCTCTCTGCTCAAGCAGGGCGCATACTGCGGAGACGGTCGGATCGGTCACGGCAGAGCCACCCGAAACAAGCCCGCCCAAGAGATCGCGGATAAGATCAAGCGTTTCCGCGACACGGCCAACCATAAATACGCGAGAGCCCTTGTGGACTTCGCTGTCAAGAATCAATGTGGTGTGATTCAGATGGAGAAGCTTGAGGGAATCACAGAGGGTGTTGTAGAGCCTTTCCTGAAGGATTGGACGCATTACGATCTCCGAGCCAAGGTGGAAAACAAAGCCAAGGAGCTGGGGATCAAGGTGATCTTCGTGGATCCGCAGTATACCAGCCAACGCTGCAGCCGATGCGGTCATATCGACAAGGAAAACCGCCTGACGCAGGCAAGATTTGTCTGCACCGCGTGCGGCTTTGAGGAGAACGCGGACTACAACGCCAGTCAGAATCTTGCCATCAAGGGCATAGATCTGATCATCGAAAAAGAACTGGGCGCGAAGTCGGAGTAAACGGGAGATCCCCCTCCCTTCGCGTGGATCATAGGGCGACTTGGACGCCCTGAATCGAGAAAGTGTGCGTAAGCCTGATGTTTTTCAGCAGCAAATACACTCGATAAGGTATAAACTGCACACATGTAATCCGTGTGCACACCACACAATAGGCAGATTTGCCGTCGCAATTCGCGCTTGTGGCTATGGTGCAAGACTTTCCAAGTACAACGCCATTATGTCCATATACGGTCGCAATTCGCGCTTGTGGCTGTGGTGCAAGGTAATTGTCAAACGGGAGGATAACCCTTGCTAAGTCGCAATTCGCGCTTGTGGCTGTGGTGCAAGACTACGGCTGGCTGTACATCAAGAAAAACATCTCGTCGCAATTCGCGCTTGTGGCTGTGGTGCAAGACAGAAATCTCGAAACAACCTTGAAAAAATCCTATCGCAATTCGCGCTTGTGGCTGTGGTGCAAACGCTACGCCGGTTAATCAGAAAAATCAGATGTGTTGATCAACTAAAAAACGGTACGCCCACCCTCGGACGTACCGTTTCTTTTTTTCGATCAACCGCGCCGCTTCCTTGCGGCTCCACTGTCCGAGGAAGACCCTCCACATCCGCAGTCCCCGCCGTCACAGCAGTCCCCGCCGCAGTCGCAATCGCACCCGTCCCCGCCCGCGGCGCAGACCAGGATGATCAGCACGATCATCCCCACCGCCATCAGCACCCCAAAGGCTGCAAAGGAGGAGAACCGCAGCCAGGGTGATTCCTCGTCGGAGCAGGCCACGTGGAGAGCGATCACCGCGATCAGAGTCCAGAGCAGGTCGAAGAAGGCAAAGCTGAACAGCACCTTGCTGTCGCTCCTCACCCAGAACACGATGCTGACGATGATCAATATGACCGCTAACAGGCAGGTCAGCCCCGTCCAAAGCCCGTACCGATCAGGCTTGACTTGGATCAAAACACAGACCAGACCGAACAGCACAACAGGCAGGATAAAGCCCAACAGCAGCTCCCCGTGGGTCGGTTCTTTGCCGAGGTGCAGGTAATAGGCCGTCATGCACAGGGAGGTGCCCGCCGTGTTGATGAGGATGCCCAGGAGGTAGAGCAGAGACTTCACCCATCCCACCGGGATCACGTCCCGACTCCCCCCCAGCAGATGGCAAGGAATGGCGAACAGGGAGAGGAAAGCCCCGAACACCAGCACGGCTATGGGGGTGATCTCCCCCGCAAACGCGCCGTACCACACGGGGATCAGCACGCAGAACAAAAGGGAAGTCAATACCCCCAAAAGCGGGATCATTCGTCCCCGTACACGGTAGTCCTCATTCATCCGCCGCGCCTCCGTGGCATAGTAAGCCTCCTCACCGGGTGTGGTCTCCACAGGGGGATAGCGGTTCTCATCCATATCGGTCATGACGGGCTCCTTTCTTGCGGTGTCATAAACGGTTCCGTTGATTACATTATAGCACAAGAGGGAAACAAAGTCAACAGATTGGAAGAAAAAATATAAAGAAAAACGAGGCTCCGAAAAGCCCCGTTCTCTCTGTTTTCGGCATTACAGATTATGCTCTGCCTTCCACTCCTCGGCCTTCGCGGCGGAGACACGCTTGATGTCCTCCTTGGCGTGGATGGACTCCTCGCCGCCGTTGACGTAGAGGAAGTACTTGCCGCCCTCGGTGACGTACAGAGTCTCCTCGAAGCCGGCGGGATCGCCGAAGTTGCCCTCGGTGTACTTGGCCACGAGGGTAGAAGCCTCGGTGTCGTACTCGACCTTGCAAATGATCTTCTTCATGGTGTTTTTTCCTTTATCTACAGAATTTTTCGACTTCACTGTCAGCGCCTCGGCGCATAGAATTCGACTGTAACAGTATACCACAGCGCGGCGAAAAATGCAATAGTCTAAACCTCCAAATATCCGGGCTTTCGGTTATATCTGTTGGGAATTTTTAATAATATACAACCGAAATGGCGGAAAAGTCTTCCGCCACAAACGAAAAACAGGTGTCCCGACCGCCGAAAAAGTCTCAAAAAATATCCCCGCGACTATTGATTTTGTGACGGTTCTGTGCTATAATATCTCTGATTGCGACACCCATCGACACTTTATGCATTCTTTATATGAAGATGGAGAGAACATGAAGCTCCGAAATATCCGAGATTTCAATACCATTGAAGAGTACGTCACCGACAAGCTCGCCCGCTTCAGCCGCGAGAGCCACACCATGGAGTCCCTCTACGCCTACATGTTCGCCGAGGCGGAGAACACCATGTTCGAGGTCACCGACGGCTACCGCGTGAAAAAGACCACCTACGCAGAGGCCCGCGCCCATATCGAGGCGGTGGCACCCACCCTCCAAAAGACCCTGCAAGGGATCCCCGCAGGCAGTACGGTGGGCCTCTACGCCCAGAACAGCCCCGCCTGGATCACCTGCTTCTGGGCCGTCCTCAAGTGCGGCTACAATATTCTGCTCATGAATACCCGCCTGCCCGACGCGGTCCTGGAGTCGGTCATTACCGACCACAGCATCGCCGCCGTGATATCCGACAGCCGCTCCTTCTCGGTGCCCACCTATGCGGTGGCAGAGGTCGATACCGAGAGCGGGGAAGCATGCAAGCCCGTCCCCTTCGGCGAGGAGGTCACCTTCATGTCCTCGGGCACCTCCGAGCAGGTCAAGCTCTGCACCTACGGCGGAGAGAGCTTCTACCACCAGGTCTGCGACAGCCTGGAGATCCTCAAGCATTGCCCCTCCATCGGACACCACTACGAGGGCGAGCTGAAGCACCTCATGCTCCTCCCCCTCTGCCACGTCTTCGGCTTCATCGCCGTCTACCTCTGGTTCGGCTTCTTCAGCCGTACCTTCGTCTTCCCCAAGGATCTGGATCCCGCCACGGTGCAGAATACCGTGAAAAAGCATAAGGTCACCCACATCTTCGCCGTTCCCGTGGTCTGGGAGGCCGTCCACAAGGCCGCCACCCGCAAGATCGCGGGACGGGGGGATAAGACCTACCGCAAGTTCCAAAAAGCCACCCGCCTGGTCAACAAGCTGGGAAAGAGCGGCGATCTGCTGGCCCGTAAGGCTCTCCGCGAGGTGCGGGAAGGCCTCTTCGGGGATAGCATAGAGTTCCTCATCTCGGGCGGGAGCCACATCTCTGCCGAGACCCTGGCCTTCTTCAACGGCATCGGCTACCACCTGGCCAACGGCTACGGCATGACCGAGCTGGGCATCACCTCGGTGGAGTTCTCGGACAAGAGAAAAATCCTCAACACCGCCTCCATCGGTGCGCCCTTCCATACCACCGAGTACCGCGTCAGCGGGGACGGTGAGCTGCTGGTCAAGAGCAAGACCCGCGCCGCCCGTATCACCCAAGGGGATACCACCACCGAGACGGACTTCGACGCGTGGTTCGCCACGGGAGACCTGGCCGAGGAGAAGGGTGGCCGCTACTTCATCAAGGGCCGTCGCGACGATCTCCTCATCGGCCCCGACGGTGAGAACATCAACCCCGTCCTGGCCGAGTCGGGCATCGCCGTCAAGGGCGTGGAGCAGGTCTGCCTCTTCAAGGCTATAACGGGGGAGATCACCCTCCTGGCCTCCCTGGGCGGAGGCTACTCCGCCGAGGGCTTGCGTACCATACACGCCGAGCTGACAAGGGCTTTGTCCGCCGTCAAGCTGGAGCGTGCCGTCAACCGCGTGCTGATGACCTACGAGCCTCTGCTGCGCGGCGGTGAGATCAAGCTCTCCCGCTCACGCATAGCCAAGGCCGTGGCGAGCGGCGAGATCGTCACCTTTGACGCGAGCGGTATCGACCGTCGGGTGGAGGAGCGTCTGTCGGGCCTGGAGGCCGAGGTGCGGGCATGCTTCGCCGCCGCCCTGGATCGCTCGGCCAACGAGATCCCCGCCGATGCCCACTTCTTCCATGAGCTGGGAGGCACCAGCCTGGAATATTTCGCCCTGCAAAGCGAGATCAAGACCCGCTTTGGGATCGAGGAGCTGTACGCCGACGGCACGCCCCTCTTCACGGTCAAGGACTTTACCGCATACATCCGCAACCATTGAGACGGCAAGATGCCGCCCTAACGAAAGGAAGGTCAACATGGTACGATCACTGAACACCAAGTGGAAGGAATTCCTTTTCGCGTTCTCGGGCTTCGGCCCCAACTTCCTCATGGTACTCATGGGCTCCTACTATTCCGACGCTCTGAATCCCGCCGCCCTGGAGGCGGGGGAGCAGCTCCAGGCCATCATGCCCGGCTTCTGCTTCATCCTCCCCGCCCTGTTCCCCGTCCTCTTTGCCTTGGGCAAGGTCTTTGACGGTCTCATCGACATCCCCTTCGCCTATATCACCGATACCCTCTCCACCAAGTGGGGCCGCCGCCGTCCCGCCATCGCGGTCTGCTTCCTCCCTATGCTGGTGAGCTTCATCCTGTCCTGGGTCCTGCCCGTGCAGGCCGAGTACAGCCTGTTCAATACGGTCTGGGTCTTCTTCTGGAACCTCATCTTCTTCGCCTCCTACACCATGTGCCTCATCGCCTTCTACGGCTCTCTCTCCTCGGTCTGTGAGGACGAGCCTCAAAGGCTCCGCGTGTCGGGGTATAAGTCCTTCTTCGACACCATCTCCTACTGCCTGGTCTACGCGCTGGTGCCCGTGGTGCTGAAGGGGCTGGATATGCACATCCATACCCTGGTGTTCGTCAGCACCCCCCTCATGCTCTCCATGCTCATCCCCCTCTTCCTCATCAAGGAGGGCGAGAAGTACGGCTACCCCGAGAACGAGGGCCTCTCCCCCGAGAAGATCTCCCTGGGCGAGTCTCTGCGCCTGACCTTCAAAAACAAGATCTTCCGCCGCTGGCTCTACGTCAACTGCTGTACCTTCTTCGGTATGCAGATGTTCCTCTCGGGCATGAACGGCATGATCATCGGCGGCATGGGCATGAACAGTCTCCAGATGGCCCTGCTCAATACCTGCGCCTTCGCCCCTGTGCCCATCATGCTCTACCTTTTCAATAAGTCCAAGGCCCGCTACGGTGTCCGCGCTACCTACCAGTCCTGTCTCCTGGTCTTCGCCGTGGCCATCATGACCTTCTTCTTCGCCTCCCGCTTCATGCTGGGCGAGGGGAATACCACCCTCAAGATCGCCATCGGCATCCTGGGCGGTCTGGGTGCCAGCTGGTCCATCGGTGCCTTCTTCATGATGCCCTACCTGGCCCCCGCCCAGATCTCCTGCGTGGAGGAGCGGCTGACGGGGAAGAACCACTCCGCCATGTACTTCGCAGGCAACGCCGTGGCCACCTCCATCGTGGGTGCTATCTCGGGCTCTCTGGTCTACGAGTACGTCAAGAACATCTTCCTCTCCAAGGAGAAGGGCTTTACCTGGGCCACCGACTCCTCCGAGGCCTACCGCAAGCTCTACGGCCTGGCTACCGATGCCGCCGTCTCCGCCGAGGAGGCCGCTACGGTCTACAACTTCGCCAACCTGGTGGTGCCCTTCATCGTCTGCATCACCTGTGTCGTAGGCTTCTTCCTGGCTTTCAAGCTCCCCCGTGACTTTACCCCCGCCGTCCTCGCCCGCCAGTTCAAGGAGTTCGACCTCGCGCTGGATATCTCCGAGATCGAGGCCGAGGAGGTCAAGGCGGACCAGGAGGAGATCATCTTCGTACAGGTAGGCCTGTCTATCCTGTCGGGCTTCCTCTTCGGCTTCATCTGGACGGGACTGCTTCTCGGGTCGATCCGCAAGCTGACGGGCAAGCTCAAGTCCCTCCCCTGGTGGCTGCTCTCCTGCCTGATCCCCTTCGGGCAGATCATTACGATCATCAAGCTCCGCCGTCTCATCCTGGACAAGGCCGCCGAGGAAGGGAAGCAGGTCAAGCTCCCCCTCCTGCCCCTGATCCTTTTGTCCTGCGTTTTCTTCATCCTGCCCCTCAACGTCATCACCCTGGCCATCCTCCAGAGCGCAGTCAACAGGCTCTACCGTGAAGAAACACCCGCCGCCGCGACCGCCGAGGTGACCCTATGATCGCCTTTTTCCACTGGTTCGTCAAGATCACGGGCTACATCCCCCAGAGGCTCATCTTCCGCACCAAGGTCTACTACGAGGATAAGGCCCGCCAGTCCCGCCGCATCAAGGGCAAGGCCATCGTGATCTGCAACCACCAGACCCTGTACGACTTTGCTGTCCTGCTCTTCCTCTTTCCGGGCCGCACCCTCCGCGCCCTGGCCGCCGAGGTCTTGTATGACGGCCGCCCCGTCCTGGGGACGCTCCTGAAATGCTTCGGCATGATCCGCGTGGACCGCGACGCTATGGACTTTTCCTTTATGGACCGATGCTCCCGCATCCTGGATAAGGGCGGGGTCATTGAGATCTACCCCGAGGCCCGTCTCCCCAAAGAGGGAGAGGAACGTCCCCTCCCCTTCAAGCCCTCCGCCGCCTACCTGGCCCTGGAGACCGACACCCCCATCATTCCCGTCTACTCCACGGCCAAGCTCTTCTGCAAGGAGCGAAACCGTGTCATCATCGGCGCTCCCCTCGACCCGAGGGAGCTGGTCGACGACAGCCTCGGCCTGACCCGCAACGTGGCAGATCTCACAGAAATCATGAGAGGTAAGATCATTGAACTCCAACATCAGCTCGAAGCCAGAGTCGGGGAAGAAGAGAAGGATCGGAAGTAACTTCTTCTACGACTTCGTGAAGATCACGGGTGCCATCCCCGCCCTGATCTGGATCCGTCCGCGGGTCATCCACATGGGACAAAAATGCCCCAAGGGGGGCGTTCTCATCTCCTCCAACCACCCCACGTTCATGGATCCCATCACCCTGCTGACCGCCTTTCCTTGGCGCCGCCTGCATTGCTTGGTCACAAAGGATCTGTACAAGAACAAGCTCATGACCTTCATGCTGGAGCGGATGCACTGTATTCGGGTGGACAAGGACAATTTCAGCATGGCCAGCTTCCACGAGACGGTGGATCGTCTGAAGGAGGGCAAGGCCGTGGTGATCTTCCCCGAGGGACAGGTCAACCAAGGGGACGGCAGGGAGGTACAGGCCTTCAAGTCGGGAGCCATCCTCATGGCCCACCGCGCAAGTGCCCCCATCCTCCCCGTTTACATCGTCAAGCGGGAGAAATGGTACCGTGCCCAGCGCGTGGTGATCGGAGAGCCCTTTGACGTCAAGAGTGCCGTGGGACTCATCCCCTCGGTGGATAAGATGAACGCCGTTTCCGAGCAGCTTCGGGAAAAAGAGCTGGAGCTGAAACGCTACTACGAAGAAAAATACCGCACATAAAGGAGCTTCTATGAGCAACGAAATCTTTCGCAAGTACACAGACCCCGAGACCTTTGAGAAGATCGTAGACTACAAAAACGTCACCGAGATGTGGGAGCACTCGGTGAGCACCTGCCCCGATACTCCCGCCATCGTGGATAACGGCAAGACCTACACCTACGCCCAGCTGGACGGTATGGTCGCCGCCTTCCGAGGCGCGCTCAAGGATGCGGGGATCACCCCCGGCTCCCTGGTGGGCATCCTCTGCCCCAACTCGGTGGAGTTCGTCAAGGCCTTCCTGGCCTGTGCCACCTACGGCCTGCCCTCGGTGCTGATGCCCGCTCACCTGGACGAGAAAACCGTCTTCGGTATGTCCATGATGTTCGGCATGAAGGCGGTCATCTTCCATGAGGCTCTGGCCGATAAGACCGTCCTCATAGGGCAGACGGGCAATGCTGCCCTCGTCCCCGCCGAGACCTCCTCCGAGACCGCCGCTCCCGCCATCTCTATCCCCGGCGAGACCCTCTGCACCGTCCTCTTCACGGGCGGCACCACGGGCAAGTCCAAGGGCGCAAAGCTCTCCCACAGAGCCGTCATGGAGGGCACCAAGAACGGCTGCTACGGCATCCAAACCATCTTCGGGGAGCGCTACCTCCTGGTTCTCCCCTTGACCCACGTCTTCGGCCTCATCCGCAACCTCATGACCTCCCTCTACACGGGCAGTACCCTCATGATCTGCCGCAACAACAAGGATATGTTCCGGGACGTGGCGGTCTTCAAGCCCACCATCATGGTCATGGTCCCCGCCCTGGCCGAGATGGCCCTGGGACTGTCCAAGCAGTTCGGCCGCAATATGCTGGGCCCCGACATGAAGACCATCATCTGCGGCGCGGCCGCTGTGCCCCCCTACCTCGTCCGCGAATATGATAAGCTGGGCATCACCCTTCTCCCCGGTTACGGCCTCACCGAGTCCGCCAATCTGGTCAGCGGCAACCCCGAGGCTCTCAACAAGCCCGAGTCGGTCGGCCTCATCTACGGCGGTATGGACTACAAGATCGTAGACGGCGAGCTGTGGCTCAAGGGCATCAACATGATGGACGGCTACGTGGGCGGCGCGGATAACGATATCGCCTACGAGGACGGCTGGTTCAAGACGGGCGACCTGGTTCGCATCGACGAGGAGGGCTACCTCTACATCACGGGCCGCATCAAGGAGATCATCGTGCTCCAGAGCGGTGAGAACGTCTCTCCCGCCGAGCTGGAGGTGAAGTTCTACGGCATCGACGCGGTGCAGGACTGCGTGGTCTACGATCGCATGCTCAACGGTGCCCAGATCCTGGTGCTGGAGATCCTGCCCCGTATGTCCACCGTCAAGGCCATGGGCATCGCGGATCTTGAAGCCTACTTCCGTGAGGAGATCCGCAAGATCAACGAGACCCTGCCTCCCTTCGAGCGCATTCAGAAAATTATCCTCCGCGATACCGATTTCCCCCGTACCCCCGCCATGAAGATCGACCGAAAGAAAGCGAGTGAGCCCCAATGAACAGAAATGAGATCAAAGCCAAGCTCTGTGAGATCATGAAGCTGGCCATGCCCTCCCTGGAGATCAGCGAGGAGACCATGAACGAGTCCGCCAACCTGGCCGCCGACCTGGGCCTGTCCTCGGTAGGCGTCCTCTACGTCGTCATCGGCATCGAGGAGATGTTCGGCATCCGCTTCGACGACGTGGGCTTCTCCGACTTCGAGACCCTGCGGGACGTCATCGACTACATCGAAAAGAAGGTCGGGGCATGAAGTGGCTTTTGACCGAGCCCCGCTACGGGGACATGATCCGCGTCAAGTCGGGGACGGTCTACCATTACGGGGTCTACGTCTCCGACGATGAAGTCATCCAGTTCGGTTTGGCTCCCGCCGCACGCCCTGCCTTGAAGGACAGCGAGGTGGAGGTGTTGTCCACGGATATCGACACCTTCCTGAGCGGACAGTTCCTGGAGGTAGCCGAGTTCGACCGCAAGGAGAAAAAGGCCAACCGTACCCCCGACGAAGCCGTCTCCACCGCCCGCGCCCGCCTGGGTGAGCGGGGCTACCACATCCTCTACAACAACTGCGAGCATTTCGCCAACGAGTGCGTGAGAGGGAAGCACAGCTCCGAGCAGGTGGACGGGGTGCGGGATATGTTCCGAAGCCTGTTCAAAAAAGATACCTCCGACAGCAGTACATAGTAATCCCCCCAAGCGGAGTTGGCTGCTTTTTTGACCGAATGGGAATAAAAATGCAATTTTCTCTTGACAAAAGGGGCATTATACCCTATAATGAATGTACCAATCTTTTTGAAAGGAAGATACTACCATGAAAAAGACTTTCCGTGCTCTTCTCGTTTGCCTTGCGCTGGTTCTGTGCCTGACTCCCGTTTTGGTCGCTTGTGACTCCGCCAAGGACGTCTCGGCTCTGGAGGGCAGACATATCGCTAAGTACACCTCTATGGACAAGACCCACTACGTCAAGATGTACCAGGTGGAGGATACCAACGGCGCAGACAAGGTCAAGTGCGCTCTGATCCTCTACACCGCCGACGGCACCGCGCTGGATTCCGTCAGCTTTGACGTGAAGGTCAACGGTGAGGATGCCAAGTTCGAGTGCTTCCACCAGGCCATCTGGCACGACGATAAGGTCGAGATCATTGTCAGAGATCACGACAATGCCGAGACTACCTACACGCTGAAGTACGCAGAGTAATATCTACCCCATACGGCCCGCCTCGGCGGGCTGTATTTTTGCAGGATGAGGCGAGAAAAGTTGCAAAAACCTCTTGACAAACAAGGGCCTGTGTGCTATAATAACCTCATCATTTCAAACCCATGACGAAGAAGAGTAGCGCGTACAAAGCCGATCATAGAGAGCCGCCGACGGTGGAAGGGCGGTACGGTCTCCGCGTGAATGGACTTTGGAGGGCAGGACGAGACCCCGAGAGATCGGGAGGTAGTGCCTGACGGGAGCCGCGCCCGTTACCCTGCGGAGCGTATGACCGTGCGCGTGAGAGGATGGCTTTCAGATGAAAGCATCAATTTGGGTGGTACCGCGGATCCTTTGATTCGTCCCGAAGCAAAGTAAAACTTTGTTCGGGGCATTTTTATTTGGCTCCGAAGAGGAGGCAATATGTACCGATTCCGCCGCATGGGCAGACGATGGTGACCCCGTCCCCGAACCGCCCCCAATAAAATCATTATTTTACAGGAGATACAACCATGAGCGCAACCGAAATGAAGAAAGAAATTCCCTATAAGATCTATATCAGCGAGGCCGACATGCCCAAGGCATGGTACAACCTCCGCGCCGATATGAAGAATAAGCCCGCCCCCCTGCTCAATCCCGAGACCCTTCAGCCCATGACCTACGAGGATCTCCGCCCCGTCTTCTGCGACGAGCTGATCAAGCAGGAGCTGGACGATACCACCCCCTTCGTGGAGATCCCCGAGGAGATCCGTTCCTTCTATAAGATGTACCGTCCCGCCCCTCTGGTGCGCGCCTACTGCCTGGAGGAGAAGCTGCAGACCCCCGCCAAGATCTACTACAAGTTCGAGGGTAACAACACCTCGGGCTCTCATAAGCTCAACTCCGCCATCGCCCAGGCCTACTACGCCAAGAAGCAGGGCCTCGCAGGCGTTACCACCGAGACGGGCGCGGGCCAGTGGGGTACCGCTCTGTCCATGGCCTGCGCTTACCTGGGTCTGGACTGCCGTGTCTACATGGTGAAGGTCAGCTACGAGCAGAAGCCCTTCCGCCGCGAGGTCATGCGTACCTACGGCGCCCAGGTCACCCCCTCCCCCTCCACCACCACCGAGGTGGGCCGCAAGATCCTGGAGAAGCACCCCGGTACCGGCGGATCTCTGGGCTGCGCCATCTCCGAGGCCGTTGAGGCCGCGGGCACTCTGGGCAACTACCGCTACGTCCTGGGCAGTGTGCTGAACCAGGTCATGCTCCACCAGTCGGTCATCGGCCTGGAGACCAAGATCGCCATGGATCAGTACGGCATCAAGCCCGACATCATCATCGGCTGCGCCGGCGGCGGCTCCAACCTGGGCGGTCTCATCGCTCCCTTCATGGGTGAGAAGCTCCGCGGCGAGGCCGACTACCGCTTCATCGCCGTCGAGCCCGCCTCCTGCCCCAGCCTGACCCGCGGTCAGTTCGCCTACGACTACTGCGATACCGGCATGATCTGCCCCCTGGTCAAGATGAAGACCCTGGGCAGCGGCTTCATCCCCGCTCCCAACCACTCGGGCGGTCTGCGCTACCACGGCATGAACCCCATCCTGTCCCAGCTCTACGCCGACGGGCTCATGGAGGCCACTACCGTCAAGCAGACCGAGGTCTTTGAGGCCGCCGAGTACTTCGCCCGCGTGGAGGGCATCCTCCCCGCCCCCGAGTCCAGCCACGCCATCCGCGTCGCCATGGACGAGGCCATCAAGTGCCGCGAGACCGGCGAGGAGAAGACCATCCTCTTCGGCCTGACGGGCACGGGCTACTTCGACATGGTGGCCTACGAGAAGTTCAACAACGGCCAGATGACCGACTACGTCCCCACCGACGACGACCTGGCTGTCGGCTTCGCAGGCCTTCCTAAGGTCGAGCTGTAATCCTTCGCAAAAGTCCCCGCTCTCCGAAAGGAGGGCGGGGAAGCAGCATCGAAGCGGAGACACGGAGGGAAAACGCAATGAAATTCCTCCGTAGATCGCCTCAAAATTTCTTGAAAATATTTTCGGAAAACCTATTGACATTTTCAACTCTTTGTGATATAATATCAACGTTGCGGAAGCGTAGCTCAGCTGGTTAGAGCGCACGGTTCACATCCGTGAGGTCGCGGGTTCGAGCCCCTCCGTTTCCACCAAAAAGAAAAGCCTGTGCAAAGCACAGGCTTTTCTTTTTGATGAAATGTGTGAGTGAGAGAAACGCGTTCAAGCCGCAAACAAGAAAAAGGCAGAGAATCTGCAGCGACCAAGGGGAGCGGAGAGCGGCTTGCTCGGCAGTTTCCACCCACGGAAATAACGAAAAGAGCCGACTCTTCTCCGTAAGGATGGAGTCGGCTCTTTGATTACCTGAACAAACGGTAAACCGATCAGTTCACCATATTGCCAGCCAGAATGGGGGCGTAGTCGGTCTTGTCGCGGCAATCGAAATTATTGAACGCGGTCTTGATGTAGTTGGCGTAGACCTCTGCGCCGCGGGTCAGAGTCATGGAAGAATTGGTTGCGCCTCCGAGAGCAACCATGTCGCCACCAACCTCAAGGGTAGCGGCGTGAATGCCGTACAGCATGGCGTGCTTGGCCTCGGTGCCGGGGGTGGTGGAACGGCCGATCATACCAACGGTGTAATCACCCGCGGGCTGGATAGAGGACTTGTTCGCGTCAATGTTGGCGCGGAAGGTGTCGCCGTACTTGTCTTCCCAAGCGTAGCTCATGTTGACCACGAAGCGGCCGCTCAGGTTGTAGAGGTAGTTGGTCGCGGTGGAAGCCCAGATGAAGCTGGTGCCATAGTCCTTACCGCCGCCGTTATCAAAGTTGTGAGCACTCAGCATAAAGGCCGCATCGGAATTCGACTTCATGATCTGATCAATGTACTGAGATTCCACCTCGGACAGGGGGGCTTTGCCTCCGTAGTTATTAGAAGAAGAGGAGATGACCTGATGCTCCACGGCGAAGTTGCGGTGGATCTCAACACCGTTGGCGTTCTTACGGCCGTTGGTTTTGTCGTAGTTACCGGGAAGCAGGCAGTAGGGGTTCACCAGGGGAACCACAATGAGATGACAGTTGGTTTTGACGTCACGGAGCTCAGGGTTGATCAGGATCTCCTCCAGTGCGTAGTAGAGAGACCAGATACCCGTCCATTCGGAGTGGATACCGCTCAGCAGGATGGCCTTGGGACGCTCAATATCAGGGTTGATACCGCCGCTGTACTCGTGAGGCTTGGGAGCCTGGAAATCGTAACGGTAGATGGGGGTCACACCGTCGGAGGCATTGCCCAGAAGGGTCTTGGTGACGTAGGCGGGGTACTTAGCCATCAGTGCGTCATACGCGGCATACACAGCGTCGACGGTCAGCTTGCTGTTGTTGATGGCGGGCTTTTCGGTGTCAAACAGGACGATATCGGTGGTGTCGTAGATGGGCTTGTTCCAATCACGGATCAGGTTCAAAGCCTCCTCTCTGTTGAGAGGGCAATTGACGAAGCCGTTCTCCACAGCTGCCTGGAGGTTCTTGATGCTCTCGGCCTGGTCAGCAATCTTTTGCTCCAGCTCAGCGATTTTCTCGCTGCTGTCGGAGGGCGCATAGGTGGTGCCAGTATTGACCCATTCGTAAACCGTGGTAGTGCCTGTCTGGAGATGCTTGTTGACGTAGATTTCCTCGTCGCCTGTGTAGGAACCGGAGGATATACGGATGTACGCAGTCTTATTCAAAGCCTCGATGTCAGCAGCCGAGGTGAACTTCATGGAGGAAGCGGTCAGGGTGAAGGTGAAACCGAGGAGGTCTGAGTCGATAGCAGCCCACTTGTTGGCGACGGTGGACAGCTGGATGCCGTTGTCCTTGGCTGCGATCCAGACGGACTTTACGAACTTCTTGTTGGCATCGAACATACATATGTACATCGAAACGCCCTTCTTGCAATCGTAGCCGTCAAAGATCACAACATCTCCGCTCTTGGCGGGAATGAGATTTGTGGTATTAACACCGGAATAAGCGGTGGTGGTACCGTTCGCTATCATGCGGAAGTTTTTCTCGTAACCGTACCGTTCAATCTCATTGATAGGTTCAACGGGAATGATCATCTTCTTGTACTGGTAAATGTAGCCGTCAAGCACGTAAAGCTTCTTGGGGTCGGTCATTTCCTCGATGGAGGTAACCAGCTCGGGAACGAGCGAGCCTGCGGTGGACGAGGAAAGAAGCTGAACGTCGAAGGGAAGCTCTCCGTCAAAGGAACCGACGGAATTGGTCAGAGGGCGGTAAGCAAGGCTATCCAGCACGTTCTCATTCGTTGCACTCGTGACGGGAGAGTGCAGGAAGAAAGAAGCAACCATGGAAAGGCACAGGATACCAAGAAGAATGCGCTTTTTGATCATGTTAGATCCTCCTTTTGATTTTTGTAAATTTTAAATAAATTATTACAATTTTACTATATAATATGCCTCTTGTCAATTGGTAAAAATGATGATTTTCACTATGTTTGCAAAGACGAAACGGGCACTTTGAACAACATTTGCCTGCAAAATCAAATTGCATTTGATCATTTATATGTCGAATTGTGTCAAAATGCACAAAAGCACGGCGAAATTTTTGACGCACGTTCATTTCGCGTGAAGACGGCCACGCGAGATGAGCTTTTTTGTAAATATTATGTTAATAATCCCCTCCGCTCCCCCACAAATCCCATAAAATATAGTATAATAATAAACTGAAACAGAATGCATATTGCGCATCCCGCACACACTATTTTTCGGAGGTACTTACCATGACTCTCGTAATCCTGGCCGCCGGTATGGGCTCCCGCTTCGGCGGTGTCAAGCAGATGGAACCCATCGACAAGGACGGCAACTTCATCATCGACTACTCCATTTTCGACGCCAAGCGCGCCGGCTTTGATAAGGTCGTCTTCATCATCAAGGAAGCCATTGCCGAGGACTTCAAGGCTACCATCGGTGCCCGCGTGGAGCCCCACATCGCCGTGGAGTATGCCTACCAGGAGCTTTCCGATATTCCCGAGGGCTATGCCATCCCCGAGGGGCGCGTGAAGCCCTGGGGCACCACCCACGCCGTCCGCTCCACCCGTGACATCGTCAAGGAGCCCTACGGTGTCATCAATGCTGATGATTTCTACGGCCGTAACACCTATGAGAAGCTGGCCGCTCACCTCTCCAAGCTGGAGAAGGGCGAGTTTGACGACGACGGCGTTTGCCATTGCTGCGCCGTTGGCTTCAAGGTCAACAAGACCCTCACCGACAAGGGCGGTTGCTCCCGCGGTATCTGCAAGGTGGACGAGAACGGTATGCTCTTTGATCTGGTGGAGACCCACAAGATCGAGAAGCTGGGTAATGATGCCCAGTATCCCGATGCCAACGGCAACATGGTCTTCCTGGATGGCGAGACCGTGGTCTCCATGAACTGCTGGGGCCTGGGTGCCGAGACCATCCCCATGCTGGATGCCGATTTCGACGTGTTCATGGCCAACCTGAAGAACGCCGCCGATCCCGCCAAGGCCGAGTCCCTCCTGCCCACCTCCATCGACACCTTTGTCAAGGCCGGTAAGCTGGACGTGAAGGTCTACCCCACCGAGTCCGAGTGGTACGGCGTGACCTACAAGGAGGATAAGCCCTGGGTGGTGAACGCCATCCAGTCCCTCATCGACGCGGGCGAGTACCCCGAGCATCTGTGGGGTTGATACCATGACCCAGCCTACCCATGAACAAGTGCTGGCCGTTTGTGACCGCTTCGCCTTCGGGGGAGCGGTGACAGATCTCAAGGTCTGCGGTAACGGCCATATCAACAGTACCTACATCATCACCGCCGAGAGCGGGAAGCGCTACATCCTCCAGATCCTCAACACCGCTATCTTTAAGGATCCCGTGGGGGTCATGAACAACATCGTGGCAGTCACCGACCACATCCGCGCAGGCCTTGCCAAGGCAGGCGAGGACACCGAGCGGGGAACCATGCGGGTCGTCCTCACCAAGGACGGCGCAAACGGCTACACCGACCCCGAGGGCCGCTTCTGGCGCGCCTACGACTTCGTGGAGGGCACCGTCTGCCGTCTCACCGTGGACAGCCCCGAGACCTTTGCCCGCGTGGGCGAGGCCTTCGGTGACTTCCAGCGCAGACTTTCGGATTTCGATGCCTCTGTGCTCATCGAGTCTATCCCCAACTTCCACAACACCAAGAAGAGATACGCCAACTTCTTGGCCGCTTTGGAGCGGAATGCTTCGGGCAGAGCTCATCTGGTAGCGGATGAGATCAAGTTCATCACAGACCGCACCGACAAATGCGCCCTCATCGTGGACGCGCTGGAGAGCGGCGACCTCCCCCTCCGCGTGACCCATAACGATACCAAGCTCTCCAACATCCTGCTGGACGAGACCACCGAGGAAGCCGTCTGCATCATCGACCTGGACACCGTCATGCCCGGCTCTGCCCTGTATGATCTGGGTGACTCCATCCGTTCGGGGGCGACCTCTGCCGCCGAGGATGAGCCGGACCTATCTAAGGTGTGTTTCCTCCCCGAGATGTTCAAGGTCTATGCCCGCGGCTTCATCAAGGGATGCGGAGGAGCTCTGACCGAAAAGGAGATCGCCATGCTCCCCGATGGCGGCTATATGCTCACCCTGGAGCAGGCCATCCGCTTCCTGACGGACTACTTGGACGGCGATACCTACTTCCACGTGGACTATCCCGAGCATAACCTGATCCGTACCCGTACCCAGATCAAGCTGGTGGCGGACATGGAGGCCTGCATGGACGAATTGCGGGAATTCGTCAAGAGCCTATGTTGACCCCGTTTGCACACACGTCCCCTATCTTTCTACCATTTGAAAAGGAGAAACTCCCATGTCCATCCTCATCACCGGCGGAACCGGCTTTATCGGCTCCCACACCGTCGTCGAGCTGATCCAAGCAGGCGAGACCCCCATCATCGTGGACAATCTCTGCAACAGCAAAGAGATCGTCCTGGACCGCATCGAGACCATCACGGGTACACGCCCCGCGTTCTACAAGGCTGACCTCTGCGACGCCGAGGCTCTGGACAAGATCTTTGCCGGGAACCCCGATATTGAGAGCGTCATCCACTTCGCGGGCCTGAAGGCCGTGGGTGAGTCGGTGTCTATCCCCGCAACCTACTACTATAACAATCTGGTCTCCACCCTCAACCTCTGCGAGGCCATGAAGAAGCACGGTGTGAAGATCATCGTCTTCTCCTCCTCGGCCACGGTCTACGGCGATCCCGCCGAGATCCCGATCAAGGAGACCACCCCCCTGGGCAAGACCACCAACCCCTACGGCGAGACCAAGCAGATGATCGAGCGCATCCTGGCCGATATTCAGTATGCGAACAAGGATTGGTCTGTGAGCATCCTGCGCTACTTCAACCCCGTGGGTGCCCATAAGTCGGGTCTTATGGGCGAGGATCCCAAGGGTATCCCCAATAACCTGTTCCCCTACGTGACCCAGGTGGCCACGGGCCGCCGTCCCTACCTCAGCATCTTCGGAAGCGATTACGATACCCCCGACGGCACGGGTGTCCGCGACTACATCCACGTGGTGGATCTGGCCCAGGCTCACCTCTGCGCTCTCCGCCGCGCCCGCACCGTAAACGGTGTGGAGCACTACAACATCGGCACGGGCCACGGCTACTCGGTGCTGGATATCGTCAAGTCCTTCGAGGCCGCCACGGGTCGCGCCGTTCCCTACAAGATCGTAGACCGCCGTCCCGGTGACATCGCCACCTGCTACGCCGACGCTACGAAAGCCAAGGAGATCCTGGGCTGGGAGGCCAAGCACGACATGGTGGATATGTGCCGCGATGCCGACAGATGGCAGACCATGAACCCGAGCGGATACGACGCGTAAGAGTTACAAAGATACAAGATACACGCCGAGCAAGCTCGGCCGATACAAGATAGACCGAGCCTATTCGTGTTTCCATATCTTGTATCTTGTATCTCGTATCTTGTATCTGTAGTATGATCTTTCCACTGAAATAACACATCCCGTGAGGTATATACCATGAACATCTATTCCCGCCCCTGGGGCAAGCTTTCGAGCGGCGAGACCGCTACCCTCTTTACCCTGGTCAACGATAACGGCATGACCCTGGAGATCACCGACTTCGGCGGTACCATCGTCAGCATCAAGACTCCCGACAGAAGCGGTAAGCTCACCGATATCTGCCTGGGCTACGATTCTCTGTCCGACTATGAGAAGGCCGACGGCTACCTGGGTGCCCTGGTGGGCCGCGTGGCCAACCGCATCGCGGGTGCCTCCTTCGAGCTGGACGGCGAGACCTACACCCTCTACGCCAACGACGGCGCAAACTGCCTCCACGGCGGTAAGAAGAGCTTCTCCTACGTCATCTGGAACGCCGAGACCGCGGCCGATGCCGATAAGGCTACCTTGACCCTCACCTATTTCTCCCCCGACGGCGAGGATGGCTTCCCCGGCAACCTGACCACCAAGGTCACCTATACCCTGGACGATCAGAACGCCCTGGCCATCCGCTACGAGGCCGAGACCGATAAAGCCACTCCCATCAACCTCACCAACCACGCCTACTTCAACCTGGCGGGCAACGCCTCCGGCCCCATCTTCGGCCAGACCCTGTGGCTGGATGCCGAGTCCTACCTGGCGGGGGACAAGGATCTGATCCCCGTGGCGGTCAAGCCCGTGGACGGCACTCCCTTCGACTTCACCGAGGCCAAACCCATCGGCAAGGACTTCTTTGCCGACTGCGCAGACCTCCGCATCGCAGGCGGCTACGATCACTGCTTCAATTTCACGGGCTGGAAGAAGTGCAAGGCAGGGGGTGCTCTCCTGCTCCGCGCTGTGGCCTACGAGCCCGTGTCGGGCCGCAAGATGGAGATGTACACCAACCAGCCCTGCGTCCAGTTCTACTCCGCAAACTTCCTGAAGAACCCCTGTTTCCCCCTCCGCGGCGGTAAGCCCCAGCAGACCCAGACCGCCTTCTGTCTGGAGACCCAGACCATGCCCGACAGCATCCACCATCAGGGCGACGACAGCTTCACCAACGGCGTTCTCCGCGCGGGCGAGAAGTACGACTACACCACGGTGTACAAGTTCTCGGCTGAGTAAATCTCCGCAAGCAATCGTCAAACCTTCGGTAGGGGCGCACCCATGTGTGCGCCCTTTTGCCTACCGAGCATACACCAAGCCACACAGAAAGGAGGAACGAAATGAGCAAGAAAAAACGCCCTTCCGAGGAAGGGAAGGACACCCCCAAGGACTGCGTGGAGATCCCCCTGCCCGAGCTTACGGACGACAGCTTTGATAAGGGTCGGGTGTTTCAATACGGTACCGCCCGCTGGGCCTATGGCTTTCTTCTGTTCATCATCGCGGGATGTGTCCTGACCACCGTTACCGAGATCCCCGACGGACTCTTCCTTGTGTGGGGCTTTCTCCTGCTTCCGACGGTGGCGCTGCTCCTCATCTCTAAATACGAGATCCGCCACGACCGAGAAGGCTTTTCGATCTGTCTGGGCAAGCGAGTGCTCCGCCGGCACAGCTGGTCGGAGGTGACCTGTGTGGACATCCAAAAGCGTGTATATGTCAATGGAAAAAAGCTCCTCGCTGAACCCTCCATGTCGGGCTATGAGGCCTTTTACGACCGTGCCCATGCCGCCAGCAAGCGGAAGCGTCAGCCCAAGTCCACCGCCAAAGCCCCCAAAAACACCCCCAAGTCGACCGAAGGGAAGGACGAAAGCCCCAAATCCAAGGGCTTTATCGAGATCGACCTCTCAGGGCTCACCGACAAGCTCTACGATGGCTACGAACGCGCCGTGATCGGTCGGAAATTCGAATATGCCGTTGCGAAAACACAGGGAGTACTGGCTCTCCCCCGCCTATACGCCATAGTCGGATACGTCGGGATCATTCTGACTCTTTTTATCCTCGTGGGTATTGCCGTAGTTCAAAAGGGCATCGAGATCCCCCTGCTCCTGGGCTTTTCGGTCTTCATCGCCCTTGGCGCCGCTTTGGTGTTGATCGGAAAATATGAGATCCACTATGATGAAAACGGTTTTTCCACCCGTCTGGGCAAAAAGGTGCTTCGTCAATATGCGTGGTCGGAGGTTACGGGCATAGCCAATTACACCACGGTCTATGTAAACGGAAAAAAACTCTTCGTCGATCATACGGTAGAGGGCTTCGGCTTCTTCTACGAGTACGCCAAAAGGGCCTGCAAGGGAGGAAAGGGCAAGCCCACGCCTCCCTCCGAGAAAAAGCAAAAGAACCGCAAAAACGCAGGGAAGTGACCCCGTCATAAAACCGCCACCCCTCTCATATCCTCTACCGAGAAATGAGAGAGGTGGTTTTTCTATGCGAACCCGAACCGTCAAATGCCTGTCCCTTGTCCTGTCCCTTTGCTTGCTGTCCGCTCTGCTCCTCCCCGCGGCCTCTGCCGAGCCTGCCCCGACCCTCCCCGTCACCGCCGCCCCCGATCTGGGTCTCACCGCCAAGAGCGCCGTCCTCATGGAGGCCTCCACAGGGAAGATCCTCTACGCAAAAGACCCCGCCGAGGCCATGCCCCCCGCCTCGGTCACCAAGATCATGACCCTCCTCCTGGTCATGGAGTGTATCGACGCGAAAACTCTGAAATGGGAGGACACGATCACCGCCTCCGCCCACGCCGCCTCCATGGGCGGTTCCCAGATCTACCTCAAGGAGGGGGAGCAGATGACCGCCCGCGACCTTATCAAGAGCGTGGTCATCGCCTCGGCCAACGATGCCGCCGTAGCCCTGGCCGAGCATACCTACGGCTCGGAGGAGGCTTTTGTCAAGCGCATGAACGAGAGAGCCGCCGAGCTGGGCATGACTGCCACCCACTTTGAGAACACCAACGGCCTGGACGATACCGCCCAAAACCACGTCACCTCGGCGGGGGATATCGCCATCATGTCCCGTGAGCTAATCCGCCACAAGGAGATCCTGGAATTCAGCTCCACCTGGATGGACACCATCCGAAACGGTCAGTTCGGCCTCACCAACACCAACCGCCTGGTGCGCTTTTACCGCGGGTGCAACGGTCTGAAAACGGGATCGACCAAAAAAGCAGGCTTCTGCGTGTCGGTCACGGCCGAGCGGGATGGCATGACCCTCATCTGCGTCATCATGGGAGCGGAGTCCCGGAATATCCGCAATGCCGAGGCGCAAAAGCTTCTGGACTGGGGCTTTGCCACCTACGGCCTCTTCACCGCCGAGAGCGGCACCCTCGATCCCCTCCGCGTCACGGGGGGCACCTCGGACGAGGTAGGCATCTCTTACCCCCGCTTCACCGCCGTCCTCCCCAAGTCCGACCTTACAGCCGTGGAGCATACCGTCACCCTCCCCGAGTCGGTCAAGGCCCCCGTCCGCGCGGGGGAGACGGTAGGGAAGATCACCTACACCTGCAAGGGGGAAGCCCTGGGCGAGATCCCCATCACCGCCACCGAGACCGCCGAGCGGTTGAGCTTTTGGGAGCTGTGGGGAAGGGTGCTGAAGGGGGTGCTCTGTATTGGATAAAGGAAAGCCACGCTGGAAAGCGTGGCTTTCAAATTTGGGTTTGTCGGGCGGAGCCCGTCACGCCCGAAGGGCATATCGCGCCCGAAGGGCATATCTCGCCTGCAAGGCATATCGTGCCCGAAGGGCATCTCGCAAACTCGCAAAAAAGGCTAATTTCGCCTGACGGCGAGCGATATGCGCTTCGCGCGAGATATGCCCGCTGGGCGCGATATGCCCGTTGGGCGCGATATGCCCTTCGGGCGTGAACAGACCGCTAAACCCCAATTTCACAAATCAATTGACAACCGCCGCAAAATATGGTATAATGAAAAAAATTCCATCAGGAGGCCCCCCATGAAAGATACCCGTCTTACCGACGTCATCCTTGGCCGCGAGGATAATTATCTCCTGCCCTTCTACTGGCAGCACGGTACCCACCGCGACCGCATCCCCGCCCAGGTACAGCGCATTTTTGAGAGCGGCTGCCGCGCCCTCTGCGTGGAGTCCCGCCCCCATCCCGATTTCTGCGGCCCCGACTGGTGGGCCGATATGGACATCATCCTCGCCGAGTGCGAGAAGCGGGATATGAAGGTCTGGGTGCTGGACGATAAGCGGTTCCCCACGGGCTACGCCAACGGCCTCATCGGGAAGAAGTACCCCCATCTCCGCCAGTGGGAGATCATCGAGGAGCATATCGACGTGCTGGGCCCCGCTCCCGATACCGCCTTCCTGGTCAGCAAGGTACTGCCCGATGACGAGATTCTCGGCGTGTACGGCTGCAAGCGCGGTGACTGCGGAGAGTACATCGCGGGGGACTACGTGGATCTCACCCCCACCGTCACCGAGGGCTATGCCTACTGGGACGTCCCCGAGGGCATCCACCGCGTGTTCGTCTATACCAAGAGCCGTCGGGGCAATCGCCACGATTACATCGACATGACCAACCCCGAGTCCTGCAAGGTGCAGATCGAGGCGGTCTATGAGCCTCACTATGAGCATTACGCCAAGTATTTCGGCAATACCTTCGTGGGATTTTTCTCGGACGAGCCCTCCTTCGGAAACAGCATGGCCACCCGCCATCCCGTGGATCCCAGCGGTCATGAAAGACCCCTCGGCACCGTGGGCATGGCTCTGCCCTACAACGAGCGTGTCACCGCCATGATGGACGAGGAGCTGGGGGAGCCCTCCCTGCCCTACATGGGTGAGCTGTGGTATCCCGGTACCCACGCCGCTGCCGTCCGTCTGGCCTACATGAACGCCGTCACCCGCCTCTACCGCGATAATTTCAGCTACCTCCTGGGTAACTGGTGCCGCGACCACGGGGTCATGTACATCGGCCACATCATCGAGGACTTCAACTGCCACGCCCGTATGGCCTCGGGTGCGGGACACTACTTCCGCGCGCTGGAGGGTCAGGACATGGCGGGTATCGACATCGTCCTCCATCAGGTCATGCCCGGCATGGCCCACCACATCCACAACACCAGCCTCTCCACGGGTGTCAGCGACCCCTCCTTCTACCACTACGTCCTGGGTCAGCTGGGGGCATCCCTGGCTCACCAGTATCCCCGGATGAAGGGCCGCGCCATGTGCGAGGAGTTCGGTGCCTACGGCTGGGCCGAGGGCTGTACCATGATGAAGTGGATCTCCGACTTCCTCTTGGTGCGCGGCATCAACCACTTCGTCCCCCATGCCTTCTCCCCCGACTACCCCGACCCCGACTGCCCGCCCCACTTCGGCGCGGAGGGGCACGATCCCCAGTTTGAGGGCTTCACCCATCTGATGAAGTATACCAATCAGGTCTCCCACCTCCTCTACGGTGGCGAGCATATCACCTCCTGCGCCATCCTCTACCACGCCGAGGGCGAGTGGATGAACCACAAGGGCGGGTATATGTTCACCCAAGTCCCCGCCAAGGCCCTGCTGGACGAGCATCTCTGCTACGATATCATCTGCCTGGAGACCCTGGAAAAGGCAACCGCGGAGAACGGCAAGCTGGTGGTGAACGGCGAAAGCTACGGCGCGCTGGTGATCCCCTACGCCCGTGTCCTGCCCAAGGCACTGGCCGCCCTGACCGAGAAGCTCACCCAAAACGGCGTACCCGTCCTGTACTGCGACGGCAAGCCCACCGAACCCGTGGATATGAGCGGTGAGGTGGTGTATAAGGCAGACCTGGCCGCCCGCATCCGCGAGTTGGGGCTTTCCGACATCACCGTGGAAGGGAACTGCCCGCTCCTCCGTCATTACCATGTGAAGCGCGACGGTGCCGACGTGTTCATGCTTTTCAACGAGGATAGCATCAACACCGCTAAGGCCACCGTCACCCTCCCCGTCAGCGGTCAGTTCGCCCGCCTGCGCCTCATCGAGAACGGCATTTTCACCGATTCCACCGAGAACGGCAAGGTCGCCGTGGAGCTGCTCCCGGGCCAGTCCGAGATCCTGGTCTTCGGCTCTGCCGCTGCCGAGATGACTCATCCCTCCATGCCCGTTCTGTCGGATCCCGTCAAGGAGACCATCCTCACCCCCACCTACGCCATCGAGCTGGCCGACTCCGAGGATCTCACCGCCTTCTATCCCTACAAGACCACCGACAAGCTCGTCAACATCACAGCCTCCACCGAAAAGCCCTCCTTCTCGGGTCTTATGCGGTACACCTTCACCCTGCATTTGGATGAAGTCCCCGCCCATGCTATCCTTGACCTTGGCCGCGTGGGTCAGACCGCCAAATTCATCATCAACGGCACGAATGCGGGCATCCGCATCACTGCCCCCTACTCCTGCCCCATCTCCTACCTCCTCAGGAAGGGCGAGAACACCATTACCGTCGAGGTGGCCAACACCCTTGTCGGGAAGGTCAGAGATCCCTTCTCCCACTGTATGCCCATCACCCCCTCGGGACTGCTGGGTCCCGTCAAGCTGATCGAGCATTGAGAAAACCGTAAAAAGATAAAGGCTCGGCGTTGAGTTTCAGACACAACGCCGAGCTTTTTTCAGATTTGATATTCTTGTATATACTTTTTCAGCCACCGTATGGCCTCCCTATACCCCTCAAAGCCCATGCCTTCAATGGTGCGGGCGGCGTACAGGCGCACGAAGGACACCTGACGGAACTCCTCCCGCTCGCTGACCTTGGAGATATGCACCTCCACCGTGGGGATGGCCACGGCCTTCAGGGCGTCCAGGATGGCCACGCTGGTGTGGGTGTAGGCGGCGGGGTTGATGATGATGCCGTCCGCCTTGCCGTAGGCCTCCTGGATCTTGTCCACGATGACCCCCTCGTGATTGGACTGGAACAGCTCGCACTCCACCCCGACCTCGGCGCACCACTCCTCGCAGAGGGCGCACAGAGCGGCATAATTGCGGTCACCGTAGATCCCCGGCTCACGAAGCCCCAGCATATTCAGATTGGGGCCGTTGATGATGAGAAATTTCATGGTCTATCCTCCTTACGATCTGTAGCCCAAGGCCATCAGAATGCTCTCGACGGTGTCCTCCACCGTCCCGTTGTTGTCCGCCTCCAGGTCGGCAAAGGCCTTGTACAAAGGCAGTCGCTTGGCGTACAGCTCCTCCAAGGGATTGGCCTGGGAGATGGGACGGCCCTTGACGGGGAGCTTGTCCAGATCCCGATCAATGAAAATGATTTTTCCGTTCTGGGACAGGGGCGCGTAGTTGCGCTCACGGGTCACCACACCGCCCCCCGTGGCGATGACGGCCCCGCTCATCATGCCCGCCGCCTTGACCGCCTCGGTCTCCATGGCGCGGAAGACCTCCTCCCCGTCGGCGGAAAAGATCTCGGGGATGGCTCTCCCCGCATCCTCAACGATCAAGGCATCGGTATCCACAAAGGGACGCCCCAGAGCCTCGGCCAAGGCCTTACCCACGGTGGATTTCCCGCTCCCGGGCATACCGATCAGAATGATATTTTCGGTCTCGCGGGCAATATCCGCCACGATGCCGTCAATGAGGCCGTCCTCCAAGTCCTCTCCGAGGAACAGCTCGCAGGCCCGCTTGGCCTGAGCCACCAGCATGAGCAGTCCGTTATAAGCGGGGATCCCCAGCTCTGCGGCATCTTGCAACAAAGCCGTGCGGGCAGGGTTGTAGACCATGTCAAAGACCGCCTCCACGCGGGGTAGCTTATGCAGATCGATGGGGGACTGTCCCACAAGCCTCGGGTACATCCCCACGGGGGTGCAGTTGACCACGACTGCGGCATCGGGGTGCCGATGGTAGACCGTCTCGTAAGGCTCGGGCAAAAGACCGCCCACCGAGCGGTCGCTCCGCCCCAGCAGTACCACCTCAGCGCCCATATCGGTCAGCACCGTCACCGCCGTAGCCGCCGCGCCGCCGTTGCCCAGTACCAGAGCTTTTTTGCCCCTGGGATCACACCCGCAGGCGGTCAGGGTGCGGGTAAAGCCGAAATAGTCGGTATTATCCCCCTTGAGCCGTCCGTCGGGGAGCCTTGTGATCGTATTCACCGCCCCGATGCGGGTCGCCTCGTCGGTGATGATATCCAAGTAGGGCATGACGGTCTGCTTGTAGGGAATGGTGACGTTGAGAGCGTCCCACTCGTCACCCTTGATGAAGGCCTCCACCTCCTCGGGAGCGCGCTCGAACAGCTCGTAGCTGTAGCGGTCACCCGCCAGAGCCGCGTGAATTTGGGGGGAGAAGCTGTGGGAGAGATGCTCGCCCAGAAGGCCTGTGCGTATGGGCTTATGATACAGGGTGTTCATAATGTATCCTTAGAAAAGTAATTTGCATAGTGCGTCAATGATCTCAAGATCCGCCGCGCTCAGCCGATCCGGCAGAGCCACCATGCAGGGAAGCATAGCTATAGCCAGACCGCCTACGTCAGCAAACTCCCGTGTCAGGAGGGGATCGCCGCATTGGGCGTAATCCAGCTCGCCGTCTCGCTTGCCCATAAACCGCTGGCGGTTAAAGCGGATCTGGGCAACCGTCATACGAAGGTAAGCGCCTTGCTCTCCCGCCGCATGGGCAAGGGTGATCACGAAAGACTTGTCCGCTCCGTGGATAGCGACCTTGCGGGTACGGGGCGGCTCTGTCAAGAGGGCGTGGACCGCCGCCAACAGATCGGATACACCCGCCATGACGCGGTCGTTGTCTCCTGTGACGGTTATGCGGTCGTCCTGCTCGGGGGCGTCGGGATCGGTGTCCTCGTCGCCGTATCCGTAGGAGTCGCGGTTCAGAGTCAGAGACACATCACCCACATGGAACATGGGCATAGCCCACTGACCGCTATGGACTCCATCGGAATTGATGCGCTCCAGGCAGTCGCAGTCGATCCACCAATCCTCTCCGACAGGCTGATCGGGGCGCTCCTGCTCACAGAAGCGAAGCTGGTTCTTTACGAAGGCCTTGCGTTCACCGAACAGCTTTTGCAGGGGGGATATGGATACGGCCTTGCGGCCTGCCTCGGTGACTTGAATGGAGCCGCCGAGGTTGATATAGCGGGCCTCACCATGCTCCTCGGGCTCTACGGTTATGTAACCGCCTGCGACCAGTCCACGCAGGGCATGGCGCAGGCAAGAGTAGGTGGAGGATACGCCGAGGTAGGCACACATTTTCCGGTAGGCATCCCCCACCGTACGGGTCTCCTTGTCGGCGGCGGCGCAGAGAAAGTAGTAATCCGAAAACAAATATTTCATAGACGATCCTTTCATTCATCCAACATCATATCCACCACCGCCACCGCTGCCGCGGCCTCCACCACGGGCACCGCGCGGGGAACGATGCAGGGATCGTGCCGTCCCTTGACGGTCATAACGGTATCCTCGCGGCGGGTAAGGGACACCGACTCCTGCTCACATCCAATGGAGGGGGTGGGCTTGAAGCCGCAGGAGAAGATCACGGGCATCCCCGTGGACATACCGCCCACGATGCCGCCGCAATGGTTGCTTTTCGTCACGATCTCACCGCCGTTCATGCGGTAGGCATCGTTGTGGGTGGAGCCGTAGCCCGTGACGAAATCAAAGCCGTCCCCGAAGGCCACGGCCTTCACGGCGGGGATGGAGAACAGGATGGCGGATATCCGCTCCTCCATGCCCTCGAAGGGATGGTCGCCCAGCCCCACAGGCAGTCCCGTCACGGCGCACTCCACAGAGCCACCCACCGAATCCGCCACCATGCGGGCGCACTCGATCTCCCCCTTCATGGCCTCCCCCGCCTCGGGGTCGAGAACAGGGAAGGAGCGGCTCGCGGCGGCGTGAAGCTGATCCCTGTTCATCCGCAGACGGTCGAAGGGCATATCCTTCACCGCCCCGATCTGCTGGATATGGGCTCCCACCTCAATGCCCCTCTCGCGGAGAAAGGCCAGACAGAAGGCACCCGCGATGCACAGAGGCGCGGTCAATCGCCCCGAATACTTGCCGCCGCCCCGCAGATCCACGGTTTCCCCGAACTTCACCCGCGCGGGGTAGTCGGCATGGGAGGGGCGGGGAGTGTCAAGAAGAGAAGCATAGTCCCCCGACCGCTGGTTTTGATTGATAATCACCGCCCGCATGGGGGTGCCGTCGCTGACGTAGATTTTGCCGCTATCCGTCATCTCCATCGTAACGCCGGAGGTGAACACGGGTACATCGGGCTCCTTCCGAGCTGTCGCCCAAGGCCCCTGTCCCGGTGCGCGCCGTGCCATGAAGGCCAGAAGCTCTGCCTCGGGGAGCCGTACCCCTGCGGGAAAGCCCGTCAGGGTCATGCCGATCTCGGGATCGTGAGAGCCGCCGAAGATGGTCAGCTTTATGTTGTTGCCGTAGGTGTTTGCCATTGTGATCTCCTTGAATTAGGGGCTTCAAATTTGGGGTTGTCAGTGACACGAATTCATCGTAGGGGAGGGGCTTGCCCCTCCCGAGGGCGACCACATGGGGTCGCCCCTACACACAAATTTAAAAAACAGAATGCTCAAAAATATGTTGATACATAATAAGATTTGCATGTAGGGGCGGCCCCGTGTGGCCGCCCGTGAACGTGCGAAGCACGTTCAATTCCGAAGGAATAAAACAGCCCGATGAACCCTAATTTACTTCACTTGTATTCTCTCAAACTCATCCCAAAAAGCAGGATAAGACTTCGCCACGCATTCCGCGCCGACCACGGTCACAGCTTCACGGCAGACCGTAGCCGTCACCGCCCCGCTCATGGCGATACGGTGATCCCCCGCGGCATCCACGACACCGCCCCGCAGGGAAGCAACGCCGCGAATGATCAGACCGTCGGAGGTCTCGGTAATATCCCCGCCCAGAGCGGAGATCATATCGCTGACGGTTTTCAGTCGGTCGCTCTCTTTCAGCCGCAGACGGGACGCGCCGTGGATCACGGTCTCCCCCTCGGCCACAGAGGCCGCCACCGCCAGGATGGGCACCAGATCGGGGATCTGGGTAGCATCGATCCTCACACCGTGGAGCTTGGAGGAGGAGGCGATCAGATCCCCGCCCTCGGTCTCGCGGATCAGCCCGCCCATGGAGCGCAGAACCTCCACGATGGCCCTGTCCCCCTGTCGGGAATGGGTGTCAAGCCCCGTCAGAGTGATAGACCTCCCCTCGCCGCACAGCACCCCCGCCGTCAGGAAGAAGGCCGCCCCCGACCAGTCGCTCCCCACAAGGGAAGCACCTCCCTCGGAGGGCATAACGGGATGAGAGTCCCTGCCCAAGATGGAGTAGCAGGGCAGTTCACCGCCAATAGCCCCCGTCACGCGGGAGATGGCGTCGGTTGTCATGTAGATGTAAGGAATAGATTCAATGTTTCCCATTACAGAGAGGGTACTGTCCCCACCCAAAAGAGGCAGAGCAAAGAGCAGACCGCTGATGAACTGGGAGGAGATACCGCCGTCCACAGAGTAGTCCCCCGCGATCAATTTCCCTTGCACAACAAGGGGATTCGCCCCCATGGGAGACAGAATCGCTCCATGAACCGCCAGTTCCTCATACAGCGGAGACAAGGGCCGCTCTGGCAAACGGCCGTGCCCCACCAAGGAGACCGTAAAGCCCTCGGGCGCGCCTGCGATACTGCTCAACGCACAGCAGACGGGAAGCAGGAACCGCAGGGTCGACCCCGACTCACCGCAGTCCAGAACGGCCTTTCGAGGGATCCTCACGATAGGCTTTACCAAAAAGTCCTCGCCCTCCCGCGTGATATCCGCCCCCAGAGCCGAAAGGCAACGGGCCGTAGCCTCAATATCCTGATTCAGATCGGTGCAATGAACTCTGCGGATATGATCACCGGCACCATACAAGTATGCCAGCGCCGCCACGATGAGAGCGCGGTGAGCCTCCGACTTGGAGGAGGGAGCGCGGATCACACCGTTCAAACGAGGTAAATGCAATACTTTATCCATGATCCGACCTCAATCCACCGACAGTCCCGCGCGGATGTAGTTCTCCAGCGCGTCCACGGGCACCGTCACCAGGCGGGAATCCGCCACGCCGTAGGGAACCACCAGGGTAATGGTGCCTCCCGCCCGCTTCTTGTCGGATAGAGTGGCGGCATAGAGCTGTTCGGTGGTAAAGGGGCATTCGGTGGGCAGACGGTACTGCTCCAGGAGAGAGATCAGAGCTTTCAGACACGAAGCCTCGCAGATCCCCATCTTTACCGCCGCGCGGGTGATGATGACCATGCCCATGGCCACCGCGCTGCCGTGGGAGATGGCGAACTCCGAGCAGGACTCGATGGCATGGCCCACGGTGTGTCCCAGATTGAGGAGCTGGCGCGCGCCCTTGTCGGTCTCGTCAGCCTCCACCAACGCCCGCTTGTCCTCCACGCAGAGACGAATGATCTCCGCCATATGGGGGGATGCGTTGCCTCGGAGAACCTCCAGGAGGACTCGGTCGCTGATGAAGGCGTACTTGATCACCTCGGCCATGCCGTCAGCGAAGGTCTCGGGGGGGAGGGTGTTCAGACACTCGGTGTCGCAGATCACCAGGGAGGGCTGATGGAATGCCCCCGCCAGATTCTTGCCCGCCTCCAGGTCAATGGCGGTTTTACCGCCAACAGAAGCGTCCACCATGGCCAGCAGGGTGGTGGGGATCTGTACGAAGGGGATCCCCCGCTGATACACCGCCGAGGCAAATCCCCCCAGATCGCCAACTACACCGCCGCCGAGGGCAACCAAAAGATCCGAGCGGGTCAGATGCTCGGTGGCCATCTTCTCCAAAAGGGCGATGAGACTCACGGCCGACTTGGATGCCTCCCCATGGGGGATCACGTGGCGCGATACGGTAAAGCCTGCGCCGAGCAGAGAGGTAGTCACAGCCTCGGCATACAGCCCCTCCACCGTATCGTCGGTGAGGAGCAGGACTCGGCAGGGCATATGAACGGAGGCGATCATCTCTCCTGCGTTGTGGCGAAGCCCCCCGCCGATGTGGATCGTATATCCAAAGGGCGAGCGGGCGGGCAGGTCAACGCGGACGGTGGAGGAGAGGGTAACGGAATTTGAATGGGACATGGCGAAGCTCCCTTTGAAAAGAAATATCTATTCTATATTATAGCACAAATGATGGCGGGATTCAAGAGCATTTTACAAAAAAAGAATGTCTTTCGGTGAGATTTTTCTCAATGCTTTGGAAGGCAGAGAGAAGAAACTTTCACTTTGAGACTGTAAAACGAAAACATACCCCGAAAAGAGGGAAGTAAAATGAAATTTTTCAAAAAACTTCTTGCAAATTTTAAAAAAGTACTTGCAATTCTGCGAAGAATGGTGTATAATGTAGCACATAGGTTGAGACGGGTCCCGTCTGACCGACGGACACCCCTTCGGTGACCAAGAATCTTTCCATAAAAGGAGATATACCATGTCTTACGTTGATGAGATCATTGACAAAGTAATTGCCCAGAACCCCGGCCAGCCCGAGTTCCACCAGACCGTCAAGGAAGTCCTTGACTCCCTCCGTCCCGTGGTGGACGCCAACGAGGCCAAGTACCGCCGCGAGGCCCTTCTGGAGCGCATGACCATGCCCGAGCGCATCGTTATGTTCCGCGTTCCGTGGGTGGATGACAAGGGCCAGGCCCAGGTCAACATGGGCTACCGTGTCCAGTTCAACAGCGCCATCGGCCCCTACAAGGGCGGTCTGCGCTTCCATCCTTCCGTAAACCTCTCCATCATCAAGTTCCTGGGCTTCGAGCAGACCTTCAAGAACTCCCTGACCGGCCTTCCCATGGGCGGCGGTAAGGGCGGCTCCGACTTCGATCCCCGCGGCCGCTCCGACCGTGAGATCATGGCCTTCTGCCAGTCCTTCATGACCGAGCTGTTCCGCCACATCGGCCCCGACACCGACGTTCCCGCCGGAGACCTGGGTGTTGGCGCCCGCGAGGTCGCGTACATGTTCGGTCAGTACAAGAGACTGGTCAACCGCTACGAGGGCGTGCTGACCGGTAAGGGCCGTGCCTTCGGCGGCTCTCTCATCCGTCCCGAGGCTACGGGCTACGGTGCAGTCTACTACACCGTTGAGATGCTGAAGTACCTGGGCGAGGACATCCAGGGCAAGACCTTCGCAGTTTCCGGCTTCGGTAACGTGGCTTGGGGTACCGTCAAGAAGGTCACCGAGCTGGGCGGTAAGGTCGTCACCATTTCCGGCCCCGATGGTTACATCTACGATCCCGACGGTATCAGCACCGAGGAGAAGATCTCCTACATGCTGGAGATGCGCGCTTCGGGCCGCGACAAGGTGCAGGACTACGCCGATAAGTTCGGTGTGCAGTTCTTCGCAGGCAAGCGTCCTTGGGAGCAGAAGGTGGATGTGGTCATGCCCTGCGCTACCCAGAACGAGGTGGGTATCGAGGATGCCAAGAACATCGTGGCCAACGGCACCAAGTACTACGTGGAGGTCTCCAACATGCCTACCACCGCCGAGGCCTTCGAGTACCTGAAGGAGAACGGTCTGGTCATCGCTCCCTCCAAGGCCGTTAACGCAGGCGGCGTGGCCGTCTCTGGTCTGGAGATGAGCCAGAACTCCATGCGCTACTCCTGGACCGCCGAGGAAGTGGATGCCAAGCTCCACCAGATCATGTCCGACATCTTCAACAACTCCGTGGCCGCCGCCAAGAAGTACGGTATGGAGGGCGACCTGGTCGCAGGCGCCAACATCGCAGGCTTCGAGAAGGTCGCTGACGCCATGATGGCTCAGGGTCTGGTCTGATCCCGTATACAACCAAACATATCCCCTCATCCCCCGACCCGTTTCGTCGGGGGATGAGCTATTTTTCGGGGCTTTGTCAAGACTCAAAAAAATTCCAAAAAATATTTGAAAAAGCTATTGACAAATCCGTCGGGATGTGCTATAATATGCAAGTCGTCAAGACAAGGCCCGTTGGTCAAGCGGTTAAGACGCTAGCCTCTCACGCTGGAAACATGGGTTCGATTCCCGTACGGGTCACCAAGAACAACCTAACTCGAACACTTTCGGGTTAGGTTGTTTTCTTTACAGAAAGGTTTTCAATAAAATGAAAAAAACGTTTTTGAAATGCTTAACTGCCGTCATCACCCTGACCCTCCTGGCCTCTGCCGCCATCTGCCCCGCCGTGGCCGAGGAGAAGGATACTGCCCCCAAGACCCTCCTCGCTCTGGGTGACTCCCTCACCACGGGCTACGGTCTCAAGGACTATACCTACGGCGGAGACCCCTACCTCTGCGACTCCTACATCAACCGCATCGCCTCCGCTTTCGGTCTGGAGGGCGGTAAGACCTATATCAACCGCGCTGTCAACGGTGACAAGACGGGAGATCTTGCCCGTCTCCTGCCTTCCTTGGAAAATGAGGTCAAGAACGCCGAGATGATCATCCTCACCATCGGCGGTAACGACCTTCTGGGCATCCTTCCCGAGATCGCCTATATGCTCTCGGGCCAAGAGGTGACCGATATTGCTCAGGCCTTCGCTCTCTTTGCCCGGGCCACCCCCGAGCAGTACGAGACCCTGCAAAACGACCCCGCCTTCGTCGCCCGCATGAAGACGGTTCTGGAGGACGTCGCCACTAATTTGCAGACCATTGCCGCCTTCTTCAAGGAGAAGGCCCCCGACGCGCGGGTGATCTTCCTCAAGCAGTACAACCCCATGCACAACGTCCAAGGCTTTGAGTCCTTCGGTCAGTTTGGCGGCGGGTTCCTGGCCTCCATCAATCAGGCCGTTGAGGCCACGGCCACGGCTTTCGGCTACGAGACCGTGGATATTCCCTCGGTCATTGACGAGCGCGCCGAGGAGCTGACCAACATCCGCCTCTTCGATATCCACCCCAACGCCGAGGGACACCGCGAGATCGCCAAGGCCGTGGCACAGCACCTCGGGCTTTCCTTGGATGAGCACGAGGAGACCGAAGCCCCTACCACCCCCGAAACCGAAGCCCCCACCGAGCCCGAAACCGCCCCCGAGACCGAGGCTCCCACCGAGCAGCCCACGAGCCAGCAGACCGAATCCCCTACGGAGGCCCCCGATGACCGACCTGCCGACACCGATGTTCCCGCCGAAAAGAAGGGATGCGGTGCGTCGGTTGGCATGATGGGAGTTCTGCTGTTGACGGTACTTGCGGCTTATGTTGTTCGAAACACGGATGAATCTTGCTGAAAGGATTCAGATAATCTGTCCGGCTGTGCTTCCAAAAGGAAAAGAAGGTATCTTCTCGGGAAGGTACCTTCTTTTTTATAAATCTCAAATATTTTTTGCCAAGAGTTAGCCTGTACACACGCTTTGATTGGTATAATAGATGTATCCCAAAAACGAAAGGAGACACTATGAAGTACAGGGAATGGTTACAAGAATGGCTATCAAGCTATGTCAAACACCGTGTCAAGCCCAAGACCTATGCTGTATACCAAGACGTGGCACAGAACAGGCTGACAGAACGATTCGGACATTTTGAGTTGGAGGAGATCACCCCCGCAGAGGTTCAGCGGTATGTTTCCGAGCTATTGCAAACGGGAAACCGCGTCACGGGGGGCGGACTGTCTTCAAGCTCTGCGAACATCGTGATCGCCGTCCTTCGTTCCTCCTTAAAAACGGCCTATGAAACGGGAATATCACGTGTATACACGATGGACAGGATCAAAAGGCCAAGACCCAGAGAAAAGCGGGTAGAATGCTTTACTGTATCCGAGCAAAGAGCAATTGAAGAAGCGGTCAGGGTAGACAAGCGCCCAAAGATGCTGGGAATCGTCATCTGCCTCTACACGGGAATGAGAATCGGGGAATTGCTGGCTTTGAACTGGGAGGATGTGGATCTGAACAGGAAAGAGATCCATATTACGAAAACACGATGCGATCTTGATCGTAAAAAAAATCGATATGGAACCGTGAATGCCCCCAAAACTGACACGTCTTTACGGGTGATCCCCATACCGGATAAGCTCGTGGGTCTCTTAAAGACAGAATATACGGAAAGAGCAACGAATAGTCTGATATCCCATAACGGTGCATCGGTATCGGTGAGATCCTATCAAAGAAGCTTCGAGCTTTTGCTCCGCCGTCTCTCTATTCCCCATCGGGGCTTTCATGCCCTCCGTCATACCTTTGCCACCAGGGCACTTGAATGTGGCATGGATGTCAGAACCCTTGCTGATATTCTTGGACATAAAAACCCGACCGTTACGTTGAACCGTTACGCTCACTCTATGAACGAGCATAAGCGCGACATGATGAATCAGGTAGCGAATGTAGGTTTGCGTTCATCAAATCATATATTAGGTGAAAATTTACAGTGTAATTATACCATATCTTAACGAAAAAATCAATATAAAAACGTTTTTTTGGTCTCACCCGTGGATAAAAAAAACAAAAAACATATGGCAAGTGAAGAAATCTCTTTAATCAAGGTCACCTAATATATGATTAGGTGGCTTTATTAAGGAGAAATGTAATGAAACACACCGTATTTCGCTTTTTCACGTTCATTCTCGCGCTGACCTTAATGGCCATTGTCTTGGCGTCCTGTGATCCGGACAAAGGAAAGGTACCTGATTTCAGCGGTCCTTCCACTTCAGGAAATACCGTCGAAATGAACGGGAAGGACGGCAAATCAGCATATGAGTACGCCGTTGAGGGCGGCTTCAAGGGAACCGAAAAGGAATTCGCTGAGAAACTTGCCGCCGAATACGTTACGCCCGATATGCTGGAGGAAGCGTTGAAGGGTTCGGCCAAGCCCCAGGGTGAAAAAATCGTATGGTACGCCCTTGGCGACAGTATCACCGAGGGCTATGCCAGCCGCTATGAGGAGGATGGTTCTTACAAGACCATTGTGACCAAAGAGGGAACACGCTGGGTGGATCACGTTGCTCGCATCAACGGCTATGAGCTGACCAATTACGGTATCGGCGGCACAGGCTACTGCAAGGGCGAAAAGAACGCCCGATATGTGGCGGACAGCATCGATTTTTCCAAGTGCGACCTGGTTACCCTGGCGTACGGTATCAATGACTTCAAGTATAAGGACACCCCCATCGGTTCCATGGAGGACGATATCCAAAAGGGCGGGACCATGGTGTCCAATATGCGCTACGTCATCCAAAAGATCCTCAAGGACAATCCCTACTGCAAGATCATCGTGATCACCCCCCTCAACTACCGCGGTCTGGGAACCTACGAAAGCAATTACAGCATCGGCTATACCGGTGTCAACGCAAGCTGTGAGAGCCTGGACTATCTCGTAGACTTGATGGAGGAGGTCTGTCTCTACCACGGTATTGAGATGATCGACATGACCCATTCCTCGATCTTGACCCGTGACAATGCCAAGGCCCTCCTGCCCGATTACGTCCATCCGACCGTTGCTTGTCATGAGGTGCTTGGCCGGGAACTGGCAGGGAAGATCCTGTTCCATTGAAACGGTTGACCCAAAATCGCCTCAAAAACTTAATAGTATTAAGTTTTTGAATACCCTCTTGCATTCAGCACCGAATTATGGTATAATCTCGAAAGTTTCTGCCCTGAAAAAATAAATGTGAGGTAGACTTTATGCAAGCAATGATCGATTGGACCTGGGGAGACATCAACAACGGCGACGTCGGCCCGGGTATGTTCAGCTGGTTCCATCTTCTCTGGCTCGGCATCATGATCGCCGCCTGTATCATCCTCGGCTTGACCGTAGCCCGCAAGCACAGCCCCAAGAACGACCGCATCGTCATCGCTATCTTCGCTGTGATCCTCATCGGCTGTGAGGTCTTCAAGCAGCTCTTTTGGTTTAAGTTCTACGGCTACTACCGCTTCGAGATCTTCCCCTACCAGTTCTGCTCGGTGCCCATCTACGTGGCCATCGCCGCCTCGGTTATTCCCTCGGCCAAGGCCCGTGAGCTTTGCTACCGCTTCTTGGCCTTCTTCGGTATCATCGGCGGTCTGGCAGTCATGGTAGTGCCCACGGCGGTGCTGTATACCTACTTCGTCCCCATGTCCCTCCATGCCATGCTGTGGCACACGGTGCTGGTAGTCATGGGCGTGTACCTGATTATCTCCCGCGGCTACGGCAAGGATATCCGCGAGATGATCTCCCCCGCCATCATGCTCCTGTGCTTCATCGCCATCGCCATCGTGGGCAACATCCTGGTGTTCAAGCTCCACCTGGATACCCCCGCCTGCCAGCCCGGCGATAACCTCAGTATGTTCTACATCTCCCCCTACTACCCCACCCAGCTCCCTCTTTTGGGCGCAGTGCAGGAGATCTCCTACCCCCTGTTCGTGGTCTGCTACCTGTTGTTCTTCAACAGCTTCTCCATGATCGTCTGGGGTGTCACCAAGCTGGTTCGCAGACTGCGAAAAGAGCAAGCGTGACCCAACTAAGAAAGAGCCTTTCTCCGCGGAAGGCCCTTTCTTTTTTTATTGTGAAAATACCGCGGATTTTCACGAAGACCTTGATTTTCTCTTCGCAATATGCTATAATGAATCCAACAAACCACCCCGAAAGGAGTTCCCCGCCATGTCCATGACCATCTGCGAAGTCCTCCTCCCCTCCGCCAAGTTCAACGGTGAATCCACCCTCCCCTCCCTCTACGAGATGTCCAACGTCCAAGGACTGACCCGCTCCGCGCTAGACGAGGATGACGAGCTCTTCGTGGGCTACGGCTTCCTGCCCTCCATTTTCCCCTACCGTATGCAGGATCTCTACGACCGCTCCGAGGAAATGACCCCCTACATCGGTGTGGTGCTGGAGAATGACTACCTGAAGGCCCTGTTCCTCCCCGAGCTGGGCGGCCGCCTCTGGTCGCTCTACGATAAGGTAGCGGGGAAGCACCTGCTCTACGATAACCCCGTGGTGCGCCCCTGTAACCTGGCCGTCCGTAACGCCTGGCTGGCGGGCGGTATCGAGTTCAACTGCGGTATGGTGGGTCACCACCCCTTCACCTGCTCCCGCATCCACGCCGCCGAAACCAAGCTGGAGGACGGCACCCCCGTGCTTCGTATGTACGAGTACGAGCGCATCCGCGCCTGCGTCTACCAGATGGATTTCTTCCTCCCCGAGGACTCAAAACAGCTCTTCGGCCGTATGCGCATCGTCAACCCCACCGCCGATACCGTCCCCATGTACTGGTGGACGAACATGGCCGTCCGCGAGAACCCCGCCGCCCGTGACGTCATCGACGCCACCGTGACCTACAACAACAAGCAGGGCATGGTGGGCAAGAATCCCGTCCCCTATGACAACGGCATTGACATCACGTATCCTTCCAATAACCCCGTGGCCATCGACTACTTCTGGAAGATCCCCAAGACCTCCCGCAAGTATACCGCCTACATCAACCGCGACGGCTATGGCTTCTTCCAGACCTCCACCCCCCGCCTCCAGGGCCGTAAGCTCTTCGTCTGGGGTCAGGGCGAGGGCGGTAAGCGCTGGCAGGAGTTCCTTACGCAGGACGGTCACGACGGCCGCTACGTAGAAATTCAAGCAGGCGTAGCCCACACCCAGTACGAGTGCCTTCCCATGCCCCCCAAGACCGCCTGGGAGTGGCTGGAGGCCTACGGTGCCGTCACCGCCGACCCCGCCAAGGTCCACGGTGATTGGGCGGACTGCCGCGCCGAGGTGGGCGAGCGGCTGGAAGCCCTCATCCCAGAAGCCCGACTGGAGGAGATGCTGGCCGCCACCAAGCCCATGGCCCTGTCCCCCGCCGACAGCGTGATCTGCCATGGCTCGGCTTGGGGTAAGCTGGAGAACCTCCGCCGAGAGAAGAGCGGCGAGACCCCCGTCTGCGCCCATCTGGACTTCGGTGACCTGACCGAGGCCGAGATCCCGTGGCTGAGCCTCATGGAAAAAGGCACCATGGAATCTCCCGCTGACAAGACCCTGCCTCCCCTGTCCTGGATGCTCCAGAAGGAGTGGACGGATATGCTGGAGAGGTCTGCTCCCTGCCACGAAAAGCACCTTCACCTGGCCGCCGTTCACATGGCACAACGCAACCTCCGCGACGCCGACGAGCATCTGACGAAGGCTCTGTCCTACGCCGTCACCCCCATCGCCCTGTTCCTCAAGGCCCAGATCCACCGCATGAGCGGTGACCTCACCGCCGCCGCCGATACCGCCCTGGAGGCCTATGCCCTCCTGCCCGCCGACGTCTCCCTCTGCCGTCAGGCTCTCGCCCTGGCTCTCCGCGCGAAGAAGCACGATGCCATCGTCACCGCCTACGAGACCGCCCCCGCCCATGTGCAGGCTGACGGCCGCGTGGCCATGACCTACGCCTTCGCCCTCCTCCGCACGGGCAAGGTAGCCGAGGCCGAGACCATCCTGTGGCGCGACGGAGGCCTGTCGGTGACGGATATCCGCGAGGGCGAGATCTCCCTGACCTCCCTGTACATGGAGATCGAGAAGGCCAAGGCCGCCGCCGCGGGGATCGCCCTGGAGGACGCCGACATCGAGGTGCCGAGACGGTTCGATTTCAGAATGTTCGTGCCCAAGAAGAAGTGATACCGAGAAGGATAGCCCCACGGAGATGTTCTGTGGGGCTTTGTTAAATTGCAGTTTTACGGTAAGATACAAAGATACAAGATACAAAGATACAAGATATGTAAAAACCCATACGGCGACTGCCGTTTCTATATCTTGTATCTTGTATCTCCGTATCTTGTATCTCTTCGATAAACCCAAATT
>JBGVRH010000015.1:0-24440 GCA_045128275.1 Eubacteriales bacterium | reverse complement strand
CTCTGCCCCTGTCCCCCGCATAAGGGACTTTTGAAAAAGTCCCTTATGAATCCCCAAAACTTTCAAAAAGAGTAGATATGCCAAGAGATTTGATAGTGGGTAGCATAGAGGAGACCCCCATGGGGCCCCTTCCCCATTGGTGTATTTGATGCGGGAAAGGAATCTGCATCCCACTGATAAACCCAAATTTGAAACACAGTCACAACAAAGGAGACACATCACTATGATGCGCATCATCACCGGCCGCGCCCGCGGCATCCAACTCGTCACCCTGGAGGGCGACATGACCCGTCCCACCTCCGAGCGCGCCAAAATGGCCATCTTCTCCAGCCTGCAATTCGAGCTGGAGGGCCGCCGTGTTCTGGATCTCTTCGCAGGCTCGGGACAGATGGGTCTGGAGGCTGTTTCCCGCGGCGCCGCCCACGCGGTGCTGGTGGATCAGTCCAAGGACGCGGTCAAGATCATCCAGAAGAACGCCGAGAAGACCCGCCTGGCCGAGGACTGCACCGTCATCTGCTCGGACTTCTCCGAGTTCCTCCGCCAGAGAAGAGGGAAGGATCCCTTCGATATCGTTTTCATCGACCCCCCCTATGCCATGAGAGCCTGCAAGGCGGCGGTGGAGGCTCTGCTGGAGAACCGCCTTCTGAAGCCTCACAGCATCCTGGTGCTGGAGAGCGCCGAGTCCGATCCCCTGGGGGTGGGGACTCCTCTGTCCGAGAAGTTCGAGGTGGTCAAGTCCGCCCGCTACGGCGCGGCCTACGTCAATATCCTGACCCCCAAGGCATAAGCTCCGCTTTTTGTGGGATTTCCCACGGATCTGATTCTCGGTTCACATTCGGTTTACATTATTGTGGGATAATAAACCCGTATGGATTGTTGTCCCGTCAACATCATCGCAGGGAGGAAACACCATGAGCTCCGCACTCATCCCCGGCAGCTTTGACCCCATCACCCTGGGGCATCTGGACATCATCACCCGCGCCGCTGCTCGCTTCGATAAGGTCACGGTGGCGGTCATGAACAATGATATGCAGAAGTACGTCCAGGGAGCACCCGTAAAGACCTACCTGTTCGCCCTGTCCGAGCGCCGCGCCATGGCCGAGGCCGCTTGCGCCCATCTGCCCAACGTGGAGGTCATCTCCGCGGGGGGGATGCTCATCAAGCTCTTCGACTGCGTGGAGGCCGACTTCATTGTCAAGGGTGTCCGCAACGTCAAGGATTTCGAGTACGAGCAGAAGCACGCCCTCTACAACCGCGCCCATGACAGCCGTGCCGAGACCCTCTATATGCCCGCAGACCCCGCCTTCGACGGCATTTCTTCCACCCTCGCCCGCGAGCGCATGAAGCGGGGAGAGTCCCTGGAGGGAATTCTGCCCGAGGCCGTGATCGCCTGGATCAACGCTCACCCAAGAGCTTGATTATATTCTGTACATTTTTGGAGGAAAACAACTATGTCCAAGAACAATCGCATTGCGACCCGCGTGATCTCCATGATCCTGGGTATCCTCATGGGTGTAGCCCTGGTGATCCTGGGCTCCGTCGTCAAGGCCGAGACCCTGGTTTGGCTGGCTCTCATCGTTTGGGGCGTCATCGTCATCATCGGTAACATCCCCTCGCTGATCTACTCCATCGCCAACATCAAGGCCAAGGGCGCCATCTTCGATCTCATCGCGTCCGTCATCGGTATCCTTCTGGGTCTGGGTCTGATCTTCTCCCAGAGCCAGGTCATCACCGTCATTCTGGCCGCCTACATGATCGTCTTCCCCATCATCCGCATCGTCCTGGCCAAGTCCGCTTGGGCTGAGCAGCTGGGCCGCGAGATCCTGCGCATCATTCTGGGCGTGGTCCTGCTGGTCTTCGGCGGTACTCTGATGGCTGTGGGTATGACCATTCTGAACCTGCTTCTGAGCATCATCGGTTGGGTCGTCATCGCCCTGGCCGTCATCCTCGGCGTGGTCGCTATCATCAAAATCGCTACCGCCAAGGAGTAATCCGCTTTTCCCAAGACCTCCGCTGTCCGCGGAGGTCTTTTTTGGATCCGCTCGGATACTGTCACTCGACTGCCTTGCCTTGAAAAACTGCGAAAAAGTCCCATCTGGCATAGATATTTGGCTGAATTTGAAGATATAGACCCTGTTTTTGCGGAATTTTCGTTAAAACCAAAGAAATTCGCCCAAAATGAAGAAAAACGGTTGACAAATCATGCCGTGTGTGCTATACTGAATAAAAAGCCGCGGCTCGGCTTCTGCCCCGACCGCGTACCAAATTTTGCAGAGAGTAAGGAGGATGATCGTATGAGCCGAGAGAACGAACTGCTTGACCCTCGTATGCCCGAGGACGAGAGCACCCCGCCCGCTCATGACCACGAAAACGAAGCCGACCATGGTTCTCCCATGGAGACCGCACCATTGAAACACACCGAGAGCGATCATCCTTTGGAACGAAATACGGCTCAAGAGCCGAAAAAGACCGCCAAGTCCGCCTTTACGGGTGATCGATTTGACTACACCGAGGGAGAGTACTCGGATGCCCCCGACGAGGAGACCGAGCCCGTAGACATCTACGCCGAGCCTGCCGAGCTCTACGAGGACGCCGACGAGGACGAGATTCTGGACGCCGAGGAGGAGATCACCGAGGAGACCGTGGAGGAGGCCATTGAGGAGGCCATCGAGGAGGTCGAGGCCGATATCAAGGAGGAGGAGGAGATCCTTGCTGAGCAACGTCCCCAGGAGATGGAGCGCAAGTTCGCCTACCTGGAGGATCTGCTGGATACCCGCCACTACGCCGACTTCCGCGACGAGCTGGCCGAGCTGAACCCTGTCGACGCCGCCGAGTTCTTCGACGAGCTGGAGCCCAAGCGCATCCCCGCTGTTTTCAAGCTCCTGGACAAGGACACCGCCGCCGCGGTCTTTGCCGAGCTGGAGATCGAGGAGCAGGAGCGCATCATCGCCGCCATGACCGACCGCGAGATCTCCCTCATGGTGGAGGAGCTGGCTCTGGACGATACCACCGAGATGCTGAAGGAGCTGCCCGCCAACATGGTGCACCGCATCATGAGAAACGCCACTCCCGAGACCCGTACCGATATCAACCGCCTCCTGGCCTACCCCGAGGATAGCGCGGGCAGCGTCATGACCGCCGAGTTCATTGATCTGCGCCGTGACATGACCTGCGCCGAGGCCATCGCCCGCATCCGTAAGACGGGCGTGGACAAGGAAACTGTCTACGTGGCCTACGTGGTGGATGCCCAGCGAGTCCTGCAAGGTGCTGTGCCTCTGAAGGATCTGCTCTTCGCCTCCGCCGACGACCTCATTGAGGACATCATGGACACCGACATCATCTGCGCCTCCACCATGGACGACCAGGAGACCGTAGCCTCTACCGTGGCCAAGTACGGCCTGCTGGCCATCCCCATTGTGGACCGCGAATACCGCCTGGTGGGTATCGTTACGGTTGACGACGCTATGGAGGTCATGGAGACCGAGGCCACCGAGGATATCGAAAAGATGGCGGCTATCTCGCCTACCGATAAGCCCTACCTCAAGACGGGTGTTTTTGAGACCTGGAAGAACCGCGTTCCGTGGCTCCTCCTGCTCATGCTCTCCGCCACCTTCACCAGTACCATCCTGGCCCGCTTCGAGAGCGTGCTGGACGCCGCTACCCTGTCCCTGGCGGTCTTCGTGCCCATGCTGACGGGTACGGGCGGTAACGCCTCCTCCCAGACCTCGGTCACGGTCATCCGCGGCCTGTCCCTGGGAGAGATCGAGCCCCGCGACATCCTCCGCGTGCTGTGGAAGGAGCTTCGCGTGGCCGCCGTCTGTGGTCTTACCGTAGCCGCCGCCTGCTTCCTCAAGACTATGCTGGTGGATCTCAAGCTGGTATTCACCGTGGAGACCGTGGAGGTAGCTCTCATCGTTTCCATCACTATGTTCTGCGCCGTGGTCTTCGCCAAGCTCATGGGCGTACTGCTCCCCATCGGCGCGAAGAAGGTGGGACTTGACCCCGCCGTCATGGCCTCCCCCTTCATCACCACCGTGGTGGACACCCTCACCCTGCTCATCTACGTGGGCATCGCCGTGGCGGTTTTGCCGATCTGAAGAGATACGGGATACAAGATACGAGATACAAGATATGGGTGCGGCCCGGCTTGTATCTCGTTTTGTTTGAGTGCTTTCGGGGAATACTCTACGAAAGCATCCCCCTGTTGACAAACTTCAAAAAGTATGCTACAATAGAAAAAACGCCGAAAGGAGAACCGTATGAAGCTACGCCACTTCCTGTATGACTTGACTGACGTGTTGCTTCTTCATATCACTTTGAATATTCCCAGCTATGTTGTGGAGCTTCTGCCCATCACCCCCCATTGGGGCTTCATCATCTACCTGTTGGGAGTCTCCCTGGCCATCGTTCAGCTCATTTTCGGTGTGGTTCGCCGTCCAAAGCTGATCGCCTGGTGGGAACGCCTGCCCTCCCCCGCCGCCTGGAGCATCAGCATTTTCACGGTGCTTCTGTTCGGAGCCACGCTGGTGGACGAGATCCTGACCCACGGGTGGCAGTTCTGACAGATCTTTATAAAAAATTCTGTGATCTCCGTAATGAGCCGCGAAAAAATGCGTCTTATAGGGTGGATGGATCCCATCCGAGAAAGGAGAAATGACCATGAAAAAGAGTCTGCTTGCCGTGCGGCTTGGCATCACCCTGCTGACCTGCCTGCTTCTCGTCACCTTTACACTATCCTCCTGCGGGGAGAAGGCCTACATCGCCGTATATCCCGAGGAATACACCCCCTATTACTTCTATCAGAACTACGTCCAATGTGACCCGAATCTCATCCACCTCAGCGCCGCCAAGAACAGCGCGGGGAAGCTCAGGCACAATCCCGACCGCTATGAGTACTACGCCATCAAGGATGTTCCCGTGGAGGAGTACGTATGCTACAGCCACGATTTCGCGTTGTTTGACCCCGGGTTTACCCCGTATATTGCCCGTAATTCGAGCATCGAGATGACCGAGCCCGAGGTGCTGACCTGGACGGTCACGGGCGCGGAGCTGTACTGGCGGGATGGCCACCACTTCGAGGACACCAAGGGGAAAATGATGTCTGTGGGGGAGAAGATCCGCTATGCGACCGTGGCCGAAACGGACGGAACGGTCTTCCAAGCCCACTTGAAGACAGTCATGGAGGAGAGCACCTACCTCGAAAACAGCAGGGGGTGTAATTGGGGCTTCGTGAGAACGCGATTCAGGAATGAAGAGGGCGTGGAGGGGGATCTGTTGCTGCATCTCCGTCTGCGCTTTGCCGAGTACGAGAATATCGTGTGGGATGGCATGATCACCACCGTCTCCGGACAGGAGGGCTTTTTCGTGCATTGCTACGCGTGGACACCCACGGAGACCTTCCCCGAGGGGTATTACAGCGAGATCTTCGTGCCTCTTCCCGCCGAGATCGCCGAGCTGATCCCCATGGCTTGACTCACAAGCATGATTCCGAAATTCTACAGAAAAGCCCTGAAAACAGAGCTTTTTCTCTTGCAATTGCAGGGCATTTATGGTATAATACCCCGTGAAATCCATAGAACGAGGTACCCTCATGGCCACCCTTCTCCTCATCGTCATCTACGTCTGCTTCATAGGCCTCGGTGTCCCCGACTCCCTCTTCGGCCCCGCGTGGCCGGTCATGTCGGGGGAGTTCGGCCTCCCCGTGTCGGTGGCGGGACTCATGACCCCCTATTTCTGCATCTTCACCGTCATATCCAGCCTCTTTTCCGATAAGCTCATCAACCGCTTCGGCACGGGTAAGGTGACGGCGGTCAGCACCCTGCTCACCGCCATCGGCCTGTTCGGCTACTCCTTTTCCCCCTCCATCTGGTGGATCCTGGTCTTCGCCATCCCCCTGGGCTTGGGCGCGGGGGCGGTGGACGCGGGGTTGAACAACTACGTCGCCCTCCACTACAAGGCCTCCCACATCAGCTACCTCCACTGCTTCTACGGCGTGGGTGTCACCGTCAGCCCCGTGTTCATGTCCCTGGCATTGGCCAAGCTGGACGATTGGCACATGGGCTACCGCTTTGCCGCCATTTTCCAGCTCTGCGTGGCCGTGATCGCCATTCTGGCCATCCCCCTGTGGGGTAAGGTCGCCCGCGCAGCCTCCCAAGGAGGGAAGCATACCGCCGCCGAGGCGCATACCGACGAGCCCGAGGTCACCCCTCGCTCCCTGCCCCTCCGCGAGCAGGCCAAAGACGCGGGCATCCGTTGGATCTGGCTCATCTTCGCCGTGGCTGTGGCACTGGAGGTGCTGGTGGGCAACTGGGGCAGTACCTTCCTGGTCAAGATCAAGGGCATGGAGCCCGCCTACGCCGCCGCCATGACCGCCCTGTACTACTTCGGTCTGGCCGCGGGACGGTTCATCTCGGGGCTTCTCTCCCGCAGGCTCACCCCGTGGCAGATCATCGCCCTGTCCCTGGCGGTGTGGCCTTTGTCGGTGGTGTTCTTTGTCCTGCCTCTGCCTCCTGCCGTCTCGGGCATCGGCCTGCTCTTCGCGGGCTTGGGCATGGGGCCTCTCTACCCCAACTTCGTCTACCTCACCCCCCGCAACTTCGGGCGGGACGTGTCCCAATCCATCATGGGCTCCCAATCCGCCTCGGCCTATCTGGGTCTGATCGCGGTGCCGCCCCTGTTCGGTCTTCTGGTGAACAACTTCGGTGTGGGACTCTACCCGCCCTTCCTCGCGGTGGTGTATGCCATCCAGCTGGCCGCCGTGCTGCTGTTCGTCCGTCACCTGAAAAAGCGGGGAACCTTTAACGCGAAATAACCTCGGAGGTGTCCAATGTTCTCCTTTTTCTGTAAGAAAAAATGTTTCCGTAAGAAAAAAGCCACCCCACCGCCCGATCCCGCCCTTGTGGCCGAGATGAAGGAGGTGTGGTTCCGCTATGGCGGCAACTCCTTCGTGATCTGGCACGAGGATCCCGAGGCCTCCGAGCGATTCCACAACGCCCACATCCCCGACGAGACCATCGAGGAGTGGCGGCAGGAGATGATTTCCTCCGAATTCACCGCCCTCACCGAGGGCGACCCAACCCGCCGCTGGATCGTAGCCCGCCACCTTCTGGAGCTGATCGGGAATACTCGTACCTGCACCGAGGAGCGGTACGACCGCCTGCTGGATCTGCTCGGCGAGATGGCGGAGGATCTGGATAAGCGGCAACGGATCCTCATCCTCCAGCAATTTGCCGACAGTAATGTCCCCCGCAACAATGGCGCCATCCGCTACATCCACGAAAAGGCCGCGGGACTCACCCCGAAAATGTCGGATACCCTCCGCAAGCTGGCTGACTTTACGGTCTCGGAGGCCGATAATCAGCCCGACAGCATTGGTTGGACAGACGTCCCGAGGCGGTACAAGGAAACCCTCGACGACATCCGCGACGCCTATGAGCGGCACGTCACGTCCTTCTGATCCACCAACAGAAAACGCCCTTGCGGAAGCTCCGTAAGGGCGTTATTTCTATGTAAGGCGGGATTTATTCCTCTTCGTCCTCAAACTGCTCCGCGCACTCGATCATGCGTCCCACCGCTCCCTTGAACCGCTCATGACCGCGGACGGGTGCCCAGATGCGGGCGGCGAAGTTGCCTCGCAGGAGGCGGGCGCACTTGGAGATGCCCTTGGCCTCGGTGTCCTCGGACTTATCGTAGGGCACGCGGTTGATGATGACCGAGGCATAGGTGGCGGTGTCGGGGCGGGTATCGTAGAGAACGGCATAGTCGGCCATGCGCTCAAAGGCATCCAGAGCCTCGGGGGCGTGACCCGCCGAGAGGTAGAGCATGGCCAGCTGGCGGTAGGAGTTGGCGAGACGGTCGGCGTAGAACAGGGGAGTCTCGTCGAAGACCAGCTCGAAGAGGGCAACACCCTTCTCCAGGATGGCGATCTTTTGTGCGGTGGTGTAACGGTCACCCGAAATATCGGGCACGCAGGCCAGGTTGTAGAGATGCCACCACATATTATCAGCAAAGAGGATGAGGTTCTTCTGGGCCTGGGCGAAGGCCACCTCCCCCGTCAGCATGGTGGCGCGGATGATCTCACGGGAGACGCTCATGCCGTGGAGCTGGTCGGCGATCTCCTCGGCGCGGGCCACGTCGTCCAGCTGGTGGGCGTAGATGTCGCAGAGAACCTTCTTGGTCTCGTCCCGCATGGCCTCGTCGGTGCAGTCCTCCAGAATGTGACGGCAGAGGGATACCGCCTCGGTCAGGGCCGCGTCCATGGCGGCACGGGCCCGCTCGCCGCCGTTGGACTCCTCCAGCATTCCCGCGTACAGGGACAGCACCTGGGCCGTCTCCAGCTGGAGGGAAGCATCCGAGGGCACCTCGGCCATGGCGGTGCGGAGCAGCTCCAGAGCCTCCCCCACACGATCCCGATCCAGAAGGGCATCTACCTGCTCCAGGTATTCCCGCACCTTGGCGGCCTTCTGGGCACCGCTGTAGCAGAGCAGCTCGTCCATGGTCACGCTGAAGTAGTCCGCGATGGCGGGAAGGTAATTCATATCGGGGTAGCAGACCCCCGACTCCCAGCGGGATACGGCCTGGGGGGTGACTCCCAGATGGTAGGCCAGCTTATCCTGGGTCACATCGTTCTTTTTACGAAGCAGGCGGATCTTTTCGCCGATCTTGATCTTGGTTTCCATGGAGAGACCTCGCTTTCGTGGTGGTTTTCTTCCTCTATTATACCATACATTCGACACAATATCAACATAAAATAGAAAAATTAACAAAAAGTTTCAAAATATTCCGCGCCGCGACGGTTCATAAAAAAGTGCTTGACAAATGGGCTCTGTCCGTGTATAATGGTGGCAACGGAGGTATCTCCGCAATCCCAATCAGAAAGGACGCTACCCATGAAACACGCATTTTCCAAGAAGCTCCTGGCTCTGACCCTTGTAGCGGTGCTGGCGATCTCGTCCGCGTTGATCCTGACCCCTGCCGCCGAGGAGGGCGAAGCCGCCTACATTTCGGGTGGACTTGTCGCTTGGTACGACGGCGTTGACAACGAAGCCAACGGCACCCACAACAACGACGCTACGGTCTGGCAGAACAAAGCCAATCCCACCGAGGAGTGGGCCATCAATCTGACCCCCGACGCCAACGATCACTTCACCGACGAGGGCTTTACCGTCCACGATAACCGCCAGTTCTTCCCCACCTCCGTGCTGGACGTCATCAACGGCGAGGCCTGGACGCTGGAGGTCTCCCTGGGTGATTTCGTCGGTCTGGGCAGATCCTACCACACCTTCATCAACTGCGACAACGACAACTTCTCCCTGTTCATCCGCGTGGATACCGGCTGTCTGGAGTTCAAGTACGCCGGTCTGACCCGTGACACCCGCTACGAGATCCCCGACGGCGTGGAGCTGATCAAGAACTCCACCATTACCATCACCTACGAGCCCGGCGGAGACATGGTGACTTACATTAACGGCGAAGAGGTGGACAGCCGCTACGTAAACAACCTTATGGGCGCGGATAATCTCTTCTTCGGTCATGACCGCACCGACCGCAACCAGGATACCACCTTCAAGTGCATTCGCATCTACGACCGCGTGCTGAACGAGCATGAGGTGGCCTACAACTACGCCGTCTCCCAGGGCACCGCGACCGGCCCCTACGAGGAGCCTACCGAGGCTCCCACCGAGGCTCCTACCGAGCCTCCCACGGAAGCCCCCACCGAGGAGCCTACCGAAGAGCCCACCGAGGCTCCCACCGACGCGCCTACCGAGGCCCCCACGGATGCTCCCACCGAGGCTCCTACTGACGCGCCCACCGAGGCTCCCACCGAGACCGAGCCCACTGAGACCAACGCCGAGAAGGGTGGTTGCGGCTCTGTGATCGGGTTCTCCGCGCTGGCCATGCTGGCTCTGGGCGGCGCGATTTGTATCAAGCGTCGCGAGGACTGATCCCCGCTTGATCGGTGAAATGACCGAGAGAAAGCCGTGACAGCCTGACAATTTGCACAAGTCACGGCTCTCTCCTTTGTCGCAAACCAACAAGAAAAACAAATCGAAAAAATTTCCCAAAAGCCCTTGACAAACCGCTTCCTTTGTGGTATAATAGGCAAGCGGTTTGTGAAAGGGCTTCTGCGAGTGTAGTTCAATGGTAGAATCCCAGCCTTCCAAGCTGGTCGCGTGGGTTCGATTCCCATCACTCGCTCCATCTTTTGTGCCTTTAGCTCAGTTGGATAGAGCAACTGCCTTCTAAGCAGTAGGTCGGGGGTTCGAATCCCTCAAGGCACGCCAACCCCATTATGGGCGGCCTTGACACATCGCAATATGGTGGGTATAGCTCAGTTGGTTAGAGCGCCAGGTTGTGGCCCTGGAGGTCATGGGTTCGACTCCCACTACTCACCCCATAGAAAAAGCCCTTGCTTATGCAAGGGCTTTTTCAGTGAAATTCGTTCCTGCGGAACGAGTGAAATTGCCTGCGGCAGTGAAATACGCCTACGGCGTGTGAAATGCGCTGCGGCGCGTGGAGAACGGATTTCATTTCACATCCTGCGAAGCAGGATATTTCACGATCCCCGCAGGGAATTATTTTACATTCGCCGTCAAGCGAGTATTTCACTGTTAAGCAAGCAACGGATACAACAAAAGGGCAGGCTGCTCCCATGGGGAACAGCCTGCTTTTCTTTATGGGATAAAGGGAAGTGGATCAGGGCAGCTTATCCAGGGCGGCGTTGTCGCGCTCCAGTACCTTGCTGATGCTGCGCTCCCAGCCCTTGGCACGGGAGGCGATGGCGGGGGTCTTCTTGGAGGGCAGGAGGTTACGCATGGTGCCGCGGACGTCACCGACACCCGTAGCGTAGGTGTAGTCGAAGGCGATGGTCTCGAACATGGTGTTCAGGATATCGCGGGACTGGGGATCGTTCATGAAGCGCAGGGACAGGGAGTTCTCGTAGTAAGCGGGACGGACGATCTCGTTACTGTTGTAGGCGATGGACTCCATGACAGCCGAGAGCATGGACTGGCGATCCTCGTCAGCGATGGCGGCGGAGATGCCGAAGCAGGAAACCTGATCCTGGACGTAGGTCTTGTAGTCGGCCTGCTCCTTGGAGAGCTTGGGCATGGGCACGATGCCGTAGCTGAACTCGGACAGGGGGCCGATGTGGGTCTCGATGGAGAGGAACTGGGTGGTGGCCATCAGACCTGTTTCCTCTGCGAACTTCTCGATGATGTAGTGGTGGCCGATGTCATCCTGAGCCTGGCCCTGGAAGACGTAGGTGCCCTGGTTGACATAGAGGGCGTTGACTTTCTCGGTCATGTCCACAAGGGCGTCCAGCTGGTTGTTGTAAGCCAGGTAGCCGTCCTCGTCGCGGATGACCATGTGGATATCCGCGGCCACGCAGTAGGCATCGGCACTGATGCAGCTGCCCGTGATGAAGCCGTAGAAATCGTCCTCGCTGGCCTTGCCGTTACCGTCGGTGTCCACCCAGGTGTCCTCGATGAGGCTGTGCTGGTACTCAAAGGTCCAGTCGCCGTTGGCCACGGTCTCATACAGATCGGGGATCTGACGCTCGACGAAGAGGTCGCGGTTGAAGATGGTGAGGTAGGTCAGACGGAACAGGGACAGAGCGGCGGGGGAGGTGGCCAGGAACTGCTTGTTGTCCGAGGTGAAGGTCACCATGTTGTTGTAGTCCTGGGACCAGTAGTGCTTGGAGAGGTCGATGTACTCCAGGTTGCTGAGGTTGAGGTAGCAGCCCGAGATGGCGGGGGAGATGCCGCAGTAGGTACCGATGATGAAGATATCCAGGGTACGGTCGCCCGACTTGACGGCGGTATTGATGGCGGACTGACCGGCGGTGTCATCGGCGTAGTCGTTGAAGACCAGCTCCACGCCCAGGGAGGTTTCTACGGCCAGGTTACGCTCGTAGACGGCATCCGAGATGGTGCCGTTGCCCAGGCCGTCGCTGATCATCTCGTCCTCGCGGCCGGACTTCTTGACGTAGAGGAAGTTGATCTCCTCCCCGCCGTAGTCCAGATCCTCGGGCAGATCGCAGACGTAGTCGGTGTTCTCGGTCTCGGCCTCGGAGGAGGCGTTCTGGGTGGTGATGGCAGAGGTCTCGCCCTCATCGCCGGTGCCGCAGGCGGTCAAGGGCAGGATCGTAAGGGCGGCCAGCATGAGAGCCAGCAGCTTGGTAAGAGGGGATCGCATGGAAAAGTCCTCCTGTTCTTGGGATGGCTTCATTATACCACAGTCGAAAGCGGTTGTCAAGGAAAACCAGCCTTTGGCGAATGTAGAAAAATACCGCCCTCCTTGCGGCAAATTGCACATGGAGGGCGGTTTGAGGGATCAGTTGCCTTGCTCCAGCAGGCGGTCAAAGGCCTTCTGCTGGGTACGGAGAGCCGACTGCACCTGTCTCTCCCACTGCTTGGAGCTGGAGGCCACAGGGGCGTTGGGCTGAGAGATGATGCCGCGCAGGGTGTCGCGGATGCTGGCGGTGCTGGTGGCGTAGACGAAGTCAAAGGAGATGGAATCGAACATGGTGTTCAGCACGTCGCGGGACTGGGGATCCTGCATGAAGCGCAGGGACAGGACGGAATCGTAGTAGGCGGGACGGACGATGTTGTAGCTGTAGTAGGACATAGCTTCCAGGGTAGCGGCCAGCTGCTCCTGGCGGGTGTCGTCACCGATGGCGGCGGAGATACCGAAGCAGGAGACCTGATCCTGGATGTAGGTGCCGTAGCCGTCCTGATCCTTCGTCAGCTTGGGGATGGGGGCGATACCGTAGGTGATGTTAGCCAGATCCTCAAAGTAGGTCTCCACGTGGTCGAACATGACGGTGGCCATGACTGCCTTCTTCTCGGCGAACTTCTCAATGGGAACCTCGAAGCCTTCGGTGTAGCTGTCGGCCAGGTACGTGCCGGGGGCGTTGGCCAGGAGGCTGACCTTCTCGCCCATGGTGATGAGACGCTCCAGCATATCGCCGTTGTAGACGGCCTCGCCGTTCTCGTCACGGGTCACCAGGTGGATATCCGAGGACACGGCATAGACGTCCATGTCGGTGACGGCACCCACCACGAAGCCGTAGAAGTCGCCGGCACTCTCGTTACCGTCGCCGTCGGAGTCCACGTAGATATCCTTGATGAGGCTATACTGGTAGTCCAGAGTCCACTCACCGTTGAACACCGTCTCGTAGAGGTCGGGGATCTGGTGATCGACGAAGAGATCGCGGTTGAAGATGGTGATGTAGCCGCGGCGGAAGATGGAGAGGGCGATGGGGGAGGTGGCCACGTACTGGAGATTCTCCGAGGTGAAGGTCATCATCTCGTTGTAGTCCTGGTTCCAGTAGTGCTTGGACAGGTCGATGTTGTCCAGGGCATTCAGGTTCAGGTAGTGACCGGCCAGGGTGGGGGTCATGCACATGTAGGTGCCCACGGTGAAGAGATCCACGGTCTTGTCGCCCGCCTGGACCAGATTGGCGATGGCGGGGAGAGCCTCGCTGTCATGGTTCTTGGAGGTGTAGCCGAACTCGATGCCCAGCCGCTCCTCCACGGCCACGTTTCGCTCGTAGACCGCGTCGGAAATGACACCGCCGCCCAGCTTCTCACACTCCAGCTCGTCGGTACGGCCGGGCATATTGACGTACAGGATGACGACCTCGGTGTCGTAGTTCAGACCCTCCTCCAGATCCAGGGTGTAGTTGGGATCGGGGGTCTCGGCCTCGGTCTGGGCGTTGGTGACGGAATCGGATTCGTCTCCGTTGCCGCCGGGGGTCTGCTCGCCCGTGCCGCAGGCGGCCAGGGACAGGAGCATGAGCATGGCCAACAGCAGGGAAGCAAAGCGTATCAGGGGGGAATGCATAGGGGATCCTCCTTGTTTTTTAGATTACATTTCATTATAACACAGGAAATGGGAGTTGTCAAGGAAATTTGGGAAATGGCGAGATAAGTAAATTGCAGTTTATGGGGGAACGAGGAGTACGAGGGGCTCTGCCCCTGCCCCCCGCATAAGGGACTTTTGAAAAAGTCCCTTATGAATCCCCAAAACTTTCAAAAAGCATAGATATGCCAAGAGAATTGATAGTGGGTAGCATAGAGGAGAACCCCATGGGGCCCCTTCCCCATTGGTGTATTTGATGCGTGAAAGGGATGTGCATCCCACCGATAAACCCAAATTTGAATCGCTCCAACCACAAAAATGGGGAGTGCCGAAGCACTCCCCGAAATGGGTAAAGGGTATTCGATCAGATCCTGTCCACCATACCCACCTGATCTGCCAGCAGGACCAAGTCCCCTTCGTTGTTGCGGATGTAGTAGTAGCTCACCCCGCCGTGGACGTCGGGGGTGCCGTTCACGTAGGTGTAGTGCCGCTCCATTCCCTCAAGGATGGGCATATAGCCCTCGCCTGTTCCCTCATAGGCGGTGAGGTCGAAGATGCGGAAGTCCTCGTAGGAGGTGACGTAGGTCACGACGCGGACAAGACCGATGCCGGGGGCGAAGTAGTAGTCCTTATCCGAGGACATATACGCCCAGCCGGGGCCGTCCTTGTGGTTGGTGCGGACGCGGAGATGGAGGCAGTTTGCAAAAGTGCCGAGGGCTGTCTCCACGGTCACGCCGCCTCTGACCTTGGCGTAGCCCACAAACTCTTCTTGATTGTTTCCCGTAGCGGTACGGTGATGCTCAAATTCCTCCTCCGTATCCGCCAAGGTCAGCCACGCGTCATCCCAGATCGCGCCCAGGTTATTCTGTAGGATCTCATAGATGAAGTTGTGGAGCAGGGGATGCGCCCGTCCGTCGCTCATATCCTTGCCCTCGAAGGAATACCTGCGGTCATCGTGGAAGGTGACGCGGTTCCCCTCCTCCTTGATGGCGGCATGGACGAAGAAGTTCCAGCAGCCCTTTTGGGGATGGGTCGCATCGGCATCGGGGTCGCCGTGGTAGATGCGCCCCATGACGCTCTTGGAGACCTTGACCATGAGCTTTTCCCACGGGGTCACCGCCAGAGCCTCGGCGCGGTCATGGTAAGCGGACACATCCACAGCCACCCCTCCCTCAATGTAGTTGTGGCGGGCGTAGAGCATATTGTCCGCCCAGGAATGCTCGTTGAAGGGGTTGCCCTTGACGTAGAAGCAGTAGGAGAGATAGAACTTATCCCCCGCCACCGCTGTGACCTCCACGCGGTTGACCTGCTCGAACTCCACTCCCTCGGTGGTGTATTCCCACACGTTCCCCGCGCACAGGGGAATGATACCCAGACCGCCCGCCAGCGTGTAGGATTTCAGCAGGGTCTTGCCGAACACCTCCCCCTCGGGCTTCTTCCAGCCGAAGGCCACCAGACCGATGTTGCGCTTGTACCACGCCACGAAGATGGGGGCGGGTAAATACTTTCTGTCGGGGGAATTATGGATGTGCATCTCGGCGCAACCGCGGAACTCTCCGCAGGGGGCGGTCACGGTAGCGTCCTTGGACACGCAGGTCAGGGTGATCTTGCCCTCGCTGTCGGTCACCGAGTCCCCCGCCTCCATGGCCTCGTCAAAGATCAGGTGATCCGTGCGGGAGGCGTAGTACAGGGGGGCGTAGACGTTGTAGACATAGCCGGGCAGCTCCAGCGTTCCGCGGCTGAAGCCGGGCTGCTGACCGTAGTAGAGCTTGTCCCCCTCTCTGACCAGCTCCTCGGCGGTGGTGCTCATCTGGAAGGGTGTATTGTCGCGGAGGGCATCTCCCAGCCCGTCCAGGACTCCCAAGGAGGACTTGGCCAGAGCCACGTACAGGGGATTCTCCGCCCCCGTCTCCATGGCCAGCTCGAACTCTTTGCGAGCGTTGTCAAAGTCCTTCTCGTTGTAGTAGTCGAAGCCCAGCCAGTAGTGCTGGTAGGACACCCCCTCGGTGGCACCGTATTTCTCCAGCTCGGGGATGACGGTGTTGTACACGTAGTCCACCTTCTCCTTGCCCGAATACTTGTCCACGTCAAAGCCGATGCAGAGGGCCAGCACCTCCTTGTTGTTGCCCTTGATGGCCGTCTCCTTGAGCTTTTGCCGCATCTCGTCGGTCTTGCCGTCGGACAGGTACCAGTAGCCCAGCTGTAGCACGTCGGCCATGGCGTAAAATTTCTTCTCCGAGTCGGGAAGCTCCTCTACTTGGGATAAAACGTCCTTGTAGTCCTCCTCAAACCCCACCTTGCTGTTCTTCCGCCGCCACTCCTTGAATTCCTCCACCCGGCGCATGACGGCCTCCACCAGGGTCTCGTTTTTCTTGTTCTGATCCATATAGCCCAGCTCCTTTCTGATCATGTCGCGGCCTGCGGACAGACGGCTTTTCACCGTCCCCTCCGCAAGGCTCATGCGTTTGGCAATGTCGCTGACAGAAAGCCCCTCAAAGTAGTGCAGACGGATGACGGTGCCAATCTTTTCCGAGAGCTTCTCCACGCAATGGAGGAGCAGCTCTCTTTCGGCCTGGTCATTGTAGTAGCCCGTGATATCCTCGGCGGTATCGCCCACGAAGTTCTCTACCTCGTCGAAGGGGATGTAGTCGCGGTACCGCTTGGCCAGATTGACGGCGCGGTACTTGGCGATGCGGCACACCCATGCGCCGAACTTGGCGGGATCCTTCAGGGTGTCCAGCCTCTGCCAGGCGCAGAGAAAAGCATCCTGCACCGCGTCCTCGGCGGTGTAGGTGTTGCGGGTGACGGTATGGGCCACCAGAAGGGCGGCCTTGCGGTGGCGGATGACCAGCTCCTCAAAGGCGGCCTCGTCCCGCATGAGGGTCATGGCGACCAGGGTCTCGTCGGTCTGCTCACGGTATTTGACGGATGGCTTCATGAGGTTCCTTTCTGTGCTTGTGTTTTTTGAGCGCTCTGTCTATATGACAATCGAGAGGGGAGGGAGGTTCGGTTCCGACGGAAAATTTTTGCAAGGAGGAGGGCTTATGGCTCTATTATAGCACATTTTCGGAAAAAAAGGGAGAATTTGGGATGATCGGTCGCTATTTGGGACAAACGGCAGGGGAAGCGTTTGCGGTGACAGAAAAACACCCGCGACCAAGGGCCACGGGTGTCAAAGGATCAGTCCATGATGAAGTCACCGAAATATTCGGGACGGTGGAAATCGGGCTTCTCGGTGCCCACGGGGCTCCACATACCGTAATGGGGGATGGGGGTCTCGTCGCCGCACTTGTAGAAGTTGCCGCGGAAGGTGTAGCCCTTCCCGAAGGGGATGCTGTCTACCCCCAGGATGCGGCAGAGCAGCGCGGTGGGGATATAGGCAGTGACATTCCAGGATGCGGGCTGGATCTCCCCCTTGACCACGAAGATCTCGCCGTCCGACAGGTCGGCGATGGGGGTGCGGGCATGGCGGTCGGGGCCAATGCAGGACAGGAGGGCGCCGTTTGCGTTCATCTCCATGTTGATGTAGCGGCCGTCACCCAGCCAGTCGCAGAAGAACTCCAGGCAGGAGTCGGTGTACACGGGCTCGTTGTAGCGGCGGTACACGGCCTTGGGGGCGGTCTCCCCGCAGGTCATGCGCAGAGCGAAGCCAAAGCCCTCGATGTAGGCCAGCTTGGCGGTGGTTTCGGGGGTGTGACCCTCCAGCCAGAAGTAGTTGTTGATGGAGGCGGCGGGGATGGTGCTCCAATCCACGTCAGCGGGAGCGGTGGAGGCGGGGAGGGTGACGACTCGGTAGCTTCTCTTTTCCATATCAGTCAAAGTAGCCCTGTCTGTACAGCAGCTCGGCGATCAGCACGGCACCGCCGGCGGCACCGCGGAGGGTGTTGTGGGACAGACCCACGAACTTGTAGTCGAAGTAGCTGTCCTCGCGCAGACGGCCCAGGGTCACGCCCATACCGCCGTAGATATCGCGGTCGAGAGCGGCCTGAGGACGGTTATCCTCCTCGAAGTAGGTGATGAACTGCTCGGGGGCATGGGGCAGCTCCAGCTCCTGGGGCAGACCCTTGAAGTTGGCCCAAGCCTCCAGGATCTCCTCCTTGGTGGGCTTGTTCTCAAACTTCACGAACACAGCGGCGGTATGGCCGTTGGTGACGGGCACGCGGATGCACTGGGTGGTGATGAGGGGAGCGTCAGCCTTGACGATGGCACCGTTCTCGACCTTGCCCCAGACGCGCAGAGGCTCCTGCTCGGACTTCTCCTCCTCGCCGCCGATGTAGGGGATGACGTTGTCGATCATCTCGGGCCACTCCTTGAAGGTCTTGCCCGCGCCGGAAATGGCCTGGTAGGTGGTGGCCACCACCAGAGTGGGCTTGAACTTGAGCAGGGGGGTCAGAGCGGGGACGTAGGACTGGATGGAGCAGTTGGGCTTGACGGCGATGAAGCCGCGCTTCGTGCCCAGTCTGGCTCTCTGTGCCTCGATGACGGCCAGATGCTCGGGGTTGATCTCGGGGATCACCATGGGGACGTCGGGAGTCCAGCGGTGGGCGGAATTGTTGGAGACCACGGGGATCTCGGCGCGGGCGTACTTCTCCTCCAGAGCCTTGACCTCGTCCTTCTTCATATCCACGGCGCAGAACACGAAGGCGCACTTCTCCTTCATGGTAGCGATATCCGCCTCGGCATCCAGGACGATCATGTCCTTGTACTCCTCGGGCATGGGAATGTCCAGCTTCCAGCGGCTTCCCACGGCCTCGGCGTAGGTCTTGCCGGCGGAGCGGGGAGAGGCGGCCAGGGCGGCGACCTCAAAGTAGGGATGCTCGTGGAGCAGGGTGAGGAATCTCTGTCCCACCATGCCGGTGGCGCCTACCACGCCGACCTTCATCTTTGCGTTGCTCATTGTATGTTACCTCTTTTCTTGAGATGGTATAAATAGATATGGTACATTATATCACAATCCGGGCATGAATGCAATAGGACAAAACCATAAAGACAAGCCGCCGAAAGCGGTTTTTTCTATTTCACTTGACAAATTTTCGCCCATGGTGTAACATATAGGCATCCGTATGCGACTGTATGGGTGAGATCTCAAAGCAAAGGAGGCAAGGCCGTGCGCGACCCCATGAACCAATACGACAGCCCCGAGGCGGATATTCCCGCCGCCGAGGACAGCCCCGACCCACGGGACGGGCACATCATCGACCGCCTCTTCGCCCGCTCCGAGGAAGGTCTGACACTGCTGCAGACCCGTTACGGGAAGCTCTGCCACCGCATCGCCCTCAACCTCTTAGGAAACCGCGAGGATGCTGAGGAGTGTGTCAACGATACCTACCTTGCGGTCTGGAACACCATCCCCCCCAACCGCCCCGCGTCCCTGATCGCCTACGTGGGCAAGGTCACCCGCAACATCGCGGTGAGCTACCTCCGCAAGCGGGGAGCCAAGGGACGGAAATGCGAGGGAGTCGTACTGATCGACGAGTTGGCCGAGTGCCTTCCCGACACCGAAGCCCCCGATCCCGCCGACGATCTGACCCTCCGCGAGGCCTTGCAGAGCTTCTTCGACAGCCTCTCCGAGGAGGATCGCGCCATCATGGTGCGCCGCTACTATAACGGCGAGCCCACCGAGGCCATCGCCGTGAGCCTGGGGCTGAAGCACAGCACCGTCCGCGTCCGTCTCCACCGCCTCCGCGAGAGACTGCGGGCGCATTTGGAGGAGCGGGGCGTGAGCCTGTAACCATCCATACGGAAAGGAGAAATCCCATGAAACAAAATCAAACCGAGAAGGCCGAGCGGCTCTTTACCGCCCTCGGAGACCTCGACCCCAAGACCGTGGCCTCGGCTACGGCGTATATCCCGAAAACCGCGGAAGCCACCCGCAAGGGGAGCGGCCGCCGCATTCTGGTGGCTGTCCTGGCCGCTACCCTGTGCTTCTGCCTTGTGACCCTTACCGTCTTCGCCACCGTCCCCTCCCTGCGGGGGATGCTCAACCTCCCCTTCCTCTCCGAGAGCGAGCGGCAGGAGACCGTCCCCGAGGGCTGGGTGGGCATCTACACCGTGGAGGATCTGGACAGTATCCGTAACGACCTCGACGGCCAGTATATCCTCATGAACGATCTTACCTTTGCCGATGGGGCGGCCCCCTTCACCCCCATCGGCACCCGTCAGGAGCCCTTTACGGGGCGGTTTGACGGCAACGGGCACGTGATCCGAGGACTTACCATCGAGGTAGAGCAGGAAACGCCCGAGATCATGATCAGCGAGCAGATCGCGAACGGTGTACCCCTCTCCTATACCTACTATGAAGTGTTACCCACCATTTACAACATTGAAACACAGAAGGTCAAGCCCGTATGGGCAGGCCTGTTCGGCTACTGCGGCGGAGAGTACGCCGTGGAGACCCCCTACCGCGGCATGATCTCCAATCTGGGTATTGAGAACGCCCGCATGACGATCTCCAACGCTTCCTCCCTCAACGCGGGCTTCATCGCCGGCCGCGCCACCTATCTGGCGGGGTGCTACGTGAAGGATTCCACCATTACCGTCTCGGGATATACCCGCGGTGAGGCGGATAAAGCCCCCGTTTATATCCACGCGGGCGGTCTGATCGGTGACGCGGGTCTGGTGGATAGCTGTTATACGCAGAACATCAACGTGACAATTGCGAATTTTGACGAGCTGGACACGACTCCTTACAACTTCCTTATAGGAGACCTTGTGGGGGATGCCTACACCGTCGTCACCTCCTATGCCGAGGCTTGTACCGTGACCGCCGATACGGATCAAGTCACCAAGGGGGATCTGTGGGGGCATATTCATCTTCTGCACCGACTGATGACTGAATCCCAGTTCTTTACCATGTACGAAAAATATTACCGTGCTACCCACGGACTGAGCGAGGACGATCCTCTGCCCGACGATTGGAAGAAGGTCAACGGTTCTGTATCCGGTAAGGACGAAGCGGCGTTCCTGTGCGCCAAATTCAGGAGCTGGTATGTCGCCAAGACCTTGAGCGAAATGGTGGATCTCGGCTTTGATTTTGAGAACATGGATCCTGCACTCCTGATGGGTGAATTCAATCCCGAAATGATCATGTATATCAAGGATCCGACCATGACCTTCGAGGAGCTCATGCTGCTGGAGGCCGAGCTCTCCCGAAAGATCGGCGCGGAAAAGCTCTGTGAGATCATGACCTGCGACAACCGCAAGGTCGGCCCCCTGGATTGCTACACCCTCGACCCCGCGACCACCTACAAGAAATCCGACTTCGCCTCCTTCAACTTCGACACCATCTGGAAGATGAAGGACGGCCGTCCCGTCCTCCGCATCTTTGAAGAGTAATTTCCTCCCCCTCGGAGCCGTTGCCTACGGGCGACGGCTCCTTTTTGGGTGAAATTTTCTCTTCCCATTCCTGAAAAAATCCCCAAAACTTGTTGAAAAAAATCCCGATATGTGTTATAATACAAGATGTGTTTGATACAGCCACGACCGTGGCGTACAGAATATGGGGGTGATTTGATGCAAACCGAATCCAAGACCGCGGGCCTGAGAGAGGGCTTTTCCAACGAGGAGTACATCCGCCTGCAATCCGCCAAGATCCGCGAGAGGATCGAGACATTCGGCGGTAAGCTCTACATGGAGTTTGGCGGTAAGCTCTTCGACGATTTCCACGCGTCCCGCGTCCTGCCCGGCTTCAAGCCCGACAGTAAGCTCCAGATGCTCTGCGCCCTGAAGGATCAGGCCGAGGTGGTCATCTGCATCAACGCCGCCGACATTGAGAACAACAAGTACCGCGGGGATCTGGGCATCACCTACGACCGCGAGGTCATGCGCCTCATCGACAGCTTCCGCCAGGTGGGGCTGTACGTGGGGAGCGTGGTCATGACCCGCTACACGGGCCAGCACGCCGCCGATGCCTTCAAGAAGACCATGGAGGCTCTGGGGGTCAAGGTCTACCGCCACTACAATATTGAGAACTACCCCAAGGACGTGGCCCGCATTGTCAGCGAGGAGGGCTTTGGCCGCAACGACTACATCGAGACCACCCGCTCCCTGGTGGTGGTCACCGCTCCCGGCCCCGGCAGCGGTAAGATGGCCACCTGCCTCTCCCAGCTCTACCACGAGCATAAGCGGGGGCTGACCTCGGGCTACGCCAAGTTCGAGACCTTCCCCGTATGGAACCTGCCCATTAATCACCCCGTCAATCTGGCCTACGAGGCCGCCACCGCCGATCTGGGGGACAGCAACATGATCGACCCCTTCCATCTGCGGGCGTACGGCTACGAGGCCGTCAACTACAACCGCGACGTGGAGATCTTCCGCGTGCTCAACGCCATCATGACCCGCATCTTCGGGGAGTGCCCCTACAAGAGCCCCACCGACATGGGCGTCAACCAGGCGGGCAACGCCATCTACGATGACGAGGCCGTTTGCGCCGCCTCCAAGCAGGAGATCCTCCGCCGCTACTACAAGACCGCCTGCGCTCACTGCAAGGGCAACGCCGAGAAGACCGAGCTGCAAAAGATCGAGCTGCTCATGGAGGAGGCGGGCATCACCGCCGCCGACCGTCCCACCGTGGCCGCCGCCCGCGCCGTGGCCGACCGCACGGGGACTCCCGCCGTGGCCATCCAGCTCCCCGACGGGCACATCGTCACGGGCAAGACCTCGAACCTCCTGGGCGCGTCCTCGGCGGCTCTGCTCAACGCCCTGAAATACCTCGCCCGCATTCCCGACAAGGTCGACCTCATTTCCCCCGAGGTCATCGCCCCCATCCAGCACCTCAAGGTGGAGCATCTGGGCTCCAAGAACCCCCGCATGCACACCGACGAGCTGCTCATCGCCCTCTCCATCTGCGCCGTCACCGACGAGTACGCCGCCATGGCCGTGGAGGAGCTGAACAACCTCCGCGGAAGCGAGATCCACTCCACCGTCATCCTCGCCCACGCCGACGACAAGCTCTTCGGCAAGCTGGGCACCTACGTCACCTGCGAGCCTGTGTTCGAGGAGAAGAAGCTGTTTCACGGATAATGAAGACAAAAAGGACGAGCCACCCCATCAGGGTCGACTCGTCCTTTGTTTTGTTGTCATTCCTCCCACGGAGAAAACAGGGTACAGCCCTGCTTACGGAACAGGGTGATCATGTCCCGCAGGGTCGCGGGGGTCAGCTCCATCTTCTTTCCCAGACAGGCGGGGCAGAGGATGTGGGGGGTCTTCTTGTCCACCAGCTTGTAGTTGAGGGCGGCCTCATCCCCCGTCATGGGGGCGTCGCATTCCACGCAGTAGGCGTCGGCGGGGCGCCCCATGGCGACGGGCTTTTGATAGAATTCCATGGGATCAGTACTTCTTGCGGTCACGCACGAATCTCGCGCGGTAGATCTTGCAGGAGTGGCCGGGAACGTCCACGAACAGATCGTCCCGCTTGGGGGCGAGGGTCTCACCCGTGATGACGTCGGTCAGCGACAGCTTCACCCCGGAATTCGCGGGCACGCCCAGCTCGGCGAAGGTGATCTCGGCGGTGCGGGGATCCTGCTGGAAATTGAACACGCCGATGGCGAACTCCCCGTCGGCCAGATGGCGGACAAAGACGGTGTAGCCGTTGTTCTCGCATACCTTGTAGGGAGGACGGCACTCGGGATCCTGGTTGAGACGGATCAGTTCCTTGTGCTGGAGCAGGGTGCGGTACTCCTCACCCACCTTGCGGAGATCCGCGCCCATCATGAGGGGAGCGGCGCAGAAGCACCAGTAGGCGAACTGCATCTCATACTCGCCGTAGGTGTTGCAGTTGCTGTCTCCCACGTTGCCCTGACCGCCCATGCCCACGGTCAGCATATCCATGTCGTTGAAGCAGCCAGCGGCGTTGGCGTTGAAGTTGCCCATCTGGCTCGTCATGATGGCTGCGGTGGAGGGGAAGTTGTCCCAGATATCACCGGTGGAGCGGTACATGTGAGCGCCGATGCTCCGCATCCAGCTCCAGGGCTCCTGTACGCCCCAGTTGCAGGCCGAGAACAGGATATCCCGTCCCGAGGCGCGGAGAGCCTGGGCCATGGTCAGGTAGCGGTGCTTGCAGTTGGCGAAGGAGGGGAAGTAGCAGAAATCGTACTTGAGGAAGTCCACGCCCCAGGAGGCGAAGGTGCGGGCATCCTGGAACTCATGGTCGAAGGAGGCGGGGTAGCCGGCGCAGGTGCGGGTTCCGGCGCAGGAGTACATACCGAACTTCAAGCCCTTGGAATGGACGTAGTCGGCCACGTACTTCATGCCGTGGGGGAACTTTTCGGGGTCGGCCACCAGGTTGCCGTTCTCGTCCCGCTCACGGAGAGACCAGCAGTCATCGATGACCACGTACTTGTAGCCCGCGTCACGGTAGCCCTGCTCGGCCATGACGTCGGCCATTTCCAGAACCATCTGCTCGTTGATATTGGGGCCGAAGGTGTTCCAGGTATTGAAGCCCATGGGGGGCGTTTTTGCGAGGATTGCCATAATGTAAGTCTCCTTTTCGGATAATAGAATTCAAATTTGGGTTTATAGGGCTGTTTGATTGAAGAAAAACGATTTTTGGGTGGCGGGGGCCCCCAAGGGGTCGCCCC
>JBGVRH010000014.1:0-23438 GCA_045128275.1 Eubacteriales bacterium | reverse complement strand
ACCTTTTTGCAAAAAGGTTCTAAGAACTCCAAAAACCTTCAAAAAGCATATATATATGCCAAGAGAATTGATAGTGGGTAGCATAGAGGAGACCCCCATGGGGCCCCTTCCCCATTGGTGTATTTGATTTGTGAAAGGGATATACATCCCGCTGACAAACCCAAATTTGAAATTCTAAAGAAAGGAGTCAACCTCATGCTCATCACAGTCAACGGCCTGGTGACCCGATCCTATCCCTCGGGGAATCATGACCGTGTCATCCATCTGCTGACTGAGGATCACGGACGGCTGTCGGTGATGGTCAAGGGGGGAAGCTCCTCGCGGGCGGCCGACGCGGCCTCCTGCACCCAGCTCTTCACCTATGGGAATTACGAGCTGTACCGAGGCAAGGGCGGAGATCTTTACTGGTTTCGCGGCGGCTCGGTGCTGGCCCCCTTCTACGAGCTGTCCTCGGACATTTCCCGCATGGCTCTGGCCACCTACCTCTGCGATATCGCCTCGGAGCTTACCCTCGAGGAGGCCGACGAAGAGGAGAGCGCGATCCTGCTCCGTATGCTCCTCAACTCCCTTTACGTCCTTTGCAAAGGGGACAAGTCACCCGCCATCGTCAAATCGGCCTTCGAACTCCGATCGGTCGCCCTCATGGGCTACTGCCCCGACCTGACCGCCTGTGCGCGGTGCGGGGAGACCTCCCCCGAAAACGCCTACCTGGATATCCTCAACGGCCGCCTCGTCTGCGCCGATTGCCAGACCAAGCTCAACCGCCAATTCCTGCGGGGGGGAGAGGACAGCGGCGAGGGCCGCCGCCCCGTCTGCCCCGTATCCGCCTCGGTCCTGGCCGCTCTGCGATACATCGTGTCCGCCCCCGACAAGAGGCTATTTTCCTTCGCCATGAAGGATGCCGAGGAGGAGCGGGCCCTGGATCGGGCCACCGAGTCCTTCCTGCTCAACCAGCTGGAGCGGGAGTTCGATACCCTCCGCTTCTACCGCTCGGTCGCTGATTGACCCCCATTTCACCGAAAGGAGACGACACCGCTATGAGACACAACCGAATACAGGCAGGATCTCGCAAAGCGGTGCTGTGGATGCTGGCCGTCCTGCTTCTCTTGCAGGCCTTGACCGCCTGCCAAGGGGGGATGACACCACCCGACGCCACCGCCGATCCAAACGAAACTGCCCCGAGCGGCGGTGACGGTCTCTTCACCCTGTCTCCCGACGAAGGCATCACCGAGCCTAATGCCGACCCCCTGCCTCCCTTGATGGATTTGGATCCCGCCGCGCCCTATGCCGCCCTGGTCATTACCGCCTACTACGCCGCAGGCAACGTGGCGGGGAAGGCTATGGCCGCCGCCTCCTTCGTGGAGCTGCACAACGGCGCGGATGTCCCCATCTCCCTGGCGGGGCTGTCCCTCTACGTCTCGGATCGGGGCGGGGACTTCACCGAGTACCGCTTTTCCTCGGGGGACACCATCCCCCCACAGGGCTACTTCTTGATCCGAGGCCGTGATGCCAACGGTGCCCACGCTGATGCCCTGTCGGTGGAGAAGTACGACACCCGCTTCAAGGCCCTCTCCCCCGACCCAGACAGCACCCGTATCGTCCTGGGCAAGGCGGGCATGACCCTCCCCACAGATCGGCCCTTGGCCGAGCTGGATCGGGTCTTCGACTACGTCTCCTCCCACTCGTCGGACGCGGCGGATACCTACCACTACATCGACAGCGCCTCGGTCAACAAGTTCATCCGCCGTAAGGCCGATACCAAGAAGACCGACTATCAGTCCATCCACCTGGGCAAGGCCTCCTACACCGTCCTGTCCCAGATCACCCCCCGCACCACCGAGGGACGGGTCAATGCCGCCGTGCAGTCCCAGATCCCCGAGGTGGTCTTCTCCCACCCGAGCGGCGTGTATGCCGAGGGCTTTGACCTCACCCTCACCGCCCCCGAGGGCTATACCGTTTACTATTCCATCAACGATACAGACCCCCGCCTCGGTGCATCCATGGTCTACAAGACCCCTCTGCACCTGTCGGATACCACCGACATGGCCTGGGGAAAGCTGACCGCCATGAGCGCGACCTTGCTGGGGAGTGCCTACGATCCCCTCGCCGCCACCTTCCCCGGCGCGGCGGTGATCCGCGCCTTTGCGGTGAAGGACTCCGACGGCACCGTCACTCCTCTGACCACCCATACCTACTTCATCGGTCAGCTCTATACCGAGTGGGGGATCGACATGGTCAGCGTGTCGGTGAATTCCAACGAATTCATGGGCTCGAGCGGCATCTACAACACCCTCCGCACCGATGCCGACGGCGGTCACAGCCATATCCCCGCCTACGTGGAGTTCTTCTCCCCCACGGGAGAGGCCGTCCACATGGGCTGGTCGGAGATCGCCATGAACGGCCGCGGCTCCCTCTCCATGACCCAGAAATCCTTCCGTATCCTCCTCAAGTCCACCGTTATGGATACCGAGGAGGTTCATGAGAACCTGGGTACCCTCAACTACGATCTCTATAAGGAGTTTGCCTCCAACACCCCCGACGGTGAGCGGGTCACCTGGTACCGCCACATCCTGCTCCGCAACGGCGGCGGCGACATGAGCGGCTCCACCATCTCCCGCTCCCACATCGGTGACGCCTACATCCAGCGGCTGGATCGTATCCTCGTCCCCGACGTCATGGCCTATGCCCCTGTCATGACCTTCATCAACGGCGAGTTCTGGGGCACCTTCAACGCCCGCGACCGCATGGATCCCAAGTATTTTGAAGGGAAGTACGGCATCGCCGAGGAGGACTTTGCCCTGCTGGAGTGCCCCTACCCCCTGACCTTCGGTTGGAACGTGGACTTCACCACCGCCAACGGCGACCCCGCCGAGGCCACCTACTTCATGGAGCTGGTCAACTTCTGTATGCAGAACGATATGTCGGTACAGTCCAATTACGACTACGTAGCCGAGCGCATCGACCTGGACGGACTCATTGACCAGTACTGCGCCCAGATCTACCTCTGCTGCTCGGATTGGCCCTCCAATAACATCAAGGTCTGGCGCAACACCAACCCCGACCATCCCACCATGGACACCAAGTGGCACTTCACCATCGTGGACACCGACCACGGCGTGGGGCTGAACTCGGATATCTACACCAACCTCTGGGGGGTGGTCAACGACGGCCCCGTCCTGTCCCGTATCGTAGGCCATCTGCTCCAAAACAAGGACTTCCGCGAGCGTTTCCAGATGCGCTACGTCTGGTGCATGGAGGTGGCCTTTGCCCCCGAGCGGATGCACGCCGAGCTGGACGGTCTGATCGACACCATCCGCCCCGTCATGCAGTACCAGCTGGATCGCTTCCGCTGTACCAACGGCGAACGCACGAGCTGGGACAAGTGGTATTCCTATATCGAGACCATCCACCACTTTGCCGACAACCGCTACGAGCCTGCCAAGCAGCAGTTCATGGCCTGGGCGGGGATCAGCGATGCCTACTATCGGTATCTGAGGAATCAGGCGGTGGAGGAGTGGGGAAGCACCGCGGAGTGACCTTTTTGAAGAAAAATCAAAGAAATTCATTGAAACCTATTGCAAAAAAAGCAAAAATGTGGTATCATAGTACCGTATGCAAGGATGAGCCTTGCAATCAATTCCGTATTTATTTTTATGGAGGAACATAAACATGAATCAGAACGAGCGTTATCTTTCCGCCAAGGAAATGTATGCCAAGATCGGTGTGGACACCGAGGCAGCTCTGGCTAAGATGCAGAACATCCGCATCTCCATGCACTGCTGGCAGGCCGACGACGTCCACGGCTTCGAGGGCATGGGCGCCCTGACCGGCGGTATCCAGACCACCGGTAACTACCCCGGCATCGCCCGCAACCCCGAGGAGGTCTTCGCTGACCTGGACAAGGCCCTGTCCCTGATCCCCGGTACCCACAAGATCAACGTCCACGCCAACTACGCCATCGGCGAGCCCGGTGAGGTCATCGAGCGCGACAAGCTGGAGCCCCGCCACTTCGCAAAGTGGGTGGAGCTGGCTAAGAAGCACGGCTGCGGTCTGGACTTCAACCCCACCATCTTCTCTCACCCCATGGCCAAGGACGGCATGACCCTGTCTCACCCCGACAAGGAGGTTCGTGACTACTGGGTCCGTCACACCATCGCTTGTATCCGCATCTCCGAGTACTTCGCTACCGAGACCGGCTACCCCTGCGTTATGAACATCTGGACCGGCGACGGCTGCAAGGACATCCCCGCTGACCGTATGGGCCCCCGCGCTCGCTACGCCGACTCCATCGACCGCGCTCTGGCTTGCGGCTACGATAAGTCCAAGGTCTACGTCACCGTCGAGTCCAAGGTCTTCGGCATCGGCGTTGAGGCTTACACCGTCGGCTCCGGCGAGTTCTCCCTGTGCTACGCCATCTCCCGCGGCATCACTCCTCTGATGGACAACGGTCACTACCATCCCACCGAGGTGGTCTCCGACAAGATCCCCGCTCTCCTTTGCTTCTCCGACAAGATCGCTCTCCACATCACCCGCCCCATCCGTTGGGACTCCGACCACGTGGTCGCCTTCGACGATGAGACCCGCGAGATGATGAAGGAGGTCGTCCGTTGCGACGCTCTGGATCGCGTGTTCCTGTCCACCGACTATTTCGATGCTTCCATCAACCGCGTTGGCGCTCTGGTTATCGGTATGCGCAACGTCCAGAAGGCTCTGCTGAACGCCCTGCTGACTCCCAACGAGGATCTGAAGGCTCTGCAGGATGCCGGCAACTACTCCAAGCTGTTCGCTCTGCAGGAGGAGTACAAGCTCATGCCTCTGGGTGACGTCTGGGCCGAGTTCTGCCGCCGCAACAACGTCTGCCCCTGCAACACCTGGTACTCCGAGATCGAGAAGTACGAGGACGAGGTTCTCTCCAAGAGAGTCTGATCCGCTACATAGCGTATATGAAAACCCCGCCGAATTTCGGCGGGGTTTTTGTGATTTTATGGGAGGGATTTGTTTTCAAATTTGGGTTTGTCGGGGAGCGGGGAACGGCCTCCGGCGGCTTAGAACCTTTTTGCAAAAAGGTTCTAAGAATTCCAAAAACCTTCAAAAAAACATCGTAAACATATTTTTTGAAAGTTTTGGGGATTCTTAAGGGACTTTTTCAAAAGTCCCTTAAGAGCGGGTCCAGGGCAGAGCCCTGGCCGATAAACTGCAATTTGAGTTTATCCCGAAATTCTATATCTATTTTGAAAATTTTTCAAAATATTTTCCAACCTATATACAAATCCCCGCAAATGTGGTATAATATAGGCTGAAATATTGCTCCAAAGGAGTATCCATATGCTAAAAACCAAGATCGTCTGCACCATCGGCCCCGCCTCCCGCTCCGAAAAGGTCATGACCGAAATGCTCAAGGCGGGCATGAACGTGGCCCGTCTCAACTTCTCCCACGGGGATCACGAGTCCCACCGCGAGGTCATCGAGACCTTCCGCCGTGTCCGCGAGCGTCTGGGCAAGCCCGCCGCCATCATGCTGGACACCAAGGGCCCCGAGGTGCGTATCTGCACTTTCCAGGACGGTAAGGCCTACCTGGAGGAGGGAAGCACCTTCACTCTGACCACCCAAGAGGTTGAGGGCGACTCCACCCGCGTGTCGGTCACCTATGCCGACCTCCCCTCCCAGCTGAAGCAGGGCGACCGCGTGCTGATTGACGACGGCCGTCTGGAGCTGACCGTCAAGGAGCTGACCGATACCGACGTGATCTGCACCGTGGTCACGGGCGGCCCCGTTTCCAACCGCAAGGGCGTCAACATCCCCGGTGTCCACCTGGATCTCCCCTACCTCAACGAGCGGGATATGGCCGACCTCCGCTTCGGCGTGGAGATGGACGTGGATTACGTCGCCGCCTCCTTCGTGCGCTCCGCCGATGACGTCATCGCCATGCGCAACTACCTGGACTACTACGGCGGCCACAACATCCGCATCCTGGCCAAGATCGAGAACGCCGAGGGCATCGAGAACTTCGAGGAGATCCTCAAGCACGCCAACGGCATCATGGTCGCCCGCGGTGACATGGGCGTGGAGGTGGACTACGAGCGCCTCCCCGGCCTGCAAAAGCGCTTCATCCGCCGTTGCTACCAGTCGGGTAAGATCGTCATCACCGCTACCCAGATGCTGGAGTCCATGATCCACAACACCACCCCCACCAGAGCCGAGATCACCGACGTGGCCAACGCCGTGTTCGACGGCACCTCCGCCGTCATGCTGTCGGGTGAGACCGCCATGGGTGACCATCCTGCCCGCGTGGTGCAGGTCATGAGCAAGATCGCCGCCCAGGCCGAGAAGGATGCCTTTGAGATCGGTGCCTACCGCGCCTTTGCCGACCGCGATATCGATATGGGTGACGCCACCAACGCCATCTGCCACGCCGCCTGCACCACCGCCCGCGACCTGGGTGCCGCCGCCATCCTGACCGTGACCCGCTCCGGCTACACCGCCCAGCATCTCTCCAAGTTCCGTCCCGCCGAGCCCATCGTGGCGGCCACCCCCGACGAAAAGACCTACAACCAGCTGGCCCTCTGCTGGGGCGTGTACCCCATCCCCGCCATCTACCAGCCCGATACCAACGTCCTGGTCACCCACGCCGTGGACTGCGCCAAGCGCTTCGGCTACGTCAAGGCAGGCGACCGCGTGGTGGTCACCGCAGGCGGTACGGGGGAGAGCGGCACCACCGACGTGCTGAAGGTGCAGGTCGTGCCGCAGCCGCTGAAATAAATGCAAAGTGCAAAATGCAAAATGCAAAATCGGAAAACGGGCTGAATGAGATGCTTTTCCGAAAAATCTCGATGTCCGTCGAAGGCTTTTTTGCAAACCCTCTTGAAAAAATACCCGAATTCGTGTATAATAATTCCAATGAAATTTTTTGAAAAGGTAGGTATAAATCCATGTCTGTCCGTTTGAACGCCAATTACCTGTCCTCCTTCGTGTCCGCCGAGGAGCTGACCAACATCCAGCCCCAGGTCACCCTGGCTCACGATCTCCTCACCTCCCGCGAGGGCGCGGGGAACGACTTCCTGGGCTGGACCACCCTCCCCGTGGACTACGATAAGGAGGAGTTCGCCCGCATCAAGGCCGCCGCCGAGAAGATCAAGAACTCCTGCGATATCTTCATCGCCATCGGTATCGGCGGCTCCTACCTGGGTGCCCGTGCCGTCATCGAGTTCTGCAAGTCCCCCCTCTACAACAACACCGCCAAGGACACCCCCGACATCTACTACGCGGGTAACAACATCTCCGCCTTCGCCATCGACGAGCTGCTGAAGATCTGCGAGGGTAAGGATATCTGCATCAACGTCATCTCCAAGTCGGGTACCACCACCGAGCCCGCCGTGGCCTTCCGCGTGTTCCGCGCCCTGCTGGAGCAGAAGTACGGCGTGGAGGGTGCCCGCGAGCGCATCTTCGTCACCACCGATAAGGCACGCGGTACCCTGAAGCACTTCTCCGACGAGGCCGGCTACGAGACCTTCGTGGTGCCGGACGACGTGGGCGGCCGCTTCTCGGTGCTGACCGCCGTGGGTCTTCTCCCCATCGCCGTGGCAGGCATCGACATCGACGGCCTTATGAAGGGTGCCGCCGACGCCATGGAGGCCTACAAGAACCCCTCCATCGAGGCAAACGACTGCTACAAGTACGCCGCCATCCGCAACATCCTCTACCGCAAGGGTAAGTCCACCGAGATCCTGGTGGGCTATGAGCCTTACCAGACCATGCTCAACGAGTGGTGGAAGCAGCTCTACGGTGAGTCCGAGGGCAAGGATCAGCGCGGTATCTTCCCCGCATCCGTGATCTTCTCCACCGACCTCCACTCCCTCGGTCAGTACATCCAGGACGGTATGCGCAACCTCTTCGAGACCGTCATCTCGGTGGAGGAGAGCCCCGTTACCTACCCCATCCCCCACGATCCCGCCAACATCGACGGCCTGAACTTCCTGTCGGGTATGGATCTCAACCAGGTCAAGAAGACCGCCATGCAGGCCACCCTGCTGGCCCACGTGGACGGCGGCGTGCCCAATCTCCTCATTGAGCTGGCCGATAAGTCCGCCTACTCCCTGGGCTACCTCATCTACTTCTTTGAGCTGGCCTGCGCCATCTCGGGCTACATGCTGGGTGTCAACCCCTTCAACCAGCCCGGTGTGGAGGCCTATAAGAAGAATATGTTCGCCCTCCTGGGCAAGCCCGGCTACGAGGATATGAAGGCCGAGCTGGAGGCCCGTCTGGGCTGATGACCCCCTCGCGGTACGGTTCTGTCTGTGTTTCATCTCGGCTTTGACCGACTCACGCGGAGCCGTACCGCGGTTTCATTTCAAAATAAGGATGACACTGCCATGAAAACGCAAACTCTGAAGCTCCTGTCCCTGCTGATGTCCCTTTGCCTGCTGTTAGGGAGCCTGTCCCTTGCCGCCTGCTCCACCCCCGACGGGGAGCAGGATACCACCGACGGCGGCTCGATCGGCGAGACCGAGACCGAGGAGGATCCCCGCGCCACCCTGGATAACCCCGAGGTCAACTACGACGGCTATACCTTCCGCGTGCGCAGCATCGCCAGCGAGACCCACTACACCGCCCTGGATCCCGGCAAGCTCACGGGCGAGGCCGTCAACGATGCCATCTACGAGCGTAACCGTAAGATCGAGAGCGAGTATGGCATTGAGTTCCGGTGCGATACCTCGGATATCACCGCCAACTACGTCACCATGGAGAAACAGGTCATGGCGGGCACAGGGGATGACGGCTACGATCTCATCATGCTCATCTCCCGCAACGCCTTCAGCGCGGCCCTCCAGAACTACCTCATCAACTACGAGCGCCTCCCCTGCGTGGACACCGACAAGGAGTATTACTTCGAGGCTATCAACAAGCAGTTCACCATCGGAAACAATACCTTCTTCGCTTACGGCTCGGAGAATATCAACGTCTTCTCCCTGTCCTCGGCCCTCTTCTTCAATAAGGAGATCGTCACCGAGCGGGGCATGGGCAACCTGTACGATGACGTCCGCAACCGCAAGTGGACCTTCGACCGCCTCTACTCTCTGGCGGCGGAAGCCACGAATGATACCGACGGCGACGGTAAGATCCGCTTCGGGGACGATGTGCTGGGCCTGATCGGAAACTATGACCGCACCATCCCCTGCTTTTGGATCGCTGCGGGGGAGAAGCTCATCATCAAGGATGGGGAGGATCTCCCCGTGTATACCGCCCACGGCAACGAGCGCATGATCGACATCATGCAGGAGGCCGCCGCGCAGTTCGCCACCGATGCCTTCGATGTCTACGGTGCCGACGAGAGACGCCTCCAGACCTTCATGGACGGCAAGGCCCTCTTCCTGTCCACGGGTATCGGTGAATTGCACCGACTCAAGGCGGTAGAGCTGGACTACGGCGTGCTTCCTTGGCCCATGTACGATGAGAACCAGAAGGACTACGTCTCCCGCTGCGGCGATGCCTGGCTCCATTGCGTCCCCACCAACACCAAGGATCCCGAGCGCACCAGCGTCATCATGCAGGCTCTGGCCTACTACTCCTACGGTACGGTCTACAAGGCCTACTACGACCAGGCCCTCACCGCCCAGTACGTCCGCGACCCCGACTCGGTGGATATGATGCAGATCATCCTCTCGACCCTGTCGGTGGATCTGGGAGACACCATCTGGTTTGAGAGCCTCCGATTCCCCATCACCAAGACCTTCCTGGACAAGCAGGGCAATATCGGTATGGCCTCTACCTTCAAGATCTACGAAAGAATGGCCAAACGGGAGATCGATAAGGTGGCGGCCTTCCTGGCGGAGCGGGAAAACGGGTAAGTTTGCCGTTTTGCAGGGTACTCTGTCCATCAAAAATGTGAAATTTCACACAAAACTGTCCAAAACCTCTTGCAATTTTGCAAGAAATATGCTATAATATACGAACAACTAATCTGCGCACGTCTTTTTCCGAAACGCGGGGGGAGATGCAGAGAGAAAGGAAGTACATAGATATGATTAAGTTACTTGTTGGCGTGAAGGGTACCGGTAAGACCAAGACCCTGATTGCAGCTGCGAATGAGGCTCTGGAGAACTCCAAGGGCTACGTTGTGTGCATCGAGAAGGGTGCCACTCTCCGTCATGAGATCAGCTACAAGGTGCGCCTTGTGAATACAGACGATTACCTCATCGAGGGCGGTGTGGCCCTGGGCGGCATGGTCGCGGGCATCCTGGCCGGCAACGGCGACGTGACCGATCTGTTCATCGACGGAACCCGCAAGATCTTCGGCTACGATAAGGCTGATATGGCTCTGTTCCTGGCTGACGTGGAGAAGTTCATCGCCACCCTGGAGAAGATCATCCGCGACGCTGACGTCAACGTCACCATCACCGTCTCCGTAGATCCCGCCGATCTGCCCGAGACCCTCAAGAAGTATCTGTAATCCGATACTCACATAGCGCGCAGGCGAACGGGTAACCCCTGTTCGCCTTGTGTGCCGTACAAAGCTGTTTGAAAGGAGGGGAAGTATGTTCCGAATCCGCCTGGCGGGGATCACGGTCGAGATCGACAACCGCCACAATCTTGTCTTTGAGCAATGCAAGGACTATCTCTGCGACGACTGCGCCCCCGCCTTTCGCGTGGCCGTCTCCACCGTCGATGTGCAGAGCTACCAAGCCTCCTGCGGCCGCCCCATGACCCTCCCCGAGGCCGAGAGCTACCTCCTCTACCGCCGTATCTGCGAGAGGATGCCTGCATACGGGGTCTACCTCCTCCACGCCGCCGTGGTGGAAATGGACGGCAGAGGCTACGCCTTCTCCGCGAGGCGCGGGACGGGCAAGTCCACCCACACCGAGCTGTGGCAGAGCCACTTCAAGGGTCGCGCCACCGTCATCAACGGTGACAAGCCCCTCGTCCGCCGCGCTCCCGACGGCCGCTTCTGGGCCTACGGCACCCCCTGGTGCGGCAAGGAAGGGAAGCAGGTCAACCGCAAATGCCCCCTGACCGCCATCTGCTTTCTGGAGCAGGGTGTGACCAACCGCGTAACCGTCACCCCCACCGCCGACACCACCGCCCGCCTCCTGGAGGCTACGGTGCTCCCCCCCGACAAGGAGGGGCAGGATCGCATGGCCGCCCTCATCGGTGCCACCGTCCGCGATATCCCCGCCTTCACCCTCACCTGCCGCCCCGACATCGAGGCCGCCGAGGTGGCGTATGAGTTCTTGTCACAGGTCTGATACCCGATACACCTTTGAAGTGTGTCGGGTTTTTCTTTTAGGGAAAAAATGCGGTTTGTAAGGGAACGAGGGGAACGGCCTCCGGCGGCCAAGAACCTTTTTGGAAAAAGGTTCTTGGATCTCCAAAAACTTTCAAAAAAGCATAGATATGCCAAGAGAATTGATAGTGGGTAGCATAGAGGAGACCCCCATGGGGCCCCTTCCCCATTGGTGTATTTGATTCGTGAAAGGGATATGCATCCCACCGACAAACCCAAATTTGAAAACAAAATAAATTGCCTATCCGCCCTCACCCCCCGCAACCGCCATACAGCCCCCCGCATCCCATAAAATTTTTGTGTCCACCCATAGAAAATCAACCAAATATCTTGCAATTTCCCTGAATATATTGTATAATATATAAAAATATAAACATTATACCCCCCGAAGGGAGGCTTACCATGAAACAATACATCCTCGCTCTGGACGAGGGCACCACCTCTGCCCGCGCGATCCTCTTTGACCGCCAGGGGCGCACCGTTGCCTCTGCCCAGCATGAGTTCCCCCAGATCTACCCTCAGCCGGGCTGGGTGGAGCACGATCCCATGGCCATCTATGCCGCCCAGTATGCCGCCATGACCGAGTGCATCGCGGGCAGCGGCATTGACCCCGAGGAGATCGCCGCCGTGGGGCTGACCAACCAGCGCGAGACCGTGGTGGTCTGGGACAAGAAGACGGGCAAGCCTCTGTGCAACGCCATCGTCTGGCAATGCCGCCGCACCGCGGATATCTGCGCCGCTCTGGAGCGGGAGGGGCACGCCGCCCTCATCCGTGAACGCACGGGCCTGCGCCTCGACCCTTACTTCAGCGGTACTAAGCTCAAGTGGATCCTGGACAACACCGAGGGTGCAAGAGAGCGGGCCGAGGCGGGAGAGCTGCTCTTCGGCACTGTGGACACCTGGCTCACCTGGAAGCTCACCGAGGGCCGCGTCTTCGTCACCGACGTGACCAACGCATCCCGCACCATGCTCATGGATCTCCGCACAGGTGATTGGGACGATACCATGCTGAAGCTGCTGGATATCCCCCGCCCCATGCTCCCCGCCATCAAGTCCTCCTCCGAGGTCTACGGCGAGGCATCCATCATGGGGGCATCCATCCCCATCGCGGGCATGGCGGGTGACCAGCAGGCCGCTCTCTTCGGCCAGGGCTGCTTGGAGAAGGGACAGGCCAAGAATACCTACGGCACAGGCTGCTTCCTCCTGGCCCATACGGGTGACGAGCCCGTCATGAGCGGAAACGACCTCTTGACCACCGTGGCCGCCACCCGCAAGGGAGAGGCATTGCAGTATGCCCTGGAGGGAAGCGTCTTCGTGGGCGGTGCCGTGGTGCAATGGCTCCGCGACGAGCTGAAGCTCATCACCGACAGCCGTGACAGTGAGTATTTCGCCTCCAAGGTACAGGACAGCGGCGGTGTCTACGTCGTCCCCGCCTTCACAGGCCTGGGCGCACCCTACTGGGATATGAACGCCCGCGGCAGTATCCTGGGGCTGACCCGAGGCAGCGGCCGTGACCATATCATCCGTGCCGCCCTGGAGTCCATCGCCTACCAGACCGAGGATGTCATCGCCGCCATGCAGGCCGACATGACCGCCTTTGGCGCGGGGAACATCACCTCCCTGAAGGCCGACGGCGGAGCCTCCAATAACAAGCTCCTCATGCAGTTCCAGAGCGATATATCGAATCTCCCCGTCCTCCGCCCTGCCACCGCCGAGGCCACCGCCTGGGGGGCCGCCGCCCTGGCAGGTCTTGCAGTAGGCTTCTTCGAGACCCCCGCCGATACCCTCTGCGGCGGTGAGGGAGGCATGACCTACACCCCCGCCATGAGCGAGATCGACCGCGCCCGTCTTCTGGAGGGATGGCACAGGGCCGTCAATGCTTGCAGAGCGTTTTAAGGAGGCATCACTATGAAGATCATTGATTACAAGGCTCCCTCTACCGATGGCATTCACGATCTAGCAGGGAAGGTCTACCTTCCCGACAAGTCCCCCATCGGCATCCTCCACGTCCTTCACGGCATGACCGAGCATATTGCCCGCTACGATGCCTTCATGCGGGAGATGGCCGAGGCGGGCTATATCGTCTGCGGCTACGATCATCTGGGGCACGGCTATACCGCCGCTGATCCCTCCGAGCTGGGCTTCATCGCCGAGCGGGGCGGTGACGATCTCCTGCTCCGTGACGTCAAGGCCTTCTCGGATGCTCTCCGCGCCGTGTACGGGGCTGACCTCTCCTATATCCTCATGGGTCACAGCATGGGCTCCTTCATCGCCCGACTGGCCGCCGAGAAGTACGTCAAGCCCGACAAGCTCATCATCATGGGCACGGGGGGCCCCAACCCCATTGCGGGGGTGGGTCTTGCCCTCATCGGGATCATCAAGGCCTGCAAGGGCCCCCGCTATATCTCCCCCTTCATCGACAAAATGGCCTTCGGGGGCTACAATAAGCGGTTCGACGATGGGGCAAGCGATCCCCGCGCCTGGCTCACCAAGGATACGGGCGTGCGGGAGAAATACGCCAATGATCCATTCTGTAACTACAAATTCACCGTGTCCGCCATGGGGGATCTCATCCGCCTCACCAAGAACGCCAACCGAGGCGGGTGGTTCAAGTCCCTCCCCGAAGGCTTGCCCATCCTGCTGGTCTCGGGTCACGACGACCCCGTGGGAGACTTCGGCAAGGGTGTGAAGACGGTCTGCGGCAAGCTCCAAAAGGCCGGCCACCCCGTCACCTGCCGCCTCTACGACGGCTACCGCCACGAGATCCTCAACGATGCCAGCCACGACCGCGTGGTGGCGGATATCCTGGACTTTCTGATGTAAGACGCTACCCATTCAAAGGAGAACACCCCATGAAAAAGCTACTTTCCCTGGCTCTCATCGCCCTCCTGCTCCTGTCTACCATTACGGGAGTCCTGTCGGGGCTGACTCTCACCGCCGCCGCCGAGGATCTCAGCGGTATCCGTGAGATCGAGTTCGCCCGAAACGGAACGGGCGGCACTCCCTACATGAGCGGGCTGAACAACCCCGTGGGCTATGCCTTCACCCTGGATCCCGAGGTGCGCCTTCTGGAGATCACCGTCCCGGATTTCGCTACCTATTCCAATAACGTCAATCTGGGCAGCTTCAAGCTCTACGAGTGGAAGGGTGACCGCAATACAACCGTGGCGGCCAGCCCCATCGTGGATCGCTCCATCATCAACCACGCGGATCACACCGACCTCACCCTGGAGATCCCCGCCGAGTACAAGGTCACAGGCCCCCTCTACTTCGAGGTCATCTGCCTGGAGGGCTCCAGCTATACTCCCTGGAACGCCGAAGGCGGTCTGATCGACCCCATCGACGGCGTGGTCACCGATATGCAGGCCTATCTGGGGGGCAATCCCGCCAATCCCTTCGCCTGCAACATCACGGTCTGCGACATGGAGAACAAGTCCGCCTCCTCCAAGGTCACCTTCGTCTACGATTTCGCCAAGGGACTGACCGACGGCACCGACGTGAACCAAAAGAATCAGATCAAGATCGAGAACAAGCAGGGCTACGTCACCTTCACCGCTGAGGGCGAGGATCCCTACTTCCGCTTCTCGGACAGCTACCAGCCCACCCCCAAGACCCATGATCTGGCCTACGCCGTCATCGAGTACCGCACCACCGCCTCCATCGGCGCGGGTGAGTTCTTTACCAACCGCCGAAGCGGTGCCCATTGGGGTGATCCCAACGCCTACGTCACCTGGGACTATATCACCGACGGCGAGTGGCATACCGTGGTGGTGGATGCCTCGGAGGTCTGGGGCAATGACAAGACCGATGAGCTGTACGCCTTCCGCTTCGATCCCCTGATCTCGGGGGCGCAGGCGGGAGATTCCATCGACGTGGCCTCCATCAAGTTCTTCGGGGACAAGCTCTACGCCCAGTCCTACGCCGCCGACCGTGAGGCCTCCATCCGCGAGGACGAGTCCCTGCAGGTGGCCGAGGGCTCAAAGATCATTGATTTCGGCGCGGGCGCATACGTGGCGGGCCTCACCGCCGACGAGACCGTGAAGGTCTATACCGAAGCCGACTTCACCCGCCTGTCCGCAAGCACCGCCTCTTCCGTGACGGTCAGCGGCCTTACCGTCGACCCCTCCTTCCGCTACCTGACCCTGGCCGCACGCACCGAGACTCACGCCGTCACAAGCGGCATCACGGTCACGGCCAAGCAGGGAACCACGACCTCCGAGGGGAGTGTCTCTGTCCCCGCCGACGGCTACTGGCACCTCGTCACGGTGGAGCTGCCCTTGCATGCCGAGGGCGATCCCGTGGATACCCTCGCGCTGACCCTCCCCGAGGGCTGGGTAGATCTCGCCTATATCGGCCTCTACACCAAGGCCGAGTACGTGGACAAGTACGTCTACCCCGGCACTCTCACCGACCATCAGTACGTGTTAGGAGCCGCCAACGTCCCCGTCTACAACGTCACCGACCCCACCCTCGGCTCTCCCTTCTGTAGCGGCGGCCAGTCCATGGGGCAGAAGTTCACCGCCACAAGCCCCGTCCGCGGTGTCATCATCCCCGGCCACGCCACCTGGGGGGCGGATCCCAACAACAACAGCGGCTACTTCAAGCTCTTCAAGTGGAACAAGGACTACAAGACCACCGTATCGGGTACGCCCCTCTATACCCAAGACCTCAAGAACCTCAAGGACGGCGAGGATCTGACCGTCACCTTCGACGAGCTTCCCGCCGGGGAATACTGCTTCGAGGTCAAGATGACCACCCCCGGGGACAAGGCCTATACCGGCTTCAATACCGCAGGGGGCAAGGCCACTGCGGGAACCGTCTCCTTCCGCAACGGCAATATCAACGATAACCAGCTGGTAGCGGGCTACCTCACCGCAGGCGAGGGACTTGTGGACGTGGGCGCGGAGTACGGCAAGGATGTCACCTTTGCATACGACTTCACCCGCCACTACGACAGCGTCACCGAGTCCTTGGGACTCAATAATATGAGCGGTATGACGGTCACCGACCTCTGCGATCAGGGATACCTCGCCATCACCGCTCAGCAGAACGATCCCTTCTTCGCCTTTGGGGTAGACCCCGCCGTGACCTCCAACCTCATGGATCACGCGGTCATCAAGTACCGTACCAAGTCCACCGCGAAGAGCGGCGAGCTGTTCGCCGAGAGAAGCGACGGTGTCAAGTGGGGGCAGCCCTACGAAAAGAGCAACGTCACGTGGGACTGGCAGACCGACGGAGAGTGGCACCTCGCCATCGTGGATGCCTCGGCCGTCTGGGGCAACGTCTACGGCGTGACCCTGCAAAACCTCCGCTTCGATCCCCTGGAGAAGCCCACGGGCGCGGGGGAGACCATTGACGTGGCCTACATCAAATTCTTCGCCAACGCCAAGGCCGCCGCAGACTTCGCCGCCACCGAGTACACCGAGGAGGACGGCAAGACCATCGTCAAGCCCCCCCTCCGTCCCATTGATCCCACCACCGTGACCCCCGTGATCCTCATTGAAGGCGAAGCCCTCAACGTCACGGGCGGCACCCAGATGCAGGATGCCACCTACAGCTACGATCGGGGCTTTGTCACCTACACCGCCAAGGGAAGCGACCCCTCCTTCTACCTCTACCGCGAGTCCGCCGAGATACCCCCCTTCATGGCGGTCAAGTACCGCGCCACGGCCAAGAATACGGCCTGTGAGGTTTTCGTCGGCTCGGTGCAGACAAATCCCAACGGCCGCTCCGACCGCGTCACCTACAAGTACACCGCCGACGGAGAGTGGCATATCGCGGTCATTGACCTCCGCAAGGCCGCCGACTACAATGCCGACACGGGCAAGGTCAACTACCTCCGCTTCGACTTCCTCCACTCCGACGGCAGTCTCTCGGGCGGCGCGTCCCTGGACGTGGAGTACGTCGCCTTCTTCAAGACCTACGACGAGGCGGTGGTCTACTCCCATCCCCTCCCCACCGAGAGAGCCACCTACACCGCCACCTTTGTGGTGGAGGGCAAGCCCCTCTACAAAGTGGAGTTCCGCGAGGGCGACACCGAGCTGGAGGAACCTGTAGTGCCCATGCTCCCCGGCATGATCGGCGCATGGGAGCCTTATACCCTGCAAAATGCCGATATCACCGTCAACGCGGTCTACACCCCCGCTTCGGAAAGCAACGTCCCCGACGTGCCGCCTCTTCCCTCGGAGGAGGGCACCGAGGATATCGAGACGGGTGTCCCTGCCGATACAACCGACCTCGCCGACACCACCGAGACTCCCAAGAAGGGTTGCCGCTCGTCGGTGTCCATGGGTCTTGTCTCCGCCATCCTTCTTGCCGCCGCCATGACCCTGGGCAAGAAGCGCGACCGCCTGTAAGCGGCACCCTATGAAAGGAAGGAACTGTACATGAAATTCCATAACAGACTCCGCCGCTACGGCTCTCTGACCCTCGCCCTCCTACTGCTGGTCTCGGCTCTGGCCGCCTGCAATCCCGCAGGCACCCCCGACGATACCGAGAATACCGCCGCCGACACCCCCGCCGACACCGAGGCGGGAACCAACGATACTCCCACGGTGCAAAGCCCCACCGATATCCCCAAGGAAGGGAACTACGTGACTACCACCGACCTGATCCTCCCCGACTACACCTACGCCGTGGACAGCCTTGCCAACAACGGCATTCTCCCCGCCACCCGCGACGTCTGGGCGGACACCTGGACGGGCACCGACGGAGCCGACCGCCCCATGCCCGACGCTACCGCCACCCGCGCTCCTACCGACCGCCAGGTAGGCATCTTCTACTTCCTGTGGCGTGACCGCGACCAGACCACCATCTCCGAGATCTCCCCCTCCGACCACTACGCCGCTTGGCTGAAGGGCGGTGAGGAGGCTCTTTGGGACTGCATGATGGAGGGCGGCGAGGGTCACCCCCACTACTGGGGTGAGCCCTACTTTGGCTACTACTCCTCCAACGACGAGTGGGTGCTGCGCAAGCACGCCTACATGCTGGCCGAGGCGGGGGTGGATTTCGTCTTCTTCGATACCACCAACAACAACCTCCATACCGTCACCCACATGGCCCTCCTAAAAGTCTGGGAGGAGGTCAGACGGGAGGGCTACGAGGTCCCCAAGATCTGCTTCATGGTGGGCAGCTACGAGGCGGAGTTCGCCGAGCTGTATAACTCCATCTACAAGAAGGGACTCTACGAGGATCTCTGGTACTACTGGGAGGGCAAGCCCCTGGTGCTGGTCACGGGTGACTTCCCCATGTCCGACGAGGCCCGTGACTTCTTCACCCTCCGCTACTCCTGGGCGGTGGGCGTGACCAACTGGTACGGCGACCGCAAGGGTGTCAAGTGCTGGCCCTGGAACGCCGCCTGGCCCCAGGTGCCGGGCTACGGCGACAGCCGCGAGGATCTGGAGCAGACCGTGGTCATGTGCGGCTTCGGTGCCACCGATGGCCGCAGTAAGTACGGCAACAAGATGCCCCGCCTGGAGAAGGGACAGCCCTGGGACTTCGGATTCCCTCTGATGGAGGACTACACCCCCTACGGGCTCCAGTTCGGTCAGCAGTTCAATAAGGCCATCGAGCGTGACCCTCCCCTCATCATGATCACGGGCTGGAACGAGTGGATCACGGGCCGCTGGGATAACGTGGGCGCGGGCGCGGGTGCCGGCGGCCAGGTTATCGCGGGCCAGTATACGGTCTCGGCCACCCCCGGCGACCGTGAGACCACCTACTTCGTGGACTCCTTCAACCCCGAGTATTCCCGGGATATCGAGCCTATGAAGGGGGGCTTCGGGGATAACTACCTCTACCAGATGGCACAGCGTGTCCGCGAGTATAAGGGTACCCGCGCCGTGGAGACCGCCTTCGGTCAATGGGCCATCGACATAAACGGCTCGGTAGGCCAGTGGTACGCCGTAGGCCCCGAGTACCGCGACTACGAGGGAGATATTACCCACCGTCTCTCCCCCGGCCACGTGGGCGGTAAGGAGTACGGCTTCTACATGAACAACAGCGGCCGTAACGATATCGTCACCGCCAAGGTGTCGAGCGATACCGAGAACCTCTACTTCTACGTGGAGTGCGCCGACACCATCACCGACCCCGAGGGAGCGAGCTGGATGAACCTCTTCATCAACGCCGACTGCGACGATTCCACAGGCTGGTACGGCTTCGACTACCTCATCAACCGCAACCGTACCGACTCCGCCCTCCTGGTGGAGAGGTTCGTGGGCAAGGATACCTGGGCATTCGAGACCGTAGGCTCGGTGGCCTATACCCGCGAGGGCAACACCATGCAGGTCAAGCTCCCCAAGGCCATGATCGGCTTTACCGATACCATTGATTTCAAGTGGGCGGACAACTCCACCCCCACGGGGCAGATCATGGAGTTCCTCGACCAGGGCGATGCTGCCCCCAATGGCCGCTACACCTACCGCTTCACCCTCACCGAGCAGGCGGTGAAGTACCCCACCGAGCTGGAGACCGAGCTGACCTCCATGGTGGTGCTGAAATCCCGCTCCTACAACGCCTTCGTGGGAGGGAAGCAGGTCAGACTGGTGGAGGACAACACCAAGGGCGTCCTGCTGGCCTCGGGCGGCGATATCTGGCTTCCCGTGGACTTTTTGAAGTCCGCGCTGGGCATCGATGCCACAGGTGAGACGACCTATAACCACTACGGCATCACTTACGTGAAGGCCACCGATCTCGTGAAGGGAGCGGGGAAGGTCATCACCGTCACCCCCGACGGCCTGGTAGTCATCGCGGATTCCGCGATCACGGATGAAAACGTGCTGGAGACGTTGAACCGTGCCTTGAGCTGATGAAAAAGCGACTCCCCTCGGCATCCGTCGGGGGGAGTTTTCATAAAAATACCGAATTGTAAACCACCTTTTCGTCTGTTAATATTTTGTGAATTATCGGCCAAAGGACTTGATTTTTTTGGGAAATGGTGTACAATATGGTATGTGTGTTGGCACTCACATAGAAAGAGTGCTAAAACCCAACAAAAACCCCCTGCAAGGGGCAAAAATCAGTTAAAAATGCGACTTTCGCACAGTATAGGAGGCAATCAACTATGAAGCTCAATCCCCTGTCCAACCGCGTCGTCATCAAGTTTGTCGAGGCGGAGGAGAAGACCTCCGGCGGCATCTTCCTGACCGCCGCCGCCCAGGAAAAGCCCCAGATCGCTGAGGTCATCGCCATCGGCCCCGGTAAGATCACCGACAACGGCACCTTCGCTCCCATGACCGTCAAGGTGGGCGACAAGGTCATCGCCAGCAAGTACGCAGGCACCGCCGTCAAGCTGGAGGGCACCGAGTACACCATTCTTTCCGAGGACGATATCCTCGCAGTCGTGGACTGATTTCCGCAAGCACATCATTGGAGGTAATTTGCAATGGCAAAGGATATTCTGTACGGCATTGAAGCCCGTAACGCTCTGGCCCGCGGCGTAGATAAGCTGGCCGACACCGTCAAGATCACCCTGGGCCCCAAGGGTCGCAACGTGGTGCTGGACAAGAAGTACGGCTCTCCCCTGATCACCAACGATGGCGTAACCATCGCCAAGGAGATCGAGCTGGAGGATGCCGCCGAGAACATGGGCGCATCCCTGGTCAAGGAGGTCGCCACCAAGACCAACGATGCCGCCGGTGACGGTACCACCACCGCTACCCTGCTGGCACAGGCCTTCGTCCGCGAGGGTATGAAGAACGTCACCGCAGGTGCCAACCCCATGGTGCTCCGCAAGGGTATCAAGAAGGCCGTGGATGCCGCTGTGGCTTCCCTGGTCGCTTCCTCCAAGAAGGTCAACGGTAAGGAGGATATCGCCCGTGTCGGTACCATCTCCGCCGGTGATGAGGTCATCGGTCAGCTGATTGCCGATGCCATGGAGAAGGTCACCGCCGACGGTGTCATCACCGTGGAGGAGTCCAAGACCGCCGAGACCTACTCCGAGGTGGTAGAGGGTATGCAGTTCGACCGCGGCTACCTCTCCCCCTACATGGTCACCGACGCTGACAAGATGGAGGCCGTCATCGACGATGCTCTCATCCTTGTCACCGATAAGAAGATCGCCAACATCCAGGAGATCCTGCCCCTGCTGGAGCAGCTGGTTCAGTCGGGCCGCAAGCTCCTCATCATCGCCGAGGACGTGGAGGGCGAGGCTCTCACCACCCTTGTGCTCAACAAGCTCCGCGGCACCTTCAACTGCGTGGCTGTCAAGGCTCCCGGCTTTGGCGACCGCCGCAAGGAGATGCTCCGCGATATCGCTACCCTGACTGGTGCTGAGGTGGTCTCCTCCGAGATCGGTCTGGAGCTGAAGGATGCCGACCTGTCTGTCCTGGGTCAGGCTCGCCAGGTCAAGGTCTCCAAGGAGAACACCATCATCGTGGGTGGTACGGGTGATCCCGAGGCCATCAAGGCCCGCGTGGCTCAGATCCGCGCCGCCATCGAGACCACTACCTCCGACTTCGACCGTGAGAAGCTCCAGGAGCGTCTGGCCAAGCTGGCAGGCGGTGTGGCCGTCATCAAGGTCGGCGCCGCTACCGAGGCCGAGATGAAGGAGAAGAAGCTTCGCATCGAGGATGCTCTGAACGCCACCAAGGCCGCCGTTGAGGAGGGCATCGTGGCCGGCGGCGGTACCGCATACCTGAACGTCATCGCCGACGTGGAGCGTGTGCTGGAGACCGTTGAGGGCGACGAGAAGACGGGCGTCAAGATCGTGCTGAAGGCTCTGGAGGAGCCCGTCCGCCAGATCGCCGCCAACGCAGGCTTCGACGGCGGTGTCATCGTCAACACCATCGTCAACTCCGGCAAGATCGGCTACGGCTTCGACGCCTACAACGAGGTCTACGTGGACATGATGGCCGCCGGTATCGTGGATCCCACCAAGGTGACCCGCTCCGCTCTGCAGAACGCTTCCTCCATCGCATCCGTCATCCTCACCACCGAGTCCGTGGTGGCCGACAAGCCCGAGCCCAAGGTTGAGGCTCCCGCAGGCGGCGGCATGGGCGGCGGTATGGGCGGTATGTACTGATAAAGCCTATAAAGCGCATAAGAAAAGAGAGGTCGAAAAGCAAACTTCTTATAAGGAAGTTTAGTTAAATTTGCTTCGCAGAAAACAAATAATAATCCCCGACAGATTTTTACAGTCTGTCGGGGATTGTTTGTTCTGTTCGATAAATTGGAATTTACTTGCGGCAATAGACTTCTATCGCTTCACAGATAAACGCTGCTGTACCATCAGCGTGCTTATCAATATTGTTCATAAAGCGTTCGTCCGCTACATACATCTGACCGAGACCTGCCAAAATTTCGTTTGTACAAAGATAGTAATTCTCAGTAATATAGTTCTGCAGCATTTTTACAAGGCTTTGTGCTTTAGCGGAATTAGGACTTTCGTCCTTTTTCATGCAGAGTGCAAACTCTGCCATAATATGGTCCATTCCCTCGGCAATTTCATTCCACTTCTGTTTGGAGTAATCCTTAGTCCGTTCTGCGTATTCCTTGTACGCATCCGTTTTACCCCATTTTTCTTTGGCTTCAGCCTTGTGCTTTTCAAATTCGCTGTTGTCAAATGCTTTCATAACATTTTCTCCTTTCACGGCACCGTCAATAGCAGAAATTAACCGCTCTAACCGCTCTTTTTTGAGTGTGAGGAGGTGTTTTTGCTCGGTTAGCGCCTTGCTTTTGTCATAATTCGGGGATGACAAAATCTCTCCAATGCTCTTTAAGGAAAAGTCGAGTTCACGGTAAAAAAGAATCTCCTGCATACGAAGAAGGGAGTTTTCGTCGTAAAAACGATAGCCTGTATACCTGTCAACAACGGCTGGTAACAACAACCCAATTTCATCGTAGTAATGCAGTGTGCGCACACTTACACCCGTGAAATCGGCAAATTCTTTAATTAGCATTTTCAATTTCATCACCTCACAACAAAAGTATACACTATGACGGAGCGTGAGAGTCAATACCTTTTTTGAAAAATATTGATTGGCGCTCGACACATTCTTATTTTCCTAACTGTTCGACCTATTGGAATTTGTCAGTATTACAACTGCTTAATCTCATTGGCAATCACAGCCACATCCTTTGCGTTTGTATCAATTATAATGGTATCCAATGTTTGATACATCGGTATTCTTGCTATGCTTCTCTCAATTACATCTTCAGA
>JBGVRH010000013.1:0-3288 GCA_045128275.1 Eubacteriales bacterium | reverse complement strand
GATCTGCTTCATGATGCGGTTACCGAAGGTGATGTGGAAATGCTCGATGAGGTACTGATCCAGCATCTGGAGGCGGGCGCGGTTGCGGCTGCTGACGGCGTACTCCTTGGTAGCGGCATCGGCCAGCTTGGCAAAATGATCGGCGGAGACGTGGAGGGGCTTGGTCTTGGGGGCCACAAAGCGCTCACTCTTGCGGTCGAGATCCAGCACCATGGCGCGGTCGTAGACCTTATCCGAGATGGCGAAGGTGGAGTCGTCGTTATTGGCCGTGCCGATGAACCACATATTCACGGGGAGCTTGATGCGGCCGTCCTTCAGCCCTGCGGGGTCGCTGGCCCAGGTGTCGGAAACCACGGTGAGGTAGCGTTCCTCGGGATTGGGCAGCTCCAGGAGGGAGAGGAACTCGGCAAAGTAATACTCTACGCGGGCGATGTTCATCTCGTCCAGGACGGTGACGTACATATCTCCCGAGTAGTTGGCCTCGTACATCTTTTCGAGAAGCAAGGTCTCGTTGAATCGCTTGGTGAACTCGTTGTAGTAGCCGATCAGATCCGTCCTCTCCTTCCACATGGGCTGGACGGGGATGACGGTGGAGCGGTTGTCCACGAACTCACCGAAGGCGTGAGCCAGGGAGGTCTTACCCGTACCCGACATACCTTGCAGGATCAGGATTTTCGACACCGCCATGCCCGCGATAAAGCGGCGGATATCGTTGATATCGTAGTACAATTTCAGCTGATAGGCCGCGTAGTTGCGGAAGTCCTCGCAGAAGCGGTCGAGGGTGATGGCGGTATCGTAGCGGGGGTGGCCGTAGCGGTGGCGATCCTCCTCGATGCGGGTCAGCATACAGAAGCGGCCAACGGCGGGGTCCTCGGCGGGGGCTTCGGCTTGGGGCGCGGGTATATCCGAGGCGGGCTCGGGCTTCTTCTTCCCGAAGACCACGGCGATCAAAAGTGCCACCAGCAGGACGGGGATGAGGAGGAGCAATACGATCACGATGCCCCCCGCCAGGGAGTCCAGCAGGATCCCGCTGGCGATCCCGTAGATCACCAGAGCCGCCAATATCAGCTCCAGCACCACGGTCAGAGCGATGAGCCGCTTGCGTGTTTTTGGGGTGAGTTTCTGTTTCATAGCACCATCCAGGGCGGCTTACTGCTTGCCGCTCTGCCCTTTGATGTATTTGGGGTTCAAGAGATCCTTGCGGATCTTGCGCTTGGTCTGCTTCCAGACCCTTTCGTAGAGCGTGGTAAAGGCCTCCAGCTCCCGCTCCAGCTCGTCGAAGCTGTCCTTGTCGGTCATGGCCGCCATCTCCTCGGGGGTGACACCCTTGCGGGCGGCACGCTGGCCCAGGACTTGGGCGTGGAGGAGTCGCTTTTCGGCGGTCAGGGCCTCGAAGTCGGCGGAGATGCGGTCGATCTCGGCCTGCTTGCGGGCGATCTCGGCTTTGAGGGCGGCCACCTCGTCTCGGTGGTCGGCCCGCTCAGCCTCGGCTTTCTCGGCCCAGGCGACCTTCTCGGCGGTCTGGGCATCCATGAGATGGGTCTGCTCGCGGCGATGACGTTGCTCGTTTTCCTGCTCGGCCAGGGCGAAGGCGGCATCGGCCTGCCGTCTCTCCTCGTCGAAGCCCTCGATGCGGGTGGTGAGGGCGGACACCTTATCAGTGAGGGCCAGCTCGGTCTGCTTGCGGCGATCCAGCTCGGCGTTGAGAGGGTCAAAGCGATCCAGCTCGTTTCGGAGGGTACGGATGAGCTTCTCCAGCTCCAGGATGTAGGCCTCGGGTGCTTCCCCGTCCCGCTCCATACGGCGGCGGAGCTGCTCCAGGGCATCGGCGCGGGATTTCAGCTCGGCGGTGCGGGCGGCGTTCTCGTCCCGCTCCAGGTCGGCCTTGAGGGCGGGGGTGAGATCCAGGCCGTAGCGGTAGGTCAGCTCGCCCAGGAGCAGCTCGGCCTCGGCCATGTCCTCCTTGAGGGCATCCCCAAAGGGGGCGATCTCACGGGTGTTCTCGGTGACGGTGTAGCCGTCCCCCTCATAGGCGATGATGTAATCGTAAAGAGCCACCGCGCCCTTGAAGTTATTGTCCATTTTCAAGACGTTGGTCTTGGTGATGGGGGGCTTGAGCATGGCGGCCTTGCCCGCGCTCTCCATGAGGGGAGTGGCCAGGAAGGCCAGCACGGTCTTGAGGATCAGATCCATGCGGTCAATGAGGGTCTTGGCGGGGTTATGGTCGCGGAGGTAGGGATCATCCCGACGGTGGTCGGTGAGATCCAGCTTCACCGTAACGGTACGGCCGAGGGAGACGATCTCCCGATCCAGGGTCAGGTGTCCCTCGTAGCGGTTGGTCAGCTCCAGGATCTTCTGGTAGCGGAGGGTGACGAAATCCCGCAGGTAGCAGAGGAGCATATAGAGGAAGCGGTTCTCGTAGACGGCGTAGTCGCTGAGGCGCTCCACCGTGTAGAGCTTATCGGGGATGAGATCCTCCCCCTCGGGGGCGCGGGTGATCAGCTCGGCGTGGCGGGCCAGATGCTCCACCGAATCCTTGGAGACCTGCTTGACCTTCTCGATGGGGATGACCTCGCCGTTGGAGTAGATGAACTGCCGCTCCTCCTTGATGGCCTTCTCGATATGGATGAGTCCTGCCTCGATGGCATTGATCCAGGCCTCGTCCACGGTACAGTCCACCCGAGTCACCGTGATACGGCGGGTGCCTTCGGCCTCGGCAAAGGCATGGCTGTCCCGTCGGCAGTCCCTCTGCTCGGCGGTCAGCCGTTTATAGGCAAGCAGTGCCCGATAGTAGGCGTCGGATTGGTTCATGGCGGACATGGAGGGCTCCTTTCGGGAAAACGGTGAAATGGGGGAAGATACGAGACACGAGATACAAGATATGGACACGGTGTAGGCTTCGGTCTATCTTGTATCTTTGTATCCTTCTCAGGCGTTTCGTCTCAGCCTTTGAATGGCCTCCTTACAGGCGGTCATACGGTCAGGGCCGAAGAGCTCGTCGAGGTAACCAAGAAGACCCTCGGCGGCTCCGCGAAGGTAGATGGGATTCTGGGTCTCCAGCTTGCGGATGACCTTCTTGGCCAGGATATCGTCCAGAGCCACCAGCTCGTCGCCTCCGCAGGCAATGAAGACGGGGATGTAGGTATTGATCTGCTTCATGATGCGGTTACCGAAGGTGATGTGGAAATGCTCGATGAGGTACTGATCCAGCATCTGGAGGCGGGCGCGGTTGCGGCTGCTGACGGCGTACTCCTTGGTAGCGGCATCGGCCAGCTTGGCAAAATGATC
>JBGVRH010000012.1:0-6012 GCA_045128275.1 Eubacteriales bacterium | reverse complement strand
GCGTCGATGGTGGCATCGAAGCGCTCCTCCTCCAGGGTCAGCACCTTGAGGATGTACTCGGCCTTCTCGCTCAGCTCGGGGTATGCGCCGCAGTTCTGCTCCATGGCCACCTTGCACAGGTCGGTCAGGAAGGGATGGTCGATACCCAGGAGCTTACCGTGACGGCAAGCGCGGCGGATGATGCGGCGAAGCACGTAGCCGCGGCCCTCGTTAGAGGGAATGACGCCGTCGGCGATCATGAACATAGCCGACTTGATGTGGTCGGTGCAGACGCGGATGGAAACGTCATTGGCCTTATCGGCACCGTACTCCTTGCCGGCGATGGCGCTGACGGTGTCCAGGATCTTGCGGTTGGTGTCCACCAGGAACATATTGTCCACGTCCTGCATGACGCAGGCCAGACGCTCCAGACCCATACCCGTGTCGATGTTCTTCTGAGCCAGCTCGGTGTAATTGCCGTTGCCGTCGTTGTTGAACTGGGAGAACACGTTGTTCCAGATCTCCATGAAGCGGTCGCAGTCACAGCCGGGCTTACAGTCGGGAGAGCCGCAGCCGCGAGCCTCGCCGCGGTCGAAGTAGATCTCAGAGCAGGGGCCGCAGGGGCCGGAGCCGTGCTCCCAGAAGTTGTCGGCCTTGCCCAGACGGACGATGCGCTCGGCGGGAACACCCACCACGTCAGCCCACAGGTGGTAAGCCTCCTCGTCCTTCTCGTAGATGGAGGGCCAGAGCAGGTTCTCGGGGATCTCCAGGGTCACGGTCAGGAACTCCCAAGCCCACGGAATGGCCTCGTTCTTGAAGTAATCACCGAAGGAGAAGTTACCCAGCATCTCGAAGAAGGTGCCGTGGCGGGCGGTGTGACCCACGCGCTCCAGGTCGGGGGTACGGATGCACTTCTGGCAGGTGCAGACGCGGTTGCGGGGGGGGATCTCCTCGCCCGTGAAGAACTTCTTCATGGGAGCCATACCCGAGTTGATGAGGAGCAGGGAAGGATCGTTGATGGGTACCAGAGGGTAGGAGGGGAGACGAAGATGGTTCTTCGACTCGAAGAATGCGAGATACTTCTCGCGCAGATCGTTAAGAGATGTCCACTGCATAATGGTTTGCCTTTCTTTTTATGTTTGATAATTGTTTTTCCTTTTAAGGCTCTCCCTGTGGGAGAGCTCCCGCGAAGCGGGTGAGAGGGCTGCCTGCCGCAGAATTGCCCTCTCCGTCACGCCCGTTGGGCGTGCCACCTCTCCCAAGGGGAGAGGCTATGGGGGTATCAACCCTCGTACAACGCCGCTCCGATAACAGTGCCGAAGCTGGAGTTCTCGGGGATGATGAAGCGCACCCCGAAATGGGAAGCCAGCCCCTCGAAGACCTTGCGGATGGGGGCGATGGTGGTGAGATTGCCCGTCAGCACGATGTCGGAGACACCCTTGCTTCGCGCGGCGAAGATGGCCATCATGAAGATGGTCTCGGCCACCATGTTGGCGATGCCCAGGGCGATATCGTGGCTGTCAGCCAGATCGCTGAGATTGCCGAAGTTGGAGGCGGTGAGGTTGATGCTCATCTCGGGGAACTGCCCCTGCTGGGTGATGTCCTTGATGGTCAGGTCGATCTTAGAAAGATCCCCGCCCTCGCAGAGCTGTTCGATATGGGCGATGGTGTCCACGCCCAGCATCTTCTTGGTCAGACCCAAGAGCGTTCCGCCGCCCACGCCCGTACCGCCCAGATAATCAATGGCGGTGGTGCCGTCGGGATTCCGCTTAGCGTGTACCAGAGCCGTACCCGTGCCCATGCTGACGATGACGGCCTCGTCCAGACCCGAGAGGTACAACCCTCCCAGACCCACCCCCGAGAATTCGGGAACAGACTGACATTCCAGATTGTAGATGGGACCCGACAGGTAGGAGGATCCCACGCCCGTGGTCATGATCCGCTTGATATCCGAGAGAGCCAGACCGTTTTCCGAGGTGTAGCGACCCAGCGCGCCGTAGATGGAAGTGATGGGGTCGGTGGCTCGCACGAAGAGGGGAGGCATCAGGGTGCGACTGCCGTCGGGATCTAGACGGAAGCCCACGATCTTGGTGGTACTGCCCCCTACGTCAATGCCCAGAACCACCGAGCCGCTTGTATGTAGGTTCTCTGTCATGACAAAAGAACTCCTTTCCACGGAGTAGCCTGTATGCACAGACCTATCCATTATTCATACAGAAAAATATTATACCACACTCTTGCAAAAAAATCAAGAATATGGTATACTAATATCGAAGATTTTTTTGAAATTTTTTGTGCTTTTGTGCGAAAAACACCATATTACCGTATAAGGAGGCGTTCCCATGTCCAAGTCCATCTCCGAGATCGACAAGAATTTAGCCGTTGAAACCATTTGCAACCTCCCCATCGTGTTCCGCAACGCCACGGAGGAGCCCTTCTCCATCCACGGCCTGTTGGATCCCCATGACGGTAAGCCCTACCACCGCATCCCCGACGAGGTGGCCGCCGCCACCAACGACGGCGTGAAGTGGCTCAACTACCACACCTCGGGCGGCCGCGTCCGCTTCAAGACCAGCTCCCCACATCTGGCCGTCAAGGTCAAGCTCTCGGGCGTGGGCCTCATGCCCCACATGACGCTGGTGGGTACGGCGGGGCTGGACGTATACCTCGGCGGCTATGAGGGATACCCCGGGGGCTACCGCTACCATGCCTCCTGCATGACCGAGGGGGGCAACGATGCCGCCATCAAGATGACCAACAACCACGGCTATACCAACATGGTGTGGCTGCCCACCGAGGGGATGAAGGACGTTCTCCTCAACCTCCCCCTCTACGGCGGTATCGACGAGCTGTGGATCGGCCTTTCCCCCGACGCGACGGTGGAGGCCACAGACCCCTACCGAGACCTGCTCCCCACGGTCTACTACGGCTCCTCCATCACCCAAGGCGGATGCGCCTCCAGACCCGGCAACAACTACCCCAACATCCTCTCCCGCAAGTACGGCGTGGACTTCCGCAATCTCGGCTTCTCGGGCAGTGCCCGCGGCGAGCAGGCCATCTCCGACTACATCGCCGGCCAGCCCATGTCGGCCTTCGTCTATGCCTATGACCACAATGCCCCCACGGTGGATCATCTGGCCGCCACCCACGAGCCCATGTACTTGAACATCCGCGCCGCCCATCCCGATATCCCCGTCATCTTCATCACCCGCCCCGGCATCCGCTACAACGCCGATGAGATCGCCCGCCGCGAGGTGGTCAAGACCACCTACGAGAACGCCCGCGCAAGGGGCGAGAAGGTCTACTTTGTGGACGGCGAAACCATCTTCGGCATCTTCGGCGGAGACGGCGGCAGCGTGGACGGATGCCATCCCAACGACTTGGGCTTTGCCTGCGTGGCGGCGGCACTCGACCCGATCTTTGCCGAGATCTACGGAGAAAAGTAATAATAAATAGAAATAACAACAAAAAGTTAATAGAAAATCGAAAGGAATCCGCGTATTTTGCGGGCAAATGACCATGAACCATCAGAATCCCCCCATCCAGATCCTCAAGGACAAAGAGCTATACGTCTTCGACATGGACGGCACCATCTACCTCGGCAAGATCGTCTTCGACTTCGCCATCCGCTTCATCGAGAACCTCCGCGCGGCGGGAAAGCGCGTCCTGTTCTTCACCAACAACGCCTCCCGCTCCACCGACGTGTACCTGGAAAAGCTCACCCGCCTGGGCTTCTCCCCCACCGCCGAGGAGATCATGTCCTCTGCCGACGTGACGGTGGCCTATCTCAACACCTACCATAAGGATCAGACCGTCTACCTTATCGGCACCAAGCAACTGGAGTCTCAGTTCCGCGCAGGGGGCATCCGCCTCGCCACGGGGAAGGAGGACAAGGTGGACGTTGTGGTCTCCAGCTTTGACACCGAACTGACCTACGAAAAGCTGGACGATGGCTGCCGCCTCATCCGAAACGGTGCCACCTACCTCTGCACCCACCCCGACTTCAACTGCCCCACCGACACGGGCTTCATGCCCGACAGCGGTGCCATCGCCGCCCTCATCACCGCATCCACGAATGTTACCCCCCGTTACCTCGGCAAGCCCTACCCCGAGGTGGTGGAGATGATCGAGCGGGTCACGGGCATCCCCCGGGAGAAGACCTGCATCTTCGGTGACCGCCTCTACACCGATATCGCCCTCGGCGCGAAGAACGGCGTGACCTCCATCCTCGTCCTGACAGGGGAGGGAACCTATGAGGAGGCTATGGAGCTGCCCGAGGGGGAGAAGCCCGCCTTTATTTTCCCGTCCTTGAAGGAAGTGGATGAGGCGGTGTTCGGATGATGCGGGAAAAGGTACGGGCTGCGAAGACCGAGATCAACGGCCGCCCCGTCCCCCACGGCCTGCCCAAGGAAGAGCTGTACGATCTCCTGGCGTCTGACAGCATGACCGACTTCGTGCCGGCCTGCGAGGCCCTCTCGGCCCTCTCCGACGAGGAGACCTGCGACCGCATGGGAGCCTACCTCACCCACCCCGACAAGTATCGCCGCCTGGCCGTCCTGAAGGTCATCTTCCGCAACCCCCATGCGGTCAAATATCTACCCGCCCTAGAGGAGGCTATATTGAGTGAATACATTCTGTTTGCCGAGAACGGCCTCCGCGCGGCCTATGAGTGCCGTATGCCCGTGTCCGATTCGGTGATCCTGACCGCCACCCGCCGCCACCTCGGGGAGCTGTTTTCCCTCGATGCTCTGGATCTGCTGACGGTCAGTGAAGAGAACTACCGGGCTCTCATCGAGATACACTCCCTGTGCGTGACCTCACTCCAGCAGGAGATCCTGGCGGGTATTCTCGTGCGAAAGTATGCGGATGCCCATGCTCCCGCGCTGTTCGAGCTGTTCTCCGCATCGCGGTACCCCCAAACAAGGCTTCGGGCGGTCGAATTGGGACTGCGCTTCAGCTTCGACCTCACTGCCCTGCGAAACGACCCCGATGGCCATGTACGCCGCGCCGCCTCCACGGATCAGAACGAGAGGCAAATCCTCAATGAAAATCGTAAGGACAAATGAATCTGATCGGCTCCATAGCGAAAGGCCACCCCGGATCGGGGTGGCCTTCTTGCCATGTATCCATGCTGTGGACGGGATCTTATTCCTTCTCCGTCATCGCCTTCTTCAGCGTCTCCCACAGCGTCTTGGCAATGACCTCCGCCCCCGCAGGGGAAGCGTGGCCGCGGTCGGGGCAGAAGAGATCCACCTCGGGATGAGCGTCCATCTCTGCCCACCATGCCTCCCCCACACGGGACAGCATGATCCCCAGCTCGGCAGAGGCGGCCTCATACGCGGCGTTGATGCCCTCCTGCAGGTGCCGCTCATGCTTCTGGCTCCACGTGGTGTACAGGATGGGATATGCGCCGCCCTCCTTGGCCCAGGCCATGAGCTTGGGGAGCGCCTCCATCATGTGCCCGCCGTAGTCGAAGGGATGGGCGTGCTCCTGAAAGATAGCGAAGTCATACCCGCCGTAGCGGAGATTGAAGGGAACGTCGGGCTCGTTTGCGTGCTGGAACAGAGTCCAGCCGCCGTGGGCGTTCATGGCGACCTGGCAGTCGATCCCCTCGGCCGCCGCCAGCTGCCTCACAAGGTAGGGAATATCACAGTTGTAGGTATGGCTGTTGCCGACGAACAGGATCTTGACAGTCTTTTTGGTTTTCATGGCAGTCCTCCCGCATAGTTTGATGAGACCATTATACCACGAAGGGGGCGAAAATGCAAGACTTTTTTGGATTTTCTCACGGCGAGGGAGGATGAGAGCAAACCTGTGGTTGAATTCACCCGATGGCACTTGATTTCTTGGGGGAAGTATGGTATAATAATGTGGTAGAATTCAAATTGCAGTTTATCGAGCTGTTTTTTTCCTTCGGAATTGAACGCGCTTCGCGCGTTCACGGGCGGCCACATGGGGCCGCCCCTACAAGCAAATCTTATTGTGTATCAACAAATTTTTGATTATACCGTTTTTAAAAAAATGTGTGTAGGG
>JBGVRH010000011.1:0-11606 GCA_045128275.1 Eubacteriales bacterium | reverse complement strand
GGGGCGCCCCGTGGGGCCCCCCCGCGGGAGGGGCAAGCCCCTCCCCTACCGCACGATGTAACATACCGACAAACCCAAATTTGAAAACATAATTCCCATAACAATTTTCTCTATCTCTATTGCTTTTTTCCCCCGAATATGGTATACTTATTATATATTATTATATTTAAGGAGTTATCCCATCATGGCAGAGATTCTTACCCCCAATTCCTTTGGGAACAATACCCAGCCCACCTCCCCCGTCCTGGCATCCGTCAACGGCAAGCCCATCACCGAGGAGGACGTCACCCGCTTCATCATGGCTATGGGCCGCAACGGCCAGGCCTACAACAACCCCCAGGGCCGCGCCGTCGTCCTGGAGCAGCTCATCGCACAGCGCCTCTTCCTGCTGGATGCCCAGCGCAACCTCCTGGAGCGCGAGCAGGCCTTCAAGGATCAGCTGGCCGCCGTTAAGGAGCAGTTGCTCATGGAGTACGCCATCTCCAAGTGCGTGGAGTCCGTCCGCGTCACTGAGGAGGAGGTTCGCGGCTACTACGATGCCCACAAGGCCGAGATGATGGACGATGAGACCGTCAACGCCTCCCACATCCTGGTGGATTCCGAGGACAAGGCCAACGAGATCCTGGCATCCATCCATGCCGGCGAGATCACCTTCGAGGACGCCGCCAAGGCTCACAGCTCCTGCCCCTCCTCCCAGCAGGGCGGCAACCTGGGTGACTTCGGCCGCGGCCAGATGGTTCCCGAGTTCGACACCGCTTGCTTTGAGATGGCCGTGGGTGAGGTCAGAGGCCCTGTGAAGACCCAGTTCGGCTACCACATCATCCGTCTGAACAAGAAGAACGAGGCCCAGGCCCTGTCCTACAACGATGTCCGCGCCCAGCTCTACGAGCAGCTGACCCGCGACAAGCAGCAGGCCGCTTACCAGAGCAAGATCAACCAGCTCAAGATCATGTACCCCGTCGATAAGGCGTAAGATCTGACCTACACACAGAAAGGAATGGCATCATGAAGACACCCACCATGCTTGAAACCGTTTGGTCTCTGCTGGGCGTGCCTGCGTGCGCCATTCCTTTATCTGTTTGCAAGCCCGCCAAGACCTACCTTCTGGAGCGGGCGGGGATCCCTCTGACGGGCACGGCGATCCTCTTTGCTCTGCCCTACCTCATGACCACCGACGCGGAGGATTCCGATCGGAACCTGTCCCTGTATGCCGTCCCCAAGGACTACCACGGCTATATGCAGGAGCTGGAGGCCACGGTGCTTCCCTCTCTGAAGGCTCTGCATCCCCATCACCGCTTTGCCCTCTTTGCGGATCACTCTCCCATTCGGGAGGTGGACGCGGCGGCGCGGGCCGGGCTGGGTGTCTTGGGGATGAACGGTCTCCTTCTCACTCCCGACTATGGTAGCTTCGTATTCATCGGGGAGCTGATCACGAATGCGGACTACACGACCGTGACGGGGGAGACGGTACCCGATTTTCCCGCCGAGCCGCCTACCTGCGAGGGGTGCGGGCTTTGCGTCAAGGCCTGCCCTGCGGGATGCCGTGACGGATGCCGCGACGGTTGCCTGTCAGCTCTGACTCAAAAGAAGGGAGCCCTGACCCCCGAGGAAGCCGCCGCCATCATCCAGGGCGGGCTTCTGTGGGGATGCGATGCATGTCAGCTGGCCTGCCCTCATAACCGCGCCGTCATTGCGGGCGGAAAAGATACCCCTATTCCCTATTTCCGTGAGAACCGTTTGATCCGTGTGGATGCCCATACCCTGGATGCCATGGATGACACCGCCTTCAAGGAGCGGGCCTATTCCTGGCGGGGGCGGGGAGTGATCCTGCGGAACTGCGGTCTGTTCGATGAAGTCCCCCATGACCACCAAGAAAGGAGCAAGCCATGATCCGCTTTCTGTTCGGACGTCCCGGCAGCGGTAAGACCTACCGCATGACGCGGGAGATCGAGTCCCTTTGCGCCGCGGGGGATGCCCCCGTCTACCTCATCGTCCCTGAGCAGCAGGCCTACTCCGCCGAGCGGGATCTGCTCTCGGCTTTGCCTCCCGAGGCGGGCAAGCAGCTCTCGGTCTTGAGCTTCTCCCGCCTTTGCGATACCGTGGCGGACCTCTACGGCGGCCGCGCCCAGCACACCGTAACCCGCGCCATGAAGTCCCTCCTCATGTGGGAGAACCTGCGCCAGGTGCGGCATCTGCTGGAAACCTATACGGGTGGCGGCTCCACCGACTCCTCCCTGTGCGAGAAGATGCTCCGCTCGGTGGAGGAGCTGAAGGTCAACAGCGTCACCCCCACCGCTCTGGAGCGGGCCACCCACCACCTGGAGCCCAAGGCACCGCTGTACGGCAAGCTCCGCGACCTGGCCCTGGTGGCCTCTACCTACGATGGGCTGATCTCGGAGGTTTACGGCGAAAACCCCGCCGACCGTATGCTCCGCGCCGCCGAGCAGATAGACAAGCACGGCTTTTTCAAGGGCGCGCGGGTCTATATAGACTCCTTTACCAGCTTCACCATGCAGGAGTACGCCATCCTCCGCCCCCTCTTTGAGCAGGCCTGTGAGGTCACGGTCTCCTTCGGTTGCGGCGGCCGCTACGAGCATCAGCCCCAGTTTGAGAGCATGAAGGACGCCATCCGCCGTCTCACCCGCATCTGCGAGGACGCGGGATGCGACTACGAGGATATTGTCCTGGACGGCTCCCACAGAAAGGCCTCCCCCGCCCTCATCAAGCTGGAGGGAGAGCTGTGGGACTTTGAGCTTCCCCGCGATGAAATGGCGGCCGTTACCCCCGAAGAGACCGCCCGCATCCGCGCCGTGGTCTGCCCCACCCTGTACGATGAAGCGCAGGCGGCGGCTCTCCATATCCTGGAGCTGCATGGGCAAGGGATCGCCTTTGACGAGATCGCCGTGGTGGTTCGAGATACGGCCTCCTGGGAGGGGGTTCTGGATGCCGCTCTGGAGCAGTATCATATTCCCTTCTTCCTCTCAAAGCGCACCGATCTCAACGAAAAGCCCGCCGCGAGACTTCTTCTGACGGCTCTGCGCTGTGTCTCCCGTCGCTACCAGGCCGAGGATATTCTGACCCTGTGCAAGACAGGGCTTTTGGGCTTATCTCTGCGGGAGATCGACTATTTTGCCGAGTATATCGACACCTGGCGCATTACGGGTAAGCGCATGACCGAGCAGGGCTGGAGCATGAACCCCGACGGCTACACCCTGGATATGTCCCCCCGCGCCAAAGAGATCCTGGAGGCCGCTAACCGTGTCCGCGAAAGGATCATGACTCCCCTCCAGGAGCTGGAAATCAAGCTCCGCGGGGCGAAGACCGTCACCGAGGAGTGCCGCGCCCTGTACGAGTACCTGTGTGACCTGTCGATCCGCGAGACTCTCTCCACCCAGGCCGAGGAGTACCTGTCCCTGGGTCAGGTCAGGGAGGCGGGAGAGCAGGTGCGTCTGTGGTCCTTCATCACCGAGACCCTGGCCACCGTGGCGTCTGTCATGACCGAGGCCGAGCCTCTGACGGCGGACGAGCTGTACACCGCCCTGTCCCTGGTCTTCGCGGGCACCGATATCGGTTCTGTCCCCGCCATCCACGACTGCGTGACGGTGGGCTCTGCCTCCACCCTCCGCGTGGATCACATCAAGGCCATGCTGGTTTTGGGGCTTTGCGAGGGGGAGTTCCCCCGCAACGTGCGGGACGAGGGCCTGCTCACCGAGCAGGACAAGGAGACCCTGGCCGAGCTGGGGGTGGAGCTGACCGACCGCGCCCAGCGGCTGACCTCCGACGAGCTTCTGTTCGTTTGGCGGGCCTTCAGTAAGCCCACCGAGTCCTTGATCCTGTCCTGCTCAACCTCCACCCCCGATGGGCAAAGCCGCGCTCCCTCGGCGGCCTTTTCTCGGGTGAAGTACCTGTTCCCCGACCTCAAGGTTGAGTCCTTCTCCTCGGCCCTGCTGGAGGGTGAGGGGGCTTCTCGCCACCGCACTCCCACCTACGACCGTGTCTCCAAGCCCACCGCGAGACGCCTCCTGGGGGAGGAGATCTGGCTCTCCCAGAGCCGTCTGCAGACCTATGCCCGCTGTCCCTACAGCTACTACGGCTCCCATATCCTCCGTCTGCGGGAGAAGGTGGAGGCTAAGTTCGATAACCTCGGGGCGGGCAACTTCATCCACCACGTCATGGAGCAGTACCTGCGTCTGGCCCTGGACGAAGAGAACCGCATCCGTCCCATGACCGACGAGGAGGTCACCGAGACCGCCGACGCCGTGATCCTGGCCTATATTCACGATCTGTGCGGAGATGTCTCCCAAAACGGCCGACTGCTTCACCTGTTTGACCGCTTGCGCCAGGTGGCTCTGATGCTCATTCACAGTATCCAGGAGGAGCTGTACCTGTCCTCCTTCCGCGTGGCGGGGCTGGAATGGGATACCCACGGACGAAAGCCCGCCGATCCCCGCCCCCTGATCCTGTCCCTGGAGACAGACGAGGATATCCCCGGACTTCTGCCCACTCCCAATCAGACCGAAAACGAGGCTGTGAGGCTCCTGCTGGGCGGCCGCATCGACCGCGTGGATCTCTACCGCGCCGAGGACGGCGAGACGGTCTACGTCCGCGTCATCGACTACAAATCCTCCAAGCACGAGTTCTCGGTCAAGTCTGTCACCGAGGATATGAATATCCAGCTGCTCCTCTACCTCTTCACCCTCTGCTCCCCCGAAAACCGCGCTCTCTTCGCGGATGCCGCGGGGAATCTTCCCAGCCGGGTGCTTCCCGCCTCGGCGGTCTACGTGAGTCCCGACGAGTCGGATCGGAGAGGGTCCCTCCTTCCCTGCCGCACAGGCATTGTCCTGGGCGATCCTGAGGTGCTGGAGGCCGCCAACCCCCACGAGGAATACAACTTCCTTCCCTCGGTCAAGCGTGGCAAGGACGGCGAGTACACGGGCAAGGGTCTTTGCTCTCCTCAGTTCATGGCCGATCTGGAAACCATCCTCCACAAAGCCATCAAGGACACCGCCGCCGCCATGTACGACGGAGGAGCGGAGCGGACGCCCTCGGATGACGCCTGTAAGTATTGCCGTATGAAGGGATCCTGCGGGGTCTCTGCCGAGTAATTTCACAAGATCTTCTCGAAAGGAGCCAATCATGGCCAGAAATTGGACGCCTGCCCAGAGCGCGGCTATGTCTACCCTGGGGCGTACCCTACTCATATCCGCGGCGGCGGGCTCGGGTAAGACCGCGACCCTGACCGAGCGCATCATCCGCCGTCTCACTGATCCCGAGCATCCCGCCGAGCTGTCTCGTATGCTCATCGTGACCTTCACCCGCGCCGCCGCGTCCGAGCTGAAGGAGCGCATTTCTGCGGCTCTCTCGGAGGCCATTGCCAAGGATCCCGGGAATCGCCATCTGCAAAATCAGCTCATCGGTCTGGGGGGCGCGCACATCAGCACCATCGATGCCTTCTGCCGTGAGCCTGTAAAGGAGAACTTCGCGGCGATCGGTCTGCCCGCCGCCTCCCGCATCGCGGACGAGGCCGAGCTGGGGCCCCTGTGTGATCGGGTCATGGGGGAGCTGATCGACGAATTCTATCTGAAATACGCAAGCTCGGGGGAGACCTCCGAGGCCTTTGGACTGCTCTGGAGCAACCCCTTTGCCGACCTCTGCGACAGCCTTACCCCCTCCAAGAACGATACCGACCTGATCCCTACCCTTCTGACCCTGTATGCCCGCCTGCTGTCCTTCCCCGAGGAGCTGGAGCGGCTGCGGGACGAAAGCAGGCTTTTGAAGGCCGCCGCCGAGGGGGAGGACTTCGACTTTTTCGATACGCCTCACGGCGCGGTCATTCGTGAATGGGTCAAGCTCTTCGCACAGCACGGTATCGATGTTCTTCGGGAGGGCCTGGAGGAGATCTATTCCGATGAAAAAGCATCCAAGGCCTACGCCGCGGCCTTTGAAAACGACCGTGATTTCTGCTACGCCCTTTCATCCTCCCACACCTACGCGGAAGCCTACGCCCTGTTCCGTGGGTATCAGAATCTCCGCCTGGGCGCGCTCCGCAATGCTCCCCCCTCCATCGCGGAGGCCAAGGAAAAGCGAGCTGAGCTGGTGGATGATATCAAGGCTCTGCGGGATGCCTATTTCTGCGACGAGCCCGACTCCGTGGCTGATCAGATGGCGGCTACCGCCAAGCTTTGCCTGGTTCTGTATGATTTCCTTTCGGAGTATGACCGCCGCATCCTGGCCGAGAAAAAGAACCGCGGCATTTGCGATTTCACCGACAACCGCCGCTACCTCCTCTCCATGCTCCGCGACGGGAACGGCGCTCCCTCGGGCATGGCTCTTGAATTCCGCGCCCGCTTTGACGAGGTCTACATCGACGAGTACCAGGACGTGGACGAGATGCAGGATGAGATCTTCCGCCTGGTGGGAGATGACCACCGCTTCATGGTGGGTGACATCAAGCAGAGCATCTACGGCTTCCGCGGGGCGGATCCCTCGGTCTTCGCCCGCTACCGTCGGGATCTGACCCAGCTCCTGTACCAAGACGGTGTCTGGACGGAGCATGACGAGTGCGGGAACAGCATCTTCATGTCGGATAACTTCCGCTGTGACGAATCGGTCATCCGCGTGACCAATGCCGTCTGCGGTCATATGTTCCGTGCCTGCCCCGATTCCATCGGCTACTGCGACGGAGACGATCTGGGCTTTTCCAAGAAGCCCCCCTACGAGGGATACGTATCTCCCGCCGTTACCGTAACGGTGCTGAACAATCCCCCCAAGGGCCGCGATGAGGATTCCCGCGACGGTGATCTGTCCTCGGTTGAGGTGGAGGCAACCTACGTAGCAGGCGAGATCGCAAGGCTCCTCCGCGACCGCGTGAAGCTGGCCAACGGCGAGACGGTGAAGCCCTCGGATATCGTCATTCTCATGCGCAACCGTACCTCCTTGTCGGCCTACATGAAGGCCCTCACCGATATGGGCATCCCCACGGGCTCCGAGGAGCTGGAGGCCGCCGAGGCGGGCAGAGACCTGCTTCACGGCTCGGATATGTCCTATCTCATCAACCTTCTGCGGGTCATGGACAACCCCGATGCCGATATCCCCTTGTCCGAGGTGCTTCGCGCTCCCTTCCCCGGGCTGGATCTGGAGGAGCTGATCGCCGTCCGTCAGGTGGGTGACCGCAGAGCCGAGTCCCGCTCCCTGTACGCGGGCGTGGAGGAGTACGCCGCCACCGAGGGGGCTGATCCTGTCCTTTGTAGTAAGCTGGCCGCCTTCATGGCCTGGCTGGAGCGCTACCGCCGCCTCACCGCCACCCAGCCCGCCGACGGTCTTCTCCGTCTCCTGCGCCGCGATCCCAACTGCGCCTGCCGAGAGACCCCCGCCTTCCTGTACCTCTACGAGAGCGCCCGCACCTGCCGCGCCTCTGTCTTCGTGTCCCTCAACACCTTCCTTCACTACTTTGAGAGCAAGCTGGCCACCGCCAAGAGCATCCCCGTAGCCGAGGGCAAGGACGGCGGTCACGTCTCCATCATGACCATCCACAAGTCCAAGGGTCTGGAGTTCCCCGTCTGCTTCGTGGTACGGTGCGGTCAGTATTTCTCCGCCCGCTCCTACTCCTCGGATCTTATTTTTGAGAAGCAAGCGGGTGTTTCCATGAAGCTCTACCGCCGTGAGCAGGCGGATGGAGACGCCACCCAGTTCAAGACCGACACCACCCTCCGCGCCGCCTCGGCTCTGTCCCTCAAGCTCACCGAGCGGGAGGAGGAGATGCGGGTGCTGTACGTGGCCATGACCCGCGCCAGGGAGCGGCTCTACCTGGTGGGCATGGGCAACGGTAAGCCCTTCGGGTTCACCGTTGGGGATCGCTTCGCCACTCTGTCCTGCAACTGTTACATGAAATGGATCCTGGCGGGGCTGGACGCTCATCCCGAGCTGGAGGATCATGTAAAGCTTTCGGTGATCCCCGCCGAGGAGGTCTTCCCCGAGGCCCCTCTGTCCTTGGGGGAGCTTTCCCGCGAGGAGCAGATCGACTCCGAGGCCGCCGCCCGCTACACCGCCATCCTGGAAGCCCACAGCGAGCCAACCGAGCTGGAAAAGCTTCTGCGCCACGTCCCCACCAAGGTTCCTGCCTCCCGCATGAAGGAGGGGCTTTTGGACGATTGCGTGTTCTACGAGACCGATCTGGACAGGGGGGACGGCAAGCTCCCCGAGGGTAGCGGCGAGGGGACCTGGTGCGATGCCCAGAGCTTGGCCGCCATCCGTCAGTCCCTGGATCTCATGCGATCCTGTGAAAACAACGAGTTTGAGCTTCTCCTGTCCGAGAACCGCCGCCCCACCGCCTCGGAGAAGGGTACCGCCGCCCATCTGTTCCTGCAGTTCTGCGACTACGGGCGGGTCAAGTCCCTTGGGGTGGAGGAGGAGATCGCACGCCTGGCCAAACAGGGCTTTATCAGCGAGCGCGCCGCCAAAATCCTGGATCGGAGCATGCTGGAGTCCTTCTTTGGCAGCGAGTTCTTTGCTCGTATATCCGAAGCCGAAAGCATCCGCCGCGAGTTCCGCTTCAGCCGCTTCGTGCCCTTGTCCTCCCTGACCCAAAATACCGAGCTGGCCGAGGCCTTGGGAGAGCGCACCCTATTCGTGCAGGGCTCTATCGACCTGCTCTGTACCTTCCCCGACGGACATATGGAGCTTTGCGATTACAAGACTGACCGCATCACCGTCGAGGAGCGAAGAGATCCCTCCCTGCTCACAAGGCGCATGACCGAGCGCCACGGTGACCAGCTCTGCCAGTATGCCGCCGCCGTGGAGGAGACCTTCGGGGTGCGGCCGACCAAGGCGTATATCTTCTCCCTGCCCTTGGGGGATGCCGTAGAGATCGCCATACCATAAAAAATATCGGGTCTTCCCTGTGGAAGGCCCGATACTTTTATGGGAGAAATAAAGGAAAGAAGGATACGCGGATCTTTCCTTTCCCTTTTCTCGGCACTTTTTCTTCATGATGGCGCAGGGACTTGTTCTCCGCCGCGCGTCCTCCCACCAGCTTATCCCACAGGTAGGAAGCAGCATCTCTGTCTGCCTCGGGCATTTCCTTAAACGCCTTGAGGGCGGTGATCGCTGCCTTGACCTTGCCGTTATGCAGCTCGGTCAGAGTTCGCGCTCCCGTGGACTCCAGCAGGGTGAACATGAGACGTATGAAATCCTGCCGTTCTTCGGTCGTCATAGCGGCGATCCTCTCCCTCACCACGGTATCGTTTCGTTTACCCACGGCTGATAGCCCTTCCGCGCGGATAAACTGACCGCCCAGTACCTCCCATGAAAGGCCATCATGCTGAAACAGCCCCTTGCGGTTGCTTTTGATCACAGTGTAGCGGGGATCGTGATCCAGAAGCAGACCCACCAAGGAGTCCTCGGGAATTATGACACGGATGCGGTCGGACAAGGCCTTGTAGGCCTCTGACTCCACCGTACCCGCCGAGAAGCCGGGGCCGTCGTTGGAGTAGATCTGACGGATCCTTCGCCGTACCTCCTCCTTGGCGTGAACCGCCCCCCACACGGCCAGGTTTCCACCTTTGGAGTGGCCGCCTACGTACAAGGCCGTATCGGGGGTAAGATCCAGCCCGTTCAGATAGTCGGCGGCGCGGCGTTGCGCGGGGATCTCGTCCATGACAGACAGGTTGAAATCCTCCTTCCAGCCCACGATGGTATCGTCGGTACCGCGAAAGGCCACGAACAGAGCCTCCTTGGGGAGTCTGACTGTCAAGGCAGAGAACTGGGTCTCTCTGGTCTCGCTGATCTCGTTGACGTAATTTGACAGCACAAGATCGCGATACCTGCGGGTGTGAGCCATACGGCGAAACAGAGTCAGAATATCGGCAGGGATGATCAATCCCAGCGGTCTCGCGGTGTATTCGGGGTGGGAAAAGAAGTATTCCGCCGCCGCCTCACGCAGGGTGACCCCTCTTTTATGGGGTTCATTCGGGATGATCCCGTCCAGATCCACGTAGGCAAGCAAGCAGAAGACCAGGTTGTCCGCTTCGCAAAGTGGAGCTTCAGCGAAGGTCAGGTCACCTCGCCATTCCAGATAATCCATGAGATTCGGCATATAGGACTCCTTTCCTTTTTCATAGAGTATACCGAAACATCGTAAATTATGTTTGAACCCTCTATAAACCCAAAATAAAAAAGCCCCCAAAGGGGCTTTTTCGGTTATCGGATGCAGAAGCCATGCACCTCGAAGTCCCCGTCCAGAATGAGCCACAGGGCGTGGCGGCCGCTGACGGCGGGGATGGAGGCGGTGGCCTCGGCGGGGGCTTGGTGGTCGAAGGTCAGGGTGCAGAGGGTGGTATCGTCCTCCAGCTTGACCTCGATGTTTCCCTGTCCCTTGACGGTCAGGGCAAAGGTTTGATTCTCGCCTGCCCCGAAGTCCAGGTACTTGTACTCGGCCCAGTCGCGGATGCTCCAATGACCGCCCTTTTTGGAGACCAGGATCTCCTTGTCCCCTTGCAGGGTGATATAGCACGCACCCATCATGCGGCAGGCGGCGCGGGCGGGGATGCCCTCGGTGAGATTCAGGGCAGGCTCTGCTCCCGAGGAGGTCATCTCCACCTCTTGGATGCAGCCGTTCTCATCAAAGTAGATGGGCTCGACGCAGACGCGGCGGCAGGTCTTGCGGTTCTGGGAGGAGCGATGGTAGAAGACGTACCACTGACCCTTGAACTCGGCGATGGAACCGTGATTGTTCCAGGAGTCGGGGTCGCAGTAGATGTTGTCCACGATGACACCGCCCTTCTTGTAGGGGCCGAGGGGGTGGTCGGAGATGGCATAGGACATACAGGTGGCCTTGCCGCGGGAGACGTCGGTGTAGACCATGTAGTATTTGCCATTTCGCTTGCGGATGCTGGCACCCTCGTGGAAGCCGTGCTCCCATTCGGTGACGATCCCCCGCTTGATGGTCTCGGGAATCAGAGTCTTCATATCATCGGCCAGCTTACCGCCTCGGAGGGTGAACTGCCCCCAGAAGTAGTAGGCCTGTCCGTCATCGTCCACGAAGACCGAGGGGTCGATGCTGTCCCCGTCCGCACCCACGATGGGCTCGGCGGGAGAGAAGGGGCCGATGGGGGAGTCCGCCACGGCAACGCCCTCCTCGTTGTGGTTGCCGCAGACGTAGTAGTAATACTTCCCGTCTCGGTGGATGGCATCGGGGGCATAGAGGCTACTACTCGGATTCCAGGGCATTCCTTGGAACTCCTCATCGTTGCGGAAAATGACCCCGTGATCCACGAAATGGACCATATCGTCGGTGGAAAAGCAATGAGCGACTCGGCCGCAGTAATCATCGCTGTAGGGGTGATCCCAGGAGCCGTAGAGGTAGAGGCGGCCGTCGGGCATGACTCTGGCCTCGGCATCGGGGACAAAGCAGGTATCGGGAAGGAGCGGATTCATAGGATCCTCCATTCTGCCGCCTTGGGCGGCTTTTTTTCTTGTTTGGGTAAGGATACGGTGGTCTTCAGTCAACGTTCAAATTTGGGTTTGTCGTTCCGATAAATCCAATAATGAATAATGAATGATGAATAATGAATAATTGTGGATGGAAACCTTCGGTTTCCCGCTTTTTT
>JBGVRH010000010.1:0-20761 GCA_045128275.1 Eubacteriales bacterium | reverse complement strand
CCCGCATTTTATATCAAATCAATGGAGAAATCCGTAGGATTTCAACCGAAATTATTCATTATTCATTAGCCGCTTGCGGCGACTTCATTATTCATTATTCATTAGCAGTTTATCGGACTTCTGTTCGATAAACTGCAATTTTCCCACAAAAAACGCACCGTACCACCGTACAGTGCGTTTTTCTATGTTCTTCACTCGGCAATATCCTTCACGGCCTCGTAGACCTTCCAATCCGTCCTCTGCCAAGCCATAGGGGATACCGAGATGTATCCCGCGCGGGTGGCGTCGATGTCGATGGTCAGATCACAGCGGTCGTACTCGATGGGGGAGCCCACCTGCATGTACAGATCGTTTCCCCGATACTCGAAGGCGTCGGAGTAGAACTCCCCGCCCTGATGGGTCACGCGCACCCCCTTGGGGGAAGCCTCGCGGGGGAAGTTGACGTTGTAGAGAGAGCCCTTTTCCAGAAGCTTGGTGCGCTCCATGAAGTTCCACCAGTAGTCCAGCATCCCCAGAGCCTCATCCAGAGTATCCACGTCGGTGGACAGAGCCACCGAGGGGATCCCCAGCCGTCCGCCCTCGTTGATGGCGCCCACGGTGCCCGAATAGGCGATGTCGTCCCCCAGGTTGTACCCGCGGTTGATGCCCGACAGGATGAGATCGTAGGTGACCCCCAGGCCTGTCACACCGAAGCGCACGCAGTCGGCGGGGGTGGAATCCATGGCCCAGATCTCCATATCGGGGGCAATGAAGACCTTTTTGATCTCTCTGGGCTGGGTGAAGTCAATGGCCTGACTCTTGCCGCTCTGCTCGAACTTGGGCACCACGCAGGTGACCTCCCCCAGCTTCCGCGCCCAGCGGATGAGGTGGGGCAGGGCGGCGGCGTGCATGCCGTCGTCGTTTACGATCAGTATTCTCATAGCCATCCCTCGTTGTTTTCCTTGTAGTCGGCCAGCCGCGCGTCGGCATCGGCGATCAGGGCCTTCATCTCCTTGCGGCTGTGGACGGTGGCACCGCTGGCGCAATCGTGACCGCCGCCGTTGTACTTTTCCGCCACCTCGTTGATGGTTACGAAGCGGGAGCGCAGACGGACGCGGATGGAGCCGTCATCCGACTCAATGAAGGCGATCCAGATGAGACTGTCCTTGATGGAGTCCATGTACCCCACGCAGGCGCAGGCCTGCTCAAAGGTCAGCTTGAAGCGCTTTCGGATGGCGCGGTTGATGTAGATGTAGGCTACACCGTGCTCACTCATCTTCATGCGGTCGTAGACGTAGGCCTGGAGCTTGAGGGAGTTGAAATCCTTCATGTAGAGGTGGGCGTAGAGATGGTCGGTGTCCACACCCTCGTCCAGAAGCATCCCCGCCAGGCGCATGGTCTCACCCGACACAGAGCGGAAGCGGAAGCGGCCCGAGTCGGTGACCATACCCGCGTAAATGAGGGTGGCCGACTCCACGTCGATCTTCAGCTCGTCCTTGAAGGCGGCGTAGAAGGCGGCGATCATCTCGCAGGCCGAGGAGCGATGCTCCTCCACCCACTGGTAGTTCCCGTAGGTCTCCTTGGGGATGTGGTGGTCGATCTTGCAGATCTCCTTGCAGAGATTGTAGCGGGAGTTGGAAACTCTGTCCTCGGTGGCGGTGTCGATGACGATACCCAGCGCCTCGGCGTAGAACTCATCGGAGCAGGGCGCGTCCTCGTCGCCCAGGAAGCCCACGTAGTCCGAATAGTCGCTGTTGTTGACCACGATCTCCTTGTTCGGGAAGGACAGGCGCAAAATGCCCCGCAGACCCAGGGTAGAGCCAACGGCGTCGCCGTCGGGACGCTTGTGACGGAAGATCACGATGCGGTCGTATTCCTTGATCTTTTCAAAGATCACCTGCATTTGTTGATTCATGCCTCTGCCTCCGAAAGGGAATTGAGATCGTCCAAAAGCTTCATGGCCTCGGTGCGATCCTTCAGGGTACAGCCGCTGGCCTTCTGGTGGCCGCCGCCACCGTATTTCACGGCAATGGGATTGATGTTGTACTTGCCCGAGCGGATCTCGCACAGCACCCCCTCGGCGGTCTCGGTGAAGTTCACCCAGGAGTCGATGCCCCGGATCTCCCCCATGGTGTTGACCATGCCGCGGGAGACGGTGAAGCTGCTCACACCCTGAGCCAGCAGGGCATCTGCCTCGGCGCGGTCGGTGTAGATGTAGGCCACACGGTGAGGGGTGGTCTGGATCTTCAAAACGAATTTCGCGCGGAGCTGGATGAAGGTCAGGTCATCCGAGTAGAGATTGCGGAAAATATCGGCGGTGTCAAAGCCACGCTCCATGAGGAAGGCGGCCATGGTATGGGTCTGGGCGTTGGTGGAATCGTAGCGGAAGCGGCCCGAGTCGGTGATCATGCCCGTGTAGAGGAGCTTGGCGGCCACGGGGGAGACGGTCAGCCCGCACTCCTTGGCGAAGGCGGTGACAAGACCGCAGCAGCTCTCAAAGGAGGTGTCGGTGATCTCCACGCCGCAGATCTCCTCGCAGAAGATGTGGTGATCCATGCGGGCGGTGGCGGAGGCGGCGGCGTAGCGCTCGTCGCAGATGAGGGCCTTGGCGGAGGTGTCCAGCACGATGGCCAGAGCGCCCTCATAGGCCTCGTCGGGGATGGTGTCCATAGGCTCGTCCACCATGAAGGCGTAGCGGTCGCTCATGTCGCCCACCGCGAAGATCTCCTTGTGGGGGAAGGAGTCCCGCAGGATGTGACGGAGTCCCAGCTGACTGCCCAGGGCATCGCCGTCGGGGTTCTTATGGCGGTGGAGGATGATACGGGGATACCGCACCACCAGCTCCAGGATCTGTTCAAACATATATTTCTCCTGTGTTATTTGTGTTCGTTTATTGGGGAGAGTTTCAAATTTGGGTTTATCGGTGGGATGCACATCACTTTCACGCATCAAATACACCAATGGGGAAGGGGCCCCATGGGGGTCTCCTCTATGCTACCCACTATCAAATCTCTTGGCATACCTATGCTTTTTGAAAGTTTTTGGAGATCCAAGAACCTTTTTTCAAAAAGGTTCTTGGCCGCCGGAGGCCGTTCCCCCATAAACTGCAATTTACCGTTTTCTCCTCATTCATCAAAATACCCCTTATACTTCACCTTCAGCTTACTGTCAGGGAACAAGTACCCGTGCAGCTCGATGAAGTAATCATCCGTCATGCTGGCGATGTAATCCACCACGATATCGTGGGGATCGCTCTGCTCGTAGGGGGTGTCGTGCTTGTAGTGAGCGGAATTGACGAAGTCGATGTGGTGGCTGAAGATGGGGGAGGACTTGTGCCCCGCCTTGAGATCGTCCAGAAGCTGACCGTAGATCTCGGCCATCATGGGCTTGACCGTGGTATCCAGCTTGGCAAAGCCCGCGGCATAGTTGTAGATCATGCGGTAGTTGTCCAGGCGGGACTTGCGCAGGGCCTTGAAGTGCTTGGCATCCAGCTTGATATAGGGCTTGCCGTAGCTGTTCTCAATGACGTTGACCACCAGATTGTTGATGATCTCGGAGTTCAGCGAGCCGATATCCTCGTTGGTGAACACCGATTCCTCGGTCATCTTGGCCCGCGCGGCATCCTGTCGATCCTTACCCAGGTAGGCGATGATATCCGACAGCCGCACCACAGCCCCCTCCAGGGTACAGGGCATCATGCTCTGGACGGCGGCGGGATCGGTGTAGCAGTTCTCAATGATGCGGTCGAACTCGGCAAAGCTCTTGAGGGGGACGGGGGTGTACTCCTCGCACTCCAGCTCCCCGTTGTGGGCGGCGATACCGTTGAGGGTCTGGAGGCTTACGTTGTAGGGGAAGATCCTGTCCAGCACGCGGACGGAATGGATGTTGTGGTAGAAATGCCGTCCCGTGTGCTTGAAGGATAACTCGTCCAGGTAAGCCTCACCCGTGTGGGCGAAGGGGGGGTGGCCGATATCGTGCCCCAGGGCGATGGCCTCGATGAGATCCAGATTCAGATGGAGAGACGCGCCGATGGTGCGGGCGATGCGGGAGACCAGCTGGACGTGGAGGGAGCGGCGGGTGATATCGTCGTTTCGGTAGAGGGAAAAGACCTGGGTCTTGTCGGTGTAGCGGTTGTAGTAGGGGCAGTGCATGATCTTGTCAATGTCATGCACGAAGGTGGGGCGCCAGACGCTCCCCTTGTCCTTGACCAGATTGCGGCGGCGGATGACACCGCTGTCGGCAAAGGATACGGCAGGGAAGGTATGGCTGTCCCGATCCGCTTGGATCCGCTGGGTCATTTCCGGGGAAAGAACCTCGTATTTGGGCATAGGAATACCTCCGATGGAAGATGGAGAGACGGTTACATGGATACGGCCACGTTCAGGGCGACGGTCATCATATCGGTAAAGGTATTCTGTCTGGCGTCGGCATCCAGAGCCTCGCCCCGCAGGATGTGATCCGAGACGGTGCAGATGGCCAGGGCGTTCTTGCCCGCGGCGGCGGCGTTCATGTAGAGCGCGGCGGCCTCCATCTCCACGCCCAGGACTCCCATCTTGTACCAGCCGTTGTTGAAGCTGGGGTCTGCGTGGTAGAAGATATCCGAGGACAGAAGGTTGCCCACCTTGTAGCGCACACCGATGGCCTCGCACTCGCTGACGGCGCGGCGGAGGAGGTCATAGGAGGCGATGGGGGAGAAGCTGCCGTTCAGGTTGTACTGGGCCTGATAGTTGGAGTTGGTGCAGGCACCCATACCGATGATGATATCGCGGAGCTGAATGTCGTCGGCAAGACCGCCCGCGGAGCCGATGCGGATGATGTTCTCCACACCGAAGAAGTTGTACAGCTCGTAGGAGTAGATGCCGATGGAGGGCATACCCATGCCGCTGGCCATGACGGAGACGGGGACACCCTTGTAGGTGCCGGTGTAGCCCTGGATGCCGCGGACGTTATTGACGAGCTTGGCATCGGTCAGAAAATTCTCGGCCACGAACTTGGCGCGGAGAGGATCGCCGGGCATCAGCACGGTCTTGGCAAAATCGGCGGGAGTAGCTTTAATGTGGGGAGTAGGATAAAGGTTGCTCATGATTGTACCTCCTGTGTTTGGTATATGTGAATGGTTTGGTTGACTTGGTTAGAAATTTGGGTTTATCGCTTCGATAAACCCAATAATGAATGATGAATAATGAATAATGAATAATTGTGGATGGAAACCTTCGGTTTCCCGCTTTTTTTTTTTTCAAATAATGGAGAAATCCGAAGGATTTCAACCGAAATTATTCATTATTCATCAGCCGCTTGCGGCGACTTCATTATTCATTAGCAGTTTATTTGTTCTTCTGCGCCCGAATCGCGTCCTGCCAACATTTATGGCACATCGCCAGATAGCAATCGTTTCCGCCCAGCATGACCTGCGCGCCCTCGGTGACCACCCGCATATTGCCGTCCAGACGGGCGTTGACGGTGGCCTTGGAGCCGCAGGAGCAGATGGTCTTGATCTCGGCGATGGAGTCGGCCACCTCGAAGAGACGGCGGCTGCCCTCGAAGAGATGGCAGAGGAAGTCGGTGCGCAGACCGAAGCAGAGAACGGGGATGTTGTAATCGTTGACAATGGTGCGGAGCGCGTCCACCTGGGCGGTGGTGAAGAACTGGCACTCGTCGGCAATGATGACGGAGTAATCGGTATAGGCCTCTCTGTACAGCGCGAGGAGATCCACCTCGCGGCCGATGGGGAAGCACTGCGCCTCCAGCCCGATGCGGGAGCGGATGACGGCCTCGCCGTCGCGGGTGTCCAGAGCGGGCTTGATGAGCCAGACCTTCATGCCTCGCTCCTCGTAGTTGAACTTGGTGATGAGGGCTTGAGCGGTCTTGGAGGATCCCATCGCGCCGTATTTGAAGTAGAGCTTGGCCATGTCGTGACTCCTTTTCTGAAAAATGTGCAGACTACCTTATATTATACCATATTTCAGAGAAAAAAGAAAGGGGATTTATGAAAAATCTCACAAAATATATTTTTTGCGTAAAACCCTTTGACTTGACGGGAAATTTGTGGTATAATAAAATGATAAAGTATGGAAAGGGGAGAAAATATGGTCATTCTCGGCATCGATCCCGGCCTCGCCATCGTGGGCTGGGGTGTACTGGACTACGATAAGAACCACTTTCGCCCCTTGGCCTACGGGAGCATCAACACCCCTGCGGGCATGGAGACCGCCGACCGCCTCGCCCGTATCCATCACGATCTTTCCGCCATCATCGACCACTACCGCCCCACCGAAATGGCGGTGGAGGAGCTGTTCTTCACCAAGAACATCACCACGGGCATCCGTGTGGCCGAGGCCAGAGGAGTCATCCTCATGACGGGACGGGAAAAGGGGCTGACTCTCGCGGAGTACACCCCCATGCAGGTCAAGCAGGCGGTGGTGGGCTACGGAGGCGCCGACAAGCGGCAGGTTATCTCCATGGTCACAAGAATTCTGAACCTCCCCGAGCCCCCCAAGCCCGACGATACCGCCGACGCGCTGGCGATTGCGATATGCCACGCCCATAGCGGATGCTCGAGGCTGGGCGGGTACTATAATAAGATGCAGTAAACTGCAAATGATGTGCGCCGCGGGCGGAACCGCAGGCGCAATGAAGTTCGCCCTAGCGAAATGATGTTGCCCCGTTGGGGCAAATGATGTGCGCCCGATGGGCGCAACGGAAGAGAACGATGTCCTTCGGGCGTTACATATTCCGCCCAATAAATCCAAATTTGGACCGTTCCCAACCATAACGACACACAAACAAGGAGATACAACTATGTGGGTAGCCGATAACTGGAAAGACTATGAGCTGATCGACACCTCCGACGGAGAGCGTCTGGAGCGTTGGGGTAAATATATCCTCGTCCGTCCCGATCCCCAGATCATCTGGAAGGACTGTGCCACCTCCCCCCTGTGGAAGAAGGCCGACGGTATCTACCGCCGCTCCCATACCGGCGGCGGCGCGTGGGTCAAGAACGATCTCCCCGCACAGTGGCAGATCGGGTACGGAGAGGATCTCCGCTTCGTCCTGCGCCCCATGGGCTTCAAGCACACGGGTCTGTTCCCCGAGCAGGCCGCCAACTGGGATTGGTTCTCGGGTCTGATCCGGGAGGCCAAGGCCAAGGATCCCGACCGCCAGATCAAGGTGCTCAACCTCTTCGCCTACACGGGCGGTGCCACCATGGCCGCCGCCAAGGCGGGAGCCGCCGTCGTCCACGTGGACGCTGCCAAGGGCATCGTGGCCCAGGCCAAGGAGAACGCCCAGCTCTGCGGGCTTTCCGAGGCTCCCATCCGCTACATCGTGGACGATTGCAAGAAGTTCGTGGAGCGGGAGATCCGCCGCGGCAACAAGTACGACGGCATCATCATGGATCCCCCCTCCTACGGCCGAGGCCCCGGCGGCGAGGTCTGGAAGCTGGAGGACTGCGTGGACGAGCTGGTGGCCCTGGCCGCCAAGCTTGTGTCCGACGATGCCCTCTTCTTCCTCATCAATTCCTACACCACGGGTCTGTCTCCCCTGACCATGACCTACCTCCTGGATCTCCAGGTCAAGAAGTCCCACGGCGGCCGCACCGAGGCAGGCGAGCTGGGTCTGCGCGTGACCGCGACGGGGTCTGTGTTGCCCTGCGGTGCCAGCGCAAGGTGGCAGAGAGAGTGATCGAAATTGCAGTTTATCGGGCGGAAGCCCGATAAACTGCAATGAAAGTAATAGGTAATAGTGAATAGTGAAGAAGTGAGGAGGGAAACCTTCGGTTTCCTTCATTTCAATCAAAAAAATGGACAAATCCGAAGGATTTGCACCTCCACTCTTCACTTTTCACTTCAAATTTGGGTTTATCGGAACGATAAACCCAAATTTGAAATCCCGCACCATCTCCTTGAAAGGAGTCAACCAATGGAAAATAAACCCTTCATCCACGTCCAAAACCTCTCCTACTCCTACGTAGGCGAGGATGAAAAGCCCATCCCCGTCCTGAAAAACCTCTCCCTGGACATCCGCGAGGGGGAGTATGTGGTCATCCTGGGCCACAACGGCTCGGGTAAGTCCACCTTCGCCAAGCTCCTCAATCTGGTCATCGACGATTACACCTTCGCCGAGGGAACCATCACGGTGGACGGCGTGGAGGTCATGTCCCCCGACCTCACCGACGAGGAGGTCTTGAACCTCCGCAAAAACGTGGGCATGGTCTTCCAGAACCCCGATAACCAGCTGGTAGCCACCGTGGTAGAGGAGGACGTTGCCTTCGGCCCCGAGAATCTGGGCATCCCCCAGCCCGAGCTGCGCGCCCGTGTGGACGAGGCTCTCGCTACCGTGGGTATGTCCGCCTACGCCCACCACGAGCCTCACCGCCTGTCGGGCGGTCAGAAGCAAAGGGTGGCCATCGCGGGCATCATCGCCATGAAGCCCCGCTGCATGATCTTTGACGAGTCCACCGCCATGCTGGATCCCGTGGGCCGCCGCGAGGTGCTGGAGACCATCGAGAAGCTCAACCGCGAGGAGGGCATTACCGTCATCTCCATCACCCACTACATGGACGAGGCCGCCCGCGCCGACCGTGTCATCGTCCTCTCCGACGGAAAGCTCCTGCTAGACGGCACTCCCGGTGAGGTCTTCACCCACAGCGACACCCTCCGCGCCGCAGGCCTGGATCTCCCCCAATGTACCGCCGTCGCCCAGTATCTCATCACCAAGGATCTCCCCGTCCACGGCGAGATCAATACCCCCGAGCAGTGCGCCGAGGCCATACTGAATGCGTGGAAGAAAATGTGAAATTGCAGTTTATAGGGGAACGGGGGAACGGCCTCCGGCGGCTTAGAACCTTTTTGCAAAAAGGTTCTAAGAACTCCAAAAACCTTTAAAAAAAGCATAGGTATGCCAAGAGATTTGATAGTGGGTAGCATAGGGGAAACCCCCATGGGGCCCCTTCCCCATTGGTATATTTGATTTGTGAAAGGGATATGCATCCCACCGATAAACCCAAATTTGTGTCCCCCCACTTCATCAATGCGAGGAAAATAAACATTATGAAGAAAACCAAAACCCCCCGCCCGAACCCATCCGCGATCGGGACGGAAGCGGGAACCGCCCCTTCGGTTCCCATCATGAACCAAACCGAAAATCCCAAGCTCCGCCTGGAGAATATCAACTACTACTACGGTAAGGGCACTCCCTTTGAGGTCAAGGCTCTGGATTCCGTGTCGCTGGATATCCACGCAGGCAAGCTCACGGGCATCATCGGCCATACAGGCTCGGGCAAGTCTACCCTTGTCCAGCTCCTCAACGGCCTCTCCCGCGCCGAGGAGGGGCGGGTACTGCTGGACGGCATCGACATCTGGGCAAAGCCCCGCGAGATCGGCCGTGTGCGCTACCGCGTGGGTCTGGTCATGCAGTACCCCGAGTACCAGCTCTTCGAGGAGACCGTCTACGCCGACATCGCCTTCGGCCCTCGCAACATGGGGCTCCCCGAGGAGGAGATCCGTGAGCGGGTCTACGAGGCCGCCGCCTTCGCGGGGGTGAACCCCGACCTCATGGAGAAGTCCCCCTTCGACCTGTCGGGCGGACAGAAGCGCCGCGTCGCCATCGCGGGCATCATGGCCATGCGCCCCGAGGTGCTGGTGCTGGACGAGCCCGCCGCGGGACTTGACCCCCAAGGCCGCCACACCATCTTCCAGGGCATCCGTGACTACAACCGGAATACGGGCTGTACCGTCCTCATCGTCAGCCACAGCATGGAGGACATGGCTCAGTACTGCGACGACGTGGTGGTCATGGCCCATGCCAAGGTGCTGATGGCAGGCGACCGCGACCACATCTTTGCCCGCGCCGACGAGCTGGAGGCGGTGGGACTGGATATCCCCCAGATCACCAAGCTCTGCCTGCTTCTCCGCGAGGGCGGCATGCCCATGCCCGCGGGACTCTACACCGTGGACTCCGCCGAGGATGCTCTCGTGAAGCTCTTCTCCGAAGCCCGCAGGAAGGGAGGGAAGCAAGCATGAAAGGATTCGCCTTCGGTCAGTATTACCCCGCCGAGTCGGTGCTCCACCGTATGGATCCCAGAGCCAAGGTCATCTGCGCCGTGGCCTACATCGTGGCCTCCTTCCTCTGCAAGAACACCTTCTCCTTCGTTCTGCTCCTGGTCTCGGCCTTCGCCCTGATCCTCATCTCCCGCATCCCCATGAAGGTGGTGCTCCGCTCCATCAAGGCGCTGATCTTTATCATGGCCTTCACCGCCGTCCTCAACATCTTCTGGATCGTGGATACCACTGAGGGAGTCGCCCCCCTGGTGGATTTCTGGGTCATCAAGATCTACGCCAAGGGTCTCTACCACGCCGTCTTCATTCTGGTGCGCATCCTGGCCATGGTCATCGGTACGGGCCTGTTCCTGACCTACACCACCACCCCCATCGCCCTCACCGACGCCCTGGAGAGCCTGCTCCGCCCCCTGGCCAAGATCAAGGTGCCCGTCCACGCCTTCGCCATGATGATGACCATCGCCCTGCGCTTTATCCCCACCATCATGGAGGAGACCGAGAAGATCATGTCCGCCCAAAAGGCCAGAGGCGCCGATTTCACCACGGGAAGCCTCGCCAAGCGTGCCAAGGCCTTGATCCCCATCATCGTCCCCCTCTTCGCCTCCGCCTTCCGCAGAGCCGATGAGCTGGCCACCGCCATGGAGTGCCGCTGCTACCACGGCGGGGAAGGACGCACCAAGCTCCGCGTCCTCAAGTACCGCGGACGGGATATCCTTGCCTTGATCCTCATCGCCCTGTTCATAGGCGGCGTTGTGGCCATCAACATCCTCGGCCGCAAATACGGCTGGCTGTACACCATGTAACCATGTAACGCGTTAAAGCGAAAAATCCTTGCCCACGTAGTGATTTTGTCGATTTTTGAACCCGAACAGCCGAAAAATGTTCGCAATCGGGCAAAAAAATATTCACAAAGTTTTAACTTTAAATTGTGGCAAAATGCCAAAAACGGCCATAAATCTTCGTCAAAACAACCAATCCGGCGGCCTTTGTGTGTGGGATAATCCACAATCAAGGCCGCTTTTTGGTGAAAATGTCATGTATCCACAAATTTTCTCGAAAATTCGGACTTGACATTATGCAAAATCATGATATAATATTTGTATAAGGACAGTTGTATCCTCTTTCGGCTATGATCCGACAGGATACCGCCGTCGGAAAAGGTGCCACGGTATGAATCAGAATCACACTCATCCCGAATCTCTCTCTGCCCATAGGTCGGATCCCGCCGTCCGTGACCTGGTGCTCCAGGCCCAGGCAGGCAGCGGAGAGGCTTGCCTTGCCCTCATCGCCAAGTACCGCCCCCTGCTGGATGCCTCGGTCGCCCGCTTCGGTGCCGCCGAGATGACCGACCAGGAGTACGCGGATATGCGGGAGGAGGCCGAGCGGGTATTCCTGGGCGCCATTTCCTCCTACGATACCGAGCAGGACGCGGTGGATTTCGGCCTCTACGCCAAGATCTGCCTGCGCAACGGTCTGGTCTCTGAATGGAGACATCTCCGAACCCTGCGCCGCGTGTCGGCCCTGCCCCTTACCGACGGAGAGCTCACCGTCCCCGATCCCGCAAGCCTTGTGGAGGAGGACGAGCGGTTCAACCGCCTTTGCCGCACCGTCCGCGGACACCTCTCGGACTACGAGAACCGTGTCTGGTGGCAGTACGTTACGGGGGTTTCGGTGGCGGATATTGCCGAGGGCCTGGGGAGAGACGAGCGGTCTGTCCATAACGCGATCTATCGCATCCGCAAAAAGCTGAGGGAGAGGCTGACACCTCCCGATCAGTGATGCGGGTGATAGAATGATATCCATGTTCCGATGGTGCAAACAGCACGCGAGGCAACCAGCTTCGAGATGGCGGTGTGAGTCCGTCGCGGGGCGAAATATTTCAAGCGAGGTAAAAACCAATGTACGAAGATGAGATCATGGACGCGAACGTAGAGGCTCCCGTTTACGAGGACGAGACCCTGGTCTGCAAGGAGTGCGGCAATGAGTTCGTGTTCACGGCCGGCGAGCAGGCCTTCTATGCCGAGAAGGGCTTCCAGAACAAGCCCAAGACCTGCAAGGCTTGCCGCGATGCCAAGAAGAATGCCGGCAGAGCTGACGTTCAGTACTTCGAGGCAACCTGCACCGAGTGCGGTGGCGTTGCCAAACTGAAGTTCCAGCCCAGCGCGGACAGACCTGTGTACTGCAGCGCCTGCTTCGAGGCCAGAAGAAGAGATCGCTGATCCCCTGTGAAAGCGGAGGTATACTGAGGTCCTCTGGCATCTTCTTTGGTTGTAAGTGGATGGTCATCTACATTCCGGTTTTTTCAGATGGGTATAAACGGTCCGAGAGAACCCGACGTCAGGCTATGGCGTCGGGTTTTCTTTTTGTTTATTGCGGTCTATCGGGGAGCTTGAGCATGCGAAATGCAAAATCAAGTGGGGCGGATAGCCTCCGGTGTTGTGAAATTTCATGGAAAATGAAAATAAAAAAACGAAATCATATTGCGTTTTGCGCAAAAATATTGTATAATGGAGCAGAACCCCTTTATTTCCCCGAAAAGGAGATCCCCCACATGAAAAAATTCTCACGCATCGCCGCTGTCCTGCTGGCAGTCCTCATGCTGGTGTCCGTGGCAGCTTCCTTCCCCGTAGCCGTTATGGCCGCGGAGCCAACGGTTTACAGCGGTACCCCCATCAGCTCGCATGAGGGTGGCTACGACTACCCCTTCAGCCGGCGCAGTCTGATCACCTACTCCTACGATTTCTCCCTGGAGCGCATCAACTTCTACGCCTCCGATCCCGCCATCGCCCTGGGCCGTACCTCGGGTGAGATCGTGGACGGGGCCCTGACCACCAAGGAGGGAAAGGACTGCATCTTCGGCTCGGCCGTCTGTCTTGGTGACCAGTACGGCCTGGAGGAGGGCTACCTGTCCTTTGATCTCAAGCTCACGGGCGGTACCGTTTATCTGGGTGTCCGTACCTCCCGTACCGCCTCGGATATCACCAAGCGGGGCGTGTGGTTCACCTTTGACGGCTCTGCCTCCATGAAGATCTTCGAGCCCGAGTGCGGCCTGGAGGCTACTGTCCCCATGCCCGTATCCCTGGGCGAGAAGCAGACCTTTACCCTCCACGAGGGGCTGGATACCCTGACCCTGTCCGCGGGGAATACCGCCATCGCGGTGGTCAAGTACACCGAGGAGGGCTATCTGGCCTTCTGCGACGGGGAGGGCAACGTCAAGGCCGAGACCGACCAGTGTAAGCTCTACCCCACGGGCTACTTCTCCCTCCAGCTTTCGGATATCACGGGATACGTGGATAACGTCATCTTCACCTCGGTGGAGGAGACCTGGGATATCCCCGCCGCAGAGAGCATCCGCAGGATCGACTATTCCACCTGGACGGCCCACGATGCCCTGGACAGAGTGGTGGCCGACAACCAAAAGGCGGGGGATCCCAAGGACAACCGCTACGTGGGTCTGTTCTACTTCCTCTGCTGGGTGGGCGCGGGTGTCCACGTGCAGGACAACACCAAGCTCTACCTGGAGATGGGCGCGCGGGATACCGTCAAGTACATTGAGGATCACGGCGGTGAGGCCTACTGGGCAGAGCCCTACTTCGGCTACTACCGCAATACGGACACTTGGGTCTACCGCAAGCACGCCTACATGCTGGAGCAGGCCGGGGTGGATTTCATTTACCTGGACGTCTCCAACGCCGAGGTCTTCATCCCCGGCCATACCGCCCTCTTTGACACATGGCTGGAAATGCGCCGCGAGGGCATCGATACCCCCCAGATCGTCTTCTTCAACGGCGACACCCCCGCCACCTTCCAGTCCAACATGAAGACCCTTCTGACCACGGTCTACGCCGACGGCAACTGGGAGAAGTACAGCGAGCTGTTCTTCCTATGGGAGGGCAAGCCCCTGGTCTTCGGTAACTACTCGGGACTGTCGGGCGATGTCAAGGCGAAGGTGGACGAGAAGTTCACCGTCCGCGGCAGCTGGGCCTGGGTAGACAAGGACAACTACTGGGCATGGCTCCAGGAGTATCAGTACCATCCCGATTCCTCCAGCCGCGTGGCTGAAATGCAGAACGGCGGCTGGGGCCGTGACGCCGAGGGCAATAAGGAGGCTCTGTCGGTGGCCATGGGTCACCATCCCTCCTCCGGCAAGGGCCGCAGCTTCGTCAACGGTAAGCAGCCCAGCAATGGCAAGCGGGACATGGAGTTCTCCTCGGTGGAGCGTGCGGGGCAGGGCCTGGGCTTTGCATCCCAGTTCGGCGCGGTCAGCTACTTTTTAAACAAGGAGATCCCCGCCGATCAGCCCTTCGTCATGATGATCACGGGCTGGAACGAGTGGATCGCGGGCTGTTTCCACTCCGACACCGCCCAGAATATGGCCGGTACCACCGCCAAGTTCTCCTACGTGGATCAGTTCAACTGCGAGTTCTCCCGCGACGGCGAGCCCATGCGCAATCAGGACGGCTACGGCATCGGTGATAACTACTACTACCAGATGGTGGACTACATCCGTCAGTACAAGGGCATTGCCGCCACCCCCGCCGCCGATCATCAGACCACCCTCAATATCTACGATCTGTCCGAGTGGGATTCCATTGAAATGACCTACATGGATTCGGTCTACGATATCGAGCATCGCAACACCGTCAGCTACGATGCCGATTTCCGCTACATCAACAATACAGGCCGTAACGATATCGAGTACGCCAAGGTGTCCCAGGACAGCGGCAATCTCTACTTCCTGGTCAAGACCACCCACGATCTGATCATCGACAACGATACCGAGTGGATGAACCTCTATCTCAACGTGGACGGGGACATCACCACGGGCTGGGAGGGCTACGACTTCGTACTCAACCGCGACCGCGATTCCTTCGCCGTCACCGTGGAGAAATTCAAGGATAACACCTTCGAGACCGAGGTGGTGGGCGGTGCCTACTACTACACCGAGGGGGCGTACATGGCTCTGCGCCTGTCCAAGGAGGTCATCGGCGTGGAGGGTAAGCTCTCCGAGATGATCTTCAAGTGGGCGGACAATTCGGTGAAGAACGGGGACCCCATGGCCTTCATGGATCTGGGCGACACCGCCCCCGACAACCGCTTCGGCTTCCGCTATATCTGCGAGGACTATACCGACAAGGCGGTTGAAAAGACGGTTCTGTCTGCCGACAGCGGCAAGACCGCCGCCAACGGCTCGGTGATTGCCAAGCCCGATTCCGACGTCAACATTACGGTCAAGGATACCGTCATCGACGTGCTGTACGATCTGGCCGATGTCAAGGCGGGCGGGTACGTGGACGCTACCCCCATCGCCGAGGAGTTCCAGCTGGCGACGGGCACCTCCTCCTCGGGCGGTCAGGTGATGACGAAGGAGGACGGCACCCGCTACGTCCGCCTCAAGGGCTACACCGACCTCCGCACCTGGAACGACGTGGAGGGTCAGTACGAGTTCTCCACCGACCTCCACATGGTGGACTACGGCAACAGCGCGGTCTACATCCGCGGTGAGATGCCCGGTGCATACGCCCCCGAGAACCCCAAGAACTTCAACGTCAAGCAGGTCTTCAACTACTTTGAGTGGGACTGGTACGCCGAGAACGACGGCCGCAAGTACGGCGGCTCCTCCACCGCAGGCTCGGGCATCGGTCTGTACCCCGAGGCAAACGCCATCACCGTCCGCATCAAGCGCTACGCCGAGGACGGCCTGGGGGTTGCCTCCGCCTCCTATAAGTTCCCCTACGGGGACAAGTTCAAGCCCGCCGCCGACGGCTGGTTCAAGCTCCGTGTGGTGGACAACGGCGCTACCGTCTCCATCTACTTCAACGACGTGCTCATGTGCCAGATCCTGCTGGAACCCCCCGGCGTGATCTACGAGTCCGACGGAACGGGACAGGAATACTACGGGAAAGCCACCCTCCGCGACGCCGACGGCAAGGACGTGCTGACCGTGGAGAACACCCGTATCAACTCCGCAGGCTCCCAGATCGCCCTGACCACCCGTAACCAGACCATGGAGTTCGCCAACCTCTACATTGCCTATAAGGGACAGGAGGCCGAGGGAAGCCGCGTGGAGACTCCCCTGGGAGGCAGCACCGCCGAGGTGGACTACACCCCCGATCAGCGTCTGGTCACCACCCTGAACCTGGGCAAGGCTCCCGACTATATCGGGGAGGAGACCACCCCCGACAGCGGAAACGTCACTACCCCGAGCGAGACCACCCCCGAGGGTGGCCCCTCCGACGGAACTACCCCCGCCGAGACACAGCCCCAGGAGAAGAAGGGGTGCAGATCGCTGATCTCCCTCTCCGTTCCGGTTATCCTGCTTGCGGCGTATGCCCTTCTCCGCCGACGGGAGGACGGCACCTGCTGATCCGCTCGCAGATCCGATCAGATAATCCCTATGCTCTCTTCGCGGCTCATCCACTTTCGGGTGAGCCGCGATTTTTTCGTGCAATTTCTCCCAAAACACTTTACAAAAGAAATGAAATATGCTATAATTTGTGCAGTAAGGGAAGGGAATCTTGCAAATAAAGCATTCGCTCCGCACCCCTTGCCCACTATCTGCAAACATCAAGGAGGCAGTATGAATCCTATGACGAATATCAAGCTCTGCGGCTTTGCCGACGAGGCCGACGCCAACCGTCTCGGCCAGATCAAGGCCCTTACAGAGAATGCCATCCCCTACCTGGAGATCCGCGGCGTGGACGGCACCAACATCGCCGACCTCTCCCGTGAGGCCGCCCTGCAATTCAAGTCCGAGCTGGATGCCGCGGGCATCAAGGTCTGGTCCATCGGGTCTCCCGCGGGCAAGACCCAGATCAGCGGATGCTTCGATGACGATATTACCAAGTTCAATCACCTGTTGGATATGGCCGAGATCTTCGAGGCCAAGCGCATCCGCCTCTTCTCCTTCTACGGCACAAACGGCGAGGACACCTACTTTGAGGAGGTCTGCCGCCGTCTGAACGTCTTCTGTGATCTCTGCGACCAGCGGGGCGTGATCCCCTGCCACGAGAACGAGAAGGGCATCTACGGCGAAAACGCCCCCCGATGCCTGGCCGTCCACAAGGCCGTCCCCCGTCTGAAGGCCGTCTTCGACCCCGCCAACTTCGTGCAGTGCGGGCAGGACGTCATGGAGGCCTGGGAGATGCTTGCCCCCTACGTGGAGTATTGCCACATCAAGGACGCCGCTCCCGACGGCCACATCGTCCCCCCCGGCGACGGCATTGGCGCGCTCCGTGAGTACCTCCCCCTCTACGCCGCGAAGGGCGGTGTGGTGCTGACTCTGGAGCCTCACCTGGCCGAGTTCGTGGGCCTCAAGGCTCTGGAGGGCGGCCAGGAGAGAAGCGAGGTGGGCGGTCTGAATTTCGAGAATAACCGCGCCGCCTTCGACCACGCCGTGATGAAGCTGAGAGAGATCCTGAACGGCTGATATACGAAAGGAGCCTCCCATGTCCACCAAATTGTGGTACGACCGCTACCAAAACGACTGGATCCACGCCCTCCCTTTGGGCAACGGCCGCGTGGGTGCCATGTTCTACGGCAACCCCCACCGCGAGACTATGGAGATCAACGAGGAATCCCTCTGGAGCGGACGGCAGATCCAAGAGACCAACCACGCCACCCCCGCCGACCTCCAAAAAATCCGTGAGCTGATCTTTGAAGACCGCCTGGCCGAGGCGGCACAGATCAGCCGCGAGACCTTTTTGGCTGACCCGCCCCGTGTCCGCTTCTACGAGAGCATGGGTGAGATCCTCATTGACTTTGCCGACAAGACCGATTTCACCGACTATAGAAAAGAGCTAGAGCTGTCCACTGCCACCGCCGCCGCCTCCTGGAGAAAGGGAAGTACCGCCTACGCCAGCGAGTGCTTTGTCAGCGAGGCCTACGACGCCCTCTGCTACCGCGTGACCGCCACCGCACCCTTCTCCTGCTCCGTCACCATGAAGCGGGGACAGGATGCCTACACCGCCGCCATTGCAAGCGATACCCTGGTGCTCAACGGCCGCACCACCTACGCCCCCGATCCCCAGTACGGCGACGGCGGGGAGGGTATGTCCTTTGGCGGGCGGATCAAGGTCATCTCGGACGGTACCCTGCAGGAGCGGCATGACCATATCGCCGTCACCGATGCCACCTACCTGACCGTCTACGGTGCCTTTGCCACCAACTACAACGTGGAGATCTTCGATATCGACGAAGGGAAGGACTACCGCGCTGACCTCACCGCCTGCATGGACAGGCTCATGGCCGCCGACTACGATACCGTGAAGGCCACCCACCAAAGAGACTTCGGAAGGCTCTTCTCCGCCCTCACCCTTGAGCTGGACGCTCCCGACTATGCCGACGAGCCCACCGATATCCGCCTCAGAAAGGTTCAAAGCGGCGAGCGGGTGGACACCGACCTCCAGACCCTCTACTACGGCTTCGGCCGCTACCTCCTGCTGACCTCCTCGGGCATGAGGGCCACCCTCCCTGCCAACCTCCAGGGCATCTGGTGCAACGGCTTCCGTCCCCCGTGGGGCTCGGACTACCACACCAACATCAACCTCCAGATGAACTACTGGCCCGCCGAGACGGGGAACTGCTCGGATACCGTAAAGCCCCTCGTCCACTTCATGGAGATGCTCAGCCGCTTTGGTGAGCAGACCGCGCGGGACGAGTTCGGCGCGAGAGGCTGGTGCATCAACCACACCACCGATGTTTTCGGCCGCACAGGTGTCCACGATTCGGTGGACTGCGGCTTCTTCCCCATGGCAGGCCCCTGGCTGTGCCTGAACCTCTGGGAGCATTACGAATTCACCGCTGACCGTGACTACCTCCGTGAGATCTACCCCGTCCTCGTCGGCTCCTGCCGCTTCCTGTTGGACTACCTCTGCGAGGCCCCCGACGGCTACCTCACCACCTCCCCCAGTAACTCCCCCGAGAACTGCTTCTACTATACCGAGCCCGACGGCACTCGCCGCGGCAGTATGCTGACCCAGGGTGCCACCATCGACTTTGAGATCATCTACGCCCTCTTTACCCGCACCGCCCACGCCTGTGGACTGCTGGGCGATACCGCCTTCGCCGACGAGCTGAAGGCCGCTCTGGATCGCCTGCCCCCTCTGCGGGTCAGCGAGAAGTACGGCATCCTCTGCGAGTGGATCCAGGACTACGACGAGTGTGAGCCGGGCCACCGCCACGTATCCCCCCTGTTCGGTCTCCATCCCGCCGATCAGATCAATGAGAATGACCCCGTGATCTACGAGGCCGCCCGCAACACCCTGACCCGCCGACTGACCTATGGCGGCGAGGGAGGCGCGGGATGCCATAAGGTGGGCTGGTCCCAAGCTTGGATGATCAACTTCTTCGCCCGTTTCAAGGACGGAGAAGCCGCCTTCGAGCGTGTGCAGGGTCTTCTCCAAAACTGCACCGCCGACAACCTGATGGATTTCCATCCTCCCCAGCTCTTCCAGATCGACGGAAACCTGGGCGGCGCGGCGGGCATCGCCGAAATGCTGGTGCAGAGCCACCTCGGATCCCCCGATGACCGCGTGATCGAGTTGCTCCCCGCCCTCCCCACGGCCTGGCCTACGGGTCGGGTCACGGGCATCAAGGCAAGGGGCAATATCACCCTGGACATGGCATGGAGGGACGGCAAGCTCACCGAGGTCACCCTCCGCTCCCCCGTGGCCTCCACGGTTCGTATCAAGAATCCCAACGGGGAAGGCGTGACCGCGTATGCCCTTGGGGCAGACACACCGCTGACTCTGAATTTTGCATAATATCACCCGAAAGGAATCCCAACCATGAAGATCGGAGCCCAATTTTACACCATCCGCGACTACTGCAAGACCATTTCCGACCTGGACGAGTCCATGAAGAAGGTGGCCGATATCGGCTACAAGCACATCCAGCTCTCGGGCGTCTGCGCCTACGAGGCCGACTGGATGGCCGAGCGGCTGAAGACCTACGGTTTGCAGGCCGACATCACCCACTTTGACTACAACCGCATCATCAAGGATACGGATAACACCATCGCCTTCCACGATACCATGGGCTGCAAGTACATCGGCATCGGCTCCAACCCCCGCGGCATCAATCCCGAGGGGCTGGCGGTCATGGCGGACGAGCTGAAGCCCATCCTCGGTAAGATCGTGGAGAGCGGTCATAAGTTCATGTACCACAACCACCACATGGAGTTCGCCCGCTTTGGCGGTAAGACCTTCATCGACCTCCTCTGCGAGACCTTCACCCCCGCCGAGTGCGGCGTGACCCTGGACACCTACTGGGTGCAGGCAGGCGGCGGCGACCCCGCATGGTGGCTCCGCGCCCTGGACGGCCGTGTCAACTGCGTTCACTTCAAGGACATGGTCTTCTCCCCCGAGGACAAGGGCGTGCGTATGGCCGCCATCGGCGAGGGCAACATGAACTACCCCGAGATCCTCAAGGCCTGCGACGATGCCCACGTGGAGTACGGCTTCGTGGAGCAGGACAACTGCTACGGCGAGGATCCCTTCCTGTGCCTCAAGAGAAGCTACGAGTATCTGACCGCGCAGGGGTTGGATTGAGGTAAATTGGGGTTTATGGGGGGGAACGGGGGAACGGCCTCCGGCGGCTTAGAACCTTTTTGCAAAAAGGTTCTAAGAACTCCAAAAACCTTCAAAAAAGCATAGATATGCCAAGAGAATTGATAGTGGGTAGCATAGAGGAAAGCCCCATGGGGCCCCTTCCCCATTGGTGTAGTT
>JBGVRH010000009.1:0-17578 GCA_045128275.1 Eubacteriales bacterium | reverse complement strand
GGTTTTTGGGGGGGCATACCCCCCCCCACCGAGGCTCCCTATGGGGCGACCCGAAAAACCGCAGGCGTTCTCTCTATATCACATCCGCCGGGAATCGGGACGGAGGCAGACTCCGCACCCGTTTCCCGTTTACGGGCGCGAAATATTAGTTAGACAAACAAACAAATATAACACCTCCCCAACAGGGGAGCGGACGGAGTCTTCCGCCCGGGAAAGGAAGCATTATGGCAACCGAGCAAAAGATCACCGCAAAGAAGCATAAGCCCATGAACCGTCCCCGCATGGACCGTGTTACCCCCCGCGCCAGCGACGTGCTGGATTTTCTGGAGCAGATCCGTGACCACGGCGACAAGACCGCCTACCGCTACTACGTGGGCAAGGAGATCAAGGATCTGACCTACAGCCAGGTCTACACTATGGTGTGCGAGTGCGCCGCCGCCTTTGATGCCATGGGGCTGAAGGGCAAGCGGGTCGCCGTCATCGGTGACACCTCCCCCCAGTGGATCTGCACGTACCTCTCCGCTTTGGCCGCCGGCTGTGTGGCCGTCCCTATGGACAAGGAGCTGGACGTGGGTGAGATCTGCAAGTTCCTGGACATTGTGGAGGCCAAGGCCATCATTTACTCCAAGTCCTTCAACGAGAAGTTCGTGGATGCCATTCAGAACAACAAGACGGGTGTGCAGTACTTCATCCCCGTGACCCCCGCCTACGACAGCACCTTTGACGCCAAGGTGATCTCCTTCGATCAGGTACTGGCCAACGGCCGTGAGCGCCTGGCCGGCGAGGGCTACAAGTTCCCCAAGGTAGAGAACCGCGAGGAGATGGCCGAGATGCTCTTCACCTCGGGCACCACCGGCACCAGCAAGTGCGTCATGCTCTCCCAGAAGAACATCTTCGCCGCTGTCAACGCCGCCTGCGAGACGGTTTGCTTCGTTCCCGACGATGTCATCATGTCCGTCCTCCCCGTTCACCACACCTACGAGCTGATGTGCGTCATCGCCGCCTCCCTGTTCGGCATCGAGATCTGCATCAACGACTCCCTGCGCCACGTGCTGAAGAACCTCCAGGTCTTCAAGCCCACGGGCCTGGTGCTGGTGCCCCTGTTCCTCAACACCATGTACAAGAAGATCTGGAGCGAGGCCGAGAGAACCGGCAAGGCCAAGATCCTCAAGACCGCCCTGGCCACCTCCAAGACCCTTCTTTCCATGGGCATTGACGTCCGCCGCAAGCTCTTCAAGACCGTCCTGGATTCCTTCGGCGGCCGCCTGGATCACATCATCTGCGGCGGTGCCAAGCTGAACCCCGATCTGATCGCCGCCTTCGAGGACTTCGGCATCAGCGTGTTCGAGGGCTTCGGCATTACCGAGTGCTCTCCCCTGACCAATGTCACCCCCTACTACAACCGTAAGTACGGCTCCATCGGCCCCTCCGTCCCCTGCTGCCGCTGCCGCATCGCCGATGCCCAGATGGGTGAGCACGGCTACCCCGAGGGCGAGCTCCAGATCAAGGGCGACAACGTCATGATGGGCTACTACAACAACCCCGAGGCCAACGAGGCCGCCTTCACCGAGGACGGCTGGTTCCGCACCGGTGACGTGGCCTACAAGGACGAGGACGGCTACGTCTTCATCACGGGCCGTATGAAGTCTGTCATTGTCCTGGAGAACGGCAAGAACGTCTTCCCCGAGGAGATCGAGGAGTATCTGGACGAGATCGAGGCCATCGCCGAGTGCGTGGTCATCGGCCGTAAGGCTCCCGACAGCGACGAGGTGATCCTGACCGTGGTGGCTTACCCCAACTACGAGAAGCTCCCCTCCGGCGTGTCCGAGGAGGTCATCCACGAGACCATCTACAAGCAGATCATGCAGATCAACCGCCGTCTCCCCAGCTTCAAGCAGATGAAGGCCCTGGAGCTCCGTTCCACCGAGTTCGAGAAGACCACCTCCAAGAAGATCAAGAGACATCTGGTGAAATAATAAGCGCGATTGGGGGAAACTTCTTGAAAGAAGTTTCCCCCAAACCCCTTTCAAGAACTTTCAAAAAAGGATGATAGAGGCAGTATGAAGCGAGAACCGATTGGCTTATATCTACACATCCCGTTTTGCCGAAGCAAATGCCCCTACTGCGATTTCTGCTCCTTCCCCCGCCCCTCCGAGGAGCTGATGGAGGCCTATACCCGTGAGCTGGCCCGCCGTATCCGAGAGGCGGGGAAGGCCTACGGAGAGAAGACCGCCGATCCGGTTTCCCACAGCGGAGAAGGGACGACATTCTTCCCCGCGACACTGGACACCGTCTATTTCGGCGGCGGCACCCCCACTCTGCTCCCCCCCGCCTGCATCCGCGAGCTGTTCTCCGCCATCCGCGAGGCCTTTACCATCCTCCCCGATGCTGAGATCACGGTGGAGGGCAACCCCGCCGCCGCGGGTCGAGAGGCGTTGTCCGTGTGGAGCGCGTGCGGCGTCAACCGTTTGAGTCTGGGCTCCCAGTCGGCACAGCCCGACGAGCTGAAGGCGTTGGGGCGGCTCCATCGCTGGGAGGATGTGGTGCAAACGGTTAACGATGCCCGTGCGGTGGGTATTGAGAACATCAACCTGGACTTCATGCTGGGCATCCCCCACCAAACCCCCGAAACCCTTTCGGACACCCTTGCCCGCGCTCTGGCGCTGAAGCCCACCCACCTGTCGGCCTATACCCTCATGCTGGAGGAGGGCACCCCCTTTTACCGCCGAGGCCGCGCCGCCCTGGGACTTCCCACCGCCGAGGAGGAGGCCGACGAGCAGGCCGTCACCCTCTGGGAGCAGGCCTGCGCCATCCTCCGCGAGGCGGGGTATGAGCACTACGAGATCTCCAACTTCGCGAAATCGGGCTTCCGCTCCCGCCATAACCTCCACACCTGGCAATGCCGCGACTACCTGGGTCTTGGGGTGGCCGCCCATTCCTGTATAAACGGGGTACGCTTCGGGCAGTCCCGCGATCTGGAGGGCTTTCTGGCAGGGAAGGACATCACCGAATTCACCGAGGTGCTGACCCCCGCTGACAGGGAATCCGAGTTCATCATGCTGGCCCTCCGCCTCTCCGACGGCATTGAAGAGGAAGAATTTTCCCGCCGCTTCGGCAAGGATTTCTGGCATACCTACGGCGAGATCTGCATACCCTATATCGAAATGGGACTCATGGGCCGCAAAGACGGGCGGGTGTTTCTCACCGAGGCGGGCTTCCCCGTCAGCAATGCCATTCTGGCCGAGCTGATCTGACCGCTCCGCGAGGGAATGCCGTTTTTCGCGGAATTTTCGGGATTTCGACACACCAAAGACTCAAAAACATAGGGAAACCCCGTTGACAAGCGCGGAATTTTCGTGTATAATAAGGGTGTAATCAAGAAGCGGGGGCAGTCCCCGCGGAAAGGAAGTAACCACCATGGATGAGAAGGATTTTCAGAGCGAATATTATACCTTGACCGACGAGGAGGGCAACGAGCTCCAGTTTGAGGTCATCGGCGCGGCCGAGCTGAACGGGATCAAGTACTACGCCATGATCCCCGTGGACGATCAGCCCGAGGAGGAGGACGTATACGAGTACGTCATTCTCAAGGAAGAGAAGGACGAGAACGGCGAGGACGTGCTGGTCACCATCGATGATGACGATGAGTTCGACGACGTCGCCGACTATTTCGACGATATGCTCTCCGACGAGGCCGACTACGACCTGAACAACGACGAGGAGTAATCGCCCGTCACACCCCGATTCAAAAACTTCCTGCGGGGTGCGTGATATGCAGATATTGTGACCCACATCTGATTAAAGGAGATCGACTCACGAGGTGGTTTGCAGACCTCCCGCTCTACGCATCGGTTGACTTGTCCCGACGTACAGCGGATGCTGGGAGCAGTAAAGCCGCGGATAGATCACCGCCCTGGCTAAACAGGGTTCCGAATGCTGTGTACACGGCCTTGCGGGGTTTTGAAGAGAATAGCGATGGGCGTATGTCAGAGTGTTGGCATACGCTCATTGTGCTTTTTGAAGGATCCGCGCAACTCCATGAGGAGCGGGCGCACACATAGGTGCGCCCCTACCGCGACCGTTACGGTAGATATTCGGGTTTCAGACAGTCCGTAGGGGCGCACCTGCGTGTGCGCCCGCAGACCGAAGAAACCGTGGCATTTCATACGAAAAAAACAGAAAGGAAACTACATAATGGGCATCATCAAGGCAACAATGAGCGCCATCGGCGGCGGGCTTGCCGACCAATGGCTGGAGGTTCTGGAGGCCGACGATATGGGGGATACCACCCTCTTTACCAAGGGCGTCAAGGTCAGAAGGAACGATAAGCGCAACAGCAACAAGAAGGGCACCGAGGACTATATCTCCAACGGCTCCGTCATCCACGTCTACCCGAACCAGTTCATGATGCTGGTGGACGGCGGCAAGATCGTGGACTTCACCGCCGAGGAGGGCTACTACAAGGTGGACAACGCCGCCGCTCCCTCCCTGTTCTCGGGCGGCTTCGGGGCTTCCATCAAGGAGTCCTTCTCCCGTGTCAAGTTCGGTGGCGTGCCCTCCACCTCCCAGAAGGCCTACTTCATCAACCTCCAGGAGATCAAGGGCATCAAGTTCGGCACCCGCAACCCCATCAGCTACTTTGACAGCTTCTACAACGCCGAGCTGTTCCTCCGCGCCCACGGTATGTACTCCATTAAGATCACCGACCCCATCAAGTTCTACACCGCGGTGATCCCCAAGAACGCCGACCGAGTGGATATCTCCGCCATCAACGAGCAGTACCTCAACGAGTTTTTGGAGGCTCTCGGCGCGGCCATCAACTCCATGTCCGCCGACGGCATCCGCGTCTCCTACGTGGTCTCCAAGTCCCGCGAGCTGTCCCGCTACATGCAGGACGAGCTGGATGCCGACTGGAAGGAGCTGCGCGGTATGGAGGTTCTGTCGGTGGGTCTGGGCGGACTGTCCTATGACGAGAAGTCTCGCGAGATGATCGACATCCGCAACCAGGGCGCTATGCTGGGGGATGCCTCCATCCGCGAGGGCTACGTCCAGGGCGCGGTGGCGCGCGGTATGGAGGCCGCCGGCAGTAACGCAAACGGCGCGGCCCAGGCCTTCATGGGCATGGGTATGGGCATGAACGCGGGGGGCGGCTTCGTGGGCGCGGCCTCGGCCTCCAACCAGGCCCAGATGGAGCGTGACACCGCGGCCAAAGCCGCCGCCAAGGCTCCCGCCACTCCCGCGGGCGGCTGGACCTGCTCCTGCGGCCAGACCAACACGGGCAAGTTCTGCTCGGAGTGCGGCTCTCCCAAGCCCGCCCCCTCGGGTAGCTGGACCTGTGCCTGCGGGGCTGTCTGCACGGGCAAATTCTGCCCCGAGTGCGGCTCTCCCCGACCCGCCGCCGAGTGGTTCTGCACCGAGTGCGGGGCGAAGAATGAGGCTTCGGCCAAGTTCTGCTCGGAGTGTGGGAAGAGGAAGTAAATTTCCGCTTATCCCCGTCCCCCATCTCGCGCGAAGCGCATATCGAATCCCGCAGGGATATATCGAGTGCCGCTAGGCACATATCGAGTCCCGAAGGGACATATCGACCGCTCTGTCCTATCGATATGCCTCCTGTCGGAGGCCCGATATACCTGCGGTTCGATATGCCGCTTGGCGGCTCGATATGCACCCTTACGGGTGCGAGGGAAAACCAAAGAAGGGAACCACATACCATGTCCACAAACAAAACCATAGCCTACCAATGCCCCTGTTGCGGGGCGGGTCTTGGCTTTGACCCCGAAAAACAAAAGTTCGCTTGCGAGTTCTGTCTCTCCGAGTTTGACGAGACCGAGCTGACGAACGCGGGCTCAGCCGAGGCCGCCGAAAAGCAACGCGCCGAGGGCGAGGCCTTCTGCGAGCAGATGAACCTCTTCACCTGCCCCAACTGCGGCGCCGAGGTGGTGGCCGATGACAACACCGCCGCCGACTTCTGCTACTACTGCCATAATCCCGTGGTGCACAGCGGACGGCTATCGGGTCAGCTCCGGCCCCACAAGGTCATCCCCTTCCGCATCCCCCGTGAGGAGGCCGAGAAAATGTTCCTCGCGTGGTGCAAGAAGAAGTGGTTCTTGCCCCGCGACTTCAAGTCCCAAGCCCACGCGGCGCAGATCAAGGGGGTCTACTATCCCTTCTGGGTCACGGATGCCGATGCCTTTGGCTCCACCGACTTCAAGGCCACCCGTGTCCACACCTGGCGGGCGGGGGACTACAAGTACACCAACACCAAGGTCTACAGGCTGGAGCGGGCGGGGGATATCCACTTCGAGGATATCGTCACCTGCGCCCTGTCCGACGCGGATAAGAAGATGCTGGAGGGTGTTCTCCCCTACCCCTCTGCCGAGCTGACCGACTTCTCCATGCCCTACCTGTCGGGCTTCTTCGCCAAGAAGCGGGACATTGAAAGAGACTCCCTCTCCGAGGAGGTGCGGGAGCGGATGCACGGCTACACCGCCGCTCTCCTGCGCTCCACTGTCCGAGAGGCCTATACCACGGTCACCCCCGAGACCATCAACGTCAATATCAAGGAGAGCCATTGGGAATACGCTCTCCTCCCCGTCTGGATCTTGACCTACCCCCACAAGGACGGCAAGGTCTACACCTTCGCCATCAACGCCTCCACGGGCAAGATCTACGGCGAGCTGCCCGTGAGCCAAGTCAAGCTGGCGGCTCTCATGGCGGCGGTGGCGGTGCCTGCCACGGCATTACTGTCCCTGATCGGAGGTGCTTTGTTCTGATGAAGACCTCTGTACTGAAAAAGGGAATGGCCCTTTCGCTGATCCTCCTCTGTCTGGCGGTCTGCCTGACCCTCCCCCTGTCGGCGGCGGAGACGGATCGGGTCTACGATCCCTCGGATATGCTGAACGCCACCGAAACGGCGGAGCTGAATGCCCTTCTGAACCGTCTCTCGACCGAGCACGGGGTGGAGATGTATCTGGCCACCTACCTGGCCGACGGCCCGTACGACGACTTCTACGGCGACGATTACTGCCACCGCGTAAAGGACATCGAGGACACCGATGCCGTTCTCTTGGTGGTGACCTACGAGCGGCTCAACGATACCTACTACTACGATATGTACACCTACGGCGAGGCCAACTACGCCATAAACGGGAAGGAAGTCAACTACATACTGGACGACTACGACGTCTACAACAACCTCAAGGGCGGGAGCGTCTACGAGGGCTGTGCGGCCTTCTTCACCCTGTCGGCCGAGGCCTTTACGGGGCGCGTGGGCATGGCGTGGAGCGTCATCATCTTCCTCTCGGCGGCCATCTCCATCGGTATCGCCTTTGCCGTCCGCGGGGCGGTGGTGGCGGTCTACCGCAAGAAAAAGGCCTCGGTGGACTACCCCCTGGATCGCTACGCCAAGCTGGAGCTGACCCATGAGTCGGATTCCTTTGTCCGTGAGTACACCACCCGTACCTACTCTCCCCGCAGCAGCAGCAGCGGCGGCGGCAGCCGTCACGGAGGCGGCGGTGGGCATCGGGGCGGTCGGTGATCTCCGTATGCATAAAAAAGGTGACCTGTCCTGTGACGGGTCACCTTTTCGTTATGCGTTTAAGGAAATTACTCCCCTACGATTTCGTCGAAGCTGACGTTCTTGTAGCTGTCGGCGTCGGCGGGGGCGGTAATGGGCTGAATATCCTCGTAGGTATACCTTGCGTTCATGGTCAGGGAGACGGTGTGGGTCTCCCCCTCCACGGTCACCGCGTAGGTGGCATTCAGCGTCAGAGATTCAAAGAGTCCGTCGGAGATGGTAGCCACCAGGGTGAGATCCCCCACGGCGGCTTCGGCACCCAGGGCCTTGAAGGTATCCGCGAGGTGGTCATTCATGGCGGTCAGCCCCTCGGTGGAGATGCCGGTGCAGGTGATGATCTGCTTGCCGTCCTTGACCTCCATGGACAGGGTCTCAAAGCTCTCGGCGGTGACGGGCAGCTCGGTGTTGTTGTCCTTGATGAACTCCTCGTAGTTCTCCTCGGTGAGGGTAGTCTTGAGCTTGACGCTCTGGTTCATGACGGTGGTGTTGGCGTACAGCACCTTGTCCACCACGGTCATGGTGATACCCGTCTTGAAGCCCATGACCTCGGTGGACATATCCAGGTGGAGGTTTTCACCGTCCACGGTAACGGGAAGCTCCAGGGACAGGGCATCGAAGACGGCATTGAGCGTTTCGTCCTCGCAGGCAAAGTCCATGGATACGGTGACGGTATAGGGAATATCCTCCAAAGCCTTTTCGGCCTTAGTCATAACGGCGGCGGCAGTCAGAGTATCGCAGGAGGCGAATAGGCAGACCAGAAGAGAGAGCGCAAGCAGGATGGGCAGAAAGCGTTTCATAGTGATGCTCCTTTCGTAAGTAGCGATGGGATCGCGTACACTCATTATACCCCGAAACGGGAGTTTTGTCAATAGTTTTGATTGTGATGAGTGGCGGCGTGTTTGATTCGGGTTGATTTGGCGGGGAGTAGACATCATCTCCCGGCAATGATGGAGACCGCACGGAAGCGCTGCCTTTCGGGCCTTGAAATACGATGGCCATGTAATGGCTTTTGGAAAAAGATAGTTTCAAAAAATATCGGGTTTTGTTCGGTGAGATTTGGATAAAAACATGAATTCGCCATTGTTTTGTCAAAAAACATATGGTATAATGAATCGAATCAACAGAAGGAGGGCGTGATGAAGCAACAGGTCAGACACGGGCATCTCCCAAAAGATATTTTTCTCAGTGATCGGTTGGTGTTTATCAATCAAGTCAAGAACAGTACGCTGTACAGACCCGAAACCGCCTTGTCCCACATGCATTTCCATGATTTTGTGGAGCTGAGCCTTGTGGTCAGCGGAAAAGGGTACCATAAAACTCTCCATGAATGCTCCGCGTGCGCTCCCGGTGACGTGTACGTCATCAACGAGGGTGCGCCCCATGCCTATTTTATCCGTGAGGAAGGCAGCGATCTGGTGCTTCGGAATTTCATTTTTGCCCCCAAGGACATTTTGGATGGGGAGCTGTCCATCCCCGACCACCCTCGCTATTGCTGCGGTCTGTTCCGAGAGGATCCCATGATCTCCCACGCGTTTCTGAACAGCGATTATCTGAGGGAGATCGTGCGCATCATGGACCGCATTGAAAAGGAGCAGTCTCGCAAATGGCTTGAATGGGAGATATCCGTCAAGGCTCACCTCCTGGATATCCTCGTTATGTGCAGCCGCCGCGTCTCCAACAAGACCGACGGAGAAGCCAAGCCCATTCCCAAGTTGCGGGACCGTCAGCTTGCCGCCACCGTCATGTATACGGTGCTGAATCAGTACCAGGATCCCGACATGACGCTGGAGCGCATCGCCGAGGAGGCCTTCCTCAGCAAATCCCATCTGAGCTACGTCTTTAAGCAGGTCACGGGGATCCACTTTTCGGAATACGTGAAAAACGTTCGGTTGGAGGAAGCGTGTCGCCTGCTCAGTGAAACCGACATGACAAACGAGGAAATCTGCCACGCCTGCGGGTTTCGGGACATTACCTCCTTTTATCGCTCCTTCCAGACACACATGAGCATGACCCCCTTGGCGTACCGAAGGAGCAGTCCAAACAAATGAACAAAAACAAAGGAAATGGAGTACCCTTATGAACCGTATCCTGATCTGTTCGGAAACGAGAAACGACCTGGCGGAAACCATCCTCGCCTCCTGCCCCGGTGCGGCGTGGTTTCCCCTGAAGGATGAGCACATTCCCTTTGGGGACTTTGACGCGCTCTGCCTGCTGGGCGGTGATGCCGAGACCGTCCTGACCCTTCATCCCACCCTCCGCATGGCGGCGGAGACCATGCGTGCCGAAGGAAAGCCCGTATTCTGCGAGTTTTTCTCCTCCTTTGGCTGTGTGTACGCCGATGACCCCGTGAGATCCACCCACCACAGACTCATCTACTCCGACGAGTACGCCTCCGTGGAGGGCCTTCGCCGCGGAGATATCCTGGACGATCACTTCAACGAGGTACTGCCCTACTACTTCGTGCCCGCTCATGCCAAGCCCGTCCTGACCTACCACGACCACCTCTGCGCCCACGATCATCTGGAGATGGACGCCGAGACCTTCCGCGGCGGCCGCTGGGGCCTGTGGTATCTGGACGAGACCACCTTGATGGCCTCCTTCCGTTTGTGCAATTTCAACCTCGCCAGGCTGGCTCCCATGGCCTCGTGGCGTGCCGTGATTACGCACGTCCTTTCTTTCCTGGCGGGAGAGACCGTCACCCCGAGCTTCCCCGCGCCCATCTGCCGCCACGATACGGGCGCGGCCGTCCAAGGCACAGAGGATATCGCCTCGGCGGTGGCCAAGGGACTGACCTGGTTCCGTCGGGCAGAGATCCTGGTAGACAACGGGAAAAACGGTGTGCGGGAGGGCTTGATCCACCACATATCCGCTCAGGACGGCTACCAGCCCGTCATTCAAAAGCTCCGCACCGACTGTACGGGGGAGGTAGGCGGCGCGTACATGATGGACTACCTGCGGACGGGGAACCAAGACAGTCTCAGAGTCTTCCAAAATACCCAGTCCTTCGTCTTTGACCAAATGCAGGTGAAGAGCGGAGAGCATTTCGGTATGCTCCGCTGGTCGGATATCGCGTGGGAGACCTGCTATCAGGACGACGTAGCCCGCGCCATGATCCCCACCCTGCTCTGGGAGAACTTCGGGGAGGGAAGCAAGTATTTCGCCGACGCGGTGAATGCGTTGGCCTACCTGGTCAAGACCACGGGTGCGGACGGTCAAAGAGCCTACCGCACTGATTGCAGTACCTTCACGCCCGAGACCTGGGAGAGACTGCGCAAGCCCGGGGTGGCCGCCCCTTGCGCTCACTATAACGCCTTCTACCACGCCGCCCTCCTGCTGGCGACCCGCGCGGGCGCGCCCCGTGAGTTTGCCGAGTTGGCCGAGAAGGGACTCACCGCCATCATGGGGCAGTACCCCAACCAGCACAGAGAAACCAGCGAGACCGAGGAGAATTGCCGCCTTGTCCTGCCTCTGGCGCTTTTGTACGAGTATTCGGGCAAGGCGGAGCATCTGGAGTGGCTCACGCGGGTGGCGAAGAATCTGGAACAGGTACGCCATCCCTCGGGCGGGTATGCCGAATGGGATACGGGCTACACCGCCGCCTGCTCCCGCAACCATCGGGGGGAGTGCGCCCTGCTGGCCAACAACGGCGATCCCGTAGCGGATCTTTTGTACTCCAACAATTGGCTGCCCCTGGGCTTCGCCTACGCCTACATGGTGACGGGGGATGCGTACTTCTACGAGCTATGGCGGGGCATCGCCACCTTCATGGTGCGCGCCCAGGTGCATAGCGACGATCCCCGCTTGAACGGCGTATGGACCCATGCCATGGACATGAACCGCATGGAGCCCTACGGCGTGCCCCACGACGTGGGTTGGGCGCCCTGCTGTGTGGAGAGCGGCTGGACGGTGGGAGAGATCCTGACGGGACTGCAATTCATGGCCGTCGCCCAAGCGCGCCAAGGCCTTGACGGATGCGGTACGCGTTCTGCCTTTGAAAATTTTACTGAAAAGTGAGGAATCAAATCATGAAAAAGCAGATGTTCAAGAGATTCGGCATGTGGCTCATGCTGGTGTTGTGCCTGCCTCTCGGGCTGAGCCTGCTGACGGGCTGTACCCCCGACGGAACTGTGCCCGAGACCGACCCCGATACCGCTCCGCCCACGGATGCCCCCACCGACACCCCCGAGGATACTCCTGCCGAGACACCCACCGAGGAGCCCACGGATGATGCCACGGATGCGCCTACGGAAGAGCCCACCGAAGAGCCCACCGAGCCCGTCTGCGAGGGGGAGACCGATCCCGACGCGCCTCCCGTGCGGGAAACCGCGATCCCCTGCGACAACATCGCCCTCAACGCCTTCCTCATCCACATGACCAACCCCGAGCAAAGACAGGAGATGATGCGGCTCTGCGCCGAGGCGGACATCGATATTCTGTCCCATCCCCTGCCCGTGTTCTCCTGGCCCTACGATTCCACCCCGAACACACAGGAGTGGTTCAAGGCCACCATGGCCGAGGCCACCGAGTACGGTCTGCTTTTGCAGGTACAGGATCACGAGACCCTGAACTCCCTGTCCCTGACCCCCGAGCAGCTCCGCGCCCTGGCCGAGACCTACAAGGATCTCCCCGGCTTCGGCGGCTTCCACGTGGTGGACGAGCCCCGCAACCCCTCTATCTACGCCCCCGTGGAGAATACCCTGCGGGAGGTCTGCCCCGACACCTTCATCAACGTCAACTTCCTGCCCAAGGCGGGCTATGATTCCTGGGACACCTACATCCGCCAGCTCTGCGATTACGGCGGGCTTCTGAAGTACGGCGGCAGTCTGTCCCTGGACACCTACGACTTCAAGGAGGACGGCACCATTGACGAGGGCTCCATGTTCGGGAACTACGAATACCTCCGCGAGGCGGGTCTGAAAACCAAGACCAACACCGCCATGTACGTGGGATCCGTGGGTATGTACGGCATCTGCCGCCGTCCCTCCCCCGATGACCTCCGCTACAACATGATGGCCGCCCTGGCCTACGGTGTCAAGGAGATCAAGTTCTTTACATGGTGCGTCTCGAATTACGACGTTACTGACCAGACAACCGCCATTCTGGGTTGGGACAACGAGCCCACCGACCTGTACTACGCGGTAAAGGACATCAACAAGAAGGTCCACGCCATCGGTACTCACCTCGCCGCCTGCGACGCCACCTACGTCTACCACAGTAAGGCCACGACCCCCGATGCCTACGAGATCATCCCCCGAAACCTCTTCGTGCAGGCAGGGAGCGGTGACGTGATCCTCTCCCTCATGGAGGAGCGTATTGGTAGCGGCGAATACGTGTTCGCGGTGAGCAAGGATCTTTCCGCCGCGCAGACCGTTACCCTGACCTTCAAGGGCATGGACAAGGTCTACGTAGTCAGCGACACCACGGGTGAGCTGACCGAGACTTCGCTGGACAGCGGCAAGCTGACCCTTACCATTGCCGCGGGGGACGGCATCCTCATCAAGCTCCCCGAGGGCGATTTCATCAAGCCCGAGACCAAGAGAGGGGATAACCTCGCCCTCAACGCCCCCGTTTTCGGTACCTCCTCGGTGGGTAAGGGAAGCTACTACCTCTACAACCTGACCGACGGTGTCACGGGTACCGCGGCCGCCGCCCGCCTCCTGGGTGAATACGGCAAGCTCCAGTACCTGACGGTGGATTTCGGGGCTGTCAAGTCCATCAACCGCGTGGATATCTACCCCGCCGGCGAGGGCGTGGCCTGCGGCTTCAATAATCCCAAGGATTTCAGCATTCTGGTCTCCGCCGATGGTGTTCATTGGATCGAGGTGGCCAAGAATACGGAGGAAATGGATCGACAGTACGTTCCCGTGTTCCGCTTTGACAGCGTGGAGGCCCGCTACGTCCGCCTCCGCATCCACATGCCCGAGGGTACGGGTCTGGACGGCTGTGTGGACATCGCAGAGCTGATGGTCTACAACGACGGCGGCAAGATCCGCGACAAGATCAAGACCTCCTATGAGAAGGTGGATTACGAGGAGGGAGGCAACATCGCCCTGAAGAAGCCCGTGGTGGACTATTCCTCTACCCTGGATATCAAGGATTGGGGCAGCTACCATACCGGCATCACCGACGGCGACATCAACATGACCTGGACGTCGGCTCTGTACACCCACGGCGTCCCCGATGCCACCGAATGGATCACGATCGATCTGCTGGGTACGTTTGACCTGACGAGCATCACCTTGATCCCCCGCCAGTCCACTACTCCCGACGGCGGCAATACCTTCCCCGAAAACTACGAGATCCAAGTGTCTCTGGACGGTGTCAACTTTGAGACCGTCAAAACGGTAACGGGGGACAACGTGCCCTTCACGCAGGACAACAGGGTCATCACCCTCGACGGAGTTCCCGCCCGCTTCATCCGTCTGTACGCCACCAGACTGACCTACCACGGCTCAAGCGGCACAGGCTACGGCATCGCCATCGCCGAGATGGAGGTGTACGGGACGGCTCATAACTCATGAGGCAGTCGCATCCGTATTTTTGCAGATCAGCTCTATAGAGCGTGTATTTACTCAGAAACGTACATCATACCATTCACTTGGAGGAAGTAAGAAAATGAATATGAAAAAAGCATTTGCAGTAGCAATCATAATCTCAATGTGTTTATCAACATTGATCTTTCCCGTGAGTGCCGCAGCCAAGACCGACATCGTCCGCGATGATCTGGTCGTATGGTACGATGCCTCCAACAACTCCAACGGCCTTCAGGACTATGAGACCACCGTCTGGAAGGATCTGACCGGTAACGGAAACCACATGACGGTGAAGCTCGACGAGACCAACTACTGGACCGACAACGCATTCCACGCGGAGAACAATCCCACCTACTTTCCCGACGCTGTTGTTGACGTCGTCAACGGCGATGCCTACACCGTTGAGATGGTGTTGGGTGAGGTCGACTTCACCGCTACCCACTGGATCACGCTGATGTGCTCCGACAACGATGAGTTCTCCCTCTTTGTTCGTCAGGAGAACGACGTGCTGGAATACAAGTATAATGACGATAACCGTGACCGTCCCGAGGTGGCTGACGGCGGTAATCTCATCAAGAATTCTACCCTGTCCATCACCTTTGCTCTGACCGATCCCGAGGCCCCCCTCTGCACCGTTTACGTCAACGGCGTTGCTTTGGATACGGGTGTTCCTACCGTTGCCAACATTGCCGATACCCTCATGTGGGGCCACGACAGCCCCGCCCGCGCTTGGGGCGGTGACGTCTATGGCTTCCGCTTCTATGACAGAGCTCTGTCCGCCGAGGAGGTTGCGAAGAATGCGTCTGCCGATGAGCGCAACTACCGCAGTGGTAACTACTTCGAGCCCGAGATCGAGTACGACGGCTCCAGCGAGGTCATCGGCGGCGAGGACGGGATCACGTACGTGAGCAACATCGTGACTCTCTCCGAGGCCACCAACCTGGTCGGCACCATCGGTGAGTACGGCTGTGACAATATGCACTACCTGCATTTGTACGGCGAACACCAGGGTCTGAAGATCATGGCTACCACCAATGACGACGGCACCATCACCGGAAATCCCTTCTTCTACGTCAATTATCCCAAGTTTATCCGCCGCGCGGGTCTGGAGCAGTTGAGCGCGGATGACGTGAAGTATATCGTCGTAAAGATCAAGGTTCAGGGCGAGATCGAGGATCTGCTGTTCTGGGGAATTTCCGGGGAAAACGCCACTCGTGGGGGTATTGACTCCTGTTTGCCCGATAACTATCCGGAGTGTACCGGTGAGACCGAATATATGCTATTCAATATGGAGGATCTGTGGTCGGGGCACATCAACAATTTTGCCTTCGAGATTGTCAACCCCGCTGCCGATGCTGTGGTTTACATTGAGGAGATCGCCATGTTTACCGATGAAGCCTCCGCTTACACTTACGCAGGCCAAAATGCGGAGACCGAGCGCGAGACTACCGATGCTCCCACCACCGAGACTCCTACGGCTGACCCCTCAGACGAAACATCCGCGCCCGAGGACTTGGAGGACTCCACGGCTGCCGGCGCGGGGAATGATACTGTTGCAAACACTGAGACGACCGAGGAGGAACAGGGTGGCTGCGGTGCTGTGTTGAGCGGTGCCGGTGTATTCTCGATCCTTGGCTTGACTGTACTGCTGCTGCGAAAGAAAAAGGAATCGTACTGTATCTGATTTGTAGTTGACACTCCTTTCAAAAGGGAGCCGCTCCCCTGCCCGCAAGGGTGGGGGAGTTTGTCAAAAACTGAAAAGGGCGGTTGAAGTCAAGCCCCAAAATTGTTTTCGTGCTCTGTGTTCGACGGTGAGATACACATTTACTTCAATAGCCCCTTACAGGCGGGTCCCGACACGTGTCGGGGTCTGTTTGTTTGCGGTCATAGGTCGTGAAAGGTTTGAGACAAAAAGAAAAACAACCTAAACCGAATCATTCGATTTAGGTTGCTTGTGGTGATCCGGACGGGAGGTCGGCCGCCGGGCGAACTCGGCATCAATTCACACCGAGAAAGCGGAAAAAGGGCTTTCACGGGCAACTTGCACCGGTTTTTTCCTCCCCATACTCCAGCCAAACAAAAAACACCATTCTGGTCGGATGGTGTTTTGTTTGTGATATGTGGCCGATTTTGATGCACGACTTTTTGCGCGAGGGTAGACTAACCCCTTTGGCAATGATGGGAGCTGCACTTGACCGCTTTCTTCCGAGAACGGTGTCGTGATTGCAACAAGGCTTACGTGTTTTGGGGTGTTTCCAATTCTTTTCTGTATGCGCTGAAGAGGAAAATGTTCTCCAACAAGAAGATCGGTACAAGGAGGCCACCGTACAAGCCGCCGGTTACGATACCCCATATGAAATATCGTTTGCTCAGTTTATGATACTGTTTGATGGAATCAGGCGTGTGGCGGTCTCCCGTTACCATGATCAGATTGCGGATGGTAAAGATAGCATTCGGAATAGCGTAAAGAAAGATGGGGCTCAGCATGCTGATGATCGCGGCAATACTTCCCCAGTATCCCCAAACACCTTCGTCGTCACCGGAGAAAGCGAACACCAAAATACCGGCAAGTATGATGACTTCTAAAGCCGCAAAAACAGTTTTAATAGCTGTACCCTTGAGTAACGGATTATCGGTCATTTTACACCCTCCTTCACTGTGTTGATGGAGGCGTTCCCGCCTCACTTGGTTTCATTATAGCACGATTTGGGGAGAATTGCAAGAAGATTCAGGAGATCTACATCAAAAAATACATTTCGCTGGTTTGAATCTGTTTACAGACCCGAAACGCATCTACAAAATTCTGAGAAACTTCAGAGTCGAATTCTTTTAGTGAAATATTCGGCATACGCCGAATGTGAAATAATTCACTTCATGAATTGTGAAATATTTTGCTTCGCAAAATGTGAAATAAAATTCGTTCCCCCACACGCCGCAGGCGTTTTTCACTGCCGCAGGCAATTTCACACGCGCCAGCGTATTTCACTCGTTCCGAAGGAACGAATTTCACAGCAAAAAGCACCTGCCGATGGCAGGTGCTTTTTGCTGTGACGTGTGTCCGATTTAGATGCAAAGCCGTGTGTGGCTGATTTGGATGCGCGGCGATTTTGCCGAGGGTAGACTGCCCCCTTGGCGATGATGGGAGTTGCGCTTGACCGCTATCTTCCGGGGCGCAACGCCATGCTTGTAAACGAAGTCTATGTAACTTTTACACATATCATCCTTTCTGCAAATAAAAAAGCCAAACGCTTGGCTGATAAGCATTTGGCTATGTAGAAAGAATATTTCGATTGTTTACAGGATAGAGGTTTACTTGTTCTCGGTTTTGTGATATAATAATCTCATCGATAAATAAGAATTTGACAAAGGAGTGAGACTATGGGACCAAATCCTAACCATGTATATCCAAATGAGAATATTAAGCAAGTTGTATATATTAAGAATGTTATTACCAATCCAAACATTATTG
>JBGVRH010000008.1:0-57831 GCA_045128275.1 Eubacteriales bacterium | reverse complement strand
ATTGGTATGTTCTATGTGGCGGTGCGACGAGGGCGTCGCTCCCTACAAGCGTTTGTGCCGATTGAAACATCCCACCAAGCCCAAATTCACACACAAAAAAGCCCTCCCAAGCGTTATGCCGGGAGGGCTTTTTTGATTCATCGGATGTGCTTCCACCCGCAGTCATTGCGGATGAACTCAGCCAAATCCTCGATGTAGTCCAGATCGTCGTCGCAGAAGGACAGGTACACGATCTCGCGGGTGGCATCGTTGGTGGCAATGAGATACATAGTTTTAGGAAAGTACTCATCCCACGAGCCGCCCTCCTCATAGGCTACGACCCGAAAGGCGTACTCATCCAGCTCGGCGGTCGCATCGCAGGTATAGCCGCACCCCTTCAGGGGATCCGATTGGAAGGTGTAATCGGTTTCCAGTCGGGTCTTCTCCTGCTTGTAGGCTTCCCCGCTATAGCGGCAGACCAGGATCTCCGCGTCGCAGGTAAAGAAGCCCATCTGCTGAGAGAAATAGTCGTAGTAGACGGCTTCCTCGGGAGCACCCACGTCCGAGAGCGGAGGCATAAAGGTATTCTTTTTCTGCATCTCGATGTAGGGTGCGGTCATTTCATCTCCCTCATAGCAGTCCAGCATTTCATACTTTCCCAAGGCCAGCATGAACAGAACCGAAAGCAGAAACACCACGGACAAAACCACCGACAGAAGAACGCGAAGCCACGCTTTCGGTTTTCTCGTCATCCAGATCGGCCACAAAAGCAGGACAAAGCAAAGGGGCAGGACGCCGAATGTCACGGTGAAGGCGGTGTTGAACAGGGTGTTGACGGTCAGGAGCATGACCCCCAAGGCGATGGCTCCGAGGGGAAGGAGCAGGAGGCACAGAAAGGGGATCAAGCGGGAAAGGGCAAAGCGTTTTTCGGTCATATTGCAGACTCCTTTCGTTTTCGTCATGAGGCCTACGGGGGAGCCTCACCTATATAGACACCAAAAAAATCCAAATATTACAAAAAAATGAAAAAACTTTTTATTTTTTTATTTTTCGTATTCTGTTCCCCGCAGAGCCGCCTTCGCCCGCAGCGTCACCAGATTATGCTCATACCACTTCATCTCCCCCAGCTCCTTCGCGGCGCGGTCGAGGTAGTTGTGGGTGGCGGCGCGGATGTGCTCCAGCTGCTCGGGAGAGAATTCCACGGGGTCGGCGGGCTTGAAATCGGGATCGGCGGTGGCCTCCATGAACTCCAGGGCGGGGAGGACACCCGCATAGCCGCAGTCGGTCAGCACCTCCCCCTGCATGGTGCGGAGGTTGCCGTTCATGGCGGCGTTTGCGTTATACTTCATGATGAGGCTATCCACGTTGACCACCGAGATGGCCACGAAGAAGACCAGGAAGATGGCCAGCAGAGTCCCTGTGAGGTTCATCCGCGCAAAGATCTGGCGGAGGATCACCGCCACGAAGCAGACCGCCAGCAACAGCATCAGCCAGGTGGCGTAGGTGCGCTTGTGGGTCATGCCGTAGGTGTCCACGTAGAGGAGCATCTTGGCCACGGCGGTGGCGATGAGGATGAGGGTGGAGAGGGCCATGACCGCCATGTAGATGCGGGTGACGGGGTGGGTGCGGTCGCGGTTCGGCTTGTCGGGATCCTCGGGGCGGCGCTTGGTGAGGAGCGACGCGCCCAGGGACAGGACGGCGTTGATGACCGCCACCGCCAAGAGCTGGAAGAAGCCCTCCCTTGCGTAGTCCGAGAAGGTCAACTCCTCGGGGCGCACGCCTGTGAAGGCGGATACGTAGTAGTCCCACTGGGATACGAAGAAGATGACGTAGATGATCAGGATGGGGGTGAGGGTCGCCGCCACCAGAGCCACGGGAAGGACGTGGGCACCGTCAGACTTGGGGAGCGCGGGGGCATCGACGAGAGCCTCGGCGGGGGCTGTCTTCTTGCCCTTTTTGTGCTTGCCCGCAAGGATCGCGCCGAACATCAAAGCACCCACGAGGAGTCCCAGACCGATATTGCGGAGCTGGCGGAAGATCTCGTCCGCCGAGAAGATCTCGTCCAGGATGTTGTCCATGATATTGGAGAAGCCCTTGTCATAGGACAGAAGCAGGCCCACGATGAGGGTGGGGATGACGGCCAAGGCCAGACCCAGCAGGATCCAGCCGAGGGTCGCGCTTCCCTTGCGGGGGCGGGGCGTGCCGTCGGGGTTCTTTCTTGCGCCGAAGAGGGCGGAGAAGAGATTGGCGGGGGATCTGAAGGGCATGGAGAAGGTGGCGTTCAACAGTTCTCCCACAAAATACTGCCCTGGGGCGCGCTCGCGGGAGTTACCCGTGGTCGTGAATACCAGGTAGAACCAGGCAAGGCAGTTCCAGAGGAACACGCAATTGATAATAGCTTTATTAGTGGTCAGCACCATGGACAGGGAGAGGGCGAGGCTTACGATGACCGTGACGATCCCCCGCGCCGAGAGCTTACCGCCCACGGACTTGCGGGTGAGCAGGATGGAACCGCCCACGAAGAGGATGACCTCAAAGCCAAAGGCCAAAAGGGGATGCTCCATGACAGGAGTCACCGCCCAGAAGAGGTAGCCCGCGACCCAGAGGATGAGGGCGAGGACAAAGTCGGCGGGGGTGTAGGCGTAGGCGGGCTTGGGGGCGGGGGGAGTGGGGGGCGTGTAGGTGTAGGGGGTGGGGGTCGGGGTGTTGTTCATGGTGCTTTCCTTTCTTGAAAACGGTGAGTGTGTCGGGTATTTCAATCGTGCGCCCCGTCGGGCCAACCGTCGGTGCTGATCCAGTCGCACAGATCGGTCACGGCCATTTTTTCACATTCTGCCGTGAATCCCTCGGCAGTGTAGGGGCCGTACAGGGTGCCGCTCGCGGTGTCGAGGAGGTAATACTCCCGCTCGGTGTCGGGGTAGGCGGTGGGGACGTGGTCGATGTCCTCGTGCCGCCCGGATTCAAAGTCAAAGGGGATGCGTTTCACACCAACGTATGTCTCACCAAAGCAAAATGCCTCGATATACTCCCCGACGACGGTGGTTCTGTCCTGAATCACTTTAATGCAGAGGTTGTTGACCCGAATAACGGTATACCCACCGGGCAGATCAAACGTCCAATCCCCCGCACCGCCGATGCGGATGCAGGAGGACAGGGATAACAGAAGAGCGAGCATGAGCAGAAACACAATAAATGTCTTTTTCATGGCGTTTTCCTTTCTTCAAACGTGGATTCATCACGAGATCGGCTCGGTCTCCGCCTCGGTAGGCGGGTCAGCCTCACCGATATAGTAGGTGCAGTTCTCGGGCTTCATGAGAAACTCACCAATTCTGCGGTATGTCTGCTCACTTTCCAGATCGTGAAAGCCGTATACCCGCTCCACGACTACGGGATCACCGCCCGAACCTACAGCGGTCAGGTACGTGGGAGAGTCCATGGCCAAGAGCGCCAGCAAGGACATGGCGGGCAGATGGATGACCAGCGCGGCCACGGCGGCGACGGTGGGCAAGATCTCCCGCGCGGAGGCGGTCAACAGGGTCAGCCCTATGAGCAGAGCGGCCACCGCGAAAACCGTCAAGCCCTCGATCCAGCCGTTGGAGCCTCGTCCCAGCAGGAACACGTGGAGCTCGGCCAGTTCGGCCACCAGATACAGGAGCAGGGCAAGAGCCCCCGCCGTAGCCGAGAGGGACAGGACAGCTAACGAGAGTATCCACGGCCGCTTGCGCCGGCGGATATGGCGGACGGCGGAGCGGATACCCAGAGCTACGATCAGCAAGGGAAGGGCGCAGATAATGAGATACAGGGGGAGCATGATCTCACCCCTCCCTCACGTACACCATCAGATCCCCCGGCTGACACTCCAGCACCTCGCACAGAGCCTCCAGGGTGGAGAATCGGATGGCCTTGGCCTTGTTATTCTTGAGTATGGACAGATTGGCCTCGGTGATCCCCACCCGCTCGGACAGCTCCTTCAGGGAGATCTTGCGCTTGGCCATCATGACGTCCAGATTGATCTCGATCATATGCTTCCCTCCTCAGATGGTGCCGTCGTTCTCTTCCTTGAGGGCGGCGGCATCCTTCAGGACAGTACGGACCACCATAAGGCACAGACCCATGGTGACCGCTACGAAGAAGACCCCGAAGGCGATCTGGATGTCCAGAAGCCCCAGGACGGCGAAAACGAAGCCCTCGGCGATGACCAGCCAGGCGATGGCCTCCACCAGGCGGCTGCTGATGGGGGTGAAGACCCGATCCGTCCGCACCACGTGGAGGAGCCGCATGAGCAGGATCACTACGGCGGCCGCCACGGCCAGGGCGACGTACAGGGTGATGATGATGGGGACGGGGCGAGTGAGATCGGGCATGCCCGCGGCGTAGAAATACACGATCTTGGGCAGAAACACCGATACCGCGCCGATCCCCAGCAGGGCAAGGATACAGCAGACAAAGCACATGGCCAGGGACAGGCGCGGGCGTTTGATATCTTTCATGATGACCTCCGATACGGTAGATATGTTGTTACCCCGATTATAGCACGGTTTCCATCGTTTGTCAATAGCTTTTTATCGTTTTTCGATAATTTTTTACTGTTTTACAAAAAAGCAAACCCCGCACCGAGACCGATGCGGGGGTAGATGCTTATCAGGATCGTCTCCAGGTCGCGGGAGCAAACAGCACCAGCATGGGGAACAGCTCCAGTCTCCCTGCCAGCATATCGAAGATGAGCACCAGCTTGGAGGGGAGGGAGAAAAAGGCGAAGTTGCCCGTGGGGCCTACGAGGTTCAGGCCGGGGCCGATGTTGTTGATGGTCGCCGTCACCGCCGTGAAGTTGGTAATGAGATCGTGGTCATCAAAGGAGATGAGGATCACCGAGACCGTAAAGAGCAGAACGTACCACATCATGTAGACGTTGGTGGCGCGCACCACCTCATTGTCCACGGGATGGCCGTCCACCGTCACCCGCTTGACGCGGCGGGGGTGGATCAGGTTCCCGATCTCGTTGAAGGCACCTCGGAACAGGATCATGAGACGGGAGATCTTGAGGCCGCCGCCCGTGGAGCCGGCGCAAGCGCCGATGAACATGATCAGCACCAGCAGGGCGCGGGACAGCTCGGGCCAGGCATCGAAGTTCTCGGTGGCAAAGCCCGTGGTAGAGATCAAGGAGGCCACCGTGAAGGCTACGTGGCGGATCGCCTCGCCCAGGCTGTCAAAGAGACCGCGAGTGTTGAGAGTCACCACCAGCATGACAGTGCCCACCACGGCGATAAAGGTCCGAAGCTCGGCACTGAAAACGTCCTTGATCCGCCCCAGCAGGAGCAGGTAGTAGCAGGAGAAATTCACCGAGAACAGGAGCATGAAGACGGTCACCACCCATTGGATATAGGGGGAATAGCTCGCCATACTGTCATTCAGCACGCCGAAGCCACCCGTGCCCGCCGTACCCAGGGCGGTACACAGAGCCTCGAACACGCTCATATCCCCAAACAGGAGCAGGACGAACATGATGAGGGTCATGACGATGTAGATGGAGTACAGGATCAGAGCCGTGGTCTTGACTCTGGGCACCAGCTTGGAGACCGAGGGGCCGGGGCTCTCGGCCTTCATGATGTGCATATTCTGCCCGCCCGACAGGGGGATGAAGGCCATGATGAAGACCAGCACGCCCATGCCGCCTACCCAGTGGGTGAAGCTTCTCCACATGAGCATACAGCGGGGCAGGGGCTCCACCGCGGTAAGGATGGAAGCACCCGTGGTGGTAAAGCCCGAGACCGTCTCGAACAGGGCGTCCAGATAGTTGGGGATGGTGCCCGAGATGCAGAAGGGGATGGCTCCGAAGAGGGAGAGCAGGATCCAGGACAGGGAGACGATGACGAATCCCTCGCGGGCGTACAGCACCGAGTCCTTGGGCTTGCGCCACACGAAGAGGGCACCGATGGCCCCGCAGAGGAGCATGGTCACAAGGAAGGCCCACACCTCCCTCTCGCGGTAGACCAGGGCGGTCACGGTGGGCACCAGCATGAAGCCGCACTCGAAGATGAGCAGCCACCCCAGGATGTTGCGGATCATTTTACCGTTCATGATCGACTCCTCACAGAAGCATATCCGCGATATCGTCCATGGTCTTGGTGCGAGAGACCACCACCACGCGATCCCCGACCGTGATAGCGTCGGCTCCGCGAGGGATCAGGACCTTACCGCCTCGGATGATGGCGGCGACCAGGATATCGGGCTTCTTTTTCATCTGCATGAGGGGGATCCCCACAACGGGGGAATCCTCCCCCACGATGTACTCGGCGGCCTCCACATCCCCGGGAACGATGCTGTACAGGGTCTCCATGTTGCTCCCCTCGGAGTTCTTCATGGCGCGGACGTAGCGGAGGATGGAGTCGGCGGTGATGTTCTTGGGGTAGATGGTGGTGTCCAGATCCAGGTGCTTGACCACGTCATCGAAGGCGATGCGGTTGATCTTGGTGACCACCTTCCCTGCTCCCGAGGATTTGGCAAAGAGGGAGAGGAGGATGTTCTCCTCGTCGATGCCCGTCAGAGCCACGAAGGCGCCCACCGTGTCGATCCCCTCCTCCAGGAGCAGGGACTGATCGGAGGCATCCCCGTGGATGATATCCACCTCGGGGAATCTCACGCACAGGGCCTCGCATTTTTGATGATCCTTTTCGATGATCTTGACCGAGATGCCCGAGCGGTGGAGGATGGAGCAGAGATACTGGACGGTCTCGCCGCCGCCCACCACCATGACGGTACGGACGGCGCGGTTTCGGTAGCCGATGGCCTTGAAGAACTCCGAGGCGTTCTTGGGAGAGGCGATGACCGAGATGATATCCTTCTCGGCAAAGACGAAATTACCGTTGGCGATGTAGGTCTCGTCCTCCCGCTCCACGGTGCAGACCAGGACGTCACAGGAGAGCTTGGCCACCACGTCCTTCACGGCCATGCCCGCAAGGCGGCTGCCCTCGGGGATCTTGTACTTGAACAGCTCCACCCGTCCGTGGGCGAAGGTCTCGATCTTGATGGCCGAGGGGAAACGAAGCACACGGGCGATCTTGGTGGCGGCGGCATGCTCGGGGTTGATGACCATAGCCAGACCCAGCTCGTCCTTGAGGTAGGCGGTCTCGGTGCTGTAGGCAGGGTTCTTGACACGGGCGATGGTTCGGCAGTCCCGGGCCTTCTTGGCGATGAGACAGCAGAGCAGGTTCAGCTCGTCGGATCCTGTCACCGCGATGAGCAGGTCGGTCTTGTCGATCCCCGCCTCCTGCTGGAGGGTATGGGTGGCACCGTTGCCCACGTAGCCCATGACGTCCAGCCGCGCGGCCACGTCGGCCACCAGCTTATCGTTGGTGTCGATGACGGTGATATTATTTCCATCTTCATTCAGCTGTCGGGCCAAGGTCTGTCCCACCTTACCGCAGCCAACGATCATGATATTCATAAAGTGCCTTTCCTCGCCCGCCCGTGTGGGGCGGAGCGATCCTGTAGGGACTATATTGTAGCACGAAAGGCTCGATTTGTCAAGTATCCCCCCAAAAGACGAAGACCCCACCCATAACGGTGAGGTCTTTTCGCGGGGATATCAGCCCTTCATGGCCTGCTTCATGCGCAGAGCGGCCTCGGCCTTGAGGAAGATGGCCTCGGAGGTGAGACCGTACAGCTCCAGCAGGGGAGGCACCTTGCCCGAGCGGCCGAAGGTGTCCTGCACGCCCACGCGGAGGACGGGGCAGGGGCAGGTCTCGGAGACGCACTCGGCCACGGCAGAGCCAAGACCGCCGATGATGCTGTGCTCCTCGGCCACCACGATGGCACCGGTCTCGGCGGCGGCCTTCTTGATGATGGCGCGGTCCAGGGGCTTGATGGTATGGATGTTGATGATGCGGACCTTGATGCCGCGGGTCTGCTCCAACAGGTAGCCAGCCTCGACGGCGGGGGCCACCATCATACCGGTGGCGATAATGGTGAGGTCGGTGCCATCCACCAGGGTCTCGCCCTTACCCAGCTCGAACTGATAGTCGGCATCGTGGATCACGGGAACGGCGTAGCGGCCAAAGCGGATATAGAAGGGGCCGTCGGTCTCCAGAGCGGCCTTCAGGGCGGCGGCACCCTCGGTGGCGTCGGAGGGGTTGATGACGGTCATGCCGGGGATGGCGCGCATAAGGGCCAGATCCTCCAGGCACTGGTGGGTCGCGCCGTCCTCGCCCACGGTGATGCCCGCGTGGGTGGCGCAGATTTTGACGTTGAGGTGGGGGTAGGCCACGCTGTTGCGGATCTGCTCAAAGGCGCGTCCCGCGGCGAACATGGCAAAGGAGGAGGCGACAACGGTCTTGCCTGCGGCGGCCAGGCCGGCGGCGATGCCCACCATGTTGCCCTCGGCGATGCCGCAGTCAAAGAAGCGGTTGGGGTAGGCCTTGGCGAAATAGCAGGTCTTGGTGGCCTCGGCCAGGTCGGCGTCCAGCACCACGAAATCGTGGTCGACACCCAGCTCTACCAGGGTCTTACCGTAGCCCTCACGGGTAGCGATCTTATCTCCGCGCTTGAATTCCATAGTCCTTCCCTCCTTACATTTGTGCCTTGATCTCGGCCACGGCCTGCTCGTACTGAGCATCGTTGGGTGCCGAGCCGTGCCACTTGACTTGATTCTCCATGAAAGAGACGCCCTTGCCCTTGACCGAATTGGCCACGATGGCGGTGGGCTTGCCCTTGACGGCTCTGGCCTCGTGGAAAGCGTTCTCGATCTGACCGAAGTCGTGGGCGTCGATGGTGATGACGTGGAAGCCGAAGGAGGCCAGCTTGCCCTCGTAGGGGGCGGGGTTGACGATGTCAGCCACAGGGCCGTCGATCTGGAGGCCGTTGTAGTCAATGACCACGCAGAGGTTGTCCAGGTCGTGACGGGCGGCGAACATGAGTGCCTCCCAGACCTGACCCTCCTCGGACTCACCGTCGCCCACGATGGCGTAGGTGCGGTAGTCCTTGCCGTCGATCTTGGCGGCCAGAGCCATACCCACGGCGGCGGAAATACCCTGGCCCAGAGAGCCGGTGGACATATCCACACCGGGGATATGCTTCATATCGGGGTGGCCCTGGAGAACCGAATCCACGCGGCGCAGGGTGACCAGATCCTCAAAGGGGAAAAAGCCCTTGCGCGCCAGAGTGGCGTAAAGAGCGGGAGCGGCATGGCCCTTGGAGAGGACGAAGCGGTCGCGGTCGGCCCACTTAGGGTTGGCGGGGTCCACTCTCATCTCCGCGAAATAGAGATAGGACATGATGTCCGCGATGGACAGGGAGCCGCCGGGATGGCCCGATGCGGCGGCGTGGGTGCCGTCCAGAATGCCCAGACGGATCATAGCGGCCTCATGCTTGAGGCTCTCGAGCTTGGCAAGATCCATAAGTCTGCTCCTCCTTGTAGCCCTCTCAGGGGAGGGGATGAATGATAAATATACTGCTTTTTATTATACACGATTATGCGCTTTTTGTCAAGTTCTTTACCAAACTTTACTGAAAAGATCCTCCCCTCCTCGCAGAACGGTTTAGGCGGATGAATGAAACGGTTTAGCGGTGAGGGAAAAATAGGGCTTGCATTCTGCGCCATTTTGTGATACAATAGAGAAAAGACTACCCCAAGACCTTTTTCAAAGGAGCCTTTCATGGAACACAGCGAGATCCTGGAGCTATACCTGAGAAACGATCCCCGCGCCGCCGAGGCCTGCTACGACCGTTACGGCTACCCCTGTAAGAGAATCGCCATGAACATTCTGGCGGGCGAGCAGGAGGCCGAGCTATGCGTCCGCGCCGCCCTGGAGCGGTTGGAGGAAGAGCTCTCCGCCCGCCGTCTCCCCGAGCAGTTGGATATCCACCTGCAAAAGACCACCCGCGCCCTGGCCATCCGAGGCTATGAGGCCAGTCAGACCGCCAAGCGAGGCTACAACCTCTTTTCCACGGTGCTGGACGAGCTAACCGAGTGCCGTCCCGCTTCCCTGTCGGGCTTTTCGGGGGGCTTTGATCCCGAAGCCGAGGCTTTGCGCGCGGGGGACTGCCTGACCCGCTTCCTCCGCAAGCAGGGAAAGGAATGCCGCGACATCTTCCTCTGCCGCTACTTTTATGCCGAGTCCCTCAGCGAGATCGCCCGCCGCTTCGGGCTGAATGAGAACCGCGTCAAGTCCAACCTGGCCAAGACCCGCGCCCGTCTGAGCCGTTTTCTGGAGCAGGAGACGGTCAAGAGCTGGTATCCGAATCCCGAGACATTAGCCTTGGGCTTGTGCCATGTGGAGGATGCCCTCATCCTCTCGGCCCACGGCAGAGCCAAGAAATCCAGGCGGCTGATCCCCTGGGTGGTGGCGGCCTGTGTGGTCGGTCTCCTGGCGGTGTCCTTCCCCTATCTGCGGACGGTCATCAACACGGATCTGATCCTGCGAGGCCCCGACTGGAACAAGCCCAAGGACGAGATCGGGGATGCCGAGATCGCCCACAAGCCCAAGGCCGAGGAGATCAAGGGCATGGATATCCCTGTGACCGTCGGAAGCAGCACCCTCACCCTCACCGCCGTCACCGAGACCTCGGTGACTCTGACCCTGGTCAAGACCACCAACGAACCTCTCTATGCCGCCGTCTACGACCGCATGGGCGATGCCCTGGCCTGCACCGACCCCGACTACAAGGTGGACGGTGTCACCATCCGCGCGGGGCGCATCAAGGTCTATGCCGACGGTGCTACTGAGCACGATACCGTCCTTCCCGCCGCCGCAGGCACCTACACGGTGGTGGTGGACTTCACCTCTGTCCGCAACGGCAGCTACCCCATGGACGAGTACCTGGGGGTCTTCGCCTACTCGGGCAAGGACGGTGCCCCCGAGACGGTGTACTTCTCCCTGGTGCTTCCCAAAGCCGAAACCGAGGCCGAGACCCTTGGAGAGTCCGACACCCCCGCCGAGACCGAGGCAGAGACCCAACCCTGATCCCAACGCCGCTTTCCACTCCCGGGAGCGGCGTTTTTTCTCGGTCATTTCGCAACTTTTTGTAAACTCTTCAATTCCCCTCTTGTATTTTTCAAAGAAATCCTGTATAATAAATTGTGAATATGCATTTCATAATAATTCTGTTGATTCCCAACCTTAAAGGAGGTCATTTGCCATGAAAGACAGCGGAAAATTCTTGTTTTTGGATCCCGCAGACGCGAATCCCCCCCAGCAAACGGCGGTGACCCCTGCCACCGAGGAGAACGCCCCCTGTCCTTGCTGTGAGAATTCCCTGACCGAGCTGATCGCCATCATCCGCGAGAGCGGCCAGGATCCCGTGACCCAGCTCTCGGGATACCTCATCACCGAGGATCCCATCTACCTGCCCGAGGGCACCGAGGCCCGCTCCATCGCCCGCCGCGTGGGTCGGGACAAGCTTCTCGAAACCCTCATCGACCTGTATATCCGCTACTGCCCCGCCATGGGGACTCCCTCTGACTCATGAAACCGCGCTTGATTTTCGTTGACCTGCGGGGCGAGGATCCCAGCCCCATGAAAGCGCCTCCCCGCTCGGTTCTGTGCCTGGGCAACTTCGACGGCGTTCACCGCGCCCACGCGGTTCTGCTGGCCGAGGGCATGAGTCTGGCCCGTCACCTGTCCATGCGGGAGGGAGAGACCCTCAGCGGTATCTTCTGCTTTTTCCGCCCCACGGTGGACTTTGTCTTCACCCCCGAGGGCGTGACCCCCGTCCGTGTCCGCGGACACCTGACTACCCTGCGCGACAAGCTCCGCATCCTGGCCAAGCTGGGACTGGACTTTGCCTGCCTTTGCGATTTCCGCGACGTCCGCGAGCTGAAGCCCGAGGAGTTCATTTCCCTGCTCAAAAACGATTGCAACTGTGTAGGTGCCGTCTGCGGCTTCAACTACTACTTCGGCAATCACGCCAAGGGCAACGCCTACCATCTGCTGGAGGCCTTCGGGGAGGATCACACCTTCATCCAGCCCGAGATGAACCTGGACGGTTCTCCCGTCAGCTCCTCCCGCATCCGCGCCTGCCTCAAGGTAGGGGATGTGGAGACCGCCGAGCGGCTGCTGGGCCGCCCCTACTCCCTGGAGACCGCCGTGGTACACGGCAAGGCCCTGGGCCGCACTCTGGGCTTCCCCACCGCCAACCAGTACTTCCCCGCCGAGCGCGCCATCCCCGAGACGGGGGTCTACGCCACCCTCTGCCACACCCCCTACGGCATCTTCCCCGGAGTCTCCAACGTGGGCTCCCACCCCACCGTGGACGATTTCGCCCGCGTCAACTGCGAGACCTACATCATCGGCCTCAAGGGTGACCTGTACGGCAAGCGCATTCGGGTGGAGTTCCTCAAAAAGATCCGGGGCGAGCAGAAGTTCGACGGCATCGAGGCTCTGACCGCCGCCATCCGCAAGGACGCCGAGGTCGCCTCCCGCTACGTGGAAAAGCGGCTGTCCAAGATCCCCCGATAACCCCCGACCCAACCCGAAAGGAGTACGCCATGACGACTGACCGCACCCCCGCCCGCTCGGGGTCTCGCCGTCTGTGTCGGCGTACCCTTTCGCTTTTTTTGTCCTGCCTCTTCACCGCCCTGATCCTCCTGGGAGCGATTGCGCCCGTCTCCGCCCTGGAGGATCCCCCCGCCTCCACCGACGTAGGGGTGGTGCTGCTCCTTAACCTGGAAAACGACCTGACCCTCTACGAAAAGGAGGCCGACACCAACGTCTACCCCTCCTCCTCGGTCAAGATCATGACGGGACTCCTGGCCTGCCGTGCCCTGGCCGACCGCCTGGACGAGACCGTGACCGTCTCCGCCGCCATGGTGGCGGGAGTTACGGGACGGAGCATGCACCTGGCCGACGGGGAGAAGCTGACGGTGAAGGATCTCCTTTATGCCGCCATCTGCGGCGGCTACAACGATGCCGCCTGCGTCCTGGCCTGCCTGGCTTCGGGATCGGTGGCCGCCTTCGTGGAGGACATGAACGAGGAGGCCCTGCGGCTGGGTACCCTCCACACCCGTTACACCAACCCCACAGGTCTCCACGATCCCGCCATGTGTACCACCGCACGGGATATCGCCATTATCGCCCGCGAGGCCTACGCCAATGACCTCTACATGAGGATCAGCTCGGAGCGCACTTACACGATCCCCCCCACCAACGTGGCCGACGAGCGGCTGTTCTCCAACCGCAACGCCCTCATCTCGGACAGCAGCCGCAACTACTACAACGGCCGTTGCAAGGGTATGAACGCGGGCATGACCGACGAGGGCGGCTGGTGCGTGGTCACGGTTTACGAGGCGTCCGACGGTGCCGCGAACCTCTGCATCATCCTGCGGGGACTGGACGTGGCCTCGGGAGAGCTGATCCCCGCCTACGTGCAGACCAACCGCCTCCTCTCCTGGGCCAACCGCAATTACGGCTACCGCACCGTTCTGGCGGCAGGGGAGACCCTGGACACCGTGCGGGTGGGCATGACGGGCATCAGTAAGTCCCGAGCGGATCTGGTTCCCGCCGAGGATCTCAAGATCTACCTCCCCGCCGACCTGGACGTGGAGGGACAGCTGGAATTCAACGTCATCCTGGACGGCGGCGAGCTGACCGCCCCCGTCACAGCGGGGCAGACCGTCGGCACGGTGAACGTCTCCTACGGCGGACGCATCGTGGGGAAAGCCCCCATCACCGTCACCGAGGATTTCAAAAGAAGCGGCTTTCTCAATGCCCTGCAAGCCTTCAAGGGCTACCTCACGGGGCGTGCCTTCCTTCTGACGGTGCCCATCTTTCTGGTCATGCTCCTTCCCTACCTCTACGCCACGGGCAGCTCGCGCGGCCGTTACGGTCTGCGCACCGTGAGGCGCAGAAGGCGCATCCGCTACACCAAACGGCATTTCTGAAAGGATACGACTATGCTGATCGGCCCCTTTTTCTACGTCCCCCGCAAGCTCATCTGCCACAGCATCCCCGTCTGGGAGGGGGAGGAGCGCTTCGGCAAGCTGGACGATCCCTACGGCCACGATGCCCTCTGGGAGGCCCACGGCCTGCAGGGCGACTATATCCACTACCCCCGCGGTCGGGTGATCTTTGACACGCAAGAGGATCGCGCCATCATCTACATCGACCGTTGCATCCACATTCCTCCCATCATCCAAAAGGTGGTGGAGCTTTTCGAGATCGACGGAGACTATACCGTGGTCTACGACGATCACTACCGCTGTAAGAACTGCACCGACGATCCCTTCGCAGATCCCGAAGCACAGTAAAGACCGCCCCGACGAGGCTTTCCCGTCGGGGCGGTCTTTGTCGTATGAGGGGACACCTCGACAGCTTTCCGCATATACTGCCATTGAGCCGACCTCGCGACTCGGCGGGGCGGTGTATACAGTATAAGACAAGGAGGAATCAGCATGGAAAAAGAACTTTTCCCGCCCCGTGGGTCGGAGCTGCCCATGGCTGACCGCACGCCCCGCATGGAGCGGCCCGAGGGGCAGGACGCGGCGGACAGCGGATGCGGATGCGGGCATCACGGCCATAGCGGCGGGTGCAGTCACGGGCATCATGACCACGATGACGACCACGGATGCGGGCATCACGATCATGACGAGGGAGAGCGAGCCCCTGTCTGCGTGGGCTTCGGAGGCTGTGGCGCAGGGAGTTGGGGGCTGACCGAATATCCCCTCGCTATGGTCTACGCGCCCTGTCAGAGCTTCCGCGCCCTGTACGATCCCGATACCGCCCTGGATCGCGGTACCCTGTTCACCGAGCTGGATCTGCCCCTGGGCGGCGAAGGCGGCTTCAGCACGGCGGGAGGCTCCTGCCGCGTAGAAAGGAGACGGACATGATGGATCGTTACAATGAGCAGGCCTACCGCTTCGGCGGCCGTGGCCGCGTACCTCACGGCGACCGTTCTCCCTACCGCCGTCCCATGGGACGGGGGACTCTGCCCACCAGCCCCTACGGCGGCGGAGGCCTCCCCATGGGTGGATGCGGATGCGGCGGTCTGACCCGTCAGCCGAGCCAAAACAGACCCATCCAAGACCGTATGCCCAACGGCCAACACCAAGCTCTCCCCGTTATGGAGACGGGCGGCTGTGGGTGCGGTCGCGGTCACGATCACGGTAGCGCTCCTGTCTCCTGCCGAAAGCTCATGGAGCAGATCCGCGCGGTGGACTTCGCCCTCTACGAGGTGATCCTCTACCTGGACGTCTACCCCCATTCCTGCGATGCCCTGGAGACCTACCACAAGCTCAAGGCCCAGAGAGAGGCCCTCCGCAAGGAATATGAGAACACCCACGGCCCTCTCACCGCCTTTACCAATGAGAGCGGCGCGTCCTGGGACTGGATCGGCTCGCCCTTCCCCTGGGAATACGGCGCGGAGTAAGGAGGTAACACCATGTGGATCTATGAGAAGAAGCTGCAATTTCCCGTAAAGATCAAGAATCCTGACCCGAAACTGGCGCAGATCATTATTTCCCAGCTCGGCGGCGCCGATGGCGAGTTGGCAGCCTCCATGCGGTATCTGCATCAGCGGTACAGTATGCCCTACAAGGAGGTTGTGGGTATACTCACCGATGTCGGTACCGAGGAGCTTGCGCATTTAGAGATGGTTGCCGCCATCCTCCACCAGCTCACCCGAGACCTGTCCGAGGAGGAGATCAAGAATTCCCCCTTCGCCACCTACTTTGTGGATCACACCACGGGGGTCTACCCCATCGCCGCCTCGGGAGTGCCCTTTGACATGAAGTACGTGGGCATCAAGGGGGACGTCCTCGCCGACCTCCATGAGGATCTGGCCGCCGAGCAGAAGGCAAGAGTCACCTACGACAACATCCTCCGCCTCTGCGACGATCCCGACGTCCGCGAGCCCATCAAGTTCCTGCGTGAGCGGGAGATCGTGCATTACCAGCGGTTCGGCGATGCTCTCCGCATCACCCAGGATCACCTGGACTCAAGGAACTTCTACGCCTTCAATCCCGCCTTCGTCAAGGGAGACGGTAAGTAACCACGAAAAAAGAACGAGGATGACCCGCCGTGTGGGAGTCATCCTCGTTTGTTTTGGGTGGTCTGCCCCTTACTTCATGTTCTCATACCCGATGAGGGTCTGGAGAATGGTCTGGGCGTAGACGCGGCAGAACCAGTCGTTGGGGTGGTTGATGTTGTTGCCGGAGTAGTCCTGGAATTCCTTATGCTCCAGGATAGCCTTGGAGGTGGAGGTCACGCAGGCCACGGCGCAGGGGATGCCTTCCTCTACGTAGTCCTCGGCGGTCTTGATGAGCTCGGGCTCCTGCTTGTCCTGGAGACCGTACCAGCCGTTGGTGGCGTTGGGATTGGGCACCATGGTGGAGACGAACATGAGGGAACAGTCGCTGTCCAGCTCGCGGACACCGTCCAGCACGTACTTCATGGTACGGGCCACCGAGCGGGCGGCAGTGCCTCCGTCGTTCATGCCGTAGGCGATGAGGAACAGGTCACAGCCGTACTCCTCCACGAAGGGCTTGACGTAGGTGTCGAAATTCTGCTTACCGTTCTGGGAGGTCCAGCCACCCACGGAAGGATTGATGTAGGTGATGGTGCCTCTCTCGCCCGCCACGTAGTCCTCGGCGGGGATGATGGGCGCGCCTGCCATGTCGGTCTTGACGTACTTCACGGTGTAGCCGTAGAGATCGGCCAGAGCCTCGGTGAACAGGAGGGAGTAGCTGTACTGGTAGGGGGTATAGTTGTCGATGAAGCTGGCGGAGGCACCGTGGGTGATGGAGTCGCCGTAGAAGAAGATGGTGACGTCCTCGCCGTTAATGAGCTTGGTGATGAAGTCGGCATACACGTCGGCCTTGGACTCGGACACGAAGCCCTCCCAGGCGGACTCATGGGTGTAGGTGACGTTCATCTGGTAGTCGGTCATGGGCTTACCCTCGCCCCAGTAGATGTTGACGTTCTTGCCCTCATAATTGGCGGTGATGTTGATCTGGGGATGGGAGGGGAAATTGTAATAGCCCGCGCGGGTGATCACGGGGATAGAGGAATCCTCGGTGATCTTGATCTTACCGTCCTCGATCACGTAGTCCTTCCCTTCCTCATAGGTCACGGTGCCGTCGTAGTTGGTCACCGAGGTCACACTCGCGATGGGGTAGAGCAGGGATCGCACGTCGCCCTTGTCCAGGAACATGACGGTCTCGTTCTTGACGGTATTGCCCGCAAAGATGGGCTGCATCAGGTCGTTCAGCTTGCTCAGCTCAGCCTGGGGATCCATGCGCGTTTCCTCCTCTGTGGTGATCTCTTGAGTGGTAGCCTCCTCGGTGGGGGCCTTGGTCTCGGGGGCGGTGGGTGCTTCGGTGGGAGCGTCGGTCACCTCGGGAGTGGTCTCCTCGGGGGTATCCGGGGTATTGTCACAGGCGGCAAAGGCCACCGCCACGGCCCCTGCCAGAAGCAGGGTGCCGATCAGGATCAGAATGCGTTTGAGATTCATCATTTTCGTATCCTTCAGATCATCAGTTCATGTTCTCGTAGCCGATGAGGGTCTGGAGCAGGGTCTGGGCATAGACGCGGTAGAACCAGTCGTTGGGGTGGTTGATGTTGTTGCCCGAGTAATCGTTGAAGGTCTTATGCTCCTGGATGGCCACGGAGACCGAGTGGACGCAGGCAACGGCCACGGCCTTGTCATCCTTGCGGAGCTGCTTGGCCAGGGATTCCAGCTGTCTCTCCTGCTGTTGGATGGGAGCGTGATCCCAGTTGGAGCCGGTATGAGGGGTCATGGTGGATACGATCATGACCGAGACCTCGGGCTTGATCTCATACATGGCGTCGATCATCGTCTTAACGTTGGCCTTGGTCTGGGTAGCGGCCATACCGCCGTCGTTCATGCCGTAGCCGATGACGAAGAGGTCACAGCCGTACTTCTCCACCTGCTGCTTCACGAACTTGTCGAAATTGGTCACACCGTCGTTGGAGTTCCAGCCGCCGATAGCGGTGTTAACGTAGGTGATGGTGCCGCGGTCGCCGGTGCCGTACTCAGCAGCGGGAACGGGATGGCAGGGCATGGAGGCCTGCAGGCCGGTGTTGATGTACTTCACCTTGTAGCCGAAGAGGTCAGCCAGAGCCTCGGTGAAGAGCATGGCGTAAGCACCCTGCTTGGGCTGAACGCCCTCGGCAAAGGTGGAGCAAGCGCCCCAGGTGATGGAGTCGCCGTAGAAGAACACGGTCACGTCCTCACCGGCGATGAGCTTCTTGACGAAATTCTGATAGATTTCCAGCTGGCTCTCCTGGACGTAGCCCTCCCAGGCGGCGTCGTGGGTGTAGGTCACAGCGATCTGCCACTGCTTCACCTGGCTCTCGCCCCAGAACATGGGCTTGCCGTTCATCTGGATGATGGAGCCTGCGTGGTTGTAGTACTTGTCCGAGGTGATGCACTTGATGGAGGAGTCGGCGGTGATCTTCAGCTTGCCGTCCTCGACCACGTAGTCCTTGCCCTTCTCGTAGACCTTCTTACCGTCGTAGGAGGTGACGGACACGATGCTCTTGATGGGGTACAGGAGGGACTTAACGTCGCCCTTGTCCAGGAACATGACGGTCTCCTTGACAGAGGTGGTGCCGCCGAAGATGTTCTGCATAGCCTCGATCATATCCTCGTCCTTGATATTCAGGCCGAGCTGATCCTTGATGGGGGCTTCGGTGGTGACCTCCTCGGTGGTGGCCTCCTCGGTGGTGATCTCCTCGGTGGTGGCCTCCTCGGTGGGCTCCTCGGTAGGCTCCTCGGTGGGCTCCTCAGTGGGGGCGGGGGTGGCCTCAGGGGTGGTATCCTCGACGGTGGTGTCAGCGGGGGTCTCAGGGGTCTTGTCGCAGGAGGCAAAGGCCACGGCGGTCACGCCGAGGAGCAGCAGAGCCGCCAGCGCGGTCAAGATGCGAATGGTTTTGTTCATGTTTTTTCTCCTTACATATTTACAATGCCTTGTCGGCAATGCGTACGGTATTGAAATGGGATCACTTAACGCCCGTGGAGCCAAAGCCCCCCGCGCCTCGCTCGGTTTCATCCAGAGAATCCACCTCCATGAACTGCGCGGTGATGACGGGCATGATGAGGAACTGGGCGACGCGGTCGCCGGGCTCGATGGTCTGGGGGATGATGCCGTGGTTGTGGAGGGCCACCATCAGCTCTCCGCGGTAGTCGGAGTCGATGACCCCCACCTTGTTGGCAGGCGCGAGGCCTCGCTTGGAGGCCAGGCCGCTCCGTGCGAAGTTGAGGCCCACGTAGCCCTCGGGGATGGCCATGGACAGGCCCGTGTGGATCATGACGGTCTCACCGGGGGCAATCACGATGGGATCTCCCTCGGGGAGGGCGTAGAGGTCAGCCCCCGCCGCTCCCGCCGACCCGTAGGTGGGCAGGATGGCCTTGGGATGCAGCTTTTTGATCTTCAGCTCCATGTCAGGCCTCCAGGGTGAAGGTGTGGACACCCGAGCCCATCTTCTCGTTCAGATCACCCTTACGGAAGTAGCCCACGGAACCTGCGGGGACGGTGACGGTGTAGACGGTCTTGCCTGCCTCCCGCTTGAAGTCCACCTTGATCTCGCCGAAGGGGGAGACATGGCTGACGGTGGCGGAGGGGATGCCCTCGTAGTCGCAGGGGCTGACCTCAAAGGTGGCAAAGCCGGGGGTCAGAGGCTTGATACCGCCCACGTAGGCGTAGAGGAAGTAGGCGAAGCCCGAGTGCATGGGGTGGTTGTAGGAGGCGGTGCCTACCTCGCGGGGCATGGTGAAGTCATGCTCCAGACACTCCCACAGGGAGGTGGCGCCCTTGTCCAGCATGGTGCCGAAGCTGTGGAAGCCGCGGTTGAACATGTACTTCAGCGCGATATCGCCGTAGCCCTCGACGGACAGGGCGGGGATGAGGTACTTGTTGCCGTAGATGCCCGTGGACATGGCGTAGTTGTCCTCGTCCATGAGCTTGAGCAGAGCCTGCACCAGCGCCTCGCGCTCGCCGTCGGGGTACAGACCCGTCATGAGCGCCACGCCGCAGGTGCCCCAGGTGGAGTAGCGGTGGAGGTCAGCCAGCCAGAAGTGGCGGTTGAAGGCCTCCTTGATGCGGGCGGCCAGGTCGGCGTAGTCCAGGGCGGTGGGAAGTCCCAGCTCCTTGGAAAGCTCGTCCATGAGGCAGGCGGTCTCGTAGAACATGGCGGTGGAGGACTCGGGGACGGGGATGCGCCGCTCGTGGCTATTGCCCAGAGGAGGACACCAGTCGCCCAGGCCGCGGGAGATGATCAATTCGTCCTCGTAGAGGGACTTGTCATTCCTTGCGTCGTCGATCTCATGCCGCATCCACTTTTCCATCTGATCCCAATGGGATCTTACGATGCCGTCGTTGCCGTAGTAGCGGTACATCCAGTAGGGCATGATGACGTTGGCACAGCCCCACAGGGGAGAGGCCTCGCCGCACCCGCGCTTACCGGGGGCGATCATCTGCCAGACACCGTAGACCTCGTCCTCGGTGCGGAAATCGTGGATGTACTTCTCGTAGGAGGCCTCCATATCGTAGTTCATGATACCCGTGTTGCAGACCACCTGGGCATCACCCAGCCAGCCGCACTTCTCGCGGCCGGGACAGTCCTCGGGGAAGCCGTGGTAGTTGGAGCGGAAGGTGGACATCATGACGCGCTGGAGGTGATCCAGCTCGGCGTGGGCACTCTTAAAGGAGCCGGTTTGGGTCAGATCGGTGGACATGACCTGGCAGACACCGATGGACAGCTCGGGGTTGGTGCCGTAGGCGCGGAGATCGTGGTAGCCCGTGATCTCCATGTAGCGGAAGGCGTGGTAGGTAAAGCGGGGTCTCCAGACCTCACCTTGCGCATCGCCGCGGGCGATGTACACGTCCTGCTGGATGCACTGGGTGGCGAAGGAGCCTGCTGAGCGGAAGTCCAGATTGCCCGACTCGGTGATATTCTCGGTGAAGCGGAGAGTGACCTGGGCGCCGCGGGGTGCGTTGGGGATCTTGATCTCCACGATGCCCGCCACGTTCTCGCCGAAGTCCACGATCCACGCGCCGTCCTCCTTACCGCTGGTCTGCTTGACCGACAGGGCGGGGAGGGTACGAATGATACGGACGGGGGGCATCATACAGAGCTTCAGCTCCCCCTTGGGGACGGTGTCCTCCACAACGGAGCCCCACTCCTCCTCGTCGCCGTCGTAGTCTGCGAAGTCGGGGGTCTCCAGACGGCAGTCGTAGGTCTCGCCGCCGTAGAGGTTGTTGAGGATGATGGGGCTGTACTTGTACTTCCAGTCGGCCGTGTTGGTGGCGACGATCTGCCGCTCACCGTTCTCGTACTCGATCTCCAGCTGAGCCAGGAGGCAAACGTCACCGAACTTCATGCCGCGGCTGCCCCAGGCGCGGGACTGGGAGTACCAGCCGTCACCCAGCAGGGCGGCCAGGGCGTTCTTCTCGGAAATCAGGGAAGTCACGTCGTAGATGCGGTAGAGGACTTCCTTTTCGTAGTTGGTGAAGGGCGGGTCGATCATGTCCTCGCTAACCTTCTGCCCGTTGATGTAGTACTCACCGCATCCCAGACCGCAGACGAAGAGCTTGGCGGCCTTGATGCCTGCCTTGGCCTCGAACTTGGTACGAAGGTAGGGTGCCCAGCCCTCTACGTGCTTCTTGGGCTTGATGAACACGCCGACCCACTCGTCGGGGGCAATGGCGGTGAAGAAATTCACCGAGGCAGTGGCGGTCTCGCCGTGATTGTCAGTGGCGGTGACGGTCAGGGTGTAATCCGAGCGGGTGTCCAGCACCGCATCCACGGGGATATGGATGGACTTGGTGGTTCCCTCCCCCGTCCAGGCGGGGGTGTCACCGCCCACCTTCACGATGGCGGCGGTGTAGGCGGTCTGGAGGACATCCGTGTGATCGGAATCCAGCTTCCAGCCGACGTAGAGATCCTTACAGGGAGCGTACGCAGGAGTCTTGACGGCATTGATGGAGAGGTCGTAGAGCTTCAGCATAGCGTTATTTTCCTTTCAGAAAAGAATTTCATGGAGGCTTCAAATTTGGGGTTGTCGGTGGGATGCATATCCCTTTCAAGCATCAAATACACCAATGGGGAAGGGGCCCCATGGGGGTCTCCTCTATGCTACCTACTATCAATTCTCTTGGCATATCTATGCTTTTTGAAAGTTTTGGGGATTCATAAGGGACTTTTTCAAAAGTCCCTTATGCGGGGGGCAGGGGCAGAGCCCCTCGTACTCCTCGTTCCCCGATAAACTGCAATTTGCTTAATTATCGCCCTTAACAGTAACCACACGGCAGTCCCCCGTGTAGCCCGTAGAGGTCACGTACTGGGGCACGCCGTTGGGGAACACGTCCTCATGGTTGAAGTGGACGTGACCCGTGAATACCGCCACCACGGGGGTGTCCTCGGCCACGCAGACGGCGTTGTAGAGCTGCTGAACGCTGCCCCAATCGCTGCCCATGGCACCGGGGCCCATGGTGATGTTGCGGTTACCCCAGGCCTTCTTGACGTCGGGGGCCAGGGTGTCCACGTGGAAGGGGACGTGGAGGAGCAGGATGATAGGCTTGTTCTTCTCGTAGAGGGAGAGGAACTTATCCACGGTCTCCTGGGTCACCACATCCGAGCTGTTGTCGATGGCGGCCACGATGAAGCCGTCGTACTCGGCGTAGGAGAAGTAGGGGTCGCCGCCCGTCAGATCGTTGAACAGGGGGCGGTTGACCGTGACGGCGTTCCCCGTCATGTAATCGTCGGCGTAGTTCCAGTCGTGGTTGCCGAGGCAGAAGATGGACTTGGCCTTGACACGGTTGATGTTCTCATAGAGCAGGGCGATGTTCTTCTCCGAGGGGAAGTCGATGAGATCGCCCGTAAGGAACATACCGTCCGCGCCGATCTCGTCGGCATAGTCAAAGAGCAGGGGGAAGCGCTCCTCGGCGAAGAGTCCGTCAGCCACAAAGGAATTGCGGCGGGCGGTGTTGTACTGGATGCGGGTGGCCGTCCACTTTTTCTGATCCGCGTCCGAGAAGGCGGAAACGTGGGTATCGGTGACGTGGAGGAACTTGAACTCCCCCGTAAGGCCGGGGATCACCACCGTGGCGGTGGAGGGGGTAAGGAGCTCCGTGCCCATGAGCTGGAGTGCCTCGGTCTTGCTCTTCAGGAAGGTGATGGACTTGACGTACACCGTCTCCCCGGGGGCGGCGGGCTTATCCAAAAAGTCGAAGCGCAGCTCGGTGAGGGTGCCGTCGTAGGCCTCGGTCACCAGAGGAAGCAGGACGTACTGCCAGCCCTTTTCGGACTTCTTGAAGCTTCCCTCGGTGCGCACCGTCTTGGACTTCTCTCCCGACTTGTTGTAGGCGGCCATCTCCAGCTTGGTGTTGGTGGCGGACTCCACCTTCATCAGCACCAGAGCCACGCCGCAATCGTTCCAAGTCATAGGCTCCAGCCCGCAGGCGGCCATGTAAGCGGCGTAGTCGATCTTGACATAGGGATCGGCAATGCGCTTGGAGTCGGCCACGGTGAGCTTGAGGATACTTCCCTGCTCCCCGTCCTGCACCACCGTGAACTCGGCGGCGGAGTTGACCTCGAGGAAGGTGGCGTTCAGAGGGGTATCGCAGAAGGTCAGAACGGCGGAATTTACGGGCTTATCCTCGGGGAGGGTCTCGGCGGGCTCGGTGGGGACTTCGGTGGGAGTCTCCGTGGGAGCTTCCGTGGACTCCTCCGTCGGGGTCTCGGTAGGAGCCTCGGTGTCGGGGTCAGTGGGGGCTTCGGTAGGCGCGTCGGTGACCCTGTCGGTGGGGGCGGGGGTCTCGTCGGGGGTCTGACCGCCGTCGCAGGCGCAGAGCAGACCCATACAGACAAGGAGAGTCAGAACACCCACCAGAAGAAGGGCGCGGGAGAGCTTGTTTTTCATGATTGAGATTCCTTTCGGATTATTGAACAGGGGTCAAGGTCAGAACTCTGCAATGTCCGTCACAGGCGATGTCGGTGATGTACTGGGGGGTACCGTTGGGGAACGTATCCTCATGGTCAAAGTGGACGTGCCCCGCGATGACAACGTCGGGGGAAAGGTCGGACTCCACCGCCACGGCGTTGTAGAAGGCCATGGTAGCGGGGTCATCCGCGCCGAAAGCCCCCTCACCAATGGTCAGCTCCTGCCGCCAGACCTGCACCGTATCCTCCACCAGGGTCTCGGCGTGGACGGGGACGTGGAGGGCGAGGATCAGAGCCTTGCCCGTGGCTTTCGCGTGGCGGGCGGCGGTGTGGTAGGCCTCCAGGGTCTCGGGACGGATGCGGTCAAGCCCGCTGTCCACGGTGCAGACCAGGACGGTCTCGTCCTCATAGATCGCGGCGTGATCCACGGCACCCGAAACGGCATCCACGCGGGTGAGATAGGTCTTAGCGGCGTTTTCGGTGTGGTAATCGTCGGCATAGCTCCAATCGTGGTTGCCCGTGATGTAGAGGACGGGCACCTTGCAGGAGTCCACACAGGACTTGAGGAGGGTCAGGTTGGCCTCGGAGGGGAAGTCGATGATATCCCCCGTCATGAGGATGAGGTCGGCGGAGATCTCCTCGCCGTATGCCATGAGGGCGGGGAGGGCGGCCTCGGAGGGGTAGGGTCTGCCGCCCCCGAACAGGCCTTGACGGGGCGGGATGTAGTCACGGCGCACAGGCTCCATGGCGGCCTTCTCCGCCTCGTCCAGCGCGCAGGCATGGAGGTCGGTGAAGTGAAGGATCTTGAAATCCCGCTTCAGTCCCTTGACGGGAACGGTGGTGAAGATGGGCTTGGGAGTGGGTCGGTTCATAGCGGCCTCCTTACAGGTACTGCTCCTTCAGCGCGCCTATCTCGGCCATCCACAGGCTGCTCACCGCATCCGAGGGCATAGCCCATCCTCCGCGGGGGGACACACCCACCGCGAACACGGCGGGGCCGTCGGGGAGGCAGGAGCGCTTGAACTGCTGGGTGAAGAAGCGGCGGTGGAAGGTCTCCAGCCACTTGAGGATGGTGGCTTCATCGTAGGTCTCACCCAACGCGTACTGTGCCATACGGAAGAGCTTGGCGGGGGTGAAGCCGTAGCGCAGGAGGTGGTAGAGGAAGAAATCGTGAAGCTCGTAGGGGCCCACCAGATCCTCGGTCTTCTGGGCGATCTTGCCCTCCCCGTCGGCGGGGAGCAGCTCGGGGCTGACGGGGGTGCCGAGGATATCGTACAGAGCCTCGGCCAGCTTGGTATTTCCCTTCTCCATCTCGGAGGCGGCCGCGTAGGCAGTCAGCTCACGGACGAGGGTCTTGGGAACACCGCCGTTGACGCTGTACATGGACATATGGTCGCCGTTGTAGGTGGCCCAGCCCAGGGCCAGCTCGGAGAGATCTCCCGTGCCGATGACCATACCGCCCTCGTCGTTGGCGATATCCATGATGACCTGGGTGCGCTCACGGGCCTGGGCATTTTCATAGGTCACGTCGTGGACAGCGGGATCGTGGCCGATATCCTTGAAGTGTTGGTTCACCGAATCGAAAATGTTGACGGTGCGGAAGTCCACCCCCAGCTCCTCACAAAGCACCGTGGCGTTGGTCTTGGTGCGGACGGTGGTGCCGAAGCAGGGCATGGTCACGGCGATGATATCGGTGCGGGGTCTCTGCAAGAGATCCATGGCGCGGACCATGACCAGCAGAGCCAGGGTAGAATCCAGACCGCCCGAGATACCCAGGACGATCTTCTTTGCCCAAGCGGCGGTGATCCGCTTCTTGAGACCGTTTGCCTGGATGGTGAGGATGCGCTCGCAGTGAGGAGCACGGAGGGTGGGATCGGCGGGGAGGAAGGGATGGGGATTTATGGGGCGGGTCAGCTCGGTGTCCCCCACGCAGAGGTCGAAGTAGTTCTCCATGCAATGCCCGCAGGCGGAGGTGTCGAAGCCGCTGACACGGCGGTCGCGGATCATGCGCTCCAGATCCAGCTCGGTGACGGTCAGCGCGCTGTCCGCGAAGGGCTTGCTTTCGGTGAGGATCTCACCGCTCTCGCAGACGATACGGTGGCCGCCGAAGACGTAATCGGTGGTGGACTCCCCTTCCCCTGCCTCGGCCAGGATATAGCCGCACAGGGAGGAGGCGGAGCGGGCGGTAGCCGTCAGCACGCGGGACTGCTCCGCGCCTACGGTCTCGGGGGTAGCCGAGGGGTTACAGACCACGACCGCACCTGCCGAAACGGCCTGCGCGGAGGGAGGCGTGGCGGCGTTTCGATCCTGTCCCACCTCCACGGCAAAGCGGAGGGAGGGCAGAGAAGAGCAGACGAAGAGCTGCTTGATCCCCATCTGCACGAAGCTCCCGTCACCCAAAATATCCGTGACCAGCAGCTCGGCGGGAGGAGCCGAGAAGGTACGGCGCTCGGCAGGGGACAGGTTGGTCTTGGGCACCAGCCCCAGCACCGCTCCCGCGCTCACTACGGCGGCGCAGTTGTAGAGCTTGTCTCCCAGGGCCACGGGCAGACCGATGACCGAGATCAGATCCAGATGGGCGGTCTCGGCGGCGAAGGCCTGCAAGGCCTCTTTTGCTCCCGTAATGAGACGGCCGTGAGCATAGAGATCCCCGCAGGTCGCCCCCGTAAGGCACAGCTCGGGGAGCACCAGGAGCTTGACACCCGCGTCGGCGGCCTCCTCGGCCAAAGCCACGCAGGCGGCGGCATTATAGGCAGGGTCGGCCACGCGGATGGCGGGGGTGGCGGCGGCGACCTTGATGAATCCGTGTTGCATGATATCCTCTCTTTCCGACACCGCCTCGCGGGGTGCCATACACAAGATATATTCCATGTTATTATAGCAGAAAGTGACCGAATAATCAAGTATTTCGGTGAAATTTCCCGCCACTTTACCAAACTTTCTTCCCGTTTTTCTCTGCCGCCGCGGGTAGACTGTCCCCCATAAGGAAAAGACCTCACCGCAAAGGATGAGGTCTTGGGTACACGGACGGGATCAGGCTTCTCCCGTGATCTTATCCAGCTTCATGATCATGCGCTCCAGAGCCTTGCCGGCGGAGCGTGTCACGGCCTTGTACTGGGAGGTGACGGTGTTCTTACCGCTGCCCATGATCTGGCGGAACTTATCGTGGAAGGAGGACAGGGCGTTGGTATAGATGATGCCCGCGTCGATGTAGATGTTGTCGATGATGATATCGAACATCTCGGCGGACTGGGGATCCTGGGCGATCTTGGTGCGCAGGGTAGTCTCGTAGTAGGCGGGACGGACAGTTCGGTAACTGACGGAGGCCATAGACTCCATGACCGCGCTCACCATATCCAGCTCCTCACCCGTGACGGTGGTGGGGATACACATGACGGTGAACTGATCGTGAAGAAGGGTACGGTACTCCTTCTGGTTCTCGTCGAACTTGGGCATGGGCACCACGCCGAACTCCTGCTCCATGTTGCGGATGGAGCCTGCCTCCAGCTCCAGGATGCGGACGGTGGACATGGCGGCATAGCCGTTTGCGAACATCTCACGGATATCGTTCTGCTCGTCGTCCAGTCCGTAGTGCTTGACGTTGTAGGTGGCGTTACCGCAGCCAAAGAAGAGCTTCATAGTCTTCTCGCAGACGTCGAAGAGCTTGGCAGAGTCGAAGACCATCTCATAGTCCCCGTCCCCGTTCTTCTTGATGATATCCACCATGCAGGAGCTCCAGTAGGGATCCACGCTGATGTAATCGTTGGAGACCAGACCGTAGATATCCCCCTCGGTATCCTGAAGGGCATTACCGTTATCCCGCTCGAACACGGGCACCAGCTGAATCTGCTGATCCAGAGTCCAAGTACCGTTGGCTACGTAATCGTAGAGGTAGGGCTGATTGGCCTCGGTGAAGAGGAACTTATTGAAGATGGTGACGAAGGCGAAGCGGTACAGAGACAGCACCATATCGCCCGAGACGGCGTACTGGGCACCGTGGTACTCCACCACGTCGTTGAAGCCCTGGGACCACCAAGGCTTATCGAAATCCAGGTACTCGGTCTTGCGGAGATCGGCGAAGGTGCCGTTGAGAGACTCGTTGACCGCAACGTAGCAGGCGGCGGCCATGATATCGTACTCGTCGGTGCCCGCCTTGACGGCGGTGGCTACCTTATTGACCACCACGCCGGGGTCGTTGTTGTTCTCCTCGATGCTGACGATCTCCACGCCCAGCCGCTCTTCGGTGGCCTTGTTGCGCTCGAAAACGGCATCGTTGACAGGCTCGGAGATGATACCGTCCACAGCGATCTCACCCGAGGTCCAGCCCTCGCGGTAGCGGCTGATGATGGTGATCTCGGCACCGCCGTAATGCAGATCGTCGGGCAGCCAATCGGTCAGTTCGGTCTCGGGCTCTGTCTCGGTGGGGGCGGTGGTGCCGGCGTCGGAATTCGCGGGATCCTCGGTGTTCTCTCCGCAGGCGGCAAAGCTGCCGACTAGCATGAGGAGCGCCAGGAGGCCCGCCAGGATACGGGTCTTTTTCATAATGATTCCTCCCAAAGTCGGTTAAATTGCTTGAACGATTCATTATAGCACGGCTAAACGAGGATTGTCAAGGCGGAAGCAAAATTTTCGGCGGTTTGACGAAACCTTTTTCCACTTGAAAAGCCCCGCCATCCGGCGGGGCTTGGTGATGACGGTGAATGGATTACCTCCCGGTCTTACCGCTCAGGATGCGGTCAAAGCGGTTGGTCATGGTATTGAGGGCTCTTTCGGCCTGCTTGGTCACGCTCTTGTACTGGGAGACAACGGTGTTCTCGCCCGAGCCGATGATCTTGCGGAAGTAGTTATGGAAGGTGGAGAGTTGGATGGTGTAGATGATACCCGCGTCGATGTAGATGTTGTCGATGATGATATCGAACATCTCGGCGGACTGGGGATCCTGGGCGATCTTGGTGCGGAGAGTGGTCTCGTAGTAGGCGGGACGGACGGTCTTATAGCTTTCCGAGGACATAGCCTCCAGCACGGCCCCCACCTCGTCCAGTCTTCCCTCCTCCTTCTCGACGGTGGTCAGGATGGAGAAGACGGTGAACTGATCGTGGAGCAGGGTGCGGTACTCGGTCTGCACCTCGTCGAACTTGGGCATGGGCACCACGCCGAACTGCTGCTCCATACCGCGGATGGAATCGTACTCCAGCTCCAGGATACGGACGGTGGCCATGGCCGCGCCGCCGCGGGCGAACATCTCGCGGATCTTGTCCTGCTCGGTGTTCATGGTCTCCATCTTGTAATCGTAGGTACCGCCCTCGACCTCGTAGAAGAGGCGAAGGACCTTCTCGCCCACCTCGTGGAGCTTGCCCGAGTCGAAGACCATCATGTAGTCGCCGTTCTCGTCCTTCTTGATGATATCCACCATGCAGGAGCTCCAGTAGGGATCGGTGCTGACGTAGTCGCAGGAGACCAGACCGTAGATATCGCCCTGCTCGTCCTGCTCGCCGTTGCCGTTGTCGCGGTGGAACAGGGGGATCAGGGAGATCTGCTTATCCAGGGTCCAGCTACCGTTCTCCACGGCCTCGTAGAGGAAGGGCTGACCCACCTCGGTGAAGAGATCCTTATTGAACAGGGTCACGAAGGCGAAGCGGTACTGGGAGAGCAGAGCCGAGCTGAGCCCGCAGAACTGAGCCCCCTGGTACTCCACCACCTCGTTGAAGCCCTGAGACCACCAGGGCTGGTCGAAGTCGAGGTACAGGGACTTGCGCATATTGGCAAAGGTGCCGTTGATGGACTCGTTGACACCCACGTAGCAGGCCGAGGCGATGATATCGTACTCGTGGGTACCGGCATGGACGGCGGTGGAGGCCTTAGTGGTGATGACGTAGGCATCGTCAGTGATCTCCTCCACGCTGTTGATCTTGACGTTGAGACGCTCCTCCACGGACTTGTTGCGCTCGAAGACGGCATCGTTGACGGGCTCGGAGATCAGCTCCTTGACGGCGATCTCACCCGAGGTCCAGCCCTCGCGGTAGCGGCTGAGGATGACGATCTCGTCCTCCTCGTAGTCCAGGTCGTCGGGCAGGCTGTCGGTCAGCTCGGTCTCGCCCTCGGTCTCGGTGGCGGCATTGGTGCCGTCGGGGGCGGTGGTGTCGGGCTCCTCCACAGGGCCTCCGCAGGCGGCAAAGCTGCCGACCTGCATGAGCAGGGCAAGGAGAGCCGCGAGGATACGGGTCAGTTTCATGATAAAATCCTCCAAAGACGGTAAAAATTCCTTGATATTCCATTATAGCACGGGCAGACGGGGTTGTCAAGGCGGTCGGGGGCTTTTCGGCGGTTTGACCAAAAGAAAGGAACCCCGCTTGCCGAGGCAAGCGGGGGAAGATCATTCGGATCGCGAGGGAATATCCATGGGCTCGGTCATAACGAACTCCACCCCCTCCACGGTCTGCTCTGAGCCGAACCATGCCACGGTCACGGTATAAACTCCCGCCTCAAAGTCCTCGGGCACGTCAAAGCTCCACCAATACTCCACGGTGTCGCCCTTTCTCATGAAAAGCGTATTCATGTCGGCGGTGGTTTCGGTCACGCCTTGGATCGCAGTACCGTCGGGCAGGACGAGAGTAGGCGTGCCGCCCTCGATGCCGTGGGGATAGTGGGAGTCATACAGGATCCCACCCTCGCAGGTGGTCACCACCTTGACCGAGGCCTGGCGCCCTACAGAGTAGGGGGTGTCCTGTATGGTCGCGTCCGAAACGGCAAATTCCAGGGTCGCTTGGCTGATCTGACAGCCGCACAGGGTCAGAAGCAGGCAAAGGAGCAGGAGCCAGCCGAAAAGCAAGCTCAGAATACGGATCTTTTTCATGAGTAGTCTCCTTTCCAAGGCATAGATGCGGTGCAACGTGCTTACGTTATGAGTCTATCATAAATAGGAAGGCTTGTCAACCCTCCCCCCTTCCGAAAATGTAAACAATTTGAGACACGTATGCCGAAAATGCGCCGTACCTCCATTCGTCTATTGCGCAATTGACTTTTTTATGCTATAATGTTAAAGTCTGTAATTATGCGACCCCAAACTGTTATTTTTAAAGACTACATACAAGAAAGGAACCCCGAACCATGAGTGAGACCCAAAACAAGACCCAAGACGTGAAAATGTCCCCCGAGATGGCCGCCGCCCACGCCAAGATGATCGCCGCCGCCGATGAGGTGGAGAAGGTGGTCGTCGGTAAGCGCACCGAGGTGCTCCACCTGCTGACCGCCATGCTGGCCGGTGCCCACGTGCTGATCGAGGACGTCCCCGGTACGGGTAAGACCACCCTCGCCTCTACCCTGGCCCGCGTGACGGGTCTGGATTTCAAGCGCGCCCAGTTCACCCCCGATGTCATGGCCTCCGACATCACGGGCTTCCATATCTACAACCGCCAGAAGGAGAACTTCGAGTTCCGCGAGGGTCTCGTGATGTGCAACCTCCTCCTCGCCGACGAGATCAACCGTGCCTCCCCCAAGACCCAGTCCGCACTGCTGGAGGCCATGGAGGAGGGCAAGGTCACCGTGGACGGCAACACCATGGAGATCCCCGATCCCTTCATGGTCATCGCTACCCAGAACCCCGCCGGCTACGTGGGCACCTACCCCCTGCCCGAGGCACAGCTGGACCGCTTCGCCCTCAAGCTCAGCATGGGCTACCCCTCCCCCTCCGAGGAGCTGAACATCATCAAGGCGCGTAAGGGCGAGAACCCCATCAAGAACGTCCAGCCCGTCCTGACCCGCGACGAGCTCCGCGCCATCCGGGAGATGGTCACCACCGTCCATATCGACGACGAGCTGTACCAGTACATCGTCACCCTCATCACCGCCACCCGTAAACACCCCGCCCTGGCTCTGGGCGCATCCCCCCGCGCCTCTGTCGCTCTGGTGCATCTGGCCCAGGCCTACGCCTTCCTCCGCGGCCGTGACTACGTCCTGCCCGACGACATCGCAGGCCTCTTCCGCGCCGCCATCGCCCACCGTCTCATGCTCCGCCAGGAGGCCAAGCTGGCTCACCAGACCACCCAGGACGTCCTCACCGAGATCCTGCGCACCACCGAGGTCCCCTACAAGGGCAAGCGCGCGTAAGCCGTAGGAGTTTCCCATGGCACAAATGAAACAATGTCCCCAGTGCGGAAAGTACGTGGCGGCGGACCGTACCTACTGCATGAACTGCGGTGTCACCCTGGGCATCCGTTGCCCCGAGTGCCGCGCCGTCATGCCCGTAGGCGCCAAGACCTGTACCGACTGCGGTCATTCCTTCGTCAAGAAGAAAAAGGCCTTCGCCTTCCCCCTCTGGGACTGGATGAAGAAGAACGCGAAGCCCCTCGTGGTGGGTCTGACCGCGCTCTGCCTGCTTCTGACCCTGGTGCTGGCCGCCTTTCCCGGGGTCGCGCTGTCGGTGATGGTAGAGGAGATCCCTCTCATTGATCACACCGCGTCGGGCTACGGCCTGATGGGCTACTTCATCGGCGGGCATCCCGAGGGGCTCACCGCCCTGCTTGAGATGACCGAGCTCAAGGCCGATGCCGCCGTCCTCAAGACCCTGTTCTTCCTGGAGGGCCTGGGCTGGCTGGCTCTGCTCTTCGGTCTTCTCTTCTCCGCACTGCTCCTCATACCCAACTACAAGAGATTCGGCAAGGCCACCGCCCGCCGTCTCTACGCGCCCCTGGGCGTGGCTCTGGGCGGTGCCGCTCTGGCCTTCGGGCTGACCCCCGCCGTGTCCTCCATCCTTCTGGACGGCATGACCAAGTACGTGGAGCTGGCTGAGGACGGCTACGCCGTCTCGGTGTCCACCCCCATGCCCCTGGTTCTGCTCATTGCCGTGGCCGTGATCGGAGCCGTCCATGCCCTGCTCCACATCTCCGTGTTCTCCAAGGAGGCCTACGAGGACGAGCGTTCCATCACCTGGCTTTTGTCTGTCCCCGTGGGGGCTATCGGCCGTCTCATCCACCGCATCGTCCGCAAGCTCCGCAAGAAGGCGGGCAAGCAGGTATCCGACCGCGACGAGCCCGTCTTTACGGTGACGCCTCGCTTCTCCTCCTACATCATTCTCTTCATCGTGTCCCTGGTGTTCACCCAGGCTCTCTTGAGTAAGGTGTCCAACATCTTCTTCTGGTTCATCTTCCTCCTTCCCTTCGTCCTGCTGGTCTACACCATCATCGCCAAGCATTCCCTGTCGGTGAGCATGCTCTGCGACGGTGTCACCACCGAGAAGAATACCCCCTACACCTACTCCTTCCGCATCGAGAACAACTCCATCCTGGCTCTGCCCTTCGTGGAGGCCCAGGTGTCCATCCCCCAGTCCAACGCGGTGCGGTGTACCGAGCGGACGGTGCGCATCTCCATGGCACCCATGACCGCCTACCACATGAAGAACACCGTCTCCTTCCGCTTCCGCGGTACCTACGATATCGGTGTCAAGTGCTTCTACGTCTACGACTTCTTCCGTATCTACCGCGCCCGTGTGGACGTGGAGAACCTCACCACGGTCTACGTGCTTCCCCGCCGTCTGACCCTGGATGAGACCGCCGCCCATTCCATCTCCGACGATACCGCCCGCACCGTCCGCTCTCCCCTGGTGGTGGACAAGCTGGAGGTCTCGGATATCCGCGACTACCAGAACGGCGACTCCCTCAAGTCCATCCACTGGAAGCTGTCCTCCAAGTCCGAGACCTTCATCGTCAAGGACTACAACACGGGTACCTCCAACCAGACCGTGGTCTTCTGCGATCTGACCCCCCACTTCCCCGACGAGCCGCCCAAGGATAAGGATGAAGCCGCCGAGGAGACCGCCAAGGGCAAGAAGAAGCTGACCCGTAAGGAAAAGAAGGCCGCCAAGAAGGCCAAGAAGGAGGAAGCCAAGCTGGCCGCCGACCGCAAGAGAAAGAACCGTCGCATCAAGGAGACCTCCGAGACCGTTGCCCTCACCGACGAGGCTTTGCAGGCCCGCCTGGATCAACGCAATGCCGTGACCGAATCCCTGGATGCCCGAAACAAGGTCAAGGCAGACGAGGTGAACGACGCGGTGAACGCCGCCGCCGAGGCCGCTTTGGAGACCGCCGAGGAGGCTGTGAACGTCCACGAGCTGGCAGACCCCCGCTTCTACGAGGACATGAACGAGTACCTGGCCGACGGCGTGGTGGAGCTGACCATCGCCACGGTGCTGGCCGAGCTTCGCAAGGGTCACGAGGTCCTGCTGCTGTGGTTCGACCGCCGCTCGGATACGGGTGTCTTCGCCTATCCCCTGCGGGGCGCCGACCAGTTCGAGAACATCTACCACCTCTTTGCCACCGCTCCCCTCTGCTCCCCCGACCGAAAGGTCACCTCTCTGACCGCCATGATCTCGGATATCCAGAGCGCCAAGCAGCTCTTCGTGGTCTCCACCATGGATACCGCCATGATCACCGATCTCTGTGGGCTTCCCGGTGTCTCCGACGCGGGCAGCTTCGGATCGGCCGAGGTGGTGCTGTATGACCCCGAGGAGCGATTCCGTTATCCCCGTGAGCGCGCCCTCTACCTGGAGGGCTGCCGCGAGCAGCTGGCCGCCAGCGGTCTGTCCCTGACCGCGGGAGGCTTCAACGTGACCCGACCCGAAGGAGGCATTTCCCATGAAGCATAACAAGCAAAACGCCGCCTTCGCCGCAAGGAAGCTCAAAAAGCAAAAGAAGGCCCGCAAGACTCGCGCCCAGAAAAAGGCCGAGAAGAATATCATCCTGAATATCCACAAGCGCCCCATCGTCTGTCCTCCCGACAAGGCGGGACGCTCTCCCCTCTTCCGCTACGGCGGTCTGGCCTGCCGCGCCCTGGTCATCTGGCTGGCGGCCTCGGGACTCATGATCTTCCTGGCCTTCGCTCTGGAGTTCGGCGTTCCCAACCTCTTCATCTTCGCGGCATCCCTGGCCGTGGTGGTGCTGGGGACGATCTTCAACCTGGGCGGTTGGGGCAAGCCCGTCTCCCTCATCGCGGCGGGCGGTGCCGTGGGCGGTCTCGTCGCCCTGAATCCCCGCCTCCCCCTGGATCTGTTCTTCGGTCTTTTGTCCCTGTACAACGCCGCTCTGGACAGACTCTATAAGGTAGGCTACCTCACCTACGTCCAGTACAAGGCCGAGTTCACCTCCTTCACCCCCCACGAGGAGCTGATGGTGGCGGGCACCTGCCTTGTCACCGTCCTCATTACCCTGCTGTTCACCGTCTGCCTCTCCAAGAAGATCAGGATCATCCCCCCCGCCATCCTGGCGACCACCCTTTTGGTGGTGCTTTTGACCTTCAACATCTACAGCAACCGCATTGAGTCCAACCTGGGCATCACCCTGGTCATCGTGTCCTTCGCCTCCGTCCTGGTCATGGCGGCCTACGACCGTCTCTACCGCGGAAAGGACGATAAGCACTACGACAACGAGCTGAAGCTCTTCGAGGACTCCGACAGGCCTACCCTCCCCCCCGAGTACGCCAAGGCCGAGGCCGAGCGCGCCGAGCGCAAGAAGCAGAAGGCCGCCATGCGGAAAAAGCGCCGTACCAAGACGGTCACGGTGGACGAGGAGCTGACCGACTACTTCGGCGGCAAGCAGAAGAAGGCCAAGAAGTCCAAGGAAAAATTGGATCCCAAGCAGAAGAAGGAGCAGAAAAAGGCTCACAAGGAAATGATGAAGCAGGTGCGCGCCGTCAAGACCTACGACCGCGTCACCGAGCAGTCCCGTACCGCCATGGGCGGCTTCGCAGGCTCCGCCGTGCTCCTGGCCTGCCTCATCGCCATCGCCCTGCCCTCCATCCTCATCAAGGGCAACTTCAACACCATCCAGGCCATCGACGAGAAGATGGAGCTGGCGAGAAACTACGTCACCGCTCTTCTGCGAGGGGATGACGACGAGCTGGATCGACTGGAGTACAAGGCCGACAGCGATAACTTCGAGCCTCACTCCACCGACCTGGAGCAGCTGGAGTTCACGGGCATGCAGATGTTCTACCTCCAGTCCCGCTACAACGCCAACTACTACCTCCGCGGCTGGGTCGGCACCGACTATGAGAACGGTGCCTGGCTGGCGGTGGACGAGGAGACCCTCGCCGAGTACCATTCCCTCTTCACCAAGAAGGGGACTCCCGCCGAGACCATCCGCTACGGCTTCTACCACTACATGAGGCCCGAGCTGGTGGACGATCCCGAGTACACCGAGAACCTGCTGACCAAGTACAAGTCCAACACCGACTACGGCTTCATCGGCCTTCTGGTCAGCCTGCGACGGGTCAACAGCCCCGACACCCTGACCTACTTCCCCACCACCTTCGACCCCCGCTACGGTCTCATGGAGTACAACTCCACCGAGCCGCACAAGCTGACCTTCGTCAACTACTACGACGGTATCTACACCGGCCGTAAGTTCAACGAGAACGGTCTGGACTATTCCACCATGACCTACGCCACTCTCATGACCAACGCGGCATGGATCCGCAAGCAGGCGGCTCTCCAGGCGGCCTACAATCTCCAGAAGGAGGCGCTCCTGGCCCGCACCGGCTTCTTTGAGAATGCCGACGGTACCATCTCCTCCAACCTGACCCTGACGGTCTACGAGGAGCAGAGCGGCACCACCATGTTCATGTATGAGTACAAGCGCGGCAAGGACACCAAGGTCTGGAAGTTCTACCACGATACCGACTCCATCACCCGCGGTGAGAATCGAAGCTACATCGTCACCACCGACTACGGCACGCTGACCCTGTCCGTGGACGGCTCCAAGATCGTGGGGGCCACCGTCACCGACGTCAGCTCCGCCTATCTGGACGAGCTGGGCACTCCCGTGGACGTCAACCTGGTGGACGAGTACGATCGCGGCATGACCGACGAGGAGCGCGCCGAGCTGATGGCCTATCTCAACACCGAGAAGACCTACGGCGAGTTCGTCTACCAGCAGTATCTGGACACCGCCGACAGCGCCTACCTCCGCGAGCTGGCCGCCATCATCAAGGCCCAGGCCCATACCGAGGAGCAGAGAATTACCGAGGAATTTATCCCCGACGATCCCGAGACCCCCGAGGAGGACTCCTACACGGTCCAGCACAAGGAGATCGTGAACGTCCCCGCCAGCGTGGAGCTGGCCGACGTCCGCAACACCTCCGACCCCGATGCCTACATCCACCGCGACCGCCTGGTACGCAACGTCATCGACTACATCATTGACGAGATGGGCTGTGAATACACCATCACCCCCGATCTGACCAACGTTGATCCCACCCTGGACGGTGTGGAGAATTTCCTCCGCAACACCAAGGAGGGCTACTGCGTGCAGTTCGCCTCGGCCGTGACCCTGATCCTGCGGGAGCTGGGCATCCCTGCCCGCTACGTGGAGGGCTACATCGGTGACGAGTTGACCAAGATCAGCCGCGACGACTTCGTCTACGGCGGCTACGTCCGTGACTACAACGCCCATGCCTGGGTGGAGGTCTGGTACGACGGAGTGGGCTGGATCCAGTATGAGGCCACCCCCCAGTACTATGTAGGCATGTACGGTGCCGGTAACACCGCCGGCTCCGGCCCCACCACCCCCATCATCCCCGACGAGGAGACCACCGCTCCCGACGACTGGGAGGAGCCCGAGACCGACGAGGAGGAGACCCTTGAGGATGAGTCCGAGGAGGAGACCACGGGTGACGAGGATGCCATTGCCCGCGAGATCGCCCGCAAGAGCCTCATCGGCCTGGGTATCCTGGCCGTCATCATCGCCATTTTCGCGGTCATCGCCACCATCATCTCCCGTGCCCGCGCCGCCGAGGATCACCGCCAGAGCATCTGCGCCCAGGTGCTGGAGAACGGCTTCGGTGCCAATACCAACGAATCCGACCGCCGCGAGATGGCTCTGGAGATGTCCGATGCCGTCACAGGCCTCCTGTCCTACTACGATCTCTCCCCCAAGCCGGGTGAGTTCCGCGACGACTACGCCGACCGCCTCGCCTCCGAGCTGACCGCCCCCGTGGAGGGCAAGAAGCAGAAGGTGAAGCCCGAGGATCTGCCCAACCTCCATACCGTCCTGGACGGCATGGCCGCCGAGGAGTTCGGCCACGGCATGAGCATCCCCGAGATGAAGCAGGTCGCCGCCCTCTACCTCTTCCTCCGCCGCGATATCAAGCGCCGCATCGCTCTGCCCGAGCGCATGAAGCTGCGGTATATCAAGCGAAAGATTTAAGTAAGCAGACCAAATAAAATAGGAGACTGTCCGAGCGGACGGTCTCCTGTTTTTTATGGGTTGGGGTTTCAAATTTGGGTTTATCGCTCTGCGCTAAACCCAATAATGAAGAATGAATATTGAATAATAAATAATGAAGGATGGAAACCTTCGGTTTCCCGCGATTTTTATTTGAATAAATGGACAAATCCGAAGGATTTGCACCGAAATTATTCATTATTCATTTTTCATTATTCATTTACTGTTTTATCCTCATCCCTCTCAACTCATTCTTCCTCTCCTCCGTCACCCGAAAGCTCTCGCAGGCCTTCTGTATCGCCTTATTATGCGTCCACAGAGGCAGCCGCCCTTCGGCGATATAGGGCAGGGTCTCGTCATACCGCTTGGCCAGGGCCGTGGCGAAGAACCACGCCACCATCATGCGGACGTAGTAATGCTCCCGCCCCGTAATGGCGGGATCGGCGGCCTCCGCCAAAAACACGGGATCAAAGTCCCCGTCCAGCCCGTATCGCATGAGCATACCCAAGCCGAAGCGGCAGACATAGGGGTGAGGATCGGCCATCCAGCGGCGGATGTGGGGCAAAAGCTCCATGAAATGCCCCTTGAAGGCCTTGGGGGAGAGCTGGTCGCAGGTGGCCCAGTTGTCCACGAAGGGGAGAAAGGCATCCACAGCGGCGATGGCGGCGGTGAAGTCCCGCTCCTGCTCAATGAGGAAGGCGTGGAGCTGGTTCTCCTCAAAATAGGTGTGGGGGAGATCCCGCAGGAACGCTTCCCTCCCCGCCGTGCCCCGCAATTCCTTGGCCATGCGCCGCAGGACGGGGGTGCGGACACCCATGACCGTTTTGGGATCCACCGTGGGCATGAGGGGGCATTGGAAGGCCTTGTACCCCTCGTCGGCGTGGGCAAGCAGAGCCTTTCGGATCTCCTGTACCGTGTTCATGCTCATACGGGGATGATGTTGGAGTAGCCCACGCGCCCGTCGGCATCCGTGACCTCGGCGCGGACGTAGATCTCGTGACGCTTAAACTCGTAGACCGCCTCGGTGATGCCCTCTCCCCGCACCATACGCCCCGACGACCACACCGAGTTGGACAGGAAGGCCACCTTCACGGCGGGAGAGCAGGTGAGCCTCACGGCGGTGGGGGAGATCCGCTCCAGATGCACCTCGGGGCCCATGGTGGCGTAGAATTTGCCTTGGCGCAGAGCCTCCACCATACCCAACTCGGCTACGGCATCGGCCTCCACGCAGACCCAGCCGCGGCACTGGTCGCCATCGTAGTAGTGGGTATCGTCGGTGGCCAGAAGAGGAAGGAACAGGCCGTAGGAGGCGATCTGATCCACGATCACGCCGGAATAGGGGCGGTCGGACATGCCCCAGTCGGATACGGAATTGTAGATCTCGGTGGCATCAAAGTCGGCGCACCCCAGGATCTGCTCGGAGGTGTTGAGGCTCCAGGCGGGATGTGCGAGAACCGCCAGTCCCCCCGCTTTGCGGATGCGATCCACCATGACCCGCACGCGGTCGCGGATACGGCCGTCGTGGTTGCTGAGGTAATCCTCGGGGATCTCGGGGTCGCGGGTCATGCCTACCCCCACGATGTGGTAGGTCTCATGAACGCCCGTCCACTCGTCCACACCGCCCACGTTGTACTCACAGCCCGACAGGATGGTCAGCCCGTCAATCTCCCCGCCCTCGCCGTAGACCCAATGGTCGGTGATGGCGATGGCATCGTAGCCCGCGGCCTTGTAGATGGCGGCGGCCTCCTCGGGGGTCTTGTGGCCGTCGGAGAGGGTGGTGTGGGTGTGGAGTCCTATTTTGAGTCGGGTCTTGCCCGTGAGATCGGTGAACATGGTGTTTTTCCTCGCTTTCGTGTCTTCTATGAGGTATTATAGCACATTTTCGTGGATCTGACAACATTTTTTTCAAAAAAATAGGCGGAGACCGTAATGAAACGTCCCGTTTTGCGTCTATAGGGATGAGCGCGGCTTGACAAAACCGCCCCGCCGTGCTATACTTACTCTGTAGATCGAAAGGAGTGTTCCCATGAAATCTGCCCCCTTCGCCCTCAAATCCCCCTTTTACATCCACGGCCTTCTCTACGTCCTCGCCGCACACCTGTCAGGCTACCTCATGGGCGAGCTGGCCTTCCTCCTGCTCCCCACCGACTGGACCCACCTCCCCTACCTGTTTTTCCTCGGCGGGTGTGTCCTGTCCCTGCCCCTGTTCTTTTTGTGGTTTTTCCGCAACGAGAACCCCATAGGCTACCTGGCGACGACGGTCATCTCCCAGCTTGCCGTAGCTTTGACCGGATCCCTGCTCCTGATCCCCATGATTTATCTGGCGGATGCCTTGACCACCGATCCCGACAAGATGAATCCTTGGTCATTCGTCGCCATCTGGTTGAGCGTAGCCGTCTTCTTCGGCGCGCTCCTGATCCTGCTCTGCCTCGGGCTTCTCGTCTATGCCCTCATCCGCCGCAGGCTTGCGACCAAAACGCAAACCACCCCCGAAACCACCACCAATACATAGGAGTCACCATGAAAACCACCCGCCTCTTCGACCAGAACAGCCACCTCTACACCTTCGCCGCCGCCGTCCTCTCCGCCGAGGCGGGCAAGACCCCCGACACCCTGTCCGTGGTGCTGGACGCCACCGCCTTCTTCCCCGAGGGGGGCGGGCAGTACCCCGACAAGGGATCCCTCGCGGGGTGTCCCGTTACCGACGTTCAAGAGAAAAACGGTGTCATCACCCATACCGTTAGCCTGTCCCATCTGAACGGTGAGCCTCACCCCTTTGCGGTGGGTGCTTGCGTACAAGGTGAGCTGGACGCTCCCACCCGCTTTGCCCGCATGCAGAACCACAGCGGCGAGCATATCATCTCGGGCATCGTCCACCGCCTCTACGGCTATAAAAACGTGGGCTTCCATCTGGGGGATGGGGATGTGACTCTGGACTTTGACGGCGTGCTGACCCGCGCCCAGCTGGATGCCATCGAGGAGGAGGCCAACGCCATCGTGGCCGCCAATCTCCCCGTCAAGGCCTACTACCCCGATCCCGCCGAGCTTTCCACCCTCACCTACCGCGCCAAGCTGGATCTCACCGAGGGAGTGCGCATCGTCCGCATCGGCAGGTCTGATGCCCCCAAGGATCTCTGCGCCTGCTGTGCCCCCCACGTGGACTACACGGGAGAGATCGGCCTCATCAAGCTTTTGGACTTTATCCACTACAAGGGCGGTGTCCGCATCCATATGCTCTGCGGCTCCTGGGCGCTGGCCGATTACCGCCGCCGCTACACCGCCGTAGCCACCATGGCCGCCGCCATGTCGGTGAAGCAGGAGGAGGTGACCGTGGGCTTTGACCGCCTCCGCGCCGAGGTGGAGGAGAAGAAGCAGACCATATCCGCCCTCCGCGCCAAGCTGGAGGCCCATACTCTGGCCGCCATCACCCCCACCGAGGGGAGCCTCTGCCTCTTTGACGAGGGCATGGATGCCTTGGAGATGCGCCGACTGCTCAACGCCGCCGCGGGAAAGTGCGGCAGACTCTGCGGTGTGTTCTCGGGCAACGATGAGAGCGGCTACCGCTACGTCATCGGGCGGGGGGATGCTTCCATTGATCTGAAGAAGATGGTGAAGGAAATCAACACCGCCCTGTCCGCCAAGGGAGGCGGGTCGTCGGAGATGCTCCAGGGGTCGTGTACGGCGACGAGAGCAGTCATTGAGGCGGTTTTTGAGAAGTATTGAACTGAAAATGGCAGTTTATCGGTAAGATACAAGTTACAAGATACAAAGATACAAGATATGAAATAACCTTGCGGCGACAGCCGTTCTATATCTTGTATCTTGTATCTCCGTATCTTGTATCTCTTCGATAAACCCAAATTTGAGATCCCCCACCGAAAGGAGCCTCCCCATGCACCAAATCCTACAAGATCTCCTCTCCGACCGCAAAGGCGGCCCTGTCTTCACTTGCTTCGGCCCCTACCACCTCATCTACCTGGCGGTCATCTTCGGCGCGATCCTGACAATCATCTTCCTCTTGAAGAACAAATCCGCCGCCGCTAAGCACCGCGCCACGACCGCCGCCCTCTACACCGCCGCGGGGCTGTACGCCGCCGATTTCTTCCTCATGCCCTTCGCCTACGGCGGGATCGACGTTGAAAAGCTCCCCTTCCACGCCTGCACCGCCACCTGCGTCCTGTGCGTGCTGGCGCGGCACAACCGCTTCTTGGGGCGGTTCAAGGATCAGTTCCTCCTGTTGGGGCTCCTCACCAATCTGATCTACGTCATCTACCCCGCCGGGGTGGGCTGGTATCAGATCCATCCCCTGTCCTACCGCGTGTGGCAGACACTTCTCTACCATGGTGCCATGACCGCCTTCGGGCTGTTCTCTTTGTGCTTCGGAGAGGTGCGGTTGGAATGGAAGAAATGCCCCCGCGATCTGGCGTTCCTTTGTGTCATGACAGTCTGGGCGCTTTTGGGCAACACCCTCTACAACGGGCTGGACGGCCGCTTCTTCAACTGGTTCTTCGTGGTCAGAGACCCCTTCTACATCCTCCCCGAGGGCATTTCCCCCTTCGTCATGCCCGTCGTCATGGTGGCGGTCATGTTCTTCGGAGAGATGCTCATCTATCTGGGCTACCTCGGATGCAAGGGGCTGCACCGCCGCAAATAACACGAAAAAGAGGGCTTCGGCTCTCTTTTTTTACCTTCCTTTGTGAAAAAAATCACCAAAACCCCATAGACAAACCCAACTAAATATGATACAATATACCCATAACCCGAAAGGAGCCCCCTATGAAACACCATTTTCTGAAAAAACTCCTCTCTATGACCTGCGCCATGACCATACTCTGTTCAGGTCTTGCCGCCATTCCCTTCACCCTGCCCGTATCCGCCGAGGCTCCCGCCTTCACCCCCACGGTGGACTCCCCCGTTCCCGCCCATCATGTGAACATCGGCGGGAAAAGCACCGGTGCCCGCGCCGCCTCGGACAAGGACGTATTCGCCATGCAGTTCGTCCTGACCGCCGATGCCCTGTCGGTCTCCACCGATGTCCCCAGCTACAGCAACAGCACGGGATCGGTGACCCTGGCGCTCTTTGCTTTTGACACCGACTACGACACATCCCTCCTGTCCTCCCCCATTGCGGAGCATACCTTCAAGGACTTCAAGGACGGAGCCGATCTGGGCTTTGCCTTCGATAAGTCCTCTCCCCTGCCCGCGGGCGAATACCTGCTGGTGCTGTACGACATGAAGGATCCCACCCCGACTGCAAACGGCGGCTCGGGGACCGGCATCGGTGTCTGGACGGGTGTTCCCCATGAGGGTCAGCGCACCTACATGAACGGCTCCTACGTGGCAGACGTCACCTTCCCCGTCCGCGTGGACTACGTGACCAAGCCCGCCACGCTCTACGGCACTCCCACCAAGCCCGCCGCCGCAGAGGGCATCGACTACGCCCCCCACATGGGCGCGGTGCTGGACTTCTCGGACAAGGCCGCCATGGCCTCTCTGGGAGGCGGCCACCAGACCACGGCTACCCAGGTCACCGAGGGCGGTGAGACCTTCCTCCGCCTCAAGGCCGACAAGGACGCGGGCGACCCCTACCAGTTCATCAACTTCCCCGATACCCTCATTAAGTGCACCGAGTACAAGTACGCCCTCATCAAGCTCCGCCGCACCGACGGATCGGCTACCCAGTCCCAGCTCTTCTTCATCACCGACGAGCAGGGGATCGCCGAGGCCGCCTCGGTGCGCCCCAACTACAAGAACACCACCGACTGGCAGTACGTCATCGTCAATCTGGGTGCCAACAACAGCTACCACGGCCTCCTGAAGACCTTCCGCATGGACTACTTCCAGTCCTGCAAGGGCTCTCACCATGCGGATATCGCCTACATAGCCCTGTTCAAGTCCCAAGATGCCGCCGAGGCCTTCCACGATAACTTCGATGACTTCCAGTCCTCTTCCCCCGACGGGGGCGGAAAGGAGGATCCTACCGTGAATCCCGATTACAGCACCTATACCTCCGCCGACGCCCCCGCCGACGCGGTGGCAGGCAAGCTCACCGCCAACGGTCAGCTGGGCTACCTCTACAAGGACTACCCCTATGCCATGGACTTTGAGAAGTCCCCCGAGGACTACGCCGCCGAGGGAGGATTCGCCTTCACCGCCATTGACAGCGCCATGGTCAAGGATGCCCGCCTCTACTGCAAGGCCTTCTCTGCCTACTCCATCTACACCAAGAAGTTCATGGGCGACGCCTACGGCATCCGCGGCGGTGCCCTGACCTTCGACATGGCGCTGGAGGCAGGCGAGATCGCTGTCACCCTCCGCCAGGTGATGCCCAACGACGATGCCTCCAAGTCGGGCATCCGCTTCTCCATCACGCCCGACGGCACCCTCACCGTCTCCGAGCGGGACGGCTATACCGATACTGTCAAGCTGGACATTGACCTGTCCAAGGAACACAGTTTCTCCTTCTCGGATAACGGTTCCTCCATCTCCATCCTCGTGGACGGCAAGGCCGTCTACACCCTCGCGTGGGACGGCGTGGCCAAGACCCTAACCACCCCCGCGGGCAAATCCTTTGCCGCCATCCACCTCCCCGGCGCGGGCTATGCCGCCCTGGAGGTCACCCGTACCCGCGGGTACCTGGATAACGTATCCTACACCTACACCGACATCGTCCCCAAGACCGTCACGGGCCGTCCCATAGACTACACCACCTGGGTGGCCACCGACGATCTTGACCGCACCACCCCCACCTTCGCGGAGGTCGGCGCGGGTAAGGACAAGTACGTGGGTCTGTTCTACTTCATGATCCACTCCGACGATATGAGCGGCCGCTATGTCAACGACGTGACCCGCTTCTATCTGGAGGGCGGCGTGGCCAACGTCTCCGCCAAGCTCGCCTCCTTCGCGGGGCGCAACGGCGCGTACTGGGCCGAGCCCTACTTCGGCTACTACTCCAGCCACGATACCTGGGTCTACCGCAAGCACGCATACATGCTGGATGCCGCAGGGGTAGACTTCATCTTCCTGGACGTGTCCAACAACCGCTTCTACGCCGAGCAGTGCAAGGTCCTCTTCGATACCTGGAAGGCCGTCCGCGACGAGGGCGGACAGACCCCGCAGATCGCCTTCATGTACGGTGATATGCCCTTCACCCTCCTCAACGGTCTCTACACCCTGCTGGAGCCCTTCTACAATAACCCCGACTACGAGGATCTCCTCTTCAAGTGGGAGGGCAAGCCTCTGGTGCTGGGCAACAAGGACACCCCCGACGAGCGGTCGTGGACGGTCTCCGCCACTACGCCCCAGACCCGCGAGTATTATCGTGAGCAGCTGAAGAATAATCCCGAGCTGAACGCCTTCTACACCGATACCTACAAGACCCTGATCAACGAGACCTTCACCGTCCGCAAGTGCTGGGCATGGCAGGCGGGTGCCAACAAGAAGAACGTGGGCTACTGGGACTGGCTCCAGGAGTCTCCCCAGGCTCTCGGTACGGATTTCGAGGGCAAGGCCGAGCAGATCTCGGTGTCCATGGGCGTTCACGCCCACACCAGCCGCGGCCGCAGCTACCTGAAGGGGGACAACACCTATAACCCCAAGGGGGATTTCGGCTTCTCCCTGGGTACCGCCAAGTACGGCTACTTCTTCGCAGAGCAGTTTGACTACGCCCTGATCCAAGACGTGGACGTGATCATGATCACGGGCTGGAACGAGTGGTACGCGGGTGTGCATAACGCTCCCTCCGCCGACCAGACCTGCGGACAGACCCCCACTCCCAACTACTACATGGTGGATCAGATGTCCCCCGAGTACAGCCGCGACGGTGAGCCCATGAGACTCCGCGACGGAGCCGGCTTCGGTGACAACTACTACTACCAGATGGTCTCCTACATCCGCAGATTCAAGGGTCTGGATGCCGCTCCCACCACCGTCAACGGCGGTAGCCTCCCCACCGCCGACAAGGCCGACTGGGAGAAGGTCTCCCCCGCCTTCACCGATGTGGTGGGCGACACTGACCTCCGCAGCTTCGGCTCCTTCGCCTATGAGTTCCTGTACACCAACGGCACCGCCCGCAACGACCTGGACACCGCCAAGGTCTCCCAGGATGCCGACTACCTCTACTTCCACATCACCACCGCCACGCCCCTCATCACCGCGGACGACGAGCTGTGGATGAACCTCTACATCGATGCCGACAAAAACCCCGCCACGGGCTGGGAGGGCTTCGACTACCTCATCAACCGCTCCCGCACCGACAAGACCGTGTCCGTGGAGAGATTCGTGGACGGTAAGTGGGTCTTTGAGACCGTGGGGGAGGCCGAGTACACCCTCGGTGAGTCCTCCATGACGGTCAAGGTGGCCAAGACAACCCTTGGTCACAAGAGCGGCGAGGCCGTTTCCCTCTCCTTTAAATGGGCAGACAACGCCGATATCCGCGGCGATATCATGGCCTTCATGGAGCTGGGCGACACCGCCCCCAACGACCGCTTCGTCTTTGCCTACACCGCCTCCACCACCGAGGACGAGCGGAACACAGAGGATGAGACCGAAACCGAGACCGAGTCCGACACCGTGACCGAAGCCCCGACCGATGCACCCGCTACCGAGGCTCCCACCGAGGAGGTCACCGACGAGCCCAAGAAGAAGGGCTGCAAGTCCACCATCTCCGCGTCGGCGGGCATTCTCATCGCCGCCGTCCTAGGCCTCTTCCCCTGCATCAAGCGCAAAAAGAAGGACGTGTAGATCTTCCCTCCGCACCCCGCCTCGGCGGGGTGCGCTTTTTTGTGGGATTTTCGCAAAACCCCTTTACAATCGCTAAAAAATCCTGTATAATAAAGATGAATACCATCCCCCAAGGAGGCCTGTATGGAGATCCGTCTGTTCCTTTCCGAGGGTGCCGTCACCCTGACCCCCGATACCCCGCAGAAGGGTGTGACCGTCACCCATTCCGTCCATAAAAGCATCCACACCGTCACCCTCCAAGCCCTTGAAGCGGGCATCCGCCCCGAAGCGCTGGAGGTGTCCTTCCCCCTCCCCGCGAGCCTTCTTGACCCCGTGGAGTCCCTGTACTTCTACGATGACGCCGCCCACACCAACGACGTATCGGGGGTGTTCCCCTACGCCGAGAACCCCGCCCGCGAGATCGCCCAGCTGGCTCTTTTCAAGAATCTCGCAAGCGGGCAGACCCTCCTGTACGGTCTCTGCACCATGCACCGCTTCTGGTCGGCCATGTTCCTGCGGGATCACACCGTCACCTTCCGCTTTGAGCTGGAGGGACGGGAGCTTGCCGTGGGTGAGACCTACACCATGGAGCGCTTCATGGTGGCCGAGGGGACTCCCAACGGCGAGAACACCCTCCTGGAGGCCTACGCCGACGGGGTGGCAGACCTCAATAACTGCATCCCTACAGGGGATCTCCCCGTGGGCTGGTGCTCCTGGTCCTGCTTCTACGGGGACGTGAATGAGGATCGCATCCGTACCGCCGCGGATATGCAGGTCATGTACGCCCATGAGGGCAGACCCAACCTCGTTCAGATCGACGATGGCTGGCAGCGCAGCGGCTCCTTCTGCGGCGAGTGGGTCACCGACGAGAAGAAATTCCCCGAGGGCATGGCCGCCACGTCGGAATACGTCCGGGATCTGGGTATGACCTTCGGCCTGTGGCTGGCTCCCCTCCTACTGGACGATCAGTCGGAGTATTATGAGAGCCTCAAGCACCTGTCCATGCCCGATATTACCCTGGGGGAGCATTACCATCCCTTCAATCTGGGGAATCCCGCCTACCACGATCACCTCCGCAAGACCTTCCGCCGCATGGTGGATGAGTTCGGCGCGACCTACTTCAAGCTGGACTTTTTGGCCGCCGCGGTGCGCTACTTCAACGGCAAGGGCCACTTCGTCAAATTCCCCGACGGCTACTGCATCGAGGTGCAGAGAAAGGCACTCCAAGTGATCCGCGAGACCGTGGGAGACGATGTATTCCTGCTGGCCTGCGGTGCCCAGACCCTGCTGGGCGCGGGCATCTTCAACGGCGCGCGGATGTCCTGTGACATCATCTGGGGCAAGAACAAGAGCTTCCCCTCCTACTGGCAGATCATGCAGAACTGCCTCCACACCGTGGGCTGGCGGTACTTCTACCACCGCAAGGTCTACGTGGGCGACCCCGACGGGCTGGTGCTTCGTGACTGGGATCGTGGCGACGGCTTCAACTGTACCTGGTCGGAGGCAGAGCTTTGGACGGTAGCCATCGCCATGTCGGGCGGGTCGGTGCTGTCCAACGATGAATTGGAGAAGTTAAGCGATGCCCGCCGCGCCCTCTACACGGCCTGTTTGCCCCCGCTGGATATCCCCTGCCGTCCCGTGGATATCTTCGAGCGTCCCGCCCCCACCGCCTATATTTTGGAGGTGGACGAGAACACCAAGCTCCTCGCCCTCTACCACTTCGGGGACACCATGACGGATCTGGACTTCGATCTTGACCGCGTGGGCATGAAGGGCGCGCTGGTGGCCAACTGCCTCACCCGCAAATTCCTCGGCTTCAAGGATACCATCCACGTGGAGAACGCCAACCCCCACTCCGCCGCCATGTTCCTGCTCCGCAAGCCCGCCGACAAGCCCGCCTTCGTGGGGTCGGACGCCAATATCTACATGGGCATTAACCTGTTCTCCTCGGTCTATGAGGAGGGCAAGCTGACCGTCACCCGTCCCGAGGATGCTTTCGCGGAGGCCAAGGTCTACGCCCTGTGGCCCGAGGGCTACACTCCCGAGGGAGAGGTCATGTGGAACGAGAAGGGCTACACCCTCACCAAGCTGAACTGAAAAAATACGTATTTAGGAGATAGATCATGCTGAAAATTGAACGCGACGCGGTCATGAACCTGGACGGTGCCATCCGAGGTGCCCGCAACCCCATGAACAGCTGGGCAAAGTCCGACAGCTACTACGATGAAAACGGAAAATTCGTCCTCGGCCCCGTGGACATTGACTTCGGCCACCGTCTGGCCGTATCGGGGAGCGACCATCGAAAGTTTCTCCGTCAGGTCTTCGTGACGGTGGACATCACCGCCCCCCTCTACTGGTGGAAGGAATTCGACACCTACAAGGTGGGCACGGTCGCCAACTCCACCTCCACCATGCACAAGATCCACGCCAAGGCCTTTGAGCGAGACGACTTCTCCCACGACCGCCTGGACGAGGGAGGTCTGGCCCTCCTGGATGCCACCATCGCCTACCTGGAGGCCGAGCGGCAGAAGTTCCTGGCCGACAAGGAGGATCGCCAGCCCTGGCACAACATGATCCAGATGCTTCCCTCCTCCTACAACCAGATGCGCACCGTGACCCTCAACTACGAGAACCTCATCAACATCTACTACGCCCGCAGAAACCACAAGCTGGCCGAGTGGCATACCCTGTGCGATTGGATCACGGGGCTGCCTTGCGCGAAAGAGTGGATCTGTGTTAAGGATTGAACCCGCGCGGAAAGATACAAAGATACAAGATACGAGATACAAGATAACATCCCCAAAGGAGTCCCGCCATGTCCATCACCATCACCCACCCCCAAAGCTCAAAGATCACCACCCAAGCCGTCATCCGCACCAAGAACACCATGTACGCCCTGGGTATCTTCGCGGATCGCTTCCCCGTCCATCTGTACTACGGCAAGAAGTCCCGCGGTGCCGACCTGACCTACCGCTCCTGGGGCAGTGCCTTCTCCCCCTACTACCCCGAGTACGGCGACGGCTACATGGCCACCACCGTCTCCTCCGAGTTCCCCACCTTCGGCATGGGTGACTTCCGCGCCGCCGCCATCCGCGTGCGGGATCTCTCCACGGGGAGCGATGCCACCGAGTTCTCCTTCCGCAAGATGAAGAAGTACAAGGGCCGCGTAGCTATCAACGCCCCCATCTACGGTGAGCTTCCCTACGCCGAGGCAGATGAGAACACCGAGACGTTGGAGATGATCCTGGACGACGCGGTCACGGGCTGTGAACTTCACCTCTACTACACCGTCTTCCCCGAGTCCGATGTCATCGCCCGCCACATGACCCTCATCAACAAGGGTAAGACCCCCGTCTCCTTGGAGAAGTGCATGAGCCTGTGTCTGGACATTCCTGACTCCAAGTACGGTCTGGATCTCATCAGCACCTACGGTGCCCACGCCCGCGAGCGCCACGTGGATCGCTACAAGCTCTCCTACGGTGTCCACCGCATCACCAGCCGCCGCGGTGCCTCCTCCCACATGGAGAACCCCTGCATCCTCCTCTGCCACCCCAAGGCCACCGAGGAGCGGGGCGAGGCCTACGGCTTCAATATCGTCTACAGCGGTGACTTTTTGGACGAGCTGGAGGTAGATCCCTCCAAGAAGACCCGCGTGCTCATCGGTCTGGGTGACGAGACCTTCTCCTGGCGGCTGGAGGCAGGGGAATCCTTCACCTCCCCCGAGGCGGTCATGACCTACTCCGCCCACGGCATCGGTGAGGTCTCCCGCAACTTCCACCGCTTCACCCGTGACCACATCCTCCCCCCCGAGCCCTTTGAGCGCCGTCCCGTGGTGCTGAACTCCTGGGAGGCCTTCTACTTCAACATCGACGGCAAGCTCATGGAGGACTTCGCCGCGGGTGCCGCCGAGGTGGGCATGGATATGCCCGTCATGGATGACGGCTGGTTTGGAGCCCGCCGCCACGATCGGGCGGGACTGGGAGACTGGTACCCCCATCCCTCCCTCTTCCCCGACGGTCTGAAGGCCTTCGTGGAGCGGGCTAAGGCCAAGGGAGTCAAGTTCGGCATCTGGATCGAGCCCGAGATGGTCAACCCCGACAGCGACCTCTACCGCGCCCATCCCGAGTGGGCCCTGGCCGCCCCCGGGCGTGTGCCCCTGGAGTCCCGCCAGCAGCTGGTGCTGGACATGGGCAACCCCGCCGTGGTGGACTACCTGTCGGATTCCTTCGCCACCTGCTTCAAGGACGTGCCCCTGGACTACTTCAAGTGGGACATGAACCGCCATCTCTCCCCCGTCTACTCCAACGTCCTGCCTCCCGAGCGGCAGAAAGAGGCCTCCTTCCGCCATATGTGCGGTGTGTATGAGCTGTTCCGCAGGCTTCGCGCCCTGTTCCCAAACGCCATGATCGAGAACTGCAGCGGCGGCGGCGGGCGTTACGATCTGGGCATGATGAAGTACTCCACCCAGATTTGGTGCAGCGACAACACCGACCCCGTCTCCCGCACCTACATCCAGTACGGAAGCACCCTGGGTTACCCCACCGCCACCATGAGCTGTCACGTGGCCAACCACGGCTCCTCCATCGAGGATCCCCGCAAGCTGAACTACGGCTTCCGCGTGGCCCTCAACGGCCCGCTGGGCTATGAGCTGAACATTCTGGGGGCAAGCGACACCGCCAAGGCCACCATGAGCGGGCAGATCGGGGAGTACCGCGCCTACGAGCATCTGATCCTGCGGGGAGATTTCTACCGCCTGCTGGATCCCTTCGCCTGCGGCCGCTACGCCTACTACTTCGCCTCGGCCGACAGCCGCGAGCTGCTGGTGACCTACCTCCAAAATCACGGAGACCCCAAAAAGACGGTCTATACCCTCAAGATCAGCCGCGCCGTCAGGGGCGTGACCTACAAGGACACGATCTCGGGCAAGACCTTCACGGGCGAGGAGCTTCGCAAGGGCATTTCCGTGGAGAGCGACACCGAGGGCCTGTATGCCGTGATGTGGCATCTGGTCGCGGAATGAATATACTGTAAGGAGAATATGCCATGAAAAAGATCATCCTTCTCGGCGATTCCATCCGCCTGAGCTACGGGAACCGTGTCCGCGAGCTGCTGGGCGAGGGCTACACCGTGTGGCAGCCCGAGGACAACTGCCGCTTCGCCGCCTACACCCTGCGCATGCTCTTTGACTACAAGGCGCAGCTGGAGGGTGCCGATGTCATCCACTTCAACTGCGGCCTGTGGGATATGTGCGACCTCTTCGGTGACGGCCCTTTCACCCCCTTGGAGGTGTACGTGGAGCAGATGGTGCGAATCGCCAAGATCCTGAAGACCTACGCCCCTGTGGTGATCTTCGCCGCCACCACCCCGCCCTCCCCCAAGATGTGGGGCCACGACCTGGATCGCGTCCGCGCCTACAACGCCGCCGCCATGGCCGCTCTGGAGCCCCTGGGTGTCCTTTTTGATGACCTCTTTACCCCCGTGGCCGAGGATATCGACCGCATGATCTCCGAGGACTTCCTCCACGCCTCCCCCTACGGTGTCGAGATCCTGGCAAACCGCGTGGCCGATTGCATCAAAGCCAACGCATAAAATTCATTTTTGCAACTCGCAACCGAAATTTCAAGCAAATTTTGGAGATTTTTCCCCTATTTAACCATTTTTTTGAAGAAATTTTGCAAAACCTATTGACATCTTCTTGCAAATGGTTTATAATAGGGTCAATCGTTTTTCACGACCGTTACCCGTGGCGAAACGTCACGGGTAATCCTATTTTTTCACCCATTCGGAGGTAACAGTTATGAACAGAGTGTTTAACTTTTCGGCAGGCCCCTCTATGCTTCCCGTCCCCGTACTCGAGAAGGCAGCGGCAGAGCTGGTCTGTTACGGCGAGTCCGGTATGTCGGTCATGGAGATGTCCCACCGATCTCCGGATTATGAGGCCATCATCCAGAAGACCGAGGCAGATCTTCGCAAGCTGATGAATATTCCCGACAACTACAAGGTGCTGTTCCTGCAGGGCGGCGCGTCCACCCAGTTCGCCTCCGTCCCGATCAATCTGATCGGCCGCACCGGCAAGGCTGACTACGTGGTCTCGGGTCAGTTCTCGGGCAAGGCCTTCAAGGAGGCCCAGAAGATGGGCTATGACGTGAAGTGCATCGCCACCACCAAGGACGATAACTTCGACCACATCCCCGAGATTACCGCGGACATGGTGCGCCCCGATGCCTCCTACGTCCACGTTTGCTACAACAACACCATCTACGGCACCAAGTTCGCCAACGTCCCCGATACCGGTGACGTGCCTCTGGTAGCCGATATGTCCTCCTGCATCCTCTCCGAGCCTGTGGACGTGACCAAGTTCGGCGTGATCTACGCAGGCGCGCAGAAGAACATGGCTCCCGCCGGCGTGACCGTGGTCATCGTCCGCGAGGATCTGCTGGACTACTGCGATCCCAAGGCTCCCACCATGCTGGAGTGGAAGACCATGGCCGACAACGACTCCATGTACAACACTCCTCCCTGCTACACCATCTACATGCTGGGTCTGGTCTGCGAGTACCTGCTGGAGCAGGGCGGTCTGGAAGCCATGAAGGAGAAGAACGTCAAGAAGGCCGCTCTCCTGTACGATTACCTCGATAATCAGGACTACTACATCGCCCCCGTCAAGGCAGGCTCCCGCTCTATGATGAACGTCACCTTCGTGACCGGCAACCCCGATCTGGACAAGAAGTTCGCCTCCGAGGCCGCCAAGGCAGGCATGAAGAACCTGAAGGGTCACCGCTCCGTGGGCGGTATGCGCGCCTCCATCTACAACGCTATGCCCTACGAGGGCGTCGCCGCTCTGGTGGAGTTCATGAAGAAGTTCGCCGCCGAGAACCCCAAGGCGTGAGGGGAACGAGGGGCTCTGCCCCCTGGTCTCGTTGCGACTCGGTCACGCCGCGGCTCTGACTGCCACCGGCAGTCATTCACTACCGCGTCGCCGCTACGCTACCCCCACCAAAGAACCTTTTGAAAAAGGTTCTTGGGAATCTCCAAAACTTTCAAAAAAATATTCTTGATCTGAGTCATCCTGAGCGGAGGGCGAAGCCCGAAGTCGAAGGATCTCCGTTCCCCCAACCCATAACAGCACAACCGTAGGGCGCACCTATGAGTGCGCCCGACTTCATTTCACGGGCGCGTACAGGTGCGCCCCCACCATTTCAAAAGGAGAACACCCATCATGAAAAACATTCAACTGCTCAACAAGATCGCCAAGATCGGCACCGACAAGCTGGATCCCGCTCTGTACAACATTGGTGCAGAAGTAGCCGCCCCCGAGGGCATCATGGTTCGTTCCGCCAACATGCTGGACATGGATTTCAACCCCGAGCTGCTGGCCATCGCCCGCGCGGGTGCAGGTGTCAACAACATTCCTCTGGATAAGTGCACCTCCGAGGGTATCGTGGTATTCAACACCCCCGGTGCCAACGCCAACGGTGTGAAGGAGCTGGCCGTCTGCGCTCTGCTCCTGGCCTCCCGTGACATCGTGGGCGGTATCGAGTGGGTGAACACCCTGAAGGACGATGCCGACGCCGCCAAGACCGTGGAGAAGAACAAGTCCAAGTTTGCGGGTACCGAGATCCAGGGCAAGACCCTGGGTGTCATCGGTCTGGGTGCCATCGGCGGTCTGGTGGCCAACATCGCCGTCCGTCTGGGCATGAAGGTTGTCGGTTGCGACCCCTTCCTGTCGGTGGATGCCGCTTGGAACCTGAACCACAACATCACCCACGCCGCCTCTTACGAGGAAGTCTACAAGGTGGCCGACTACATCACCATCCACGTCCCCGCCACCGCCGACACCAAGGGTATGATCAACGCCGCAACCATGGCCAACATGAAGGACGGCGTGAAGATCATCAACCTCTCCCGCGACTCTCTGGTCAAGTCCGCCGACATGATCGAGGCTCTGGCCAGCGGTAAGGTCTCCCGCTACGTCACCGACTTCGCCACCCCCGAGCTGATCGGTGTCAAGGGTGCCATCCTGATCCCCCACCTGGGTGCCTCCACCGAGGAGTCCGAGGACAACTGCGCCGTCATGGCCGCCCTCCAGATGGACGACTACCTGCAGAACGGTAACATCAAGAACAGCGTCAACTTCCCTGCCGTCTCCATGCCTCGCTCGGGTGACGCCCGCATCTGCGTGCTCCACGAGAACGTCCCCGGTATCCTGACCAAGCTCACCGCCGTCATGGCCGACGAGGGTCTGAACATCGAGAACATGACCAACAAGTCCCGCGGCAACGCCGCCTACACCATCTTCGACGTGACGGGCGCTATCCCCGCCGCCCTGGAGGCCGACCTCACGGCTCTGGAGGCTGTGCTGCGCGTCAGAGTGATCTGATCTGAATAATAAAGAGAGAACGCCTCGGATTCGGGGCGTTCTTTTTTGATGCTTTTCGTTGACTTCCCCACAGTCTGCTTCTGCTTGGGGGGCAGGTGATCCACCTCCGGGGCTTGACGGTGACGTTTTTTCGAGACAAATTTACGCACTTTCTGCTCCCACGAGGTTTCGAATCTCCGTCAGCATCTGCTCTTCCGTTTGGTGACTTTCGATTATTTCCGTTATCTGTCCCGCCAGAATTTCCGCTTCCTTGTCTCCCTTTTCCTTCCGAATATTCCCGATAATTCGGCAGATCTTGTTGTGATAAGAAGCAGATAAGTTCTTGTCCATAATAATCTTTAACAAGTTTGAGCGCTTCGTCGTTGTGCTGTTCTTCATTTCTCAGAATATCCCTTCTTGCAATGTCGATTTCTGTTTCATTTTCCAGTTGAATTTTTTCAATTTTCGTGATAGAAGGCATCTGCTGACGAGTGAGCAAATCATTTGATCGCGCCACGCCCATTTTGTATGTTGCCCCATTGTGTACTTGTAGCTCTTGCTATGCTTTACATTATACAGCGAACTGATACCATTGTCAACCATATCACGAACACTTTTCTCCCCCACAAGTAAACGAATTGTAAACAAACCCCCTATTTCCTTGACAAATCCCCCTGCGTCTGCTACAATATAGGGTAATATAGAGTCAACACTCGGAAAGGAGATGGTAGCCAACCATGGACGGAGACAGTAGTACCGACGGGGATAATTGCATGTGCGTGAACACCCGCGCGTGTAACCGCAACTACATCACAACGGAATATCTTTGCTCGTGTATGCCCCCATACGCGATTTTGTGGCGTGCCTGCTTTGCTCGGAATTGACCCGACGGGACAGGTAGGCCTTTTTGCGTTCATTTTTCCCTTCGCTTGCGAAATGCGTATCTCAAATCTTTGTGAATTTTGAATTGGAGTAAAACAATATGAGCCCCCAAGCACAGATCATCATCATGGCCGCGTGCCTCTTGATGTCCGCTTACTTTTCCGCCACTGAGACCGCCTTTTCGACCCTGAGTAAGACCAAGCTCAAGACCATGATCGACAAGGGCAACAAGCGTGCTTCCCTCGCCCTCAAATTGAGCGAGAACTACGACAGACTTCTGTCCACCATCCTGATCGGTAACAACCTGGTCAACATTCTGCTGTCCTCCATCGCCACGGTGTTCGTCATCACCCTGTGCGTGAAAGCCAAGGATCAGACCTTCGCCGACAGCTACAGCACCCTGATCTCCACCGCCGCCACCACCGTCATCGTGCTGCTGTTCGGTGAGATCACCCCAAAATCCATCGCCAAGAACCGCCCCGAGGGCTTCGCCATGTTCTCGGCGCCCCTCATGCAGTTCTTCATCTGGATCCTGCTTCCCTTCAGCTTCCTCTTCTCTCTGTGGACAAAGCTGGTGGCCAAGATCTTCCGCGTCAAGGCCGACACCAAAATGTCCCAGGAGGAGCTGCTCATGCTGGTGGAGGAGGTCGAGGAAGAGGGTTCTATCGACACCGAGGAAGGCGACCTGCTCCGCAACGCCATCAACTTCACCGAGCAAAAGGCCGAGGATATCCTGACCCACCGCGTGGATCTGGAGGGCTTCGACATCGAGACCCCCATGGAGGAGATCGGCCAGCTCTTCGAGGAGTCCCGCTTCTCCCGCCTGCTGGTCTACGAGGACAGCATCGACAAGATCGTGGGCGTGGTCCATTCCAAGGACGTCTTCACCGCCAAGGGCCTCACCGACAAGCCCCTGGAGGAGCTGATCTCCCCTCCCCTGTTCATCCATAAGGGTGAGCGCATCGACGACCTGCTCCGCGATCTACAAACCAATAAGTCCCACCTGGCCGTTGTGCTGGACGAGTACGGCGGTACCCTGGGTATCGTCACCATGGAGGATATCCTGGAGGAGCTGGTGGGCGACATCTGGGACGAGCACGACGAGGTGGTTGAGGACTACAAGGAGATCGCCGAGAACACCTTCCGCATCGACTGCGGCGGCAACCTCTCCGATTTCAGCGAGTTCTTCGATCTGGAGATCGAGTCCGATTCCATCACCATCAACGGCTGGATCATGGAGGTTCTGGACAAGATCCCCGCCTGCGGCGACCGCTTCAGCTTTGAGAATCTGGATATCACCGTCACCGAGACCGACTACCACCGCGTCTCCCTCATCCAGGTGGTCCGCAATGAAATTGAAGACGAGGACGAGGACGACGATAAGCGTTCCAAGAAGGAGCGCGAGGATGACGAAGACGACAGCGATCGCCACGACCGTCACGATCGCCATGACCGCAACGAGGATGATGACGATTCCGACCGCGACGCCCGCAAGAAAACCAAGGAGCGTTCCTCTGTCTGATTCCCACAATATAGGAAAGGGGCGACCCACCGCCAACGGTGCCGCCCCCTTATTTTATAGTTAAATTGCACAACAAAGCAAATATCTTTTGGTTACTTTTATCGAAATTTTATTTCAAAAAACTCTTGACATTTTGACCTTGTTGTGGTATAATTATCAAGTCGTCAGGGAGAGATCCCATGAGACATCTGGGTGTGGCGCAGCTGGTAGCGCGCTACCTTGGGGTGGTAGAGGCCGCAAGTTCAAGTCTTGTCACTCAGACCA
>JBGVRH010000007.1:0-13271 GCA_045128275.1 Eubacteriales bacterium | reverse complement strand
ATCAAGAACGAAGCGGCGGTACGATAACGGCTTTCGACTATGGATATTCCATACAGGGCAATGCTTTTCGGGTGTTTGATCGAAAAATCTTACCATAAAATAGGCTTTTGCGAAGCAAAAGGCTTCATTCATTTTGCATTTCGCATTTTGCATTTTGCATTTTCAAACCGACCGATAAACTGCAATTTCCTCTCCTAAAACCAAAACCCCTTTGGAAGACCGTTACGGATCTCCAAAGGGGTTATCTTTTTGATTTACACCGACTCTGCTTCCCGCTCAAGGGCGGCGCGGAGGTTGTCTCGGTAGTGGGTGGGGCTCATGCCCGTGAGCTGCTTGAAGCTGCGGTTGAAGCTGCTGAGGGAGGTGTAGCCGCACTTCAGGGCGATGCTCAGGATGCTGTCGCGGGTGTTGCGGAGGAGGTAGCTGGCGCGGTTCATCTTAACGTTACGGACGTAGGTGTTGTAGGACATACCGACGTTGGCGCTGAAAAAGCGGGAGAGGTAGGAGGCGGTGTACTTGAGGGACTCGGCCAGGCTCTCCAGGGTACAGGGCTTGTCGGTATTGGTCTCCACGAAATAGAAGATATCCCGCAGAAGGGTGGTGTCCTTGGCGTAGGTGTCCTCGGCTGTGCGATCCAGGCTGCGGTAGAAGTGGCTACAGAGGAGGTAGAGGAAGCCCTTGACCGTGGCGATATCCGCGTCCTCCCGCAGGGACAGGAAGAGCTGCCTCACAAGGGGATCCTCCTCGCGGAGAACGGGGGTGGTCAGCCTGTACTTGGTCAAGGAGTCGGTGATGGCGGCGATCAGCTCGGGGGCAAAGATGCAGAGGATATGACGGCTGGAGTCCTGCGTCTCAAAGCTGTGGACACGGTTGGGCTTGATCAGGATCAAGTCACCCTCATTCAGAAGATATTCCTCCTTCTCGATCCGCACCGTCATGCTCCCCTCCAGGAGCATCACCGCCTCGTAGCAGCGGTGCATATGGAGGGGGTAGGAGAAGTCCTGCTTGCGCTCCACCGCGAAGTAGTCGGCTCCCATGCCGTGCTTAATCTCGTAGAAGACCGTATTTTTCATGCAAGGATCCCCTTCAGGGCGGGGTAGAGCTTTCTGTAGACGGCATAGCCTTGATCGTAAGCGGCCTTCAAGGCAGGATCGCAGGCCACGGCCAGGGTCTTCTTGACGGTGGCATCGGCGGCCTCATAGACCGTAGCGTACTCACCGCAGGCGGTCATAGCCAGCAGCGCACCGCCAAAAGAGGGGCCCTGCTCGGTCTCGGTAAGGTAGATATCCGCGCCGAGGATGCCTGCCAGGACGGTCTGCCAGACCTTACTGACCGCGCCGCCGCCGCAGAGGACGGCCTTGTCGATCTTCACACCGCCTGCCTCCACGCAGTCGCGGAGCGCGTAGGCCACGCCCTCCAGGACGGCCAGATCCATGTCCTCGCGGGTGGTGGTGGCGGACAGGCCGATGAAGGCACCGCGGGCGTTCACGTCGTTATGGGGGCAACGCTCACCCGTGAGGTAGGGCAGGAAGTAGACACCGGTTTTACCGTAATTGGGGTCGGCGGGATCGCCGTAGCTCGTATCCAGGATATCGCGGATCCACCACTTGTTGCAGGAGGCGGCGGAGAGGATACAGCCCATGAGGTGGAACTTTCCGTTGGAGTGGGCGAAGTTATGGAGGGCGGTGCCGCACTCGGTATTGAACGCATCGCAGGGCAGGAAGATGGTGCCGCTGGTGCCCAGGGAGATGCTGCAATCCCCCTCGCGGAGGGTGTTGGTGCCCACGGCCGCGCCCGCGTTGTCCCCCGCGCCTGCGCAGAGGATGGCATTGGGGAGACCGTACTCGGCCTTCAGCTTGCCCGTGGCCTCGTAGCTCTCATAGAGAGTGGGGAGCATATCCACCGTGATGCCGCAGATCTCGCACATCTCGGGAGACCAGCACTTGTTCTGCACGTCGAGGAGGAGCATCCCCGCCGCGTCGGAGTATTCCGAGGAGAAGACACCCGTCAGCTTGTAGGCGAGGTAGTCCTTGGGGAGGCAGATCTTCTTGGCTCGGGCGAAGTTTTCGGGCTCGTTTTCCTTGACCCAGAGGATCTTGGGGGCGGTGAAGCCGGGGAAGGCGATATTCCCTGTAAGGGACGGAAGGGTGCCCAGGCTGTTGAGATAGGCGGTCTGAAGCGCGCTCCGACCGTCATTCCAGAGGATGGCGGGACGGATGACCTCGTCCTGCTCGTCCAGCATGACAAGGCCGTGCATCTGTCCGGCGATGCCTACGCCCTTGATCTCTGCTTTCCTGCCGGCGGACAGGGTGGAGAGGATCTCCACGGCGGCCTTGTACCAGTCCTCGGGGCTTTGCTCGCTCCAGTTGGTGTAGGGAGTGGAAACAGGGTAGCTGACGCTATGCTCGCGAATGATGCTTCCCTCTCGGTCGGTCAAGATGCCCTTACAGGAGGACGTGCCGAGATCGATTCCAATGTAGTAGTTCATATCAGACTCCCGAGAAGAGGATATCGTTGAGAACAGACTCCAGGTACTCCTGTCTGCCGCTCATGGGCATAACGTCCTTGAGGTTTGCGCCGTAGGCGGCCAGGGACTCCAGGGTGACCTTGCCCTCGCGGATGTCCTTACCGATGCCCTCGGTGTAGGAGGCGTAACGCTTGGCCACATACTCGTCGATGCGGCCGTCCTCGATGATCTCGTAGGCCTTGATGAGACCCAGAGCGAAGGCATCCATACCCGCGATGTAGGACAGGAGCACATCCTCGAAGGTGTTGGACTGACGGCGGGCCTTGGCATCGAAGTTCAGACCGCCGTTGGTGAAGCCGCCTGCCTTGATGACCTCGTACATGCAGAGGGTGGTGTCATAGATATTGGTGGGGAACTGGTCGGTATCCCAGCCCAGGAGCATATCGCCCTGGTTGGCGTCGATGGAGCCGAAGATGCCGTTGACGGTGGCCACGCGGAGCTCGTGCTGGAAGGTGTGGCCGGCCAGGGTGGCGTGGTTGGCCTCGATGTTCATGCGGAAGTCATCCATGAGGCCGTAGGTGCGCAGGAAGTTGGCGCAGGTGGCCACGTCGAAGTCGTACTGGTGCTTGGTGGGCTCCTTGGGCTTGGGCTCGATGTAGAAGTCACCGGTGAAGCCGTTGGCGCGGCCGTAGTCGCGGGCCAGGGTCAGGAACTTACCCAGGTTGTCCAGCTCCAGGGCCATATCGGTGTTGATGAGGGTATCGTAGCCCTCGCGGCCGCCCCAGAAGACGTAGCCGGGAGCGCCCAGCTTGATGGCGGCATCGATGCCTGCCTTGACCTTACCGGCGGCGATGGCGTAGACGTCAGCGGAGGGGGAGGTGGCGGCACCGGCCATGAACTTCTTGTCGCCGAACATATTGGCGGTGACCCACAGGGGCTTGATGCCGGTAGCGTTCTGCTTCTCCAGCAGGTAGTCGGTGATGATCTCCAGGTTCTGGATGGACTCGGCCAGGGTCTCACCCTCGGGAGCCACGTCCACGTCGTGGAAGCAGTAGAACTCGATACCCAGCTTCTGCATGAGGTCGAAGGCGAAGTCTACCTTGGCCTTGGCCAGCTCCATGCCGTCCTTGCCGAAGGTCTTATCCATGGTGTTGCCGCCGAACATATCGGTGCCGGCTGCGCAGCAGGTGTGCCACCAGGACAGAGCGAAGCGGAGCTGCTCGGCCATGGTCTTGCCGCCGATGACGCGGTCCTTGTCGTAGTAGCGGAAGGAGAAGGGGTTCTTGGACTTGGGTCCCTCAAAGGGGATGGTGGTGATCTGATCGTACATGGTTTGTTTCCTTTCTGGGTTTAATTTTTTAGAGTTTTTGTGGATTACTTTTGTTCGACCGTGGCCCAGTCTGCCAGGAAGCGCTGGATTCCGTTATCGGTCATAGGGTGCTTGATCATGCTCTCAATGATCTTATAGGGGATCGTGGCGATATCACTTCCTACACGAGCCACCTCGATGACATGGTTAGAGGAACGGATGGAGGCTGAAATGATTTCGGTCTCAATACCGTATAAGCGGAATATCTTCACGATATCCTCAACCAACTCGATTCCTTCATAACCAATATCATCCAGTCGGCCAACGAAGGGGCTCACGTAAGTAGCTCCCGCCTTAGCTGCCAGAAGTGCCTGGGCGGTCGAGAAAATCAACGTTACGTTTGTTTTGATTCCCATAGCCGACAACCGTTTCGTAGCTTTCAAGCCCTCGGCGCACATAGGAATTTTAATGACCAGATTGCTGTTATTGATGGTTTCGTACAGTTCCAGGGCTTCCTTGACCATGGCATCTGCCTCCAAGGAAATGACCTCCGCGCTGATGGGGCCGTCCACAATTTCGGTGATCTCCTTGACCACCTCAACGAAATCCCGTCCCTCTTTCGCAATCAAAGACGGATTCGTCGTTACTCCGCAGATGACACCTAAGTCGTTCGCACGGCGGATCTCATCCACATTGGCTGTGTCAATGAAAATTTTCATGGCTATACTCTCCTTGTTTCATAAAATTACAATATGTACAAAATAAGTTCACGTATTACTTTGCAAGCTTCATGAAGAGCACGCTATGACCATGGACGGTGGGAGCCGCGTTCTCCACGACCTCAAAGTCATTGCTCTCAAAGCTGTACGTCCCCGTGCGGATCTCGGTGCAGTCGGTGATCTCGTAGCCCTCTGTCGTCATATCCAGGGGGGTGGACTTACGGTTGACTACCGAGAGGAAGAGGTGGTCGCCGTGATCGGTGCAGAGGAGATCCAGATCGGGATGGTCGCTGTCGCAGGGGATGACGGTACCACCTCGGTGGCTCTGCATGAGGGTGAAGAGGTGGGCGGTGCTTTCGGTTTTGACCGAGCGGCCCTGGACCGTGAGCATGCCCTCGTTGACGGGCATGAAGAACTCGGCGCGGTCGATGTGGTAGGTCTCCTTGCCCTTGGCGATGAAGTGGAGCTGGAGGGCGTTGGAGAAGAAGAGGGCATTGGAAGAATCCTTACCCCAGGAGTAATTCCATTCGTCCACGCAGACGCGGATGGGGGCGAAGTCATCCTTGAAGAGCATATCCCGATAGAAATTCAGACCGAAGCAATCTCCGTCGCGGAAATTGTCCTCCAGGATCTCGGTGGTGGCCATGCCGTTGTCCCCTTGGGTCGCGTCGGGGAGGATGCCGATGTAATCGTGGTAGGAGACGTACTCGAAGGGGGTGTCGATGTGCTTCATGAAGTCGAAGCACCAGTCGCGGTAGCCGTAGCCCCAGGTGAGGCCGATGGCGGTGGCGATGGTGGGGTCGGCCTGCTTCATGGCGCGGATCAGTTCGTTTGTGCGGAGAGCGGCGGCTTGACTGTTCTGGAACTCACCGCCGAAGAAGTAGGCCTCGTTGCCCACGTACCAGAGGTGGATGCCGAAGGGATCAAAGCCCAGAGCCTGCCGCTTGGCACCGTACTCGGTGGTGAGGTCGCCGTTGCAATACTCCACCAGGCGGCGGGCATCCTCCCCGTCGGACAGGACGAGGCTGACGGTGTATTCGGGCTCGGCATTCAGCTCTCGGCAGAGCATGATAAACTCGTTGAGGCCGATATCCAGGGTATCCTGGTCGTAGGAATCACGGAAGAGGAACCACTTGGAGGAGCCGTCGGCGGGAACACGGAATTCGGGAGCCTTGAGGCTCTCCTTCCAGTCGAAGTGATCGGCGGCACAGCCTCCGGGGAAACGGATGGCGGTGGGACGGACGGCGCGGAGGGCCTCGCTCACGTCCCGTCTCATGCCGTAGAAGTGGTCGGCATCGCGGAGGGAGACCTCAAAGACCGCGGCCTCGCCCTTGACCGCAAGGGTAAAGGTGCCGCCGTCCAAATCGGTGCCCTCAAAGGTGAAGGACAGGGGGATGTAGGCTTCCTCGTTTGCGGTGACGGTGAAGGTCTGCTCCCGCCCCGCAAGACCGAAGGCGATCTCGGCGGTATCGGTAAGAGGCTTGACCCAGGCGCGGGCCTCGTAGGTCTTGCCTGTCTTGGTGGCGATGACCTCGGAGGTCTGCTTCATGGAGCCGCCGTCGCGGAGGATGATGAAGTGACTGTGGCACAGGCTCTCATGGGGGCGGTCTGTGACCCGCTCGGAGGCGGTGCATTCCCAGCCAGACGGGGCATCCCCGCCTGCGTAGAGCTTACGGTTATTGAGCATCTCGGCGGAAAGGCCGCCGAAGAAGCCCTTGCGGGTGATCTCGAGATTGACACCAAAGGCGTGATCCTCAAAGAGGTAGCCGCCCTTTTCTCTCTGGACGCGGATATCCGGCACGGTCAGGCCCTCCCGATTTTTTCTTTCATTATATCATCATATCCCCCCTTTCGTCTATGCAATATTTGTAAACAATTTGACTTTCCATGTTCTATTTCGCCGTTTCGGTCTGTCTTTTTCTCATAATTTGCTTTCAGACAAAAAAGACCGCCGCACCGATGGAGGCTCGGCGCGGCGGGGGATATGCAAGCGGGGATCAAGCGATGATGAGATACATGTAGCTGCCGAAGTCGGAGTCCTCCACCAGCTCCAGCTTGCAGTATTTGGCCTTGATGAGGCTTCCCTCGGCGGGGTAGCCCTCGCCCTTGGCGGACAGGGGGATCTGGAAGGAGAGGACGGTGGCGTAGTCCTCCTCCTCGGTGGCGGGGTCGCGGAGGGAGATCAGACCCTCCAGGGCACCGATATGGGCGGGGACGGTGGCGGTCTCCTCGTCCACTACGTAGGTGTCGATGAGATAGCCCTCCACGTGGAAGAGAACGCCGCTATAGACGAAGTCCTCGTAGTGGTTGTAGATGTAAAGGATCTGACGCTCGCGGATGGCGGGATCGGGGGAGAGGGTGATACAGCCCTCGGCATCGGGGACAAGGCCCAGCATCTCGGGGGTCTCCATGTCGAAGATCACCCGCCAGTCCTCCTCGGTGTAGCTGTCCGCATCGGCAGGGACGGACACGGTCTGGCCGCCCTCCTTGACCGAGAAGCTGCCCTTGACCGTAAAGGCCATCTGAGTCCCCTCGCTCTCGATGTCCATGGTCATGTCTACGGCGGTGGAGAGGAGATTCCCGCTCTTGTCGAAGGTGAAGATCATGGTGAAGGTCTCCTCATTGAGACCGCGGAGGATGCCCACCACCTCGGCCAGGGTGGCGGCGGGGTCGGTGATCAGCTCTCCGTTCTCGTCCCATTCGCCGCCGCCCACAAGGCCCAGGCCCTCCAGCATGGGCTGGAGCAGGGGGGCGAGGTCGGTGGCCAGGGTGGTATTGAAGCCCTTACAGGTGATGACGAGGTCGCCGTTGGTGGGATCGAGCTGGGATGTGAGCGCAACAAAGAGCTGGGAGGGCTTGGTTCCCTCCAGGCCGGGGAGTTGGGGGACGGTGAGATCCCCGGTCTCGGTATCGTTCTCGGTGCCGAAGAGGGTGGGAGCCACCTCCGCGAACTCCTCGGGGGTCATGGCGCACTTGAGCTTGCTGACGGTCTCCTCGTCCAGAAAAGAGGTGAGGTAGAGCATACCGCCCTTGTAGGTCATGGTGGAGACGCTTCCAAAGAGGTTGCCGTCCAGGTAGAGGTCTTCGCCGTCCAGGATCACCGTGATCTGGAGGGGGAGGGTGGTGGTATTCTGTACACCGTCCGCGCTCACGGCGATATCCATGGTCATGTCGATGTCGATCTTGCCGTTGTCCATGGTCTCGGTCTCCTCGGACTCGGACTCCATTGCCCCCATGAGCTGATCCAGGGCGTCGGCGGCGGGGATATCGGCCAGGGTGGTCTCGGCCTCGGTGTCGGGGGTGGTCTCGGCGGTGTCGCTCTCGGAGGAGACGGGGGGCTGATCCTTATCGCAGGCCGCCAGGACGGTCAGGGTCAGGAGCAACAGGAGGGTGAGGGTGATGAGGGTAAGCTTTTTCATGATGGGTTCCTTTCTTTGGGGCAATTTCAGTTTTTCAAAACGCCGTCGGCGCAATGGGTGTTACAGCCTGTGGGCAGGGGGGAGGTGTCACCGATCAGGGCGCGCCACCGGGAGCGGGTGCCTGTGAAGACCGCCGTCCGCAGGGAGGTGCAGTCGCGGAAGGCATCGGGGGCCAGGGTCTCCAGGGTGGCAGGGAGAGTGACCGAGGCCAGGGATCCGCAACCGTCGAAGGCCAGGCTCTCCACCGTGGTAAGGCCCTCCCGACAGGTCACCGACAGGAGGCGGCCACAGGCGGCGAAGGCTCCCTTGGACAGGGTGGTGAGGGAGGCGGGGAGGGACAGGGATGTGATTGAAGTACAGCCGTAAAAGGCGCTGTAGCCGATGGTCTCCACCCCCTCGGGCAGAGTCAGCTCCTCCAGGGCGGCGCAGTTGTAGAAGGCCCATTGGGGGATGGACTTCAGGGTGGAGGGGAGCTCCACCCGCGCAAGGGAGGTACAGGTGGAGAAGGAGCTGTCCCCCAGGGCGGTCAGCCCCTCGGGGAGGATCAGCTCTTCCAGTGCGGTACACTCCAGGAAGGCGGCGGTTCCAATGCTCTTAAGGGAGGCGGGGAGCTCCACCGATCCCAGAGACTCGCACTCGGCAAAGGCCCATTGGCCGATGGTCTCCAGGGTATCGGGGAGGGTGACGCTCTTCATGCCCTTCTGCCAGATGAAGCCGTAGTCGGCAATGGCGGTGACCCGATCTCCATCGGGGGAGGCGGCGGGAATGACCAGGCGGCTGTCCTCCGGGTCGCTTCCGAAGGCACCGGATGCCTTGACCGAGCAGGTGCCGTCGCCATGGCTGATAAAGGTGAGGGACTCGGTCACAAGCCCCTCGGTGTCGGGGTGGTCGCCGGATTCGGGGGGGAGGATCGTGGGGGATTCGGTGCTGATGGGGGGCGTGGGGGGATTCTGACCCAGGTAGATCATCCCGCCCAGAGTCCCCAGGGCCACCAGCATACAGACGGCGGCCACCACCCAGCCGTCCGAAAAGACCCGACCGAGGGAGCCGTCCTTCCCTCTCCGCCATCTGCGGGGAGGAGCGGGCGGGGCTTCACGGACAGGAGGAAGGGCTGAATCCAGCACGTAGGCATCCCGCACGTCGGTCAAGGCGGATAGGACTTCCATGGCTTTCATAGGTGATAACCTCCCTTCTCCAGATAGTCCCTCAGCTTCTCTCTCACGCGGTGGAGGCGGAGGGAGACGGCATTGGGGGTGAGGCCGTACTGCTCGGCCATGTGGGAAACGGTGTAGCCGTGCCAGTAGCGGCCCATGAAGAGCCGACGTTCCAGGGTCTCCAGACCCTCAAGGAAGCCGTCCAGCAGCTCGGTGAGGGCGCTCCCCTCCTCCTCGCGGTCGGGGAGGTAGGGCTCCAGCTCGGAGAGCATGATCTCCATGTCGCTGTCGTGGCGGGCGATGTGGCGGTGGCGAAGGCGGTCGATGGAGAGATTGCGGGCGATCTTGCCCACAAAAGCCTTCAGAGAGCCTGGGCGCTTGGGGGGAATGCTGTTCCAGGTGCGGAGATAGGTATCGCTGACGCACTCCTCGGCATCCTGGCGGTTGCCCAATATCCCCATGGCCACGCCCTCGCAGAAGTCGCCGTACTTGTCGGCGGTCTCACGGATGGCCCGCTCGTCACGGGCGAAATACAGGGCGATGATGTCTCTGTCCTCCATAGCCTCTCCTTTCCCACCGCGCGGGGCGGTGTTTTGTCCTTCATCTATATAGACGAAATTTCGGGGGCGAATCTTTCATAGTCCGCTAAAAAAAGCGAAAAAATTTTGACTGTCCCGCTATACCGCCTATTATACCGCATTGCGCGGCGCAAGTCAACAGGTTTTTTCATCCTTGAAATGACTCCGCGGAGCCGCGGGCATACTTCTTTTGCAGGTTTCCCCAATTCTCGTTGACAGATCAACGTCTTTGTGGTATACTGGAGCATATAGAGTTTTCATCGTCAAGTCCATCGTGGACAAAAAGACCTGGTTGGATCTGCCCATGCGCTACCGACCCTATAAAAGCCGTCTGAACCAAAAGCTCCTGCGGCTGTTCTTGAGGTGATCCCATGAAACTGCATCAAAAGCTCCTGTTTGCGGTGAACGCCCTGTTCATCGCCGCCATCCTGGCTCTCAATTACGTGTACCAGAGCCATGGCTTCGACTTTACCCTGAAGTGTACCTGTAGCGGTCTGTTCGCTCTTTTGGGGGTGATCAATCTGGTCTACGCCCTTGCGACCAAGGGGACAAAGCCTTCCTTCTATATCACCATGTCCCTGGGTCTGATCCTGGCCTTTCTGGGGGACTGTCTCATCAACAAGGACTTCATCATCGGGGCGGCCACCTTTGCCCTGGGGCATATCTTCTTTGTGGCGGCCTACTGCATCCTGCAAAAAATCCGGCTCCTCGACTGCGCCATCAGCGGCGGGATCTTTCTCGCGGCGGCGGCCTTTCTGCTGTTCTGCCCCCTTCTGGACTTCGGTCAGCCTATTTTCAAGGCGGTCTGCCTGGTGTACGCCCTCATCATCTCCTCCATGCTGGGCAAGGCCATCGGCAACCTGATCCACGCGCCCTGCCTGTACACGGCTACCGTGGCGGTGGCCAGCGGGCTGTTCTTCTTCTCGGATCTCATGCTGGTGCTGGATTGGTTCATCGGCCTGTGGAGCTGGACGGATCACGCCTGCATGGGAACCTACTACCCCGCCCTCTGTCTCCTGGCTCTGTCCATGCTGTTGCGTGGGAGCGACGGTGAGGGGGGCTTTCCCAATCGAACCGCCCTTTGAAAGCGGGAGGCTGATAGCCTCCCCTACAACAAACGCGATCCTCCGTAGGGGAGGGCTCTCCCCTCCCGACCTCGTAGGGACAGGCGTCCTCGACTGTCCCAAAACAAAAAGCCCTGCCGTGGCAGAGCCTCTTGTATTGTTCTGTAAAGTGTTGCACCAAATTTGCACCCAAATCGCACCAAGATTCAACGCCTCTTCGGCTCGACAAATTGGAATTTGTTAATTAAGCTAATTATCTTTTGTTGGTAATAGTTTCAAGATAATTCTTAGCTTGTTTATTTTCTAAGCACAATAACAAGCAAATAAGGATATCAAAAGACACAAAAGCAAGGCACACTACTACCTGGTTGCAATATATTCCGAGGACTAAAGATACAACAGGGATGATAATGGCTGCGTAAAAATAAGTTGGAGAAAAATAAATCCAATAATAAGTTAAGAAATGGGCTCCAACAACTATGGCATATGCCATAATCATCTTATCGAGAACAGCGTACATTGCCCACAAAACAATCGGAAGATACAGCAACTGATTAAGTGCAGCTACAATAGAGAGGCTGCTGAGCGGACACTCTTTGCTGAATATATCAACTTTTATGATTTTACCAAACAGCATTCCAACTGGCATAAGTAATGCAGAGCAACACATAGCAATCATATTTTTTGCGGCAATATCTAAATCTGTTAGGAACGCAATCAGCATAATCGTCCACAAAACGGTGGATGCCATAATGAAAGGCAACCCTTTCTTTTGTTTCACTGCATATTCAATTTTCATTTCATTCAATACTTGTTTATTCGATTTGTTTTCAGACATAACAGTTCTCGTCTCCTATTTAATAAATTCAAGTTTATCGATTAGTTAGATTATACCATAAAAACGGAAAAAAGTAAATAGGACGGCGGAGTTTTTACAAATTGAACCGCCCTTTGAATGCGGGAGGCTGATAGCCTCCCCTACAACAAACACGATCCTCCGTAGGGGAGGGGTCTCCCCTCCCGACCTCGTAGGGACAGGCGTCCTCAACTGTCCCAAAACAAAAAGCCCTGCCGTGGCAGAGCCTCTTGTATTGTTCTGTAAAGTGTTGCACCAAATTTGCACCAAGATCACACCAACATTCAACGCTGTTCTGCTCGACAAATTGGAATTTGTCATCTTTTATTTTGGGTCTGCATAGTAACTACCTGTGGGCTTAGATATTTTCACCATATCTTTGTCAAGCTTTTCGTATTTCAATGCTTGATATCCACCGCCAACAACACGATACAAATTTTCCGAAGGAATATATGCTATCTGAAAAACGCCGAAACAAGCATAGCCCGCAGAAAGTTCCACAACCTCTTCGGGAATTGTCAAGGTTTCGGTATGTTCGTACTTGCAACCCCAAAAACTATGTTCTACATCGTAATTATTATTGTAATCATCAAGACTAATTTCTTTTACAAAATACAACCCATCAATTTCTTTATAATCTCCAAAACGTGCATCTCCGAAAATCGTTACCGCATCTTGATATTTAGCATTGAAGAAATATACGGCAATACACACGATGGGGCAGTCTTCTCCATTATCACCGCCAACATAACCACCTACATCCGAGACACTTCCGTCTCCGTATGAAAAATCAAGAGTAACATCATCAATATTAAACTCCGTTTTATCGCTTTTCACACCAAAATAAACCTCGGGCAATTGTCCCATTCTTCCATCAAATCCTATATTAAGACCTGCCGATTTAGAGCAGGACGAGAAAACAAGGCAAGAAACTAAAAGTAAACATATTAAATAAATGCTTTTCTTCATAACTGTTTTTTTCATAACATACTCCTCCTCGGCAAATTCAAGTTTATCGATTAGTTAGATTATACCATAAAATTTCCAAAAAGTAAATAGGACGGCTCAATTCTTTACAAATTGAACCGCCCTTTTTGATTAAAGCAAATCGTGCTCGATAGATTCAGCCATCTTGGCTTTGTATTCTTTGAAGATGTGAACGTAGATATTAGAGATGATTTCGGTATTGCAATGACCGAGGTGCTCGGGAATAACAAAAAGCCTTGCCGTGGCAGAGCCTATCACATAAATTGGAAAAGCGAAAGAACCACCGCCGAGGCGGTGGTTCTTTCTGAAATTGAACGAAGTGAAACTTCGATTATCTCTTGGAGTTTTAAGAACACTGTTTGATATCGTGAATAACGTGAAATATCGTGTGATATCGTAGATTTATCGTGTGTTTTCGTGCGATATCGTGAATATCGTGAGTATCGTCGCATAAAGTGTTGCACCAAATTTGCACCAAAATCACACCAACGCTTAACGCCTATTCAGCTCGACAAATTGGAATTTGACGGTATTACAACAGCTTTATCTCATTGGCAATCATAGCCACGTTTTTGGCGTTGGTATCAATTTTAATGGTACCCAATGCTTGATACATCGGTATTCTTGCTATGCTTCGCTCAATTATATCTTCAGAACGGATACCTCTTTCTACATCCATTGCCAATCTTTCACACAGAGTCTTTTCATCCGCTACAAG
>JBGVRH010000006.1:0-4951 GCA_045128275.1 Eubacteriales bacterium | reverse complement strand
AAATGCAAAATGCAAAATCAAGTGCGAATGAAACCTTTTGCTGGCGCAAAAGCCAATTTTTGTGGTAAGAATTTGTCATTCTACACTCCAAAAATGATTGTCCCCTATAGAAAAATCATTCTTGCACACAATTTCCCGCATTGTCCCGCCGTTCTCTGATTTTGCATTTTGCATTTTGCATTTTGCATTTCGGTCGCAGACCGATAAACCCCAATTTGAAGCATTTTGCTATCGGCCGTCCGTTCTCACACGAAAGGAGTCCCCATGTCCGCGTCCGTGATCCTGACCTCTATCGCCGCCTTCCTCGCCGCCATCCTTTCGGGGCTGGGGGTGGGGAGCGCGGGGATCTTTGTCCTCTACCTCACCCTGGTGGCGGGCTTTCCCCAGCCCGAGGCCCAGGCCCTCAACCTCCTCTTCTTCCTCCTCTCGGCAGGGGCCGCCCTCGCGGTTCACGTGCGGGAGCGGCGCATCCCTCTGCGGGTAGTTCTCTTCCTCGTTGCCTGCGCCGTCCCCGGGGCGCTCCTGGGGGCCTACCTGGCGCGGGTGCTGGACGCGAGTCTGCTGCGCAAGCTCTTCGGGGGCATGCTGGTGGTCACGGGACTGCCCGCCCTGTTCGCCAAAGCCAAAAAGCCCCGCCCGCGGGCAGAGTCAAAGGCACGGTAAAACGAAAGCACCGCCCCCACAGGGACGGTGCTTTGCGTGTCTTTCGCTTCTATGCTTACAAAAATCAGCCTCTTCTGTTCTGGAAGCACTCGCTGCAGAAGACGGGACGGTCGTCGTGAGGCTCGAAGGGAACCTTGCACTCCTTACCGCAGTCAGCGCAGACGGCGCTGAACATCTGGCGTGCGGGAGCCTGCTCACCGCGCTGAGCCTTGCGGGCGTTGCGGCAATCACGGCATCTCTGGGGCTCGTTGGTGAAGCCCTTCTCGGCGTAGAACTCCTGCTCGCTGGCGGAGAAAACGAATTCGCGTCCGCAATCCTTGCAGACAATGGTCTTGTCAGTGTACATGTAATACCTCGATTCATTTAGCGCATTTCCTGCGCATTATTCACATTATACAACCGTTTATGCAATTTGTCAACCCCTTTTTTAAAATTTATATAAAATATTTTTAATTCAGGATGAACAATCGGTGATTTTAACCAATTAAAACGGTAAAGCATCAAAAAGAGCCAAACAAAAACGGCACTCCAAGCGGAATGCCGTTTCGTTTTACAGAGTCAGATATCCAAAGATCAGCGGTTGATCTTCTTCTTCTTGGGAGTACCGAACTCCTTCATGAGGCGATCCAGCTCCTCGTCAGCGGAGGACTTGGGCTTCTCGCGCTTGGGAGCCTCGGCCTTGGGAGCGGCCTTGGGGGCCTCGACGGGAGCAACAGGAGCTGCGGGAGCGGCCACGGGAGCGGCGGCGGGCTTAGCAAAGCTCTTCTGGTTGTCAAAGCCGGTAGCGATGATGGTGATCCGCATCTCGTCCTCCAGCTCGTTGTCGAAGTTCACACCCCAGATGACGTTGGCATCGGGAGCGGCCTCGGCGGCGATCAGGCTGGAAGCCACGTCCACGTCCTCCAGACCGACGTCGGGAGAAGCGGTGATGTTGATGAGGATACCGTGAGCACCGGTGATGGAGGACTCCAGCAGGGGGCTGGAGATAGCGGCCTTGGCGGCCAGCTCTGCCTTATCCTTACCGGTAGCGGAGCCAACACCCATGTGAGCGTGGCCGGCGTTCTTCATGACCGAGCAGACGTCAGCGAAGTCCAGGTTGATGAAGGCGGAAACGCTGATGAGGTCGGAGATGCTCTGGGTACCGCGAGCCAGCACACCGTCAGCCACCTCGAAGGCGTTCTGGAGGGTGATGCGGGTGTCGGTGACCTGCTTCAGACGGTCGTTGGGGATGACCACCAGGGAATCCACGTACTGGCTCAGCTCAGCGATACCAGCCAGAGCCTGATCCATACGGCGCTTACCCTCAAAGCCGAAGGGCTTGGTGACGATACCGATGGTCAGAATGTCCATCTCGTGAGCCACGCGAGCCACAACGGGAGCCGCACCGGTACCGGTGCCGCCGCCCATACCGGCGGTGATGAAGACCATGTCGGTGCCGTCCAGAAGAGCCTTGATCTCCTCGATGGACTCCTCAGCGGCTCTCGCGCCGATCTGGGGATTTGCGCCCGCGCCAAAGCCGTTGGTCAGCTTCTCGCCGATGACCAGCTGCATGGAGGCGTCAGAGCGACGCAGGACCTGACGGTCGGTGTTGATGGCGACGAACTCGACGCCGCGGATGTTGGATGTGATCATACGGTTGACAGCGTTATTTCCGCCGCCGCCGACGCCGATTACTTTAATGCTTACGCCGGACTCGTAGGTATCATCGTGTTCAAAAGTCATGTTTTCTTCCTCCCGAAAAATCTTTTTCGACATATATGGACGCCTTGACCCCCGTCCAAGGGCTTCGCGGCGTCTCGTCCCACCGTATTTCGGGCAGGATTATACACCATACATATATAATATATCTTTTTCGCAAAAATTGCAATAGTTTTTTAGAAGTTTATGAAAAATTTACATATTCCGCGACGAAAGGGGCAGCCCACCTGCCGTGAGCTACCCGTTTGGGAATTATGAATGGGAGGTACTTCCCGATGGCAATCCGCAATCGGGTCAGGAAGCGAGGTTCACGGCCCAATCGGGCAGCTCGATCTCGGGGGAAATGCGGCAGATGACGCGGGCGGGATCCGACACGTCCACCAGGATGGGCAGACCGCTCGACAGTCCTCCGTCCTGGGCCATCTTGGAAAGGGCGTTATCCACCACCGAAAGCTTGCGCTCCAGCTCGTCCATGCCGCCCACGCGCACCCGCACGCCGCCGTTCAGCACCAGCCAGAGGTCATAGCGATCCCCCAGCTCCATGCCTACCACCCGCTCGGAGAGGGTGGAGGACATGAGGGTCTCCACGAAGTCGAAAACGTAGGCGTTCTCCTTCTCGGGCTCGTCGGTCTCCAGCTCGTAGGTGGAGATCTCGGGAGCATCGGTCTCGGGGGCGTAGGGCAGATTGACAAAGCTCAGCTCCTCCCCCACCCGCACGCGGGCACACTCGGGAAGGCCCAGGTAGACCGCCCCCACCCGTCGGGCCTCGTCGGGCTTGGCCATGACGCAGAGAACCTCACGGGTCTCGGCGTTGATGATGTAGTAGTTCTGATTGTGGCGGGTGTAGTACAGCTCCTCCACCTCGGTGAAGGTCACCGAAACGGTGCCGCCCGGGTGCTTGCGAACCTTGACGCGATCCAGGAGAGGCAACCGCTCCCGCAGCTCCCGTACTACGACGTAGCCGTCAAAGCCCAGCATCTCGTCCCCCGCTTCCACCCCTAGGGAGGCCACCACGGTTGAGGAGGAATAGTACCGCCCATCGGTGGCGGTGACGTCGGTCACCTTCCATAGCTTGCCCAAAAGCATCACCGCTACGGTCAGGGCAACGCCGCCCAGCATGCAGAGCATGAGAAAGGGCACAGAGCCGTAGTCGGTGGGGGTATGCTTTTCCCCGCTGCCGAAGGGGCGGCTGTCCCGACCGAATTTCTCGGAAAAGCTGCGCTTCTTTGTAGGGCGGGGTATGCGAATCTTTTTCATACTGCCTCCATCTCCTTTGATGGAATTTTCATGGTCAGGGCCGAATCAGCCCCATGAGGGCGCTGTAAATGCGCTCGTTGGCATCGGGACAGGCGAAGTCGCGGATGCGGGTCTCCATGGCGGCACGCCGGTCGGGGCTGTCCAGGAGAGACTTCACGGTAGCGGTCAGCGCTCCCTCGGTGAGGGTCTTTTCCTCCACGCAGATGGCCGCGTCCTTCTCGACCAAGGCCATGGCGTTCTTATACTGGTGATTCTCGGGCACGTAGGGGGAGGGGATGAACACCACCGCCTTGCCGGTCAAGGCCAGCTCGGAGATGGACATAGCGCCCGCGCGGGAGATCACCAGATCGGCGGCGGCCATTCGGATGGGCATATCGTAGATGTAGTCCACCAGGGTCATGCGGTCGCAGCGGCCTGCGGCGGTGGCATCCCAATCGGCGCGGATACGGTCGTAGTCCCGCTTGCCTGCGGCGTGGATGAGCTTCACCCGCGCATCCTCGGTCAGCTCGGCGGCCAGCTTGACCACCGCGTCGTTGACGTACTCGGCTCCCAGGCTACCGCCGAAGGAAAGGATATACAGCTCGTCGGGGGCAAGTCCCAAGGCCTTGCGCGCCTCGGCGCGGGAGGCGGCGGCAAAGCCGGGCATCATGGGGTTGCCCACCCGCACAGCGGGAGAATGCTTCCCTTCCCCGTCCAGACGGCGGAGGGTGTCCTCGAAGTTGACCATGATCAGGTCAACGCTCTTTCTGAGTTGCTTGATGGCTTTCCCGAGAATGGCATTGGATTCGTGCAGAGCGGTGGGGACTCCCATCTTTTTTCCCATACTGCACAGAGGCCAGCAGGCAAAGCCTCCCGTGCCCACGATGAGGTCGGGCTTGAACTCACGGATGAGCGCCTCCGCCTCCTTGCGGGATCGGATCATCAGGAAGGGGAGCTTGAGGTTGGAGGGAGACCAGTAGGGAGTCGCCAGGCCTCGGATGTGGACGGTGTGGAGAGGATACCCCGCTCTGGGCACCAGATCCACCGCCTTGTCGCGGGGCTGGGTAGATGCCACGAAGGCGATCTCGGCGTCGGGATGATGCTCTTTGATGGTCGCGGCAATGGCCAAAGCGGGATTGACGTGTCCCGCGGTGCCGCCGCCTGTCATGAGAATGCGCATGGTGTGGCGCTCCTTTCTGGGGTTCAAATTTGGGTTTAGCGGTGGGATGCATATCCCTTTCACGAATCAAATATACCAATGGGGAAGGGGCCCCATGGGGGTTTCCCCTATGCTACCCACTATCAATTCTCTTGGCATATCTATGCTTTTTGAAAGTTTTGGGGATTCATAAGG
>JBGVRH010000005.1:0-4936 GCA_045128275.1 Eubacteriales bacterium | reverse complement strand
TTTTTTTTTTATAATATATTTTTTTTTTTTTTGGGGGGGCCCCCGGGGGGCCGCCCGCGGAGCGACGAGGGCGTCGCTCCCTACGACAGAGGAAACCCACCGCTAAACTGCAATTTGAAGCATTCCTTTTCGCCAATTTACGGATTCTTGTCGGTCAAAACTTGCTCCCCTCCGCTTCTCCCTCGATGGCGCGGAGGGCTTTGCGGAACTGGAAGATGAACAGGATCGTGGTGAAGGTCACGGCGATGATATCCGCGATGGGCTCGGCGAGGTAGACACCCAGGGTGGGGTCTTCGACGAAGCGGGGGACGATGTAGATGAGGGGCAGGAGCAGGACGAACTTCCGCACCACCGCCACGATGACCGAGGAGGGGGCGTTGCCCAGGGAGACGAAGGTCATCTGACAGGCGATCTGAATGCCGAAGATGCCTACGCCGAAAATATAGATGGGTAAAACCTTTTCGGTGAAATCCAGGAGCAGGGGGTCGGGGGTGAACATAGAGGCGAAGGCGCGGGGGAACAGGAGGACAGCCGCCCAGAGGGTGACGGAGTAGACGAGGCAGGTGACCAGCAGGATGCGGAAGGTCTTCTTGACTCGCGGGGCGTTCTTGCCGCCGTAGTTATAGCCCAGGATGGGCTGGGCTCCTTGGGCGATGCCCTGCATGGGGAGCATGGCGAACTGCATGACCGAGGTGAGGATGGTCATGGCTCCCACGGCGATATCCCCGCCGTAGCGGAGGAGGGAGGAGTTGAAGCAGACCGAGATGACGCTCTCGCTGGCCTGCATGACGAAGGTAGCGGTACCCAGAGCCAGGGCAGGCAGGATAACCGAGGGGGAAAGCCCCAGGCATTCGCGGCGGAGGCGAAGGATGCTCTTCTTGCTCGAGAGGAAGGATACCACCCAGATACAGGACAAGGACTGGGAGATGACGGTGGCCAGAGCCGCGCCCTGCACGCCCATATCCAGGCCGTAGATGAAGAGAGGGTCGAGGGCGATGTTGGCTACCGCGCCGATGACCACCGAGATCATGGAGACGGCGGTGAAGCCCTGGGCCGAGATGAAGGCAGTCATGCCCAGGGTGAGCTGGACGAAGACCGTACCGATGGCATAGACGTTCATGTAGTCGGTGGCGTACCCGACGGTGTTCTCGCTGGCACCGAAGGCCAGAAGGAGGGGGCGATTGAAGAGGAGGAGGAGGATGGTGAGAACGGCCGAGATCAGAAGCTGGAGGGTAAAGCAGTTCCCCAGGGTGCGCTCGGCGGTTTCGGTGTCCTTTTTGCCCAGAAAGATGGAGGCTCTCGGCGCGCCTCCCGAGGAGACCAGGGCGGCGAAGGCCGAGACGATCATGATGAGGGGCATACAGACGCCGACACCCGTGAGGGCCAGGTCGCCCACCTCGGGCATATGGCCGATGTAGACGCGATCCACCACGTTATAGAGCATATTGATGAGCTGGGCCACCACCGTGGGGAGGGCTAAACGAAAGAGGAGCTTCCCGACGGGGGCGGTGCCCAGGATGGCTTTGCGGTCTTGCATAGAGTTACCTTCTTTTTGCGTTATGGTAATATTGTACCACACATATATTAACACATTTTTGCGGAAATTGCAAGAGGCGAAGCAAATTTGGGTTTATCGAAGAGATACAAGATACGGAGATACAAGATACAAGATATGGAACGGATTATGCCGTAACGTTTTTTCATATCTTGTATCTTTGTATCTTGTAACTTGTATCTCGCAGAAAAACTGCAATTTGTGCGTCATTCAAAAAAGCCGCCTCAAACGAGGCGGCTTTTTGAGTTGGCTTGCGGTCTTACTTGACCACGATGTTGATGATCTTGTTGGGCACCACGATCTCCTTGACCACGGTCTTGCCGTCCATGAGAGCGAAGAGCTTCTCGTCGGCGCGGACAGCGGCCAGGGCGGTGTCCTTATCGGCGTTCATGGGCAGGGTGACCTTGCCGCGAACCTTACCGTTGATCTGGACGGCCAGCTCCACGGTGGCGTCGATGGTCTTGGCCTCGTCAAACTCGGGCCACTGGGCCATGGAGGCGAAGCCCTTTCCACCCATATTCTCCCACATCTCCTCGCAGAGGTGAGGGGCGAAGGGGCAGAGCATACGGATGAACATGGAGAGCTGATCCTTGGTAATGGAACCCACCTCGAAGACCTCGTTGAGGAGTCCCATCATGGCGGCGATGGCGGTGTTGAACTTCATCTCCTCGATGTCGGAAGTGACCTTCTTGAGGGTCTTGTGGAAGGAGGACTCCAGCTTGGTGTTGACCTCGCCGCCCTTCACCAGGGAGGGCAGATCGGCCACGCGCTCCAGGAATCTCTTGCAGCCTCTCATGGAGTTATCCGACCAGGGAGCGGCCGCGCCGTAGTCACCCATGAAGAGAATGTAGACGCGAAGCACGTCGGCACCCATATCGTCCACCACGTCGTTGGGGTCGACCACGTTGCCGCGGGACTTGGACATCTTCTCGCCGTCGGGGCCGAGGATCAGACCCTGGGCGGTACGCTTGGCGTAGGGCTCGGCGGTGGGCACCAGACCGAGATCGTAGAGGAAGTGATGCCAGAAGCGGGAGTAGATCAGGTGGCGGGTGACGTGCTCCATACCGCCGTTGTACCAGTCAACGGGCATCCAGTAGCGGAGCTTGTCCATGTCGGCCAGAGCCTCGGAGTTGTGGGGGTCGATGTAGCGCAGGAAGTACCAGGAAGAACCGGCCCACTGGGGCATGGTGTCGGTCTCCCGCTTGGCGTCGCCGCCGCACTTGGGGCACTTGCAGTTGACGAAATAGTCCAGCTTGGCCAGCGGGGACTCACCGCCCTGACCGGGCTCGAACTCGGTGACGGGGGGCAGGCGCAGGGGCAGCTCCTCGTAGGGCACGGGCACCATGCCACAGCAGGGACAATGGACGATGGGGATAGGCTCACCCCAGTAGCGCTGACGGTTGAAGGCCCAGTCCTTCATCTTGAACTGGACACCGCCCTCGCCGATGCCCTTCTCCTGGAGCCACTCGATCATGGCGGCGATGGAGTCGGCCTTGTTGTCGTAGGCGTTGAGGAAGTCGGAGTTGACCATGGGGCCGTCGCCGGTGTAGGCGGCCTCGGCGATGTTACCGCCCTGGATGACCTCGATGATGTCGATGCCGAACTTTTTGGCGAAGTCGTAGTCGCGCTCGTCGTGGGCGGGGACGGCCATGATGGCACCCGTACCGTAGCCCATCATGACGTAGTCTGCGATGTAGATGGGGATCTCCTTGCCGTTGACGGGGTTGATTCCCTTCAGCCCCTTCAGGCACACGCCGGTCTTGTCCTTGACCAGCTGGGTGCGCTCGAACTCGGTCTTCTTGGTGCACTCGGTCTGGTAGGCCTCCACCTCGGCCATGTTCTGGATGCGATCCTTCATCTTCTCGATGATGGGATGCTCGGGAGCGATGACCATGAAGGTCACGCCGAAGAGGGTGTCGGGACGGGTGGTGTAGATGCGGAGGGTCTCGTCGGTGTCGGTGAGGCCGAAATTGACGAAGGCACCGCGGGACTTACCGATCCAGTTGACCTGCTGCATCTTGATGTTGGGGAGGTAGTCCACGCCCTCCAGGCCCTGCAGGAGCTTGTCGGCGTACTCGGTGATGCGGAGATACCACACGTCCTTGGACTTCTGGATGATGTCGGAGTGGCAGATATCGCACTTACCGCCCTGGGAGTCCTCGTTGGACAGCACCACCTTGCAGTGAGGGCAGTAGTTGACCATAGCGGTGTCGCGGAAGGCCAGGCCCTGCTCGAACATCTTCAGGAAGATGAACTGAGTCCACTTGTAGTAGTCCTCCTCGGTGGTGTCGATGACGCGATCCCAGTCGAAGGAGAAGCCCACGCGGCGGAGCTGGGAGGTGAACTTGTTGATGTTGCGGTCGGTCAGCTCGCGGGGGTGGATGCCCGTCTTGATGGCAGAGTTCTCGGTGGGCAGACCGAAGGCATCAAAGCCGATGGGGAACAGGACGTTGTAGCCCTGCATACGGCGCTTTCTGCCGATGACCTCCAGACCCGAGTAGGCCTTGATGTGACCCACGTGCATACCCACGCCCGAGGGGTAGGGGAACTCTACGAGGCCGTAGAACTTGGGCTTATCGCTGTGATCCTCTGCGCAGAAGATCTTCGCATCGTCCCAACGCTGCTGCCATTTCTTTTCAATGGCGGAAAAATCGTACTTCATGGTTGTATCCTTTCGAGAAATAATTTACTTTTTAGGAGAGGGGGGAAATGCAAAATGCAAAATGCAAAATGCAAAATTGATGAAGTCTTTCGCTTTGGCGAAAGACCATTATATGGTAATCTTTTGTGAGCGGAAAACAAAAGCGCAACTGCCCCGAAAACGGTAACGCGGGGGGCTGCTCGTTCCGTTCTTGATTTTGCATTTTGCGTTTTGCATTTTGCATTCCGTCTCTGTCATGAAACAGGATCAAAAAACAAAAAACCGCCTCTGCATGACAGAGACGGATGATTTCCGCGGTACCACTCTGCTTGGCATGGGTAGACCATGCCCGCTCATGCCCTGTAACGGTGGGGTGCCGTCGGATCCTTGGGGTGCTTCCCTGTCAGATCCGCCGCTCGGGGGTGAGACTCTGCGCCTATCCGACCGTCTCGCACCAACCGACGGCTCTCTGCACGGACATAGCGGGGAGATTCCCCGTCATTGCGTTTCGCATAACAGGATAATTATAGTACAGTTTCGGAAAAATGTCAAGTAGGTTTTGAAAAATTGTTGAGAGAAAATGAGTTTTTCAAATTTGAGTTTAGCGGTGGGATGCATATCCCTTTCACGAATCAAATATACCAATGGGGAAGGGGCCCCATGGGGGTTTCCCCTATGCTACCCACTATCAATTCTCTTGGCATATCTATGCTTTTTGAAAGTTTTGGGGATTCATAAGG
>JBGVRH010000004.1:0-38562 GCA_045128275.1 Eubacteriales bacterium | reverse complement strand
AGAGTGAGCGCTTTGTGGCCCCCAAGACCAAGCCCCTCCACGTCTCCGCCGATCATTTTGCCAAGCTGGCCGATGCCGCTACCAAGGAGTACGCCGTCAGCAGCCGCAACCGCGCCCGCCTCCAAATGCTGGATCAGTACCTCATCGAGCATTTCCACATCACCTTCGGTAACCGCATCATGAAGCAGATCAATACCTACATCCCCGTCTTCATTGCCTGCGGAGGCGACGAGCTGGTGGCCCTGGACGATATCCTGGCCAAGAAGGTCATCCGTAAGCTGGAGACCCAGAACCCCATCTACCTCCGCGGAGCCGCCGAGGGTCTTCTTGGTTACCTCGACGAGCTCTTCGGCCCTGACCGTATGACCGCCTGTAAGGAGGCCATCCAGCGGTTGCGCCGTAACGCATAACACCCGAAATTTCAAGAAAGGACGGTCACGCCCATGCCAAGAGAAAAACTGATCCGTATCCTCTGTATCGCGCTGGTCACCACGGTCTTAGCCCTGGCTCTGATCCTGGTCGTGGCTGTGGCGGGAGGGATGCTCGCCTCCCCCTCGGTCCCCGATGAGGGGGACGGTGACTTCGATCCCTCCTTCCCCCAGGGAACCTTTGACTTCGGGGACATCCTGGAGTCCCTGGATCCCGACGACTTCACCCGTGAGCCCCACGGGACCCTCCCCCCCGAGCCCGAGATCACCCTCCCCGAGTGGGAGAGCGACTTCGAGTGGCCTACCCTCCCTCCCACACTGGAGACCGACCCCGACTTTGAGTTGCCTACCCTCCCCGAGGGCTGGGATACCCTGCCCCCCGAGTGGGATACCCTTCCCCCCGAGTGGGGCGACGCACTTGATGGCCTCCCCATCGAACCGGACGATCTGGCCGATCTGCTGGCGGGCATGAATGGAGAGCTGGGACTTCCTCCCGGTGCCCTGGCGGCGGGCGTGGCATCCCAGCTGACGGTTATGGAGATCTACGCCGAGCGGGACGATCGCCTCTACCTGATGATGCAGGCCTTCGGTGACTATACGGGACAGGGGTGGAGCGAGGCGGCGGCCTATCCGGGCATGGTCTATGACCACGGCGGTGTCTATTGCTATCCCCATCACCACATGGATGCCCTGACCCCCTTCGTGGGCTACCCTCTTCAGATCACCCCGAAAATGGAGGCTCATGTCCTTCCGTACTACCTCACCACCCACGGTATCGATCAACTGAAGCTGATCAACGACGTCAAGGCCGAGGGGGACGGCACCCTCCCCTATACCGTCTACTACCGTCCCTACAGCACCTATGCGGGCGCGGATCGGGTGGATCAACTCTTCGCCACCCATGAGCTGGCCTATACGGCCTACGTCATGGATCGGTACCTTGCCCTGGATTCCACCACGGCGTCCTACATGAAACTCATCATCGAGCGGGAAGGCTTCGACAAAAACGATCCCGATATCATCCAAAAGGTAGCTGCCTACATCCAAAATTCCGCCACCTATGACCTGGCCTACGACCAGAACCTGGATCGCGAGCCCAACGTGGCCCTGGCCTTCCTGGGTGCTTACAAGGAAGGTGTCTGCCGTCACTTCGCCACCGCCGCCACTCTCCTCTACCGTGCCCTCGGCATCCCCGCCCGCTACACCGTGGGCTTCATGACCGATGTCAAAGCAGGGGAGACCACCGCCGTCAAGGGCATGGACGCTCACGCCTGGGTAGAGGTCTACGTGGAGGGCTTCGGCTGGCAGTACGTCGAGGTCACGGGCTTCCCCGCAGAGGACGGCCCCACCGAGCCGGGGACGGGCACCGGCACAGGCACAGGCACTACCCCCGGAACAGGCGGGGACAGCACCGAGCCTCCCGTAGAGCCCGAGGATCCCACCACCTGGGGCGACCTTATGGCGGGCACCAACGGCCGCTTCACCCTCTCCCCCAGCATTCCCCCCGCCCTGCTGAGCAGTACCGTCTTCAAGCTGCAAAACGAGATCCCGGATCGCGTCCTCCTCAAGCTCAAGAGCTTCGGGAGCTACACGGGACAGGGCTTCGCCGACGCGCCCTACTGTGATTTTTCCATCTATAATACCTGCTCCTCGGCCTACCTGCCGGGCTGTTACCTCATGCCCCGCACCGAGACCCACCGCACCCTGCAGATCGAGTCCCTTATGGGCACCTATGCCGCCCCCTACTACCTGTCGGTCTACGACCTGATCCCCGGTGCCAACGGCCTCACGGTCACCGATTCCCGCGTGACGGGGGACGGCCGCAGGGTCTATTCGGTCAACTACTACCCCGAGGATCCCGACTACGAGCCAAAGACCACGGACGACCGCTACGGCGAGTCTAAGCTGGCGGAGTTCGCCTACCGCCACTACACCGAGGTGGACGACGAGACCGCCGCCTACCTGAACCCCCTTGTGGAGTGGCTGGGGGAGTTTCCCTCTACTGTCGCCATCGAGTGGGTCGCCGCCTACCTGCGGGATAACTACACCCTGGACGACGACTACGATACCGCCCTGGACAGCGAGGCCAACGTGGTGGTCTCCTACCTCCGCGACTACAAGACGGGTACTGCCCGCCACATGGCCGCCGCCGCTACCCTCCTCTACCGCATGGTGGGCATCCCCGCCCGCTATACCGTGGGCTACCTGGCCGAGACCACCACCGACACCACCCGTGTCCTGGGCAGCGATGCCTACGCCTGGGTGGAGATCTACGTGGAGGGCTTCGGTTGGGCCCCCGTGGACGTGGTGGGACGGAACGCCGAGGCCGTGGAGCAGTACACGGTCACGGTCAAGCCCGTGGATATGGTGGCGCAGTATACAGGCTCCCCCATCGAGCATAACGGCCTCCTCACAGGCCTTGAGGCCTTCGAGGCCAAGGGCTATACCTATACCGCCTTTGTCAACGGCAAGCGCACCGCCTGCGGCCGCTCGGTGGCCATCCTCCAAAAGCTCACCATCTACGATCCCTCGGGGCAGGACGTCACCCACCTCTTCACCGTGGAGTCCACCCCGGGATCCCTCACGGTCTACCTCGCCGAGCTGACCTTCGGCAGTACGAGCCAAAGCAAGACCTACGACGGCACCCCTCTGACCACCGCCGATGCCCTCTTCCTTTCGGGGACTCTCCCCCAGGGCTACATGATCGAGATCATCCGCACGGGAAGCCGCACCACCGTCGGCACAGGCTACGCCGCCTTTGATATCAAGATCTGGTACCATGGCGGTACGGGTGCTCGGGAGGATCGCACCTCCCACTTCCTGATCTCCAAGGTTTACGGCACCCTCACCGTCACCCCCGCGCCCTTGACCATCAAGGCCGCCGATGCCGAGAAGGTCTTTGACGGCGAAGCCCTCACCACCGATGCCTATGAGCTGATCGGGGAGCTGGCCCCCGGCGATACCATCGAGTCGGTGACCGTGGAGGGCTCCCAGACCCGCGTGGGACGCTCCGAGAACCTCATCACAGGCATCATCATCCGCAACAGCGACGGCGAGGACGTCACCCTGTGCTACGCCATCGAGACCCTCCCCGGGACGCTTCGGGTGGTCAGCCCCTGAGGCTCTCACCATCTGTGCAGATCCCCCGCTCCCATTCGCAATTGTTTGATCCCTACCCCGAACAGGAGAAGCTATGCAGTACGATTCCTACCGCGCGAAGGTGAATAAGGTCGCGGGCATCCTCGGAAGGATGTATGCCCACCGACTCATAATCGCCATAGCCCTTGTGGCCGTGACCCTGATCCTGACGGCTCTGGTCATGACCAAGGGCCTTCTCGTCGCGGAGTCCGACTGCCCCGCCGAGGTGACGTACGGTGACAAGCTGGGCTACCGCGTCCACTTCATGACCGCCAAGACCCACTACGAGTACCGCGAGCAGGGAAGCAACAGCTGGAGCGAGGAGATGCCCGTCTTCCCCGGCCGCTACCAGGTACGGGCCTACGGCAAGAGCGCTCTGGGTGCTCGTACCTACACCGAAATCCACGATTTCACCATCACCCCCCGCCCCCTCACCCTCCGCGTGGCGGATACCTCGGTGGAGTACGGCGATACATTAAACATCCGAGCCGACGGCCTGGCCAAGGGAGACAAGGCTTCCTGCGGGGTCATCATCACGGATCGGGGTGTCACCCCCACCACCGCCTTTGCCGATACCGCCACTCTGAAGATTACCGACAAGAAGGGCAACGACCGCCTGCGGGGCTACGTCATCCAAGAGGTGGAGCACGCTACCGTCCACATCAAGCCCCGCTCTCTGACGGTCACGGTGCAGAATGCCTCCAAGGTCTATGACGATACCGCCCTTTCCTTTGACGGCTACGAGATCTCCAAGGGGACTCTGCTGGAGGGGGATAACCTGGTGGCGATCTTCCGCGACACCCTGGTAGACGCGGGCACCAAGACCAATACCCCCACCCTCCATATCTACAACCGAAACGGCACCGACGTCACGGGGCTGTATAACATCACCGTCAAGTCGGGCAAGCTGACGGTGGAGAAGCGTTCCCTGATCGTCCAGGCAGGCTCGGCCACCTACACATACGGGGGCTATGAGCAGGTCTGCACCGACTTTACGGTGGATCCCTCCACCTCGTTGGTGAGCGGCCATTACCTGACGGTGGAGAACATGACCCACCTGCTGGACTGCGGCACCGTGGACAACGTCCTGACCTTCCGTGTCAACGATCGACGGGGCGTGGATGAGTCCCACAACTATTCCATTTTCGTCAAGGCGGGAACCCTCACGGTCACTCCCCGCGAGGTCACGGTGGTCACCGACAGCACCACCTTGACCTACAACGGCACCGATCAGAGCCATCCCGTGGCCACCATCGAAAACGGCGTAGGGGACGAGTACCGCGCCGTCGGGGCTTCCACCATCCGCTTTGTAGGCAGTACCCAGAACCGCATGACGGTGGAATTCTACCGCGGCAGTCAGAACATCTCCGCCAACTATATCATCAAGGGCTATCGGTACGGTACCATCACCGTGGAGCCCCGCGAGATCACGGTCAAGATGAAGGACGAGACCCGCTACTACGACGGCACGCCCCTGCAGTCGGGGAGCTTCACCGTAGGCGGAGCGGGCCTTCCCAAGGGGCATACCCTTACCTTGGACTCCCGCGGCGAGGTCATCTTCGGCAATGCCGCCAACACCTACGTGGAGGGCTCCCTCCGCATCCACGATGCCGACGGTCGGGACGTCACCGACAACTTCCGTTATACCGTTACCGACGGACAGCTGACGGTGAATCCCCGCCCCATCACCATCGCCTCGGAGAGTGCTACCAAGATCTACGACGGCACCCCCCTGTCCAAGGACGGCTGGACCATCCGTTCCGGGTCTCTTGTGAAGGGTCATGAGCTGGTAGCCGAGCTGACCGCCGCCTCCATCACCGAGGTGGGCAAGACCCCCAACAGCTTCCACCGTGAGACGACCCGTATCGTGGACACCGCCACGGGGAAGGATGTCACGGGATACTATGCCATCACCTACGCCGAGGGCACTCTGGAGGTCACCGCCCGTCCCATCACGGTCAAGACCGAGTCTGCCGAGTGGATGTACGATGCCCAGAGCCACCAAGGCGACCCCACCGTGACCCTCACCGCCGGTACCCTCCTGGCGGGCCATACCCTGGAGCGCGCTTCGGACGGCGCCTCCATCCACAACGCGGGCAGTATCCCCAATTCCGTCACCGTCCGTATCGTGAACGGCGGCGAGGATGTCACCCGCAACTACACCATCACCTACAAGTACGGGACTCTGACGGTGCATAAGCGGCCCATCACCGTCCGCGTCGGTTCCTTCACCGTCACCTACGACGGATATCCTCACACCAATACCACCCTGTCCCTGTCCCCCGATTCCCCCTACCCCCTGGCCTCCGCTCATCATGAGCTGCGTGTCAAGGACAGCGACCGCCGTGTTTTCACCGATGCGGGCAGCTACATCAACGATCCTCGCATCTCGGTCTACGATCCCACCACGGGGGTCTTCGTCACCGCCAACTACGAGATCACCCGCTACGACGGCACCGTCACCATCGAGAAGCGCCCGTTGTCCATCGCCATCTACGGTGAGAAGACCTATGACGGCAAGCCTCTGAACGATTGGTACGTCCGCTACCTGGACGGCACCTCCCCGGCCGCAGGCCAGACCGTCACCGCCAAGCCCCAGTCCGTCCCCACCGATGCCGAGAGCGTCACCTCGGTCATCATCCCCGACAGCGTGGATATCACGGCAGGAGGCAAGAGCGTCCTGCGGAACTACACCGTCACCCGCCGCGCGGGGACACTGACGATCTATAAGCGTCCCATCTCGGTGCGCACCGCCGATGCCGAGAAGATCTACGACGGCAATCCCCTCACCGCCTACGACCTCACCACCACCCCCGAGTCCCTCCCCCCGGTGGCGGGACATGAGATCTACATGGTGGTCAACGGCAGCGCCACCGAGGTAGGCCAGTACCCCAACACCTGCTACCCCCAGACCTTCGGCGTGTCCAAGGACGGCATCGACGTTACCCGCAACTACGAGCTGATCTCGGTCACCGAGGGAACGCTCACGGTGAAGTACGATATCTCCCTCACGGTCACCACGGGCAGTGCTACCAAGCCCTTCGACGGCCTCCCCCTCACCAATGACGAGTACACGGTGGAGATCACCCGCGGCACGCTTCCTTTGGGCTATGCCGTCTACGTGGACGTGACGGGCCTGATCACCCGCCCCGGCAGCGTGGAGAATACCGCCACCGTCACGGTGCGCGACCGTCAGGGCGAGGACGTCACCCCCCTGTTCACGGTGGATCTCCGCCACGGCGTGCTGACCGTCACCGACGAGCTCCAGGAGGACACCCTCTTCGGCTCTGTCTACGCCTCGGCCGACGGTATCGTCTACCTCCGCATGACCTCCTTCGGCCGCTACAACGGCAAGGGCTGGGATCCCGCTACCCCCTACACGGGGACTCTGTCGGGTGGCTATTCCCTCAATCTCCTGCCCTCGGCGGCTCTCCAGAACCTGGGGCTGGTCTCGAAGCAGACCCTCCGCTTCTCGGCCATGCGGATCGCCATGCTCCCCTACTACACCGAGCCGGGAGGCTCCAACCCCATCGTAGGGAGCGACACCGACTACACGGATTCCCTGGGTAGGAGCTACGATATCACCTACTACCCCGTCGGTGACCCGCTGACCCTGCTGGAGGCCTTCAACCGCGCTCCCTCCTACCTCAAGCCCCTCCTGTTGGGCTCCCACAGCACCCATGAGCGCGCCTACCGCGCCTTTGTCCATAACCAGTATCTGACCTTGGACGAGGAGACCCGCGCCTTCATGGAGGATCTGATCGCAGAGCAGGGCTTCGACCTCTCCAACCCCTCGGTCATCGGGGACGTGGCCGCCTATATCCGCAAGGCCGCCCGCTACGATCTGAACTACGACCCCGCCCTGGACCAGGGGGATAACGTGGCCATCGCCTTCCTTCGGGACTACCGCGAGGGAGTCTGCGTCCACTACGCCACCGCCGCTACCCTCCTCTACCGCGCCCTGGGCATCCCCGCCCGCTATACCACGGGCTTTATGCTGGAGGTCAAGGGCGGTCAGTGGAACCGTATCGAATCTCCCGGCCATGCCTGGGTGGAGGTCTACGTGGACGGCCTGGGCTGGATCCAGATCGAGGTCACAGGCTCGGCCGATGATCCCGACCTTCCCGATCCCCCTGACACCCCCGTGGATCCCCCCGTGACCCAAAAGCCCGTCCTGGAGCTGATCCCCGCCTTTACCCATAAGGTCTACGACGGCACCTACCTCTATGCCGCCCAGGAGCTGACCCTTACCCCCTCCCTGGAGGCCTTGCTGAAGCTGGGCTACACCTACACCGTCCGTGTCTCGGGCGCGCAAAAGGAGATCGGTGACGGCACCAGTGCCATCGGCGAATTTGCCCTCTACGATCCTACGGGGAAGGACGTCACCGACGATTTCCGTACCGTCAAACGGAGCGGACTGATGCGTGTGACCCGTCCCGCCGTGGAGATCCTGCTCTACCCCCTGACCAAGAGCTACGACGGCCGCCCCGCCCTGTGGAGCGAGGGGGACTATGCCATCCTCACCCTCCCCGACGGCGTGACCCTGACCTTGACGGTCACGATCCCCGCCGACGAGCTGGGCTTCGTGACTCTGTCCGAGCTGAACCAAGGCCTCGACCGCTATGCCGCCTACCGTCTGGAGAAGAACGGCACCGACGTGACCGCCGCTTACGACCTGGTCTTTACCCTTCCCGAAGGCATGGAGGATACCCCCGTGCTGACCGTTACCCCCCGTCCCATCGAGCTGACCGCCGCCTCCGAGACCCGGGTGGACGACGGCAAGCCTCTGACCAATACCACGGTATACCTTACCAAGGGCACTCTTGCGGCGGGGCATACCCTCACCGCTACCGCCACAGGCACCCAGACGGGTGTCGGCCCCACCGCCAACAAGGTGGGGCAGGTCACCATCCTGGATGCCGAGGGCCGTGACGTTACCACCCTCTATCGGGTCACCACGGTAGACGGTCAGCTTACGGTGCTGGCCGTGCCCGACAACGAGGGACTGAGCTAAACCGAAAAAGCCGTTTTTTTGAGGCGGCTTTTTCTGTCGCTATGAGAGGCGGGGCCGCGGAGAGACGATTCCCGCCGATGCGCTCGAAATCATCCCGATAAGTATGAAATCCCCTTGACATCTTTCCATCCTTATAGTATAATATCCATACATCATTACTACCGCATGTGAGGAAAAAATAATGAATCATACATCTCCCCGCACCCGTGCCGAAGCCCTGCTCAAGACCCTGACCCTCGAGGAAAAGATGTACCAGCTCTCCGCCCAGATGATGTGGGAGGTGGAGTCCGATTACGAGGAGAAGCGTAACCATAAAGAAGGCAACTACCGCAACCCCGGCCATTTCATGCACTTCGACCGCCCCGAGCCCGCCACCCCCGCCGAGGTGGCACAGCGCATCAACCGTGACGTACAGCTCACCATGGATGCCCATCCCCATCCCATCCCGCCCCTGGAGCATGGCGAGGCCCTCCACGGTGCCCAGTGGGGCATGGCCACCTGCTTCCCCCAGCCCATCGCCATGGCCGCCATGTTCGACGATCGCATGGTGGAGGAGATCGCCGATGCTATCGGCAAAGAGCTGGCGGTGGTGGGCGTGCGCCAGGCCCTGACCCCCGTGGTCAATATCGCCCGCGATTGCCGCTGGGGACGTACCGTGGAGACCTTCGGTGAGGACGTGCTTCTGTCCTCCAATACGGGCGTGGCTATCTGCCGCGGCCTGCAAAAGAACGGTGTCATCGCCACCCCCAAGCACTATGCAGACAACTACGCCGCCGGCGGCCGTGACTCCAACTACTCCAATTCCTCCGAGCGCACCATGAGAGAAGTCTGGCTGAGGCCCTTTGAGAAGTGCTTCAAGGAGGGCGGAGCTCTGTCGGTCATGGCGGCCTACAACAGCTGGGAGGGCGTGCCCTGCTCGGCCAATGACCGCCTTCTCACCGAGATTTTGCGGAACGAATGGGGCTTTGAGGGCTTCGTGGTCTCCGACTACTGGGGCGTGGAGGGTGTCCACGAGGCTCACAAGCTGGTGGACAGCTACCACAAGGCCGAGGCCGTCTGCCTCAAGGCGGGCCTGGATGTGAACCTCCCCCATTCCTGCTTTGAAAAGCTCCAAAAGGCCTATGACGAGGGCCTCATCACCGAGGCGGATATTGACCGCGCCGTATTGCGGGTGCTGACCGCCAAGTTCACCATCGGCCTCATGGATCAGCCCTTCGTGGATCCCGCCGCCGCCGACGCGCTGGTGCGGTGCGATGCCCACAAGCAGCTTGCCCTGGAGTCCGCCCGCCGCTCCATCGTGCTTCTGAAGAATGACGGCCTCCTTCCCCTGAAGCGGGAGAGCCTCAAGAAGTTGGCCGTCTTCGGCGCGGGTGCGAACAAGCTCCCCGTGGGGGAGAACTATTCCGGCCCCTACAAGCGCCTCTGGGAGGCTCCCGATGCCAAGACTCCCCTGGAGTATCTCCGTGAGTACCTGGAGGGCTACGCCGAGGTGATCTTCGCCGAGGACGAGGACATTGACACCGTGGCCGCCGCCTGCGATGCCGCCCTGTATCTGACCGCCGTGGTGGAGGGCGAGGGCATGGACCGCTCGGATATCCGCCTCCCCGGCGTGACCCGCAAGGCCCAGGCCGACGAGAGCGCCATCATCGTGGGCAAGTTTGAGGCCGAGATCAAGACCGACCAGGAGGAGAGCATCCGCCGCATGACCGCCGCCAACAAGAACTCTGCCGTTATCCTCCTCAACGGCGCGCCTGTGGATATGACCGCCTGGCTGGAGGACTGCGCCGCCGTCCTGGAGGCCTGGTATCCCGGCGAGCAGGGCGCCCAGGCCATGACCGAGATCCTCTTCGGTGAGGTCAACCCCTCGGCCAAGCTCCCCATCACCTTCCCCCGCAGCGTGGGGCAGCTTCCCCTGTACTATGCCGCCAAGCCCTCGGGCCGCGGCCACGGCTACGTGGAGAATGACGGCTCCCCCCTCTACCCCTTCGGCTACGGCCTCAGCTATACCACCTTCGAGATGGGGGAGATCACCCACACGCTGGAGGATAACAGCCTCACCGTGACCCTGCCCGTCACCAACACGGGGGATATGGACGGTGCCGAGGTGGTGCAGGTCTACCTCACGGGCACGAATTGCGACGTGGTCATGCCCTGCCTGGAGCTGAAGGCCTACCGCCGCGCCGAGGTCAAGGCAGGCGAGACGGCCACCGTCACCCTCACCGTCCCCGCCGAGGCCTTCTGCTACTACGACCGCAAGATGACCCTCGGTATGCACGACGGCGACTACACCGTGTCCGTAGGTGCTTCCTCCGCGGATCTCCGCGGAAGCTTCAAGGTCAAGGTCTGTGACGGAAAGCTCACCGAGGCTTGATCTGCTCCCATCGCCATATCTGAAGGAGATCCCGCCATGTCCACCCCCTACACCCCCGTTCTTCACCCCGCCTGCGTGTCCTGCCTCATCAAAAAGCAGATCGACCGCTACCCCGCCAACGCTCCCCGCGAGGAGGTGCTGACCTACATGCGCCGTCTGGGGCAGATGATGGCAGAATTGCCCGACCGCACGGGAGGCCCCGCCATCATGGAGGCCATCACCGATATCCGCAGAGAGGTCTTCGGAGAGGCCGCCCGTGAGGTGGAGCAGGACTACAAGGCGATCAAATCCCACTTCAACACCCTCATGATGGATACCGTCGCCGACCAAGGCATTTCCGATAGCATCATGACCTCCCCCGACCCCCTCCGTACCGCCCTGGGCTACGCCATGACGGGGAACTTCATCGACTTCGGAGCTATGGACTCGGTGGACGAGGGAAAGCTGACCGCCCTGCTGGAGGAGTCCCCCGCCCGCGTTTCGGCCGACCTTCCCGCCTACGCAGACCTGCGCGCCGATCTGACCAAAGCCCGCCGCCTGGTCATCCTCACCGACAACTGCGGGGAGATCGTCATGGACAAGCTCCTGACCGAGACCATCCGCCGCCTCTACCCCAATTTGGGTATCACCGTACTGGTTCGCGGTGGGGAAGTTCTCAACGACGCCACCATGGAGGATGCCGCCCAGATCGGTCTTGACCGCATGGAGGGCATCACCGTCCTGGGCAACGGCGACCGCCTGGCGGGCACCGACCTCACCCGCATCTCTCCCGAGGCCCGCGCCGCCATCACCGAGGCCGACCTCATCCTCGCCAAAGGACAGGGCAACTTCGAGACCCTACAGGGTTGCGGGCTGAATATCTACTATGCCTTCCTCTGCAAGTGTAGGTTCTTCGCCGACCGCTTCGGCGTGCCTGTATATACGGGGATGCTGGTGGGGGAGATGCTATAAATTGCGGTTGATCGTTCCGATCAACCGCAAACGATGTGCGCCGCGGACGGAACCGCAGGCGCAATGATGTTCACCGCGGTGACCCGCAGTGAAATGATGTTGCCCCGATGGGGCAATTGATGTGCGCCCGTTGGGCGCAACGGAGAGGAACGATGCCCTTTGGGCGTGACGGACTCCGCCCGACAAAACCAAATCTGAAACGGAGCAAAACATGAAGACCACCCTCACCGCCCCCGCCAAGATCAACTTCTTCCTGGACATCACGTCCCGCCGCCCCGACGGCTACCACGAGATCGCGGGTGTCATGCAGTCCATTTCCCTGTGCGATACCGTTACCATTGAGGTCACCGAGCCTGTGGGGATGTACCTCTGCTCCTTGGGCGCGCATACCGCGGGGGCAGAGTCCATCACCCTGACCTGCTCCAACCCCGACCTCCCCACCGACAGCCGCAATCTGGCCTGGCGCGCCGCCGAGAAATTCTTCGCCGCCACGGGTCGCGGGTGTAAAAACCTGTTGATACACATCGAAAAACGCATCCCCGCCGCCGCGGGTATGGCGGGAGGAAGCACTAACGCCGCCGCCGTGCTGGTGGGGCTCAATGACTTGTTTGACCACCCCCTGACCGTGGATCAGCTCTGCGAGGTGGGGCTGACCCTTGGCGCGGACGTGCCCTTCTGCATCAAGGGCGGGGCCATGATCACCGAGGGCATCGGTGAGGTGCTGACTCCCATTACCCCCATGCCGGAATGCGAGCTGGTGGTGGCCTGCGGAGGGGAGGGTGTCTCCACCCCCGCCGCCTACAAGGCGCTGGATACCCTGTACGGAAATTTCGATCCCGCCGCCTATGCTCCCCATACCGCGGGCTTGAAGACCCTCAAATCCGCCCTGTGGCAGGGGGATCTCACTACCCTGTGCGGGTCGATGTTCAACCTCTTTGAGTCGGTAGTCCTCCCCGACCGCCCCGTGGCACGGCAGATCAAGGAGACCCTCCTCGCCTCGGGAGCCATCACCGCCATGATGAGCGGGAGCGGCCCTTCGGTGTTCGGTGTCTTCCCCAAGGGGGACGGCTCGGCGGAGCGGGCAAGGGACGCGCTCACGGCTCTGGGCATCCCCGCGTGGATGTGCGAGCCGATCCGCAGATGATACGGCTTTCGCCCGTGTGGGTCAAGCACGCTTGAACAATCAAAAAAACCAAGGTCAAACACCTTGGCTTTTTGATTTTGTCAGCATAATGATGGAGAGGGGCCGATACCGTTTGGTCAGGGTTGGGTGATATAGGCGGCAAAGCCGTCGGACTGCCGCGTGGTTCCGTCGGGCAGAACCCAAAAAGCCTCGGCGTCGGGAAGACTCTCCACCAAAGCGAGTCCCTCCTCGAAGGGCATACAGAACAGGGCGGTAGACAGCGCATCCCCCTGCCCCGAGTGCTTACAGACCACCGACACCGACAGGAAGCCCTCGGCAGGCATCAGGGTCTCGGGATCAATGATGTGGTGGAAGCGTTTGCCGTTGACCAGGTAGTACCGCTGGTAGGAGCCGCTGGTGACCACCGATTCCCCCGAGAGCTTCAGGTAGGCGACGTAAGGCTCCTCGGCATCGGTATCGGGGTTCTCAATGCCCGCAACCCAGGGGGAGCCGTCTCCCTTGGCGCCTACCGTCCGCACGTTACCGCCCACGTTGATGACGTAGCCCGTGATGCCCCTCTCCTCCAGGGAGCGGGCCACCATCTCCACGGCGTAGCCCTTGGCAATGGCGCCCACGTCCAGCCGCATGGCGGGATCGGTGATGGTGACGGTGGAATTCTCTTCATCAATCATGAGGCAATTGATATCGGTATGCCGGGCCGCCTCGGTCAGCTTCTCCATGGGAGGCAGCTCCGCCGAGGCGGGATCGCTCATGCCCAGCTCGCGGTAGTCGTGCCAGATGGACAGGACGCTACCCATGGCGATATTGACCTTGCCGCCCGTCACGGTATACATCTCCTTGGCGTAGAGGAGCAGGTCAATGATGCGGCGATCCACCGTAACGGTGCGGTGCTGACCCTCCACCAGCTCATTGACGGTGCAGAGATTCTCCAGCCCCTTAAAGCGGTGGTAGATGGTATACAGACGGTGGTACTCCCCCAGCTCGGCCAGGATCTCACCGCTGATGCGGTCGAATTCCTCCTGGCTTTTGGCATAGCCCGTGATCGTGGTGGCGGTGTCGAAGTAGTCTAAGGAGTAGGCCTTGTAGGATTGGGGCTTGGGAGCGCAGGAGGGAAGCACCCCGAGGAGCAGGATACAGGCAAGAAGGAGGGCTGTGAGCTTGTACTGTTTCATGTGTGTGTCTCCGTGAGAGGAAAAGGGGAGGAAAGCCCTCCCCTTTTATTTTTGTTTTTGGCCTTGGATCAGCCGATCTTGGCGGCGGCCTTGGTCAGACCGTTGACCAGGAGGTGCAACCGGCGGTCTTGACCTCGTCGGTGCCGTAGTTGTCAGCGGCGCAGAGAGCCTTGATCTCAGCGGCGGTCTTGCCAACGCAGAGAGCGTTGAAGGCGTCAGCCTGCTCGAACCACTCCTTGGCGGCGCCAGCGTAGGCGACCATACCGTAGTTGGCACCCAGCTCGCGCTTGGAGGAGATAGCCTTGGCGGTGTCCAGGGTGGAAGCACCGGCAGCGGTGAAGGTGAACTTGACCTGCACGCAGTCGGAAGCGGCTACCAGAACCTTACCCTCGGCATCCACAGCGGCGGCGAAGATGGTGGTCTCGACCTGGTTGGAGCCGTCCTTCTCCTCGGTGGCATCAGCGGTGGACTGCTCCACGTTCATGCCCAGCTTGAGAGCGGACTCGGCGGTAGCGGCAGAATCAGCGAGGTTGGCGAAGGCCTTCTCGATGGCACCCACGAACTCGTGGATCATGATGGTGCAGCCGGCACCGATGACGTCAGCAGTACCCTTGTTGCCCTCGGCGACCAGAGCCTTGATCTCGGTGAGGGTCTTGCCGACCACGAATGCCTCAAAGGCATCGGCCTGCTCGAACCACTCCTTGGCGGCGCCGCCGTAGGTGACCATATTGTAGTCCTTGCCCTGCTCGTACTTGGTCTTGAAGCCGTCGTTGGCCACAGCCTTACCGTCAGCGGTGAACTTCACGGTGAGGTCAGCGGTGTCCAGCTGGCAAGCCACGACCTTACCCTCGGCGTCAACGGTGATGACGGCGGCGGTGATGGCGACCTTGCCCTGACCGTCCTTGTCCTCGGTGGCGTCGGCGGTGGTGGGGGTTGCGGTGTAGACACCCAGACCCATCTTCAGGGTCTCGGGAGCCTTGTCACAGCCGACGAAAGCGACGGCGGTGGCGAGCATGAGAATGCTGAGAACAATGCAGATAAGCTTTTTCATGAGTATTCTCCTTGTTTTTATGATTTTTTCGTATTCGCATACGGATAGATTGTATCATATCTACCTGCGTTTGTCAATGCTTTTTTATGTCTTTTCGGGTGATTCCATACATTTTGTAGGAATCACCGAAACCGCACACGCTTGACTGCGAAACTACCGCAAAGACCCACAAAAATTCCCGACACGACACCCGTTACGGCCAGTACGATCATGTAGTAGCTCAGCCCTGCCGTGCTCAGAATCAGCATGGCCATGAGGATCTGCCCCACGTTATGAAGGACACCCCCCGCCACGCTGACACCCGTGGTGGAGAGCAGATCGGTCTTTTTGAGAAGGGCCATGCCCAGAAGACTCAGAAATCCCCCCGCCAGGCTGTAGGGCAGGGTAGCGGGATTGAAGATGAGGGACACGGCTACGATGCGGACAAAGGAGACGGCGGCGGCCTCCTTCCAGCTAAAGCGATAGAGGATGAAGATGATGGCGATGTTGGGGAGTCCCAGCTTGATACCGGGGACGGCGGTGGTCAGGGGCGGGAGTTGACTCTCCACCCAGGCCAGCACCATGGCAATGGCGGTGCAGAGGCCCAGAAGGGCGATCTTTTTGGCGGGATGCTTCATGACGGGCCTCCTTTCGGGGAAATGCAAAATGCAAAATGCAAAATGCAAAATCAAGAACGAAGGATAGCGAGATTCGTTTTTGATTCGCAATTCATGATTACGCGATGATATCCGGCTCCTCCCCGCTCCCGCCGATGACCGTAATGACCACCTTATGGGGCAAGCAAACAATGCTCTCCCCCTCGCGGGAGATGGGCTTGTGGGCGGCGCAGATGCCGTCGGGGCAGGTGGCGGTGGAGACGGTGGCCTTGCCGTCCTTGATGACGAGGAGATTGCGCTCCTCCCCATTCTCCCCCGTGACGATCTCCACCTCGCGGTCTACCGACAGGGGGTAGGTGCCTATGACGGTACCGTCCACCTCCACGCGGACGGTGCTTCCTTGACCCCGCAACAGGAGCAGGGCGGCCGCGCCCATGGCCACGAGAGCCAGGATGGCGACGATGAAGATCAGATCGTTTCTGAACTTATGCCCACCGCCGTGGGCGGTGGGCTTGGTGATTGGGTTGGTTTGATTCATAGAATTACTCGACGAAATCCTGATTGATGAGCTCGTTGGGGTGGATATCCTCGGGGATGTCGGGGAAGACCACCTGCTTCATACAGCCCGTGGGACAGGCCTCGGCGCAAAGACCGCAGCCCTCGCACTTATCATAATCAATTTTCGCCAGATTATTCGTGACGGTGATGGCATCGTGGGGGCAGACCTTCTTACACTTCATACAGCCGATGCAGGCGTTCTTGCAGGCCTTGCGGGCATCGGCACCCTTCTCGGTGTTGCTGCACATAACGGCGGCCGAAGTCTCCTGGGGGATCATGGAGATGATGTGCTTGGGGCAGATGGTGGTGCAAAGACCGCAGCCCAGACAGCGGGAGGTGTCCACGTGGGCGATGCCGTCCTTCAGGCAGATGGCGTCGGCGGGGCAGGCCTTGGCGCAGTCCCCCAGACCCAGACAGCCGAAGCGGCAGGCATCGGGGCCACCGTAGAGCATGGAGGCGGCCTTACAGGTGGTGATGCCCTCGTAGGCGGCCTTCTTGGTGGTGGCCTCGCAGTTACCGTTGCAGTGGACGTAGGCAACTACGTCCTCGGGGGCCTCGACCTCAATACCCAGGATCTCTCCCAGCTCCTTGGCGGTTGCCTCGGCACCGGGAACGCAGAGATTGGGGGCGGCGGTTCCCTCGGCTACGGCGGCGGCGTAATCGTCACAACCCTTGTAGCCGCAGGCACCGCAGTTGACGCCGGGGAGGCAGGCGCGGACGGCCTTGACCTTTTCGTCCTCCGGGACGGCGAAGAAGTGGGAGATGAGGGCCAGCAGGACACCCAAAATCAGGGCGACACCCGCGACCACGCCAAAGGCGACGAGAATGTTCATGAAATCCATAATCTCGGCACCTCCTTAGGCGAAGAGCGCGTCCACGATCCCCGCGAAGCCCATGAAGGCCAGGGAGATGAAGGAGGCGGCGATGAGGGTGACGGCCAGCCCGCGGAAGGGGCGGGGGATGTTGGTCTCGTCGATGCGGGAGCGCAGACCCGAGAACAGCACCATAGCCAGGAGGAAGCCCAGGCCCACGCCCAGGGAGCTGACCATGGATTCAAGGAAGCTGTAGCCGTCGGTGATGTTGTTGATGGCCACGCCCAGCACGGCGCAGTTGGTGGTGATCAGGGGCAGATACACGCCCAGACCCTTGTGCAGGGAGGGAGAGAACTTCTTGAGGAACAGCTCCAGCATCTGCACCAGGGAGGCGATGACCAGAATGAAGACGATGGTCTGCATATACCCCAGACCCACCTTGTCCAGCAGGAAATACTGGATGGGCCAGGTTACGGCGGTGGCCAGGAGCATGACGGCGGTGACTGCCACGCCCATGCCCGTAGCCTGATCCAGCTTCTTGGAGACACCCAGGAAGGGGCAGATGCCCAGGAAGCGGGCCAGAACGTAGTTATTGACCAGAACCGAGGAGAGCAGGATGACGATGAGGGACTTGAACATTTCCATTACTGTGCGCCTCCTTTCTCGGTGGCTTCAGAGGTAGCGGCGGGAGCCTCGGCGCAGCTGCCGGTCTGGCAGAGGGCGGCGTTGGGACAGCCCGCGCAGGAGAAGGACTTTTTCAGAGGAGCCTTGCCGCTGGTGATGGCGTAGACCAGGGCGATGAGCATACCGTAGACCAGCATACCGCCGGGAGCCTTGACCAGCAGAGCGATCTTGTAGGGCTCCAGGGCGGGGATGGCGATACCGGCGAAGGAGGCGTTGCCCAGCACCTCGCGGATGGTAGCCATAGCCACCAGAGCCAGGGTGAAGCCGATGCCCATGCCGATGCCGTCCAGGGCGGACTTGCCCACGGCGTTCTTGCCCGCGAACATCTCGGCGCGGCCGAGAATGATGCAGTTGACGGTGATCAGGGGGAGATACACGCCCAGCATATCGTAAAGCTCGGGGAAGAAGGCCTGGACGATCATCTGGACGATGGTGACGAAGCCCGCGATGACCACGATATAGCAGGGGATGCGGACGCTGTCGGGGATGATCTTGCGGAGCAGGGAGATGAGGATATTGGAGCAGACCAGCACCGCCAGAGCGGCGATGCCCATGCCGAAGGCACCCGCCACGTTGGTGGTGGTGGCCAGGGTGGGGCAGGTACCCAGGATGAGGACGAACACGGGGTTCTCCTTGAGGATGCCCTTCCAAAGGACGGACAAGCAGCTATTCTTTTTCATCAGTTGCTTCCTCCTTTCAGGGTGTTCAGAGCGGCGAAGGCGCGCTCGATGGCGGTCAGGTAGCCGTCGGTGGTCATGGTCGCGCCCGCGATGGCGTCGATATCCTTGTAGTCAGATTCGGTCTTGCCGTCGAACTGACCGTAGAACTTCTCGTCGGCGCAGGCATCACCGATGCCCTTGGACTCCTCCTGGGACACGGTGAAGGTGTCGATGATTCTACCCTCGGGGGTCATGGAGACACGGACGATGATGTACTCGCCCGAGGCGGGATGGTACTCGTCACCGCCCTTGATGCCGTATCCGGGGCCCCTGACCTCGAGGATGAAGTTGCCCGAGGCGGTCTTCTTGGCGGAGGTGATATGCTTGAGATCCTCGCCGTAGGGGGCAAGGTCGATATCCTCGGTGGTGGAAGCTACCAGAATATCGTAGGCGGTCTTGACGGTGGTGTTGTCGGTGCTGCCGCTCTCGTCCACGGGGATGAACTCCTCGCCGATGACGAACACGTAGCCCTTGCCGTTGTCGGCGGTGTAGACGGCATCGATGCCCTCGATGACCTCGGCGATGAAGAGCTTGGTGAACTTACCCTCACCGGCGGGCAGAGCGGCCGAGAGGTTGTCGTTCAGAATCTGTTGGGGATCGCGGAGATCCACCGAGCCGCCGCCCAGGATGATGGCAGCATTGAGTGCATCCTTCATGGCGTTCTTGTAGGCCTGGGTGGTCTTGGTGGCACCCGAGATGGTATCCACGGCATCCACGCCCGCAGCGTCCTTGCCGGTGAAGTTCGCGCCGAAGGTCTTCTCATGACCCAGGGTCTCGGTGGAGGACAGGCAGACGGTGCCGCTGATGGTGCCGTCGGGGTTGACACCGCACATGATGATGAAGTCGCTTCCGTAGCCCGTGGTCTTGAGCTGGAAGACGTAGCCGCCGCCCTGCTCCTTGTAGGCATCGGTGACGGTGGCGGGGAGGGTGTAGGATGTGAGATCCAGCTTCTCAAAGCCCTGGCCATTCGGCATGACCTGGAGGAGTGCTTCGTTGGCGGCCTTGTCCTGGTTGGCCTTGATGATGGGGGCGGTGAAGGCGTTGGTCAGCGCCAGCAGAATCGCGGTCACGGCGCAGATCACCACCAGAACCAGGGTACTCTTGACGGATTTTTTCATGCCTGGGTACCTCCTGTTCCGAAGACCCTGCGACGGGTCCACTTGCTGATGAAGGGAGTGATGATGTTCATAAAGAGGATGGCGAAGGATACGCCCTCGGGATAAATGCCGAAGTAGCGGATGAGGCAGGTGATGAGGCCCGCGCCCAGACCGAAGATGATCTTACCCCAGGGAGTGGCGGGGGAGGTGACGTAGTCGGTGGCCATGAAGATGGCACCGATGAGCAGACCGCCCGACAGGACAGCCGCGAGAGCCGCCATGGGGTCGAAGCCCTCCATGCAGAGGGAGAAGAGGAAGACCGTACCGATGAAGGAAACGGGGATCTGCCAGGTGATGACGCGGCGGACAAGGAGGTAGATGCCGCCCAGCAGGAGAGCCACGGCGCAGGTCTCACCGATGGCACCGCCGTGGAGACCCAGGAGCAGGTCGGAAAGGGAGGTAGCCTCCTCGGAGGCCAGGGGGGTAGCGGAGGCGACGGTGTCCACGATGGTGGGGAAGGCGGGCTGAGCCAGGGTCGCAAAGGCCACCAGCATGAACACGCGGGCGGTGATGGCGGGGTTGACGGGGTTGTAGCCCAGGCCGCCGAAGAGACCCTTAACCACCACCATGGCGAAGAGCGCGCCGATGAGGCACTGCCACCAGGGGGTGTTGGCGGGGAGGTTCAGAGCCAGGAGCAGACCCGTGACGGCGGCGGAGAGGTCGCCCACGGGGATGGGCTTCTTGCGGATGAGGTAGAACAGAGCCTCAAAGCCCACACAACCGATGACGCAAGAGGCGATGACGATCAGGGAGGTCAGCCCGAAGATCACCACGCCCGCCACGGCGGCGGGGAGCAGGGCGATCAGCACGTCCAGCATGATGCGCTGGGTACTGCGTCCGCTGTGGATATGAGGGGAGACCGAGAGCTTCAGTTGGCTATTCATGCTTTGGCTTCCTCCTTTGCTTTTTCTTCTTTCAGGAATGCTTTCGCCAGCTTATTGGTCTGGACCAGGGGACGGTTGGCGGGGCAGACGAAGCTACAGCAGCCGCACTCCATGCAGGCGTTGACCTTCAGCTCGTCCAGAGCCACGGCGTCCTTCTTGTCGTAGGCGCGGGCGATCTCGGCGGGGGCGAGACCGAAGGGGCAGGTGTTGAGACAGGCACCGCAACGGATGCAGTTGGTGGTCTTCGGAAGCTTGGTCTCCTTCTTTGTCAGCGCCAGAACCGCATTGGTGTTCTTGAGGACGGGGGCCGAGAGATCGGGGACGGTGATGCCCATCATGGGGCCGCCGTACAGCACCTTGTCGGGATCCTCGGTGAGTCCCCCGCAGAAGTCAAAGACGGCGGACAGGGGAGTACCGATGGGGACAATGACGTTCTTGGGCTCCTTGACCGCGCCGCCGTCCACGGTGACACATTTCTGCACCAGGGGCATACCCGTGGTCAGATACTCACCGATGGCGGCCAGAGTGGTGCAGTTGACCACCACGCAGCCCACGTCGATGGGGAGCTTGCCCATGGGAACGGTACGTCCCACGGTGTGGTAGACCAGAACCTTCTCGCCGCCCTGGGGGTAGACCGAGGGAAGCACCTTGACCGTGACGGTACAGTGGTTTCGGAGCGCGGCCGCCATCATCCTCATGGAGGTGATGGCCTCCTTCTTGTTGGCCTCAATGCCGATGACCACGTTCTTGATGCCAAAATGGGCGGCCATAGCGCGCAGGGCGGTCATCATATCGTCCACCCGATCCAGCATGGTGCGGGTATCCGAGGTGATGTAGGGCTCGCACTCGGCACCGTTGACGATGAGGTACTCGATGCGGTCAGGCTCCACGGCGAACTTGACGTGGGTGGGGAAGCCCGCGCCGCCCAGACCCACTACGCCGCTCTGCTTGATGGCCTCCAGGAGGGACTCGCGGGAGTCCACTGTGGGGGGAGCCAGGGCGGGATCGGGGGTCATGAGGCCGTCGGACTCAATGACCACGGCGGGAGCGGTCTGACCGCTGGACAGAAGACAATCAGCGATCTTGGTGACCTTACCCGATACCGAAGCATGGATGGGAGCCGAGACGAAACCGCCTGCCTCAGCGATGAGGGTGCCCACCGACACGAGATCCCCCACCTTGACGCAGGGCTTGGCGGGAGCGCCGATGTGCATGGACATGGGGATGGTCACGGTCTGAATATCGGTCATAGGGGTGGCGGAGCATGAGGCGGTGTGCTTCCTGTGGGGAACGCGTACGCCGTTTAAAGAAAATGACATATGATCTGCTACCTTTCTGTATTGGTTTACATACCATTTAATTATAACACCGAATATCCCGTTTGTCAATATCAAAGGGACACAATCCAGACATTTGTGCATATTGCCATAGCGTGACTTTTCTGCCAAGGATTATGTTTTTTACGGTCAAAAGCGGGGGCGGGGTCAACCTGCGGGACGGCGCGGAGATACGGCCGCCCTGTATTTTTTTTGAAAAAACGGTCGGCGCAAACAAAACTTTAACATTTGTGTGGTATAATAGGGACAGAGTGAGAAGATCTTCCCCGAAAGGAGACAACTATGATCAAGATCCTAGTCGTTGAGGACGACCGCGAGCTGAATCGGTCGGTCTGTTTCTTTCTGAACCAAAGCGGATACGAGGCCGTGGGCTGTCTCGGGGCCGAGGAGGCCTACGACGAGATGTACAAGACCACCTTCGATCTCATCGTCTCGGACATCATGATGCCCGGTGTTGATGGTTTTGAATTCGCCAAGACCGTCCGCTCCCTCAATACCGATATCCCCATCCTGTTCATGACCGCCCGCGATGACTTCGCCTCCAAGCAGCGAGGCTTTTGCATCGGTATCGACGATTACATGGTCAAGCCCGTGGATCTGGACGAGATGCTCTTGCGGATCCGGGCCCTGCTCCGCCGCGCGGGGATCGCGGCCAGCCACCGCCTGGAGGTGGGGGGCTTCATCATGGACGCCGACGAGCGCGCCGCTACCCTGGACGGGGAGGAGATCCCCCTGACCGCCCGGGAGTTTGACCTGCTCTACAAGCTCCTGTCCTACCCGAAAAAGACCTTCACCCGCACCCAGCTCATGGACGAGTTCTGGGACGTGGACACCCGGGCCTCCACCCGCACCGTGGACGTCTACATGACCAAGCTCCGCGCCAAGCTGGCCGATTGCGATTCCTTTGAGATCCGTACCGTCCACGGATTGGGCTATAAGGCGGTGATCAAATGAGGGCCGCGACCCTTGCCCGCAAGGTCTCACGGGCACTCTATCGCTACTTCATGTTCTTTCTGCTGGTGGCCTTTCTGGTCACCTGCTCCACCATGCTCTTCGTGAATCTCCTGGCGGATTCCTTGGGGGTGACGCTGACGGGGGAGGATATCCAGGCCGCCGCCAAGCTGACCTTCCTCAACGTGGTGATCCTGAGCGTGCTGTTCACCGTCATTGATGCCGTCCGCCGCAGGCTGACCACCGAGCGGGTCACACGGCGGATCACCACTGCCGCCCGCAAGATGGTACGAGGGGATTTTTCAGAGCGGATCGCCCCCATCAGCGATCTGGCGGCGGACGAGAATCTGAATACCATCATCGAGTGCTTCAACACCCTGGCCGCCGAGCTGTCGGGGGTAGAGACCCTGCGGACGGACTTCGTGGCCAACGTCTCCCACGAGATGAAGACCCCTCTGACCGTCATGCAGAACTACGGAACCCTTCTCCAGACTCCCGACCTCCCCGAGGAGAAGCGGCTGGAGTACGCCAAGGCTGTCACCGAGGCCTCCCGCCGCCTCTCGGACATGATGACCAACGTCCTCCGACTCAACCGCCTGGAGAACCAGACCATTTACCCCAAGGCCGAGACCTATGACCTGGGCGAGCAGCTCTGCGAGAGCCTGCTGCAGTTCGAGGGTATCTGGGAGGAAAAGGACATGGAGATCGAGACCGACATCGCCGAGGACGTAAGGATCACCGCCGATGCCGAGCTCCTGTCCCTGGTGTGGAACAACCTGCTCTCCAACGCCTTCAAGTTCACCGAGGCGGGGGGCACCGTCTCCCTGTCCTTGACGACCGACGGGGACTACGCCACCGTGCGGGTAGCCGATACGGGCTGCGGCATGACCTCCGAGGTCGGGACGCATATCTTTGAAAAATTCTATCAGGGCGACCCCTCCCGTGCCACCCAAGGCAACGGCCTGGGGCTGGCTCTGGTCAAGCGGGTCATGGATATCCTGCGGGGGGAGATCGGTGTAGAGAGCACCGTGGGTGTCGGCACCGTATTCACCGTCAGGATCAAGATCGGGGAGGCAGACGATGGACTGGAAGAAGCTCGGTAAAGCCTTACTTTTCCCCCACGTGGCCGTCATGATCGTGCTGTTGCCCGTGGCGGCTGTTCTGCTGGCCGTCTCCATGGCGCTGATCGGCACCGAGTCGGTCATCGCTTATATCTCCTACGTGCTGGCCGCTTATACCCTGACGGTGTGGTGCTGTAAGATCCCGTATTTGATCCGTTTTTTCAAGACTGTCAAAAACGAGAACCGCTACGCGCGGATGTGGCTGGAGGATACTCGCCTGCGGGTGAATATCTCCCTGTTCGGCTCCCTCGCGTGGAATACCCTGTACGGCTTATTCCAGATGTGGCTGGGCGTGGTCCACCGCACCTTCTGGTTCGGCTCTCTGGGGGTCTACTATATCTGCCTGGCCGTCATGCGGTATTTCCTGGTCAGCCATACGAGACGGTACGCCCCCGGCGAGCGGATGCGGAGCGAGCTGATCAAGTACCGCGCCTGCGGGTGGATCTTCCTGGTGATGAACTTGGCCCTCTCCCTCATCGTCTTCTTCATGCTCTACTGGGATCGCACCTTTGCGCATCACATGATCACGGCCATCGCCATGGCGGCCTACACCTTCACCACCTTTACCGTAGCCATTGTCAGCATGGTGCGGTACAAGCGCTACAACAGCCCCGTTTTCTCGGCCGCCAAGGCCATCAGCTTTGCCGCCGCCTGCGTGTCCATGCTGACCTTGACCTCCACCATGCTGACTACCTTTGGCGACGGCACCATGGAGCCCCTTGCCCGCAAGATGATCCTGGGCTCGGTGGGTGTCGCCGTGATCCTGGTGGTGGTGGGCATGGCGGTGGGCATGATCGCGCGGGGAACACGCAGACTCAAAATATCGGAACATGAGGTGACCCATGGATAATCACAACGAACAAAAGGGCTTTTCCTATACCTACTCCGCCAAGGAGCAGGCCGAGATCCGCAGGATCCGGGACAAATACCAAGCACCCAAGACAGCCGAGGATAAGATGGCCCGCCTTCGCCGCCTGGATGCTCGGGTCACCGAAAAGGCTCGCGCCGTAGCTCTGACTCTGGGCATCCTCGGCACGCTGATCCTGGGAACGGGGATGAGCCTGATCATGTCTGACCTCCGCCACGTCCTGGATGCGTACCCCGGGCTGGCCATGCCCTTGAGCATTGCTCTGGGACTTTCGGGCGGTACGCTGGCGGCGGTCGCCTATCCCGTCTACAATGCCCTGGTCAAGCGGGAGCGGACAAGGATCGCCCCCGAGATCCTCCGCTTGAGCGAGGAGCTCTTGAAGTGAACGAAGACCGTTTTACCCGCCAATACCGGGAGAAAAGTCTCATGGAGGGGCAAATTTCTCTTGCATTCGATGGAAAAGTATGCTATAATACAGGAAAGACCCTACCGAAAACAGAAGGGAAGTACAGATATGAGAGCCATCGAGTTCTTCGAGCAGACCTATAAAAAATCCCCCCAATATACCGCCTTTACCCCCTACCGCATCTGCCCCATCGGCGCACACAGCGATCACCAGCTGGGCAAAATCACGGGCTTTGCCATTGACAAGGGCATCCACATCGCCTACGGCCCCAAGGAGAACGGCGTGGTGGAGATCCGCTCCCTCCAGTTCGACAAGCGCGCCCAATGGCACGTGGAGGCTACTCCCAAGACCAAGGAGAACGACTGGGCAGACCATCTGCGCGGTGCCACCATTGCCCTGCACAAGCGTTACCCCCTGCGCCGCGGCCTCTGCGCGGTGCTGGACGGTGAACTGCCCATCGGCGGCCTGTCCTCCTCGGCGGCGGTCATCATCACCTTCCTCTCCGCCCTCTCCCGCATGAACGGCATCACCCTCTCCCCCGACGAGCTGATCACCATCGCCAAGGAGGCCGAGAACAAGTACGTGGGGGTGGCCTGCGGTAAGCTGGATCAGTCCTGCGAGGTCTACTGCCGCCGCGAGCATCTCCTCTACATGGATCTGTTGGATGACAGCTATGAGCTGATCCCCCAGAGCCCTCACATGAAGCCCTATAAGATCGCCATCTTCTTCAGCGGTCTGGAGCGCAGTCTGGCGGGCTCCGCCTTCAATATGCGGGTGGACGAGTGCCGCAGCGCCGCCTACGCCCTCAAGGCCTACGCGGGCATGGAGTACGGCAAGTTCGAGGAGACCAACCTCCGCGACGTCCCCGTAGAGGTATACCATCAGTACAAGGACCGTCTCCCCGACAACTGGCGCAAGCGGGCCGAGCATTGGTACACCGAGTTCGACCGCGTCCAACGAGGTGCCGAGGCCTGGCGGCGAGGGGACATCGAGGAGTTCGGCCGCCTGTCCTTTGAGAGCGGCCGTTCCTCCATCTACAACTGGGAGACCGGCTCCCCCGAGCTGAAGGCTCTCTACGAGATCATGCTCCGCACCGACGGCATCTACGGTGGCCGCTTCTCGGGAGCGGGCTTCAAGGGCTGCTGCATGGCCCTGATCCATCCCGACTATGAGGAGAGCATCCGTGAGACCGTGACGAGAGAGTATCTCAAGCTCTTCCCCGCCCTGGAGGGCAAGTATTCGGCCTGCTTCTGCGACAGTGCCGACGGCGTCAAGCTCCAATGACGACTTGGGAGGTAAACCTATGAAATGTCTGATCCTGGCAGCAGGGTATGCCACGCGGCTCTACCCTTTGACCGAGAATTTCCCCAAGCCCCTGCTCACCGTAGGGGAGAAGACCATCCTGGACTGGCTGGTGGACGATATCGATACCGCGGGGCTGGTGGATGAGTACGTGGTGATCTCCAACCACAAGTACGCCCACCACTTCGATGCCTGGGCCAAAACCAAGACCCAGAGGATCACGGTGGTGGATGACGGTACCGACACCAACGAGACCCGCCTGGGAGCGGTGAAGGATATCCAGTATGCCATCGACTCCCTGGGGCTGGATGACGATATGCTGGTCATCGCGGGGGACAACGTCCTGGACTTCAGCCTGACCCGCTTCGTGGCCTATGCCAAGGAGAAGGCCGCCTCCTGCATCATGCGCTACTATGAGCCCAGCGACCAAAAGCTCCTCAAGTGCGGCGTGGTGACGGTGGACGAGTCCGACCGCATCCTGAACATGACCGAGAAATCCCCCACCCCCGCCACCCATTGGTGCTGTCCCCCCTTCTACTACTACACGCGGGAGGATGCCCGCCTGGTGCCCAAGGGCATCGAGAGCGGTTGCGGCACCGATGCCCCAGGCAGCTACATCGCCTGGCTTTGCGGTCAGACCGAGGTCTACGCCATGGAGATGCCCGGCAAGCGCTACGATATCGGCAACCTGGAGAGCTACGAGCGGGTCAAGGCCGAGTACAAGGGCATCACGGTGCGGTGATCTCTTGCTGTTCCATAGAAGGCTCCATCCGTTTCGGATGGGGCCTTTTCGCTTTTTGGGGGGTCAAAGGAGAAAAATGACTATCCCCGACAGAAAATCACCGAAAAGGTATGGAAATTTCTTGGCTTTTCTGCTATAATAGAACCAACACCACAAAAGGGGGAGCCCCGCCATGCTTGAAAAAGCCTTACAGATCCGTGATACCCATATCCCCAACCGCGTCGTTCTCCAGCCCATGGAGGGCTGTGACTGTAATCTCGACGGCAGTCCCTCCGAGCTGACCGTTGCCAAATACCGTCGCGCCGCCCGCAGTGGGGCGGGGACGGTGTGGTTCGAGGCCTGCGCCGTCTGTCCTGAGGGGCGCACCAACCCCCGCCAGATGATGCTGACACGGGAGAACCTCCCTGCCTTCCGCGCCCTCCTCACCGAGATGCGGAGCATCGCCGCCGAGGGGGGGATCCGTCAGGCCTTCATCCTCCAGCTGACCCACTCGGGCCGTCAGAGCATCACCCCCATGATCGCCTACCGCCATCCTCTCTACGAGGCCCGCCGCCCCGTCACCGATGCCCATATCGTCACCGACGAATACCTGAACACCCTCCCCGCCCTGTATGCCAAGGCGGCCCTGCTGGCCGTAGAGGCGGGCTTTGACGGGGTGGACGTCAAGTCCTGCCACGGCTACCTCTTCCAGGAGCTTCTCTCGGCCTTTTCCCGAGAGGGCCGCTACGGCGGGAGCTTGGAGAACCGATCGAGACTGTACCTGGATTGCGTCAAGGCGGTGAGGGCGGTCATCCCGGAAACCGTCCTGTTGACCACCCGCTTGAGCGTCTCGGACATGATCCCCAAGCCCTACGGCTTCGGCACGGACGAGGAAGGGGAGCTGGATCTCACCGAGCCCGACCGCCTGCTCTCCCGTCTTGTGGAGGAGGGCATACAGGTGCTGAACGTCACCATCGGCAACCCCTACTACAATCCCCACATCAACCGCCCCTACCGCAAGGGCGGCTATGTTCCCCCCGAGCCCCCCGAGGCGGGGCTGGCCCGCTTCGTCACGGTGGAGAAGCACATCAAGGAGACCTTCCCCACCCTCACCGTGGTGGGATCGGGGCTCTCCTACTACCGCGAGGAGCTCATGGAGCGCTCCGAGGCTCTGCTGCGCGACGGTGTCTGCGACCTGGTGGGCTATGGCCGTATGTGGCTGGCCTACCCCGATTTCTACGCCGACTATCTGGATGGATCGTTCACCCCCAAAAAGTGCTGTCTCGCCTGCTCCAAATGCACCGAGCTCATGCGGGCGGGGCAGGTGTCGGGGTGCGCCGTCTTCAACGAATACTACCGAGATCTGTATAAGGAGGTCAAGTCATGAAGGTCGCTATCGTGACCGGTGTCCTGGGAGGCATCGGAAAGGCCGCCGCGCTGATGCTGGCGGAGAAGGGCTATGCCGTCGTGGGCATGGGCCGTAAGCCCGACGGGGATCTTTCGGACTTTGACGGTCTGGACGTGACCTATATCCCCGGAGACATCGCCTCCGCCGAGGATCGTGCTGTGCTGGTGGAGACCGCCGTGGCCAAGGGCACCGTCTCGGTGCTGGTCAACGTGGCGGGGGTAGCCCCCAAGGTGCGCCGTGATATCCTGGAGATGACCGAGGAGAGCTACGACTACGTCATGGGCATCAACACCAAGGGGACGCTGTTCCTCACCCAGGCCGTGGCGGGCGAGATGCTCCGCCACGGCGAGGGCGGCTCCATCGTCAATATCTCCTCCTGCTCGGCCTACACCAGCTCCACCTCCCGCGGGGAGTACTGCATCTCCAAGGCAGGGGTCTCCATGATCACCAAGCTCTTTGCCGACCGCCTGGCGGGGGAGGGCATCACCGTCAACGAGATCTGCCCCGGCATCATCGCCACGGGCATGACCGAGGCAGTCAAGGAGAAGTACGATAAGCTCATCGCGGAGGGCCTGGTGCCCCTGGGCCGCTGGGGGACTCCCGAGGATATCGCCAGAGCGGTGGTCGCCCTCTGCGACGGTACCTTCAGCTACGCCACGGGTCACTCCTTCATCCTGGACGGAGGTATGCACATTAGAAAGCTATGAAAGACCGATACCATACCCTCATCATCGGCACAGGCTGTGCCGGCTACAACGCGGCGGACAGGCTCTTCGACCTGGGCATCACCGACATCGCCATCCTCACCGAGGGGCGGTACATGGGCACCTCCCGCAACACGGGGAGCGACAAGCAGACCTACTATAAGCTTTCCCTCTGCGGGGGAGAGGGTGACAGCGTCCGTGAGATGGCGGAGACCCTGTACGGCGGGGGCGGTGTCATGGGGGAGCATGCCCTCTGCGAGGCGGCCTACTCCACCCGTTGCTTCATGCACCTGGTGGAGCTTGGCGTCCCCTTTCCCGCCAACGAGTACGGGGAGTACGCGGGCTACAAGACCGACCACGATCCCCGTAGCCGCGCCACCTCCTGCGGCCCTCTGACCTCCAAGTACATGACCGAGGCCCTGGAGGCCTCCTGCCTCCGCAAGGGCATTGAGATCATCGACCATACCCTGGCCGTCAAGCTCCTCACCGACAGCGAGGGGATCGTGGGGGTAGCCTGCGTCTCCACCGTCACGGGAGAGAGTCGGGTCATCGCCTGCCAGAACGTCATCCTCTGCACGGGCGGCCCTGCGGGGATCTACAAGAACACCGTCTACCCCGAGAGCCAGCACGGCGCTACGGGGCTGGCCATCGACGCGGGGGTGTCCCTCTCCAACATGGAGGAATGGCAGTACGGCATCGCCAGCGTGAGATTCCGCTGGAACCTGTCGGGGACCTACCAACAGGTGCTCCCGCGCTATATCTCGGTAGACGGAGAAGGGAACGAGCGGGAATTCCTCTACGAAGCCCTGGGGGATACCTCCCTTGGCCTCATCTTCCTCAAGGGCTACCAATGGCCCTTCGATACCCGCAAGGCGGAGGGCTCTTCTCTGGTGGATCTCCTGGTGGCCGCCGAGATCAAAAGGGGCAACCGCGTGTATCTGGACTTCATCCATGACCCCAAGGGGCTGGAGCAGGGCTTTTCGGCCCTTCCCCCCGAGGCCTACGATTACCTGGCCCGCTCGGAGGCACTGTTCGGCACTCCCATCGAGCGTCTGGAGAAGATGAACAAGGGTGCCATAGAGCTATATGCCTCCCACGGCATCGACCTGTATACCGAGCGGCTGGAGATCGCGGTCTGCGCCCAGCATTGCAACGGCGGCGTGACCGTGGATATGAACTGGCAGACCGAGATCCCGGGTCTCTACTGCGCGGGAGAGGCCGCAGGCACCTTTGGGGTCTACCGCCCCGGAGGGAGCGCCCTCAACTCCACCCAGGTGGGCAGCCTCCGCGCCGCCGAGCATATCGCGGGACAGAAGGAGCGGATCTCTCCCATGCCCTCCTATACCCTCCCCGAGTTCAAGCGCGGGGAGTCCAACGTCAAGGCTCTGCTGGATGAGCTACAGACCGCCATGAGCCGCGTGGCCGATTTCGACCGCCGTACCGAGGGCATGAAGGCCCTCCTTGAGCGGGTAGAGTCCCTGCATGAGAGCTTTTTCGATACCGTCATAATCGCCGATGCCGCCGAGACCGCCGAGGCCTTCCGCCTGTACGATACCGTTCTGACCCAACGGTCGGTGCTGTCGGCCATGCTCTGCTCGGCGGAGGTGCTGGGGAGCCACGGCTCGGCCCTGGTGGACGGTAGGCCCGCCGTGGATACCTCCCCCCGTACCACCCGCACCGTGACGAGGGGGGCCGTATCCGCCATGGAGCCCATCTCCCCCCTGCCCACCCCCGACCTGTGGTTCGAGACCCTCCTGGCCCGCAAGCGGCGGGAGTCCGAGGAAAAATAAGAGCCACCACCCAAAGACCATACGAGAAACGAGGTATACCGCCATGAGATACGATTTTACCACCGTCCTCTGCCGCGAGGGCAAGGACGCTCTGGCCGTGGATGCCCTGGGCCAAGGCTGGGCCCCCGGCAAGCCCCGAGAGGGCTTCGACCCCATCCCCATGTGGGTGGCCGACATGAATTTCCCCACCGCCCCCGCGGTGACGAGAGCCATGACCGAGCGCATCAACCACCCCTGCTTCGGCTACTTCGACCCCCGCGAGGAGTATTTCGACGCCATCATCCGCTGGCAGACCACCCGCAACGGTGTAGTGGGTCTGGAGAAAAAGCACATCGGCTACGAAAACGGCGTGCTGGGTGGTATCCTCTCGGCTCTGGGCACCTTCTGCTCCAAGGGCGACAACGTCCTCCTCAACAGCCCCGTCTACATGGGCTTCATGGGGTCTCTCACCAACGCGGGCTACCATATCGTAGAGAGCCCCCTCGTGCTTGATGAAAACGGTGTCTGGCGGCTGGATCTTGCCGACATGGAGAGAAAGATCACCGAAAACCGCATCCGCGCCGCTCTGTTCTGCTCCCCTCACAACCCTACGGGAAGAGTCTGGGAGCGGTGGGAGATCGAGGCGGTCATGGAGCTGTACCGCAAGCATGACGTCTACGTGGTCTCGGACGAGATCTGGTCGGACATCATCCTGTCGGGGAACAAGCATATCCCCACCCAGTCGGTGAGCGAGGATGCCCGTATGCGCACAGTTGCCCAGTACGCCACCACCAAGACCTTTTCCCTGGCGGGTCTGGTGGGATCCTACCACATCATCTACAACGACCGTCTCCGCGACCGCGTGGAGAAGGAGTCCTCCCTGTCCCACTACAACAACATGAACATCCTCTCCATGTACGCCCTCATCGGGGGCTACAGCGACGAGGGCGCGGAGTGGGTGGACGAACTGAATACGGTCCTGACGGGCAATATCGACTATGCCATGGACTACATCCGTACCCATTTCAAGGGTGTCACCGCCGCCTACCCCCAGGGCACCTACATGATCTTCATGGACTGCGCCGAGTGGCTGAAGACCCACGGCAAGACCCTCCCCGAGCTGGTGAAGATGGGTCACGACGTAGGTGTCGCCTGGCAGGACGGCACGGGCCACGGCGGCACCACCCACATCCGACTGAACGTGGCGTTGCCTCTTGAGAGAGTCAAGGAGGCGTTTGGGCGGATGGATGCGTATGTGTTTAACTCCTAATGAAACGGTTTTCAATCACTTCAAGTTTGCGTTATCAAAATATGATGGAGTATGAAAGATGAGACAGAATGCGCAAAATTTGATTCAATTAACGGACGAGCAATTGAACTTTATTTCCCTTGCTAAAGAAGGAAAGAACATTTTGGTTGACGCTTGTATTGGCAGTGGCAAAACTACTTCTATTCAAATTTTGTGTCAAGAATTGCCCTCAAATTTCCAAATACTATATTTAACATATAATCGTCTTCTAAAACTGGATGCGCAAGAAAAAATAGTAAGCAAGAATACAACTGTAACCAATTATCATGGTTTCGCGGGGAGATATCTATACAGAATAGGAGTTCGCGCCGGACGTTCCGACATGATCCAAGTTTTTCTTGATAAAAGACCTCAACTGGATCATTATGACGTGATGATTCTAGATGAATATCAAGATATTGATCGAGAAATTGCAGATTTACTGCTGTATATTAAACAGACTAATCCAAATATTCAGATTATCGCTGTTGGCGATATGGAGCAGAAGATTTACGATAAGACCACTCTAGATGTTATGTCGTTCATAAATAATCTATTGGGAGAACATGTCGAATTATCTTTTTCCACTTGTTTTCGTTTGTCGGCACCAATAGCATCAAAGTTAGGACGCATATGGAATAAAACCATTGTGGGTGTTAATGAGCATTGTCAAGTAGAGGTCATGGATATTGACTCTATTACCACATTCTTAACTTTACAGAACCCAGAAGATATTTTGTGCTTAGGATCTAGAAAGGGAATGATGGCGAATGTTTTAAATCAACTGGAAACCATATGCCCCGAAAAATACAATAAAACGACAGTATATGCCAGTATTAATGACGATGATGCTGGCACTGTTAACCCCAAAAAGGAAAATGCAATTTTTACTACATTTGACAGTAGTAAGGGGTTAGAGCGAAGAATATGTGTCGTTTTTGATTATTCGGAAGATTATTGGGAAGTACGGAGGAATAGCCCACTGCAATCGTATAGAATATTACGAAATATTTTCTGCGTAGCGGCTAGCCGAGGAAAAGATCGAATTATTTTTGCGAATGAAGGGAGGAAAATTCTTTCCGAAGAAACGCTGTCTAAATCCTTTGATACGAATGAAAGGCAAAAAAACCTTGATATATCGTCCATGTTTGATTTCAAGCACAAGGAGAGTATTGAAAAGTGCTTTTCGATGCTGAAAATTCGTGAAATAAGTGAGAATATGGATCATTCTCCAATTCCAATCAAAAATCACGATGGATTAATTGATTTATCACCGTGTATAGGAATGTATCAAGAAGCATCATTCTTTACAGGGTTTAACATTGATGAAGAGATCCATTTTTTGGAAATTCTTGAAAAAAGGGCGTTGTTAACACCATGTATTCAAGCACTATCACTGGATGAAAAAATACTGTATGTTATGTCCGTGGATAAAAAGCAAGACCGTTATCGGACACAGGTTCAGATTCCTTTTGTTCTGGAACCAGAAAAGAAGCAGCTCGACAAAAGATTAGGTTCGATTTTTACAGGGAATGAAGATGTACAGGTGCCCTGTGTACTGAAAAAAGATTCTTTGTGTGTGCAGGGACTTGCCGATGTGGTGAAAGACCAAACCGTTTATGAACTAAAATTTGTTTCAGAATTAAAACACGAGCATTTTTTACAATGTGCGTGTTACATGGCGGCTCTCCACTTGCACAGAGGTATTGTTTGGAATACACGCGATAATGATATGTACGAAATTAAAATTCCAAATGAGGATTTGTTTTTACGAGCAGTATTTCAAACAATAAAAAAGGAAACTGTGCAAGATGTGTCACAAGAAGCATCGAAAAAAACGGAGAAGGAGGAGAAAGCAATAGGCGAGCAAAAAATGTCTGGTGAGTATTTCGCAATTATTGATACCGAGACTAATTGGGACGATAAAGTTATGTCTATTGGCCTTGTCATAGCGGATTCACAAACTCTTCAAGCAGTTGACAAAAGATACTATATTATTACGCCTGAGTATTTGCGGGGAGGGATGTATTCAGGGGTTTTAACCTTAAAAAAAATTCAAACTCAAAAAAGATACACTCGTGATGAGGCACTACGAAATGTGAAGCAGTGCCTAGGTAACTATTGTGTACGGAGCATTTTTGCCTACAATGCATCATTTGACTACAAGCACCTACCTGAATTAAATACATTCAGGTGGTACGACATTATGCGTTTGGCAGCATACAAACAGTACAATCCGAAAATTTCTCCCTATGCAGATTGTTATTCGACCGGAAAATTAAAGCGGAATTATAGTGTGAATGACATGTATCGTCTCCTTACAGATGATATGACATACCATGAATCACATAACGCCCTTGCTGATGCAATTGATGAGCTAACCATAATGAAATGTTTAGGCTATAAACCAGACGAATATGAGGCCATGGATATTGCAGGTAATAAAAAAACACCTTCAAAGGAAAAAACTACATTAGATAAACGGGCTCACGTATCTCCAGCAGTCGCGGTAAAACCATTTGCATCGAATAATCCGTGTGTTGAAAAAACTGAATATGGGATAAATAACGACAACGAGCACAACAGTAGTTCTAATTTTTGTCCTGAGAACAAAGCAATTCATGTAGATGACATCTATCGGGAAGCAATGGGAAAATTCTCTTCCGCAGATATTTCGATTTTACAGGAGGCTGTCGAACAATTAAGATCAATTTCAGACAAGAAATTAGTATCACAAGATATAAAGGTTTTTCAGTATAAGATAAACGCAATAAAGGACGAAGAAAATAAGCAAGTAGAAAAGGAATATGCACAAGCAATTGAATTGTCTGTCTCACCAAGAATTTCAGATCTTAGGTTAGCAATTGCAAAGCTTAATAGAATAAACGCATGGAAGAATACTGATGAGTTGAAAAAACGTATAGAAGAAAGAATCGCTAATATCAATATAGAAAATGAAAAACAAAGGCGAATAAGCAATATGCTGTGCCAATATTGTGGTGGTGTATTTGGCGGCCTTTTCATAAGGAAATGCAAAAATTGCGGAAGAAAAAAGGATTACTGATATTTGTTTGGATGAAAGGAGTAAATCATGCGCAAAAACTTCGGCCAAAAGACCTGGCTCTACCCCATGCCCGTCCTCATCATCGGCACCTATGCCGAGGACGGCACCCCCAATGCCATGAACGCGGCCTGGGGAGGCATTTACGACACCAACATGGTCATGGTCTGCCTCGCGGATGACCATAAGACCACCGAGAACATCAAAAAGACGGAAGCCTTCACCGTCAGCTTCGCCACCGCCGATACCGTGGTGCCCTGCGACTACGTGGGTATCGTCTCGGCCAACGATGTCCCCGACAAGTTTTCCCGCGCGGGCTTCCACGCCGTGAAGAGCGAATTCGTCAACGCCCCCATCATCGAGGAGCTGCCCATGACCGTGGAGTGCAAGCTTCTGAAGTTCAACGAGGACGGCATCTGCGTCGGTGAGATCGTCAATGTCTCCGCGGACGAGAGCATTCTGGACGAGTCGGGCAAGGTGGATGCCAAGGCTCTAAACCCCATCTGCTACGATAGCGTCAGTCACGGGTATTGGAATCTGGGGGAGAAGGTGGGGCAGGCCTTCTCGGACGGGAAGAAGCTGGTATGAAGATGGAACTGAATCTCAAAGGAAAGGTCGCCGTGGTCACAGGCGGCGCGCGGGGCATCGGCCTGTGCATCCGCCGTCAGCTGGAGGCCGAAGGCGCTACGGTCTGCGTCATCGACCTGCTGGAAAACGATTGTTTTGTGGGGGATCTTGCTGACAAGGCCACCCTGGAACGCTTCGCCGAGAAGGTCATCGCGGAGCATGGCAGGGTGGATATCCTGGTCAACAACGCCGCCCCGCTCATGACGGGTATCACCGAGGGAAGCTATGAGGATTTTGAATACGCCCTCCGCGTGGGAGTCACCGCCCCCTTCTACCTGGCCAAGCTCTTCGCCCCCCATATGCCTGCGGGAGCGAGCATCATCAACATCTCCTCCTCCCGGGATCGCATGAGCCAGCCCGAGACCGAGAGCTACACCGCCGCCAAGGGAGGCATCTCGGCCCTCACCCACGCCTTGGCCGTGAGCTTGGCGGGCCGCGTGCGGGTCAATTCCATCTCTCCGGGCTGGATCGACAACGCCTACACCGTCTATGAGGGCCCCGACGCCACCCAACAGCCCGTCGGGCGGGTGGGAGATCCCTCCGATATCGCCAACATGGTGGTCTACCTCTGCTCCGACATGGCGGGATTCATCACGGGGGAGAACATCTGCATCGACGGCGGCATGACAAGGCTCATGATCTACCACGGGGATCATGGGTGGAGGCTGGAGGAATGAGTCCTCCGACCGTACCGTTTTCCGCAAAAACCGCAAATTCCGATTGGGACTTGCGGTTTTTGCTTTTTTGTGCTATAATACAATGGAATACACACTTTCAAAGAAAGAAGATGATCCAGTGCCCCCCACCACCCCCGCCGCCGAAGCCCAGTACCGCCGCATGATGGACACCCCCATTCCCCGTTTGGTGACATCCCTGGCCGTCCCCACGGTGATCGGTATGCTCATCACCGTGATCTACAACACCGCCGACACCTACTTCGTCTCCCAGATCAATAAGTCCGCCTCGGCCGCCGTGGGAGCGGTCTACGCCGTCATGGCCATCATCCAGGCCATCGGGTTCGGGCTGGGCGTGGGAGCGGGAAGCCTCATCAGCCGCAAACTGGGTGCCAAGGAAAACGATGCCGCCTCACGGTACGCCTCCAGCGCCTTCTTTGCCGCCGTCCTGGTGGGGGGTGTCATCGGTGTGCTGGGTCTTTCGGTACTCCGACCCTTCCTGCGCCTGCTGGGCTGTACCGATACCATGATGCCCTATGCGATCCCCTACGCCCGTTTCATCCTCATGGGCGCCCCTGTCAGCTGTGCCACCTTCGTCCTCAGCAACGCTCTGCGGAGCGAGGGCTACTCCACTCTGGCCACCGTGGGCGTTAGCTCGGGCGGTATCCTCAACGTCATCCTCGACCCCATCCTCATCTTCGGCCTCGGCATGGAGACGGGAGGTGCCGCGCTGGCCACCGTCATCAGCCAGGCCGTCAGCTTCCTCATCCTGCTGGTCATCTTCCTGTCGGGAAAGTCCATCGTCCGCATCGGACTTCGCCACGTCAGCCGATCCTTTGCCGATTACCGCCTCGTCGTGGCCACGGGACTTCCCACCATCTGCCGCCAAGGCCTGGGGAGCGTGGCGGCGGCGGTGCTGAATATCCAGGCCATTGCCTACGGCGGTGACGCGGCGGGGGCGGCCATCACCATCGCGGGGAAGGTCTACGTTCTGGTACGCAATATCGTCATCGGCTTCGGCCAGGGCTTCCAGCCCGTGGCGGGCTACAACTATGGTGCGGGGAACCGCCGCCGCGCGTGGCAGTCTTTCACCTTCGCTACGTGGGTCGGGTCGGTGGTCTGCGTTCTCTTCGCCGCGGTGACTGTCTTCTTCGCCGAGCCCATCATGTGGTGGTTCTGCGACGATGCCGAGGTAGCTCACATCGGCCTCCGCTACATCTGGCTCTCGGGAGGTGTCATGCCCTTCATGGCCTTTTCCACCTACGTCAACCAGCTCTACCAATGCCTGGGCTTCAAGGGACAGGCCACCTTCCTGGCCTCCTGCCGTCAGGGCATCTTCTTCCTCCCCGCCGTCCTGCTCCTGCCCCTGTGTCTGCGGACTCTCGGCGTGGTAGCCGCCCAACCCCTGGCGGATCTCTGCACCTTTATCGTGTCGATACCGTTTCTGATCCTGTTTTATCGGCGGTACGTGCGGGAGGACGATCGGAAGAAATGACTAAATTGCAGTTTATCGAACAGAAGTCCGATAAACTGCTAATGAATAATGAAGTCGCCGCAAGCGGCTAATGAATAATGAATAATTTCGGTTGAAATCCTACGGATTTCTCCATTGATTTGATATAAAATGCGGGAAACCGAAGGTTTCC
>JBGVRH010000003.1:0-53890 GCA_045128275.1 Eubacteriales bacterium | reverse complement strand
CTTACACCCGTGAAATCGGCAAATTCTTTAATTAGCATTTTCAATTTCATCACCTCACAACAAAAGTATACACTATGACGGAGCGTGAGAGTCAATACCTTTTTTGAAAAATATTGATTGGCGTTCGTCAAATTCTTATTTATCGTTCTGTTTTATTGCCAGTTTCGCCTTTGTATTACGGCGTTGCTTGCAACGCGGGCTTCGGGCAAAGCCCATACCCCTAAAGATGCATGAGCGTACCATAGGCTCCCTCCGGGAGGGAGCTCCCGACGAAGTCGGGTGAGGGAGAGGGCGTTACAATGAAGTTAGTACAAACCTAAAGTCACGCGGGCTCCTTCCGTCACGCTCCGCGTGCCACCTTCCTCCCGGAGGATGGCTTTTTGCTTTCTCCCATTATAACACAAATCGGCAGAGAAAACAAGTTCTCTGCCGAAATTTGTTTGTTACGGGTCGCCGAGGACGTCGACCCCTACAAATGTTGTGTTAAACATCCTTAAGAGAAGAAGCCTAAGGCCTCTCTTTTCTGTATGATGGAGTTTTTCACCACTCCAGCTTGATCTCCTCCCTCGTATCCGAGGAATCGTAGATGGCCTGCATCATGCGGGCGGTGATGATGACCTGGTCGATGTGGGAGGGAAGCTTCTCTCCCGTGCGGATGCAACGGATGAAGCTGTCGATCTCGTTCTGGAACATGGGAACGCTCTCAAACTCGGGGATCTCCTCGGTGAGCTTGCCATCCTTGGTGCCCCAGACGGTGAAGTTCCCGCCGTAGCTCAAGCGGATACCTGCCTTATCGCCCAGGAAGTCGATGTAGGTCTCACCGATACCGATGTTCTGGGCCCATGCGCCGTTGAGGGTGATGGTGGGGCCGCCCTCGGTGCGGATGAAGCCCGTGACGCTGTCGTCCACGTCGTAGGTGCCGTTCAGATCCTTGGTGATCTCGCTCCACATATTCGTGTACACATAGTTTGGCATATCCACGCCCAGCTTGCAGAAGGCCTGACCCGAGACGGTGACGGGCTTGGGATCTCCCGTGCAGTACATGACGATATCCAGGTAGTGCACGCCCCAGTCGATGAGGGCGCCGCCGCCGGCGATCTCCTTGGTGGTAAATGCTCCGCCCAGACCAGGGATGGAGCGGTGGGCGCGGAAGGAGACGTAGACGTGGTAGACCTCACCCAGCTCCCCTGCCTGGATCCGCTCGCGGATCTTGTTCACAGCGGTGTTGAAGCGGTTGACCACGCCAATGTTCAGGGTCTTGCCCGTCTCGTGCTGGACGTCCTGCATCAGCTTGGCCTCGGCATAGGTGCGGGCGGCGGGCTTCTCACAGAGGACGTGCTTGCCCGCGCGGAGAGCGTCAATGGCGATGGTGGTGTGGGCCTTGTTGGGGGTGCAGACCGAAACCGCCTCCACCTCGGGGTCGTTCAGAGCCTCGTGGTAGTCCACGATGGCGGTGCCGCAGCCGTACTGCTTCACGGCGGCCTCGGCGCGCTCGGGGATGATATCGCAGAAATACTTGATCTCCACGTCGGAATTGTTCATGTAGGAAGGAATGTGGGCGGCGTTGGCGATGGTACCGCAGCCGATGACGGCAACCTTGATCTTGTCCATGGTCGGTCTCCTGTCGTTTTTTCGGATTTTCCCCGAGGGGAAGTTACCTCTATTATAGACCACGGAAGGGGATTTGTCAAGGATTGCGGCAGTTTTTATGTGGAAAATCGTTTTTTCATACAATTAAATAGGAATAAAAATAGCAAAAAGACTTGATTTTTTCGTTGTAATATGTTAAAATATAAGGAGAAAATGAACGACGGAGGTTTTTTCAATGGACAGTACAAAATGTAAGCTCTTGAGTTTGGAGAACCAGATCTGCTTTCCCCTGTATGCCGCTTCCCGTGAGATCATCAAGCTCTATAAGCCCTACCTGGACGAATTGGATCTGACCTACACCCAATATATCGCCATGCTCCTGCTCTGGGAGTACGATACCTTGACCGTCAAGGAGATCGGCGACCACCTTTTCCTGGATTCGGGTACGCTTACCCCTCTTCTCAAGAAGCTGGAGGTCAAGGGGGTCATCACCCGCACCCGCTCCACCAAGGACGAGCGCAACCTGAACGTATCCCTCACCGACGAGGGAAGAGCCTTGCAGAGTAAGGCACAGGGCATCCCCCTAGAGCTGGGTAAGTATAACCCCCTGTCTCTGGAGGAGACCGTCACCCTCTACCGCCTGCTCTACAAGCTCCTGGGCCGAGAAGGCTCTCCCCGGCCCGATTGGGCATTTCTGGAGTGCGACAATGACTGCCCCGTGTCCTGCTTCAAGAAGGACGGTAGCGAAGAGGTATAAGCGCGGGATCTGACCCATAAACAAAAACACACCCGAAAAGGCTCGGGTGTGTTTTCTGTTACGCAAGGCTTACTGAAGCAGAGCCAGGATGGCATCCTTGGGGCGGCCGCCCACGGCGGTGTTGACCACCTCGCCGTTCTTGATGACCACCAGGGTGGGGATGCTCTGGATGCCGAACTGCTCGGCCAGCTCTCGCTCCTCGTCTACGTCGATCTTGCCAACAACGTACTCGGGATGCTCGTCAGCGATCTGCTCGATGAAGGGAGCGATCATGCGGCAGGGGCCGCACCAGGTGGCGAAGAAGTCCAGCAGGACGGGCTTGTCAGAGGCCTTGACCTCGTTGAAATTATCTTTGGTAACATGGATGAGAGACATAGTCAGACTCCTTTCGGTATGATGATAATGAGTACAGATGCTTCTGTAGATATATTATACCATATTTTCGCGCTTTCGTCTACACTTTGCGGAAATTTTTTTCTTTTAACCTTTCGGAAACATTTCGGAAGTAAAACACACACACCGAGGGAGTATACTGTTGCCAACAATGAAAGAGAGGTACACACCATGCAGAATAACACCGCCGCCGCCGAGAAGATCCGCGCCCGCTACACAGATGCCCCCAAGTCCGATATGGATGCCCTGAAGGCGCTGGACCGCCGTGTCCGCCGTCCCGCCGCTACCTTTGCCTATATCTTCGGCTCTGTCGCCTCCCTGGTCATGGGGACGGGGATGTGCTTCGCCATGAACGTCATCCCCGCAGGGAATTATTGCGGCATCACCGTTTCCGAGAATATGATGATCCCCGGCATCATCATCGGCACTCTGGGCATAGTCGCCTGCGCCTTGACCTACCCCCTCTATAAGGGCATCCGCAATGCCCGCCGCCGCAAGTACGCGGATCGGATCCTGACCCTCACCGACAAAATCCTGGACAGCGACAACTGAACCAATACCGTATAAAGGGAGCGGATGACCGCTCCCTTTTGTCATAGACAGGACATCCCTTCGCATACACTCCACCGAGGTGATGCACATGACGTTTCTTCTGACCGCCACACCGATCCTGCTTTTCGGCGTAGGTCTTTTCTATATCCTCCGTCTGGGAGGCTTCTACCTGCTCCACCCGATCCGCTGTATCCGCCTCCTGTTCGGCGGCAGGCGGGAGGGCGGGATCTCTCCCTTCCGCGCTCTGACCGTAGCCCTGGCGGGGACGTTGGGGGTGGGGAATATCGTAGGGGTAGCCTCGGCCCTCTACCTGGGCGGGGCGGGAGCGGTGTTCTGGATGGTTGTCAGCGCCCTGGTGGCCATGGTCTTGAAGTATGCCGAGATCACCCTGGCTCTCCGCCACCGCCGACGGGACAGCGACGGTCTCCCCACGGGGGGCGCGCCCTACTACATGGAGGACGGCATGAAGACCCTGGGGCTTCCCCGCTTGGGGAAGGTCCTGGCGGTGGTCTTTGCTCTCCTCTGTCTGGTCAACGCCATCACCATGGGGAGCCTCCTCCAGGTCAATGCCGCCGCCTCGGCCATGGAGGAGGGCTTTTCGGTGCCCCCCATGGTCACGGGTGCCGCCGTGGCCCTCCTCGCCACCGTAGCCGCCCTGGGGGGCGCCAAGCGCATCTCGGCCTTGACCGAAAAGCTGGTGCCCTTCATGACGGTGGGCTTTCTGATCGTCTGCCTGGCCGTCCTTTTCCTGCGCCGCGACCGCATCCCCGCCGCTCTCCTGTCCATTTGGGAGGATGCCATTCACCCCAAAAGCGCGGGGGCGGGGGTACTGGGCTATCTGACGGCGGGAGGGATCCGCTACGGGGTCATGCGGGGGCTGGTATCCAACGAGGCGGGCTGCGGTACCGCCCCCATGGCTCATGCCGCCGCCGATACCGATCTCCCCGCAAGGCAGGGACTTTTCGGGCTGGTGGAGGTCTTCGTGGATACCGTGCTCCTCTGTACGGTGACCGCCCTCTGCATCCTGGTCAGCGACAGCGGCCCCGCCGCCTTCGGGGAGGATGCCACCCGCACCGCCCAGGCCGCTTTCTCCTCGGTGCTGGGAAACTGGGCGGGGGGCTTCTTCGCCCTGTCCATCCTCCTGTTCGGGGTAGCGACGGTGATCTGCTGGGCTCACTACGGCATGACCTGCGTGAGCTACCTCACGGCAGGGCGCAAGTGTCAAAGGAGCGCCCAAGGTGTGTACACCGTCCTCCTCGCCGCCTCCCTGGCGGTCGGAGCGGTGACGGCACCCACCCTGGCATGGACAGTGGCCGATGCCGCCATCGCGGTCATGACCATCCTCAATCTGGTGATCCTTTTGGTCATGCACAGGGAAGTCGAAAGTGAGACGCAGATCCTCCTTTCCCGTGTCCCCGAGCGAAAAAAGTGCATATCCTGTAGGGAAGAACGACCCGAAAGGAGACACCCATGACCACACCCTCCGCCGCTCCCCGCCGGAGCTTCGCCGCCTCCAACTCCCGCGAGGGCTTCAAAAACTACTACGGCGAGATCTTCACCGACACCCGCATAGACCGCCTCTACATCATCAAGGGCGGCCCGGGGACGGGGAAGAGCCACTTCATGAAGGTGGTGGCCCGCTACGCCCGAGAGAGGGGCTATGCCGTCACCGAGTTCTACTGCTCCTCCGACCCCGCCTCCCTGGACGGGATCCTACTCACCCGCAAGAATTCTCCCACGGTGGGGCTTTTGGACGGCACAGCCCCCCATGTCCGTGAGCCTGTCCTCCCCGGGGCGAAGGATGAGATCGTGGATCTGGGGGCATTCTGGGATCCCAAGACCCTCGCGGGGCAGAGGGACACCATCCGCCGGCTGGGTCAAGGAAAATCCGCCGCCTATGCCCGCGCCTACACTTGCCTCCGCGCCGCCGGGGACATGGTAGAGCTGGCGGACTCCCTCACCGAGGACTGTGTCCGAGCCGACCGCCTGGAGGCTCTGGCGGCCCGCATCCTCCGCCATCAGCCCACGGGAGAGTGCTTTGAGGTCATCCCTGCCCTCCGCCGCGCCATCAGCATGGCGGGGAGATACACCCTCCACAGCTTCGAGGAGTCCGCCAAGACCCTCCTCCTCCCCGAGGATCCCTACGGCATGGGCTACCGCCTCACCGCCGCCCTGCTGAAGCTCTCCGAGTCCCGCCGCCACCGCGTGTTCGTTTCCTACGATCCCCTCTGTCCCCGCAAGATCGACGGGCTCCTCTACCCCGACACGGGGCTGTGTGTCCTCGTAGGCGACGCATCCCCCGCCGAGGAGACTAACACTCGCGCCCTGCCCCTCCGCCGCTACTACGAGCCCGAAAAGCTCCGCGCCATCCGAGGGGAGCTACGGCAGGCCATCAACCTTCGGGAAACCCTGACCGACACCGCTCTCCGCCACCTGGCCGATGCCGCCGCCTACCACTTCGAGCTGGAAACCATCTACGCCGCCGCCATGGACTTTCGGGCGAAGGAGGCCTTCACCGAGCGGTTCTGCGGGGATGTCTTTGGAAAGTAAATTGCAGTTTGTAGGGGAACGGCCTCCGGCGGCCAAGAACCTTTTGCAAAAGGTTCTTGGATCTCCAAAAACTTTCAAAAAGCATAGATAAGCCCGGCGATTTGATAGTGGGTAGCATAGAGGAAACCCCCATGGGGCCCCTTCCCCATTGGTGTAGTTGATTTGTGAAAGATATGTGCATCCCACCGATAAACCCAAATTTGAATCGCGGTGTACAAAACGTGACGAAGGGGTATATGGTGTATAAATTGCCCCTTTTGCCCCTTTTGACCCCTCTGCCACTGTTGTACACGATTTAGTAAATAAATATAATATATTTGTTCATATTTATGCTCGTAAGGGGTCAAAAGGGTCAAAATTTACACCTATCAAGAATTTGCCCCCTTTTGTACCCTGATTCCACGAAGGGTCTCGGCCTCCTCGGCCAGGGTGGTCACCGCCGCTTCCGTCAGACAGCAGACCGCCAACCCCAAATTTGAAAATTCCAAACACAAAACGGAGACTCCCCGAAGGGAATCTCCGTTTTCGGTATGTATCACTTGATTATTCGGTAGCCTCGTCGGTCTCCTTCTGCCAGGTGACCTCCTTGAGGTAGGCGGCGAAGGCCTCATGCTCCTGCTTGGTGGCGGCGACGATGGAGCCGTTCCCGCGATCCCAGAGGTACTGGTAGCAGAAGACGGTAACGCCCTTGCAAAGCTCCAGGGTCTCGGTGTGCTTCAGGGAACGAACCATGATATCCTTGTGGCGGGTCCACTCGTCCTTGCCAGCGGCACCCGCGTAGTTATCCACGCCCGACTGCGCCTTACCGAAGGACATACCCACGATGAGGGTGACGTAGTCGGTCTTGATGATATCCTGCCAGATCTTACAGGTCTTGTCAAAGGCCCAGGAGGCATGCTCAAAGCCGAAGTAGACCTGGGGCATGATGTAGTCGATGTAGCCGGGGGTACCGCACCAGGTATCCACGTCGGCGTAGTGGCTGTCCCGCACGGTGTTGATGTTGCCCGCGGGGGAGATGCCGAAGAGGGCGCGGAGATCGTGGGTCTTGACCGTGGCGTACAGCTCGGCCACCAGCTGGTTCAGACAATCCTTGCGCCAGCTGGCCAGATCCAGCTTGCCGCCCTCCTTCTTGTAGGCGTTATAGGCCTTTCCGTCAAAGGAGGCATCGGTGGTGGGGTAGAAGTAATCGTCCATGTGGACGCCGTCCATCTCGTACTTTGCGAGAATCTCGGCGGCACCGTCGCAGATGAGCTTTCTCACCTCGGGATGGGCGATGTTGAGGTACCAGTTCTTGTTGACGAGGACGATGTAATCGCCCTTCTTGGCCGTGTCGTTGTACCACTGCTTGATGAGGTACTTGTCATCCACCTGCTTGATCTCGTCATCGGTCATACCGCGCATGGGATTGATCCAACCGTGGACAGACAGGCCTCTCTCCTTGCACAGCTCCACCACGATGGCTACGGGATCGTACTGGAAGTCACCCGCGTAGGAGCCAACGGCGTACTTGCTGGGAGGATACACGTCGGAGGGGTAGATGCTGTCGGCATTGGGACGGAGCTGGAGCACCACGGTGTTGAAGCCGTCCTTCACGGTGTTGTCCAGTACCATCTCCATGCGCTTGCGGAAGTCCGCCTCGCCACGCTGGGAGGAGCCGGCGGCATAGATGGACTGGAGATCGAACTGGGAGAGCCACAGGCCCTTCCAGTCACCGATGGTCTCGGGATTGGAGGGAACGAAGGGGATGGTGCCGTCGGGGACCTTCTCGGTCTCAGGCTCGGTGGGGGCCTCGGTGGGGGCTTCGGTGGTCACAGGCTCGGTCATGGGCTCGGTCTCCTTTTCTGTGGGGGGCTCAGTGGGGGCTTCGGTGGGGGCGGGGGTGACCTCGTCAACCGTTGCTTCGGGCGTGGTCTCCTCGCCTCCTGCGGTATCGCAGGCGACCAGAGTGACCGTCAGGAACAAACAGAGCAGGGCAATCAGACCCGCGAGCTTCAGGGTGCGCTTCATGGTGATCTCCTTATGTAAAAAATTATTTTCTATGTGAGGGGAAAGGATATTAATTCGTCATAATTGGGGGAACGGATTACCGGCGGTATGAAGGTGTTTCTTTACCCTGCGGAGAGGCAAGATTTTCGGCCGAAGTAGCTTCGTTGGGGCAAAGGGAGTCCGTAATTACGAATTGCGAATTACGAATTACGAATTGACCCGATGGCTTGCTCGTCTCATTTTTTCGTCTGCCTCTTCTCCTCCTCGGGGGTGATCCCGAACCGCTTCTTGTACTGGCGGTAGAAGGAGGAATAGTCGGTGTAGCCCGCCTCCTTGGCGGCCACGGCGGCGGGGATGCCCTTCCGTATGGCCTTGCGGGCGGCGGTCAGGCGCTTTAAGATGACGTAGTCCCAGATGGATACCCCCGTGGACTGGCGGAAGGTGCGGTTGAGGTAGGAGCGGGAGAAGCCGAAACGCTCCTCCAGAGCCTCCATGCCCTCCACGGCGGCGGGATCCTCGTTGATGCAGTCGATGATCTGCCCCACGAGAGGCTTGTCCGCCGATAGCCCTTCGCCACCGTCCCATTCCCGCGCGGCGCGGGACAGCTCGTGGAGGATGGCGGGGAGGTAAGCCAGGATGCGTCCGCGGCATTCCTCGACTGTGACCGTATCGTCAGAGGTGCGGATCAGCATCTGACGCGCCCGCTCCAGCGCGTCCGAGGAGGGAAGCATATTTTTTTGCCCAAGTCCCCTGGCGCGGAAGGGCAAGAGCAGCTCATCCCGCAGACCCTCATCAATGACCGAGGGGAGAAAATGGAGAGAAATGCGCTCATAGGGCTTATCGGGGCTGATGTGGAGCTTATGGGTTTCCCCGTCCCGCATGATCAGAATACAGCCGGGGGTCAAGGGATAATCGTGACCCTCCACGGTGTAGTAGCCCTGACCGTCCAAAAAGCAGTAGATCTCGTAGAGGCTGTGGGCGTGAAGAGGAAAAAAGGCTTCGGAAGGGGATTCAGTCAAAGTGTGATGCAGGTAAAGGTCGGCATCCCTGTATTCCATAAACTGCCTCCTTGAGGGGTGTTGTGCATGTCTACAACCAGTATACCATATTTTGCTGGAAAAAGCAATACTTTCCCGGGAAGTTTCTGCACCAATCGGGGGTATTCTCTGCAAAAACATGGCAAAATCAACAAAATTCTCGTTTGGGATTCAGAGTAATTGACCGAAACGCAGAAAATCACGGAGCGAGAAAAAACCAATGAAAAAATATGCAAAAATGCCTTGACAAAATCCCCCGTTGTTAGTATAATATTAAATATCTGTTGCATTTCATTACATAAATATGCAGAAAGAGTGAATATATGAAAAACATATACATTGACGGACAAGCCGGCACCACGGGACTGCGCATCCGCGAGCGTCTGGCCGAAAGAGATGACGTCACCGTCCTGACCCTCCCCGAGGACAAGCGCAAGGACACTGAGGCCCGCCGCGAGATCATGAACAGCGTGGATTTCGTATTCCTCTGCCTCCCCGACGCCGCCGCAAGAGAGGCCGTCACCCTCATCGAAAACCCCGCCGTCCGCGTGCTGGATACCTCCACCGCTCATAGAACCAACCCCGCCTGGGCCTACGGCTTCCCCGAGCTGGATGAGGACTTTTACGAGAAGGTGAAGACCTCCAACCGCATCGCCGTCCCCGGCTGTCACGCCAGCGGCTTCATCGCCCTGGTGCGCCCCCTGGTGCAGGCAGGACTCCTGTCCCCCGAGGCCAAGCTGACCGCCACCTCCCTCACGGGCTACAGCGGCGGCGGCAAAAATATGATTGCCGACTATGAGAATCCCGACCGCGACGCTTTGCTGGACGCCCCCCGCCAGTACGCCCTGGGACAGGCCCACAAGCACCTCCCCGAGATGCAGGCCTTCACGGGTCTTACAAACGCCCCCGTGTTCCTTCCCATCGTGGGAGACTTCTACTCGGGCATGGAGGTCACCGTCCCCCTCTTCGGCAGTGACGTGAATGGCGCAACCCCCGAGGAGATCCTGGAGATCTACCACAAGACCTACGACGGCTCCCCTCTCGTCCGCGTGGCCAACGCAGACGAAAACGGATTCCTCTCCGCCGGCTCCATGACGGGGAAGGACAGCATGGAGATCTCGGTCTTCGGCAACCCCGACCGCATGATCCTCGTTGCCCGCTACGATAACCTGGGCAAGGGTGCCAGCGGTGCCGCCGTGGAGTGCCTCAACATCCTGCTGGGTGCCGAGCCCACCGCCAACCTCGTTGTATAATTATTCGTTTTAAATATAGGAGAAAATCATGTCTACCATCACCCGTATTCCCGGCGGTGTCTGTGCCGCTCAGGGCTTTACCGCCAACGGCATCCATTGCGGCATCCGCAAGAACAAGACCAAGCATGACCTGTCGGTCATCTACTCCGACGTGAAGGCCGCCACTGCCTGCGTCTACACCACCAACCGCGTCAAGGGAGCGCCCCTGACCGTCACCAAGAACCACATCGCCGACGGCTACGCCCAGGCCGTCATCTGCAACAGCGGCAACGCCAACACCTGCAACGCAAACGGCATCGAGATCGCCGAGCAGATGTCCGACCTGCTGGGCGAGGCTCTGCATATCTCCCCCGCCGACGTGGTGGTGGCCTCCACCGGTGTCATCGGTCAGACTCTGGATATCACCCCCATTGCCAACGGGATTCCCGCGCTGGTGGCAGGGTTGTCCAAGGACGGCTCTCTGAACGCCGCCCACGGCATCATGACCACCGACACCAAGGTCAAGGAGATCGCCCTGGAATTCACCGTAGGCGGTAAGACCTGCCGCATGGGCGGTATCGCCAAGGGCTCGGGCATGATCCATCCCAATATGGCCACCATGTTGGTGTTCATCACCACCGACTGCGCCGTTGCCCCCGAGATGCTCCAGAAGGCCCTGTCCACCGACGTGCAGGCCACCTTCAACATGGTCAGCGTGGATGGCGACACCTCCACCAACGATATGGTCACCCTCATGGCCAACGGTCAGGCAGGGAATGACCTCATCACAACCGAGGGCGAGGACTTCGATGCATTCATGAAGGCGCTGAACACCCTCACCGTCTACCTCTGCCGCTGCATCGCCGCTGACGGCGAGGGCGCGACCCGCCTCTTTGAGTGCGAGGTCAAGGGCGGTAAGGATCTGGAATCTGCCCGCCGTATCGCCAAGTCGGTCATCTGCTCCTCCCTCATGAAGGCCGCCATCTTCGGCGCCGATGCCAACTGGGGCCGCGTGCTCTGCGCCATCGGCTACAGCGGTGTGGAGACCGACGTAAACGGCATCGACGTGGTCTTCTCCTCCCGCAAGGGTGAGATCCTGGTCTGCAAGGACGGCGCAGGCGTGGACTTCTCCGAGGAGATCGCCAAGGAGATCCTTCTCGAGGACGAGATCACCGTCAAGGTCACTCTCTCCGACGGCGAGGCCGAGGCTACGGCTTGGGGATGCGATCTGACCTATGAGTATGTGAAGATCAACGGAGACTATCGCACTTAATTTGTACGAGAAAGATACAAGATACGAGATACAAGATACAAGATACGATGTGCCTGACGGGTAATATCTTGTATCTTGTAACTTGTATCTTGTATCTCCAAAAACAAAGGAGAACATCATGGACAACCTTCAATTCACCAACTTCCAGCGCGCCGAGGTGCTGACTCAGGCGCTTCCTTATATCAAGCAGTACGTGGGTAAGACCGTTGTGGTCAAGTACGGCGGCAACGCCATGATCGACGAGAACCTCAAGCAGCAGGTCATGGAGGACATCGCCCTGCTCTGGCTCATCGGCGTCAAGGTGGTGCTGGTGCATGGCGGCGGCCCCGAGATCAACGACATGATGAAGAAGCTGGGCAAGCAGCCCGAGTTCGTCAACGGCCTCCGCGTCACCGACAAGGAGACCGTGGATATCGTGCAGATGGTGCTGGCGGGTAAGGTCAACAAGACCCTCGTCACCCTCCTCCAGATGAAGGGCGGCCACGCCGTAGGCCTTTCGGGTATGGACGGCGGCATCATCGAGGCCAGGATCAAGGACGAGCGGCTGGGATACGTGGGTGAGATCACCAAGGTGCGCGCCAAGCCCATCAATGACCTCCTGGAGAAGAACTACATCCCCGTTGTCTCCACCGTGGCCAGCGACCACGAGGGCAACGTCTACAACATCAACGGCGACACCGCCGCCGCCTACATCGCAGGGGCTCTGAACGCCGAGCGTCTCATCATGATGACCGACGTGGCGGGGATCTTGCGCGACAAGGACGATCCCTCCACCCTCATCCCCCACGTTACCGTCTCCGAGGCCAAGGCTCTCTATGCCGAGGGCGTGATCTCGGGCGGCATGATCCCCAAGGTGGACTGCTGCATCGAGGCCATCTCCAAGGGCGTTAAGGACGTGACCATCATGGACGGCCGCGTGCCCCACGCCATCCTCATGGAGCTGCTCACCGACGAGGGCGCGGGCACCATGGTGATGGGAGAATAATTTGCTATGGATTTTCGACAAATTTAGGTGAGAATAACATGGGATTTTTTCTTGTATTTTTCATAATTTTCATTATTGTCATTGTTTTTATCTTAAAAAGTGCAATCGAATTTGATGCGCAAGAAAGAGAACAAATCCGTCGCGATCTATATGGCTCCTCGTCATTTACAAGAGACCCTTCTTTAAATGACAATAAGACTTTTATTTATTATGAAGATTTTGAAAGTCGATGGATAATATCAAGTGGTAGAGGAAAATATGGAACAAGCAATGGTTTCAAATATCAGGATGGACCGGGGTGTTATGTAATAACTGTATATAGTCATCCAGTTACAGATGATAATTGGAATAACTATGAAGATATTTATATTGGCCAATCTGTCAATGTATGTCAACGTGTGCACAATCATTTTAATGGCAAGGGCAATGGAGATGTTTATGCAGATATAAAATATGGAAAATATGTGTATGTCCATTTTGTGATGTGTCAAGAGTCAGAAATGAACGATGTGGAAAAAAGACTGATTCGTGCCTTTAATGCAACAAAATCATATAATAAAACATGTGGAGGAAGTGCCAAACGATAGAAATGCGAGCATGATATGGTATCTTTCAAGTATCATGAAGTACAATTAGTTTTTTGTTCGCGTATTGAAAGGAATATTTTATGAGCAATATCAAGAATACAGATAAGCAATATGTCGCCAACACCTACGGCCGCTTCGATCTCGTCCTGACCCACGGTCAAGGCTCCACCGTCTACGACGAGGACGGCAAGCAGTACATCGACCTGGCCACGGGCATCGCCGTCAATACCTTCGGCTACAGCGACGAGGGCTGGGTGGCCGCCGTCACCGACCAGCTGGGTAAGCTCCAGCACACCTCCAACCTCTACTACCACGAGCCTGGCGCGCGCCTGGCCGAAAAGCTCTGCACCCGCACGGGGGCCAAGTCGGTCTTCTTCTCCAACTCGGGAGCCGAGGCCAACGAGTGCGCCATCAAGACCGCCCGCCTCTGGGCGGCCACCAACAAGGGCGCGGACTACTACCACATCATCACCCTGAAGAACAGCTTCCACGGCCGTACCATCACCACCCTGGCCGCCACGGGACAGGACACCTTCCACACCGACTTCACCCCCCTCACCGAGGGCTTCCTCTACGCCGAGGCCAACAACGCCGATTCGGTGGAGGAGCTGCTGAAGTCCCACAAGTGCGCCGCCGTCATGGCCGAGCCCGTCCAGGGCGAGGGCGGTGTCATGCCTCTGACCCAAGCGTTTATGGAGTCCCTCCGCGCCCTGTGCGACAAGTACAACGTCCTGCTCATCCTCGACGAGGTGCAGACGGGCAACGGCCGTAGCGGTCACCTCTACGCCTTCCAGAGCTACGGTGTCATCCCCGACGTCATGACCACGGCCAAGGGTCTGGGCGGTGGCCTGCCCATCGGCGCGACTCTCTTCTTTGAGAAGTCCCACGGCACTCTGAAGGCCGGTCAGCACGGCTCCACCTTCGGTGCCAACCCCATCTCCTGCGCCGCCGCCTGCCACGTCCTCGACCGCATCGACGAGGCTCTGCTGAACGAGGTCAAGGCCAAGTCGGAGTACATCTTCACCACCCTCACGGGCAAGAAGGGCATCAAGTCGGTCAGCGGTCTGGGACTCATGATCGGCATCGAGACTGAGGGAGACAGCTCCGCCATCCTGAAGGCTTGCATGGATCGCGGTATCCTTCCCATCAAGGCCAAGACCAAGATCCGACTGCTTCCCGCGCTGAACATCCCGTGGGATGACCTCAAGGTTGCGGTGGAAATCATTGCGGAAGAGGCCGAGAGGGCTTTAGAGAATTCGTAAAATATCCAAACAAAAAGCTGTCACTTTCACGGTGGCAGTTTTTGTTTTGCCGTATTGACAGCAGGAAACATTTATGATATAATGGACGTATCCAAGGAGGTGCGAATATGAAATCTATGTTTACACGTTTTGGTGCTTGCCTCATGGCTGTCATACTCCTGCTCTCTATGACGGCATGCTTATCCCTCTCCCCCAACGAGATTCACGATACGGGTTTGGATTCGTTCAGTGTGGATGCGTCTGAGCGGGGAATCACCGTCTGTCTCCTTCCCGCGGAGGATTTTATGGGAAAATACGCGCATGGAAGCGGAGATTATCACTATTTTGATAACTGCTTCATGAACGAGCAAGCCTTGGAGACAGGCTTTGTCTATCTGGAATACGAGGAGACGGTCTATGCCGAGGCCAAGCAGTATTGTCTTGACAATATGAAGCTTTCTGCCGTCAACACGAAAGAGTATCATGGGTATATCTTTGCGGAGAATGAAGCATTGACCCAAGAGCTTAAATCCGAGGACGGCAAGGATTTGAACTACCCCCGTTATTTCTCCATGTTTGGCTACAACGATTCCTTGAACCGTCTGGTGTTTATCAGCATCTTTTGCGGAGACGATCACGCCGAGAAAGCCGCTCTTGCCGATTCGGATTTTGGAGCGTTTTTAAAGGAATTCTACGGGGAATACTACGATTTTGACGCGAACGCATGATCACAAGATAAAGAACGGGCGACGACGTAAGGGCATTTGCATATCTTGTATCTCGTATCTTGTATCTCACCGCTCCCCCCAATCTCCTCTCCAAACAAATAGCCTGCCCCGACACGCGGAGCAGGCTTTCTTTTTATGTAGGATCACGCATCCAGCTTCATATCCCCATACCGGATCCACCCGAGCTTGCGCAAGATCTCGGAGAACAACAGGGACAGCACAGCGGGGGCCACGATACAGCAGACCGCAAGCCCTGCCCACATCATGGGAGAATGCTGGGTGGAGGCGATGACACCGATGGGGCCTACCATGCCGCAGGTACCCATGCCCGCGGCCACGCCGGTGCATTCCAGCTTGAAGACCATGGTGGAGAGGGGACCCACAATGGCGGCGGCCAGCGTAGGCGGCACCCAGATCACGGGCCAGCGGCAGATGTTGCCCATTTGCAGCATGGAGGTGCCCAGTCCCTGGGACACCAGACCGCCCCACTTGTTTTCGCGGAAGCTGGAGACGGCAAAGCCCACCATCTGGGCACAGCAACCCGCTACGGCGGCACCGCCCGCCAGGAGCAGACCCTCCAGGGTGCCGTTGGCGGTGGCCACCTCCACGGCGGCAGGGGAGAAGATCATGGCGCAGATGGCCGCGCTGGAGATGGGCAGGGTCAGGATGATGCCCACGACCACCGACACGATGATGCCCATGAACAGGGGGTACAGGGTGGTGGTGGAGGCGATGAAGATGCCCAGGAAGTACATGAGGTAGGATACCAGGGGACAGAACACGAAAGCACCCGCAAAGCCCGCCAGGAGGGTGATCACGGGGGTGACGAGAATGTCCACGGGGGTCTTCTTGGAGACCAGCATACCCACCTCGGCGGCAAGGATCACCGCGAAGAAGGCACCCGCAGGGCCCGCACTGTAGAAGATGTGGCCCGCCTCACCGTCGGAAGCGGTGGCCGCCCATTGGATCAGGGCGTTGTCGCAGATGATGGCGCCCATGGCATTACCCAGAGCACCCACGCCCGCGCAGGAGAAGATCACCAGGGGGTGCGCTTCCAGCTTGTAGGCGATGGCTACGCCGATGGCCATGCCCGTGGCGGCCTTGGCGTAGGATGCGATGAGCTTGAGCCCATCCCAGGGGATGTAGTTGCCCAGGGTATCGAAGATGGTACCGATGAGCAGGGACGCGAAGAGACCCAGAGCCATGGCGCCCATGGCGTCGATGAAGTAGCGCTTGGGAAGGGATCTCAGCTTCCCCCAAAAGCCCTCTTTTTTGCGTCTGTCCAGCTCGGCCTGCTCGGCGCGACGCTGTTTTGCATAGGCATGCTTGCCCTTTGCCATTGTTTTTACCTCCGATTTGGATAAAAATTTATGGACCGCGGCCATCCTATGGGACGACCGGAGAGGTCATCACTTTTTGTCCTTCTCCAGGATCCCCTCGATGATCTCCTCGGTCTTGGTCATGACCGCCGTGTAGATCATGGGGATGAAAAGGGCAGGGATGAGATTGGCCGCGCGGAAGCGCTTGCCGAGGCAGAGACAGATACCGCCCGCAAGCAGGATCACGCCACCCACCAGGGAGAGCTGACCCATGAGCTTGGGGGTGAAGAAGTCACCGAAGAGGGAATGGGCCACGCCCAGATCCCCCAGGTTGAGCAGAACCAAGGCGGAGGCGAAGGGGACGCCCGACCCGTAGACCGAGGCCAGCCAGAAGACCAGCACAAAGTCAAAGGCCAGCTTGATGAGCATGGGGATGGGATCGTCGTTCATGCGGCCCTCCAAAAAGTGGGTAATGGCCAGAGAGCTGAAGCCGCAGAGGGTGGCCGTCACCACGAAGCCCGTGGCCCGCTCCTCCCGCTTGATAGTCAAGAGCGCCAGCCCCTCCTCGGTAGGCTCGGGCTTCTTGGCCTTGCCCGCGGGCTCCTTTTCCTCAAAGAGCCTGTGGATCACCAGCCCCAGCTTGCCCAGCAGGATATCCAACCCGATGGCCTCTCCGAAGAGCCAGCCGATGAGCAGGGAGATCACCACAAGGAGAGTCCCCTCGGTCTCCAGCTGTCCGTCCTGCAGGACGAAAAAGCTGTTCCAAAGCTCGCTGACGGCGAACAGCACCACCCCGATGCCGATGCAACGGATGATGATGTCCCGCACGAAGGGCTTGAACTTGCCGTAGAGCAGCATACCCAGACACCCCGCGCCGATGATGAACAGGGCGTTGAGGATGGGAAACGCGGATATGATGACGCGGGAGAGAAACTCCCACAGCTGTGTCAGTATGTTCAGGATAGCATCCATGGGGAAGAGCCCCTTTCTGTTGTAGTTTCGTTTGGCTTCAAATGGATATAGTAATTTCTATTATACCACATTTTTATAAAAAACGCAACCACCTACCGCGAATTCTTCGAATTTGGGTTTATCGCTCTGCGATAAACCCAAATTTGAAGTGAAAAGTGAAGAGTGGAGGTGCAAATCCTTCGGATTTGTCCATTTTTTCAATTGAAATGAAGGAAACCGAAGGTTTCCCTCCTTACCTATTCACTCTTCACTATTACCTATTACTTTCATTGCGGTTTATCGGTCTCCGACCGATAAACTGCAATTTACTATCCCAAAAAGAAAGCTCCCCCCAAAAGGGGGGAGCCCTCTCCCCCGAGGCGGGGGAGGGAAGCGGGGAGCGCGTTCAGCAGCCGCCGCAGCAGCAGGAGAACAGCAGGACGATGAGGACGATCCAGATCCAGTTGTTGTTGTCGAACACGTTGCACAGGCAGTTGTTCATAGCGAACCTCCTAAAAAGATATGAAGTAGGGAGGCGGGCTTCCGTCTCCACTACCATTGTATGTCGAAGAGGGGCGAGTGTGCGTGAGAAGGGAGGAAAAAAGAAAAAGGATGCCGAGACGGCACCCTTGCGGTTGGAGCGGGTAACGGGAATCTGAACCCCGCCGACATAGTCGGCAACAAACCGCACCGACAGAATGTAAATGGGGAAGTATCCTTGCGGTTTGAAGCAAATCCTCGCGCCCATAATCTGCTCCATAGCAAAAGGGACACTGAAAAGTGTCCCTTTTGCTATGGAGCGGGTAACGGGAATCGAACCCGCGTAGCCAGCTTGGGAAGCTGGAGTTTTACCATTAGACTATACCCGCGAATGCATATATTATATACCATCTTCCCCGATTTGTCAAGCCCTATTTTACGATAAATCGGAATATTTTGAGAAAAATTCATCGACAGGTTTCGCCCGCCCGATTCTGTAATAAAGAGGAAAATATCTTGACAATCCCCCCCATAAATGGTATAATAAAACCAAACCAATCCCCCAAAAAAGGAGGCCCCCATGGCAACCACCCTCAAGATCATGTCCTTCAACCTCCGCGTGGACAACACGGGAGACGGTATCAATTCCTTTACCAACCGCTTCCACCGCGTGGTGGAGATCCTGGAGCAGGAAAAGCCCGATCTGGTGGGCTTCCAGGAGGTCACCGACAGTATGCGCGCCCGCCTGCGGGATCACCTTCCCGGCTATACCGTCCAGGGCTGCGGCCGTGAAAAGAGCTACCACGGCGAGTCCATGCTCATCGCCTACCGTAAGGACGCGGTGGAGCTGATCTCCCTGGAGAATATCTGGCTCTCCCCCACCCCGAGCGTTCCAGGCTCTACCTTTGGCGGCGACCAGAGCGGCTGTCCCCGTATGTTCACCGCCGCCCTCGTCAAGCACGACGCCGTCCCCACCCCCTTCTACTTCATCAACACCCACCTGGATCACGTGGGCAAGGACGCCCGCTACCTGGGAGCCATGCAGCTCTGTCAGTACATTTCGTCTCACCGCGAGAAGTTCATCCTGACAGGCGACTTCAACGCCACCCCCGATGCCCGTGAGATTGGACTGATCACCACGGCTCTCTCCGGCAGAGGTGCCGTGGACTGCACCGCCGACCTGGGCCCCACCTTCCATAACTTCGGCCGCCTCGCCCCCGAAAAGCGGGTCAAGATCGACTACGTCTTCACCGACGGGATATGCGAGTCCGCCTACGTGGTGGAGGATATCCCCGTGGAGGGGCAGTTCTACTCGGATCACAACGCCGTTTGCGCCTATATTACGTTGGAATAAAAGAAAGGAATTACCGTCATGGCACAGAATCAGACCAATCAACCCGCCGCCAAGGATAACGTCAAGAAGGGCTTTGAGTTCGCCGCTGACCTCGCCCGCCTCAAGTTCAAGCTGGGTCAGACCAAGAGCCGCCGCAAGAACGCCTATACCCGCCTGGGCGAGCTGTCCTACACCAAGTACCGCCCCCGCACCACCGACGTCACCGAGGATATCGAGAATGCCATCGCCGCCGTGGTCGCTGAGATCACCGACCTCAACCACGAGATCGTGGAGCTGGAGCTGCGTATCAAGCTCCTCAAGGCAGGCGCGTAAGATCCCGCGATCCCCCGAAAAAACACCAGGAGGACTCTGTCCATGAAACGAATCCTGTCCCTCATCCTTGCGGCTGTCATGATCCTGTCCGCGGGGCTGACCCTTATCCCCACGGCTATTGCCGAGGTCTCCGCCGAGGAGACCCCCGAGCCCCCCGTCAATTTCGCCGCCTCCCTGGTCTGGAACAAGACCGTAGGCTCCGCCGCCCTCCAAAAGACCGACACGGGTGCCGCCATGACGAATCTGGCCAACTCCTGGGATTCGGTAGGCGTGGATATCCTCCCTGCCCTGAAGGAGGCCATGGGCAACGAGAACAGCATCTCTTTGAAGCTGTCCGTGTCCCTGAAGGCTACCATGAAGGCAGGCAGCGAGAAGTCCGTCGTCACCGTCCGTCCCCTGATCCGCGGCACCAACACCAAGGGCGGTCTGGGGGACAGCGATTGGAACAGCCAGTACGCCGCCACCCTGAACGGTGACGCTCCCCTCATGGCCATGTACGGCGGTAACGTCATGGGCTTCATGGGCACCCAACTGACTCTTTCCCATGAGAAGTGGAACACCTACGAAACGATCCTGGATCTGACCAAGAATCAGATCGGCAGTAACTTCATCTCGGAATGGATCTTTTGCGTAGATAATTTGGGAGGTATGGATTTGAGTAAGGTAGACAGCATTGAATTCAAGGATCTGACCATTCAGATCGATGACGGCATTGTTGATGATAACGCCGAGCCCGAGAACAACGACCACCTCATCACCGACTATAAGGCCGAGCTCTGGTCTCCCGTGGAGATCATCCTGTGGAGCGCCAAGGCCTACAAGAACCCCTACCTTGAGACCGAGATCGACGCGGTCTTCACCCATACCGACGGCACCACCATCGCCCTCCCCGGCTTCTGGGTGGAGGGAAGAACCTGGGCGGTGCGCTTCTCCCCCACCAAGGTGGGCGAGTGGAGCTACAAGATCACCTGCTCCGACAAGGATAACGAAGGACTGACCAAGTCGGGTAAGATCACCGCGGCCGAATCCACCAAGGATACCGAGGTCGCCAAGCACGGCTTTATTTCGGTGAAGAAGGATCAACGCTACTACAGCTACGCCGACGGCACCCCCTTCTTCTGGCTGGGCGACACCAACTGGCAGGCCTTTACCCACGTCTCCACCACGGTCTGTAACTACCCCGGCTGTACGTGCGGCAGTCAGTTCAAGCACATCGTGGACGATCGCGTGGAAAAGGGCTTTACGGTCTACCAGACCTACTTCGTCCCCGAGGGCGGCAACGGCGAAAAGCCTCTGTGGCTGGACGGCCAGCACAAGCAGCCCGATACCGAGCTTTTCAACGACAAGATCGACGGGATGTTCGAGTACCTCCACGAGCAGGGCCTTGTGATCGCTCTGGGTCTGGGCTGTCACACCTCCACCGTCTCCCGCATGAAGCAGGAGGACTTCCTGCGCTTCACCCGCTACATCGTGGCCCGCTACGCCTGCTACTCGGTGGTGTGGATCTCGGGCCAGGAGATCACCGACAACTCCCCCAGCGCCACCCCCGGCTATACCGCCTTTGAGTGCTATCTGGGTGCCTCCGCTCTCATCGAGGAGTTGGACGGCTACGGCCACCCCAACTCCGCCCATATGTACCCCATGATCATTGAGGACGAGCGGGCCCAGCGTCTGGATAAGACCGAGTGGCACGATTCCTGGACGCTCCAGGGCGGCCATTGCCTCATCCAGCCCATGGATTTCTACCGCGGCTACTATGAGTCCCGTATCACGGGGGTCATCAAGCCCTTCATCGAGGCCGAGGCCAACTACGAGGACATCAACTGCGGCGGATTTACGGGCTACGATCTCAACCGTTACAGCGCCTGGAACGCCATGCTCTGCGGCAGCGCGGGCTTCACCTACGGTGTCACGGGCATCTGGGCCAACGCCTTCTCCACCTCGGGTTATACGGGCTGGCTGGGTGAGACCACCTCCTTCAGCTATGACCCCTGGTATATGGGTCTGGATAAGCCCGGCTCCTTCGAGGTGTCCTACATGAAGGACTTCTTCACCGCCATCGGCCCCTGGTATAATCTGATCCCCCACTTCGACGACAGCGCCGCCGCCACCTTCCTCAAGCGCGGCAAGGCCGCCCTGGCCTCCACCGAGGACGGCTCCCTGATCGTCGCTTACTTCTACAACGAAAAGTCCAAGTCCACGGGCACCATCCGCGTCCTGAATCCCGAGAAGACCTACGATGCCTACTGGTTCAACCCCCGCACAGGGAAGTATATCCCCATCGAGAAGGGCATCACCCCCAACGGAAACGAGTACACCGCCCCCTCCCGCCCCACCAAGGCGGATTGGGTACTGCTCCTGACCTCTATCGGCCTGGGTGTCCACTATGAGGAGGATATCCCCACCGACCTCAACCCCTCCTACGAGCAGGTAGCCCCCACAGGCACTCCCGTGACTCCCGACCGTGTGGAGGCTTTGGGCGGTATCACCTACAACGGATCCCCCAAGGACAAGCAGACCATGACGGATCCCACCGCCTACCTCTTTGACGGCGATCCCGCCACGGTCTGGTCTCCCTTCGCCAACCGCTCTACCCAGACCATCCTCATGGATCTCGGCGCGTCCCACAAGCTGACCCACCTCACCATTACCCCCGCCGAGGGCACCATCATCCCCATGTTCCGTGTCTACGGCTCCAATGACGGTAGCCTTTGGACGGTCATCACCAACACATCCGCCCGCGAGTACGTCAATCCCGGCGCGGGTAGCGAGCCTCTGACGGGCACCTACCGCTACGTCAAGCTCCTGCTCCTCAACGCCGAAGCGGTGAACGTGGGTCAGGATAAGCTGGACACCATCCCCTACGAGGCCATGTTCAACCCCATGTCGGGTAACTGCTACGCGGTCACCCGCATTGCGGATATTCAGCTTTACACCGACGGCGAGGGGACTCCCACTCCCGATAAGCTGGTGGATCCCAATGCTCCCGACGAAGCTCCCGAGACCGAGCCTGTTACAGGCGACACCGTCGCTCCCGACACCACCACTCCCGACGGCGAGGAGCCTACCGAAACCGACACGCCCAAGAAGGGCTGCGGCTCGGTTCTCTCCTCCGCTATCGCTCTTACCGCCACGGTCTGCGCCGCCGCGGTCTGCGTGGGGAAGAAGAAAGAAGATTGATCCCATAAAGAAAACGGCCAAGCCCTTTCGGACTTGGCCGTTTTTGTGTGCGTATGAGATCTTACCGCCCCGTCACGCGGAAGGTTCTTCCTCCCTCGGGGGCATTCGTCATGCTGACCACGAAGGCCACCGAGTAGGTGCCGTCCTCGTCGGCGTAGATCATGTAGCCGTCGTAATCGCGGTTGGTGGAGTCCTTGTAGGTGATCCACTCACCGTTCACCAGCTCCTCGATGACGGGACGCTGATAGCTCGTCAGCCCGTAGACACGAACAACACCGTTGTTGTCGCCTCCCGTGAGGGTGAAGGTGGCGGTCTGATCCTCGCCTACCTTGACCTTGGGGATGTAGGCGTCCTCCATCACACTGCCCGCCTCGGTCGTGACCTTGTAGGGATCAATGCAGGAATCCTGCCGCACATTCAGCACGTTCTGATCGCTGGTAGAGTCCACGTAGCCCCAGGGGAGCAGGATGTAGTCCACGCAGATGCAGTCACCCGCCTTGAGGGTGACCTCCCCCAGATCCAGGGTCAGATCTCCGAAATTCAGCGAGCCGTCAAAGCGATCCCGCATGAGGAAGCCTCCCGTGAACTCCTTGCCGTCGATGACGATGTGGGAGTCCTTGACGATCAGGGCGAAGTTGACCGCATCGGCGGCCAGAGGCTCGTAGTAGTCGAAGAAGGGATACTCACTGCCCAGCTTGAAGAAGCGGTCGTACCTCTGCGCCGTGGCGATGCCCAGATCCAGTACCTGATGCTGATTGTTCTCGTCCAGATACCCCAGCTTGTTGAATCTGGGATGGCGGCCGTTGAAGCAGAAGAGGGAGAAATCCGACTTGAAGTCCTTGAAGGATACGTCCTCCAGCACGTCGATGCGCAGGGAGTAGTAGGTGCGGTTCTCGTCGGTCTGGGGCATCTCCACGTGGCGGTAGCTGACGTGGATGGCACCGTCCTGAGCCAGATAATCCATGGTCACGTCGGCGTAGACGGGGCCGTAGGAGTCGATGTCGTTGTGGTAATTCTCCAGATTACCCGTCACGCGGTCGGCTGTGTCGTAGCGCACCACGAAGAGCTGGCCGATGGCGGTATGCTGGGGCTGGGAGGCCCACAGGGGAGCCGACATGGCGCGGAAGTCGGGCAGGAGCCAGTTGTCCTTGCCGTAGACGAAGGAGGGCGCGATGCAGTTGGTCTCGGTCACACCCGTAGACAGGTGGTAGTAGGGAGCCACGAATTGGATAGAGGAAATCTGCTTTAAGGGGAACTTGCCCCAGTTCTGGTAGAGGTTCAGCACCGTGAACTTCTTGGTCTCCCCCGCCTTCAGGGTGATGGGGAAGAAGACCTCACCGTAGGCCACGTCACCGGGGAGGTAGAAGCCGTCCTCGCCCTCGCCCGAGAAGTTCTTGGTGACCTCCAGGGGAATGGGAATGAGGGTCTGCTGCTCGTCCATGATGACGGCAGATTCCAGACAACCCGCGCTTGTGTGGGTGTAGACGTAAATATCGCGGTCAAAGGAATCGGCGGTAATAGCGGCGTTCACCGTAAAGACCTGATTGGGGGCGTTGTAGTAGTTGTTACCGAAGTCACCGCCGTTTACGTCGAAGCGGTAGGCACCCCGCAGGGCATCGTAGCCCACGTAGGCCGCGGCATCAACGCGCTTGGTGATCTCCAGAGCCGTGAGAGGCTTGCGCTCACACTCGGCCTCCTTGACAAAGGCCTCCAGATCGTGGTCGGCGGCGGTGTACATCCGCATACCGAAGTAGACGTGGGCGTGGTGAGGATACACCGCGTCGGTCTCGGACTCGACGGACTGATCCACCACGTATTTCCCGTCGGTGAGGCTCACAGTCAGCTTGCCCTCGTTTTCCTCATAGGGAAGCAGGATGAAGCCGATGACCCCCGCCCGCTCCATGTCGAAGCCCACGTACTCGCAGGTGGAAAAGTCCACGCCCTCCAGGGAGGTGTGGGTGCCGCTTCCGTCCTTGACGATCAAGGACTTGACTCGGGAGGCCTCGATCTCATAGACCTGCCCGTAGCCCGCAAGCCCCGATGCCTCGCCGCCTGTGGTGGTGAGGTGCTGGACAAGATTGAGCTTGTCGGAGTAGATATGGAAGGTGCGATCCACGCTGAAATGGTGGAGCCCGTCCTCATGGGAGCGCATCCCGAAGCCCTCGTCCAGGATGTGGGCGGAGGAGTAGTAGAAGCCCATCTGATAGGTGTTGGTGCGGCCCTGGACTCTGGAGGAGGTGCTGTAGTAGCGCTGGCCGTCCTTGTCTACCAGATAGACCGCCCCCGTGTTGAAGGCGTAGGGGATGCCGTACTCGTTCTCAATGGAGGTCAGGCAGTGGGCCTTCTTCATGTCATAGTGAAGGATGACCTTGTTGTTGGAGACCTTCCACAGGGTGCGGCGGATGTCGCCGTAATGGGTGGAGACCCCGTTGGCCACCTGGGCGGCATAGGCGATGTTGTCGCCCCACTTGCCTCCGTAGAGAACCTCCGCTCCGTCCTTGGAGGAGCGGATCACCACCTCATGGGTGGCGGCGGGGATGGTGTTGCCCTCCCCCAGCGCGGCGCGGAAGGCATCCAGAGCCGAGGCCATGCCCGCCTCGCTGTTGGCGGCCACCAGGACGCTGCCGTCCCGAGCGGTCACGGTATAGCCCAGATCGCCCCAGCCGTCGAAGTCCGCCTCAAAGCGGCTGTTGAGGGTGGTATAGCCCACCGCCAATACCGCCTTGTCGGAGGCCACCGCGGTGTCGGTCACCACGGTCAGCCCCAGCTCGGCAGACAAAGCCTCGGCGGCGGCAGTCTCCCAGGCGGCGGCGTAGGGGGACACCGCCAGCACGGCGGTATCGGCGGTCAGCACCGCGTCGGGCTCGTTGGGATCCACAGGCTGTGTCTCGGGGGAGTCGGTATGGAGATCCGTCACGGCAGGCTCGGTGGGAGCGGCGGTGGCGGGATCGCTATCCGACCCAACGGGATCGACAGGCGCGGGCTGACAGGCCACGGATGCCAGCATGAGACAGGCCAGAGCGGCGGCGGTAAGGGAGCGGAAGAGAGAATGGGGTTTCATAGGGATCTCCTTTACAGGTGTGGTGTGTTCTGTCGCAAGCGAAGGAGTCGGAAAGAGGAAGCGTTACGCCTCCTCGGCGGGGATCACGTAGCCCTCGGCTACGGCGCGGGCTACCTTGGCCTCGCTGTCGGCCTTGAGCTGGGCGCGAAGTCCCCTCGTCCAGTCCGAGAAGGACGCGGCCTTCTCACCGTAGACCAGGTTCTCGGTGAACTCCAGAGGGATCCAGGTGTCCAGAGATGCCTCGTTGTGGGACACCACCGCCTCCATGTTGTCCAGCGCCTTGAAGAGCTTGGCCTCGGGGGTCTCCAGGGCATCCATTTCGTCGTACAGGGCGGTGAATTCGGCGGCCATGTCAGCGGGCAGGGAAGAAACCAACTCCCGCACCGCTTTCGCTTCGGTCTCCTCGTGGTCGGCGGTCTTATAGAAGGAAGGAATATCCCCCGTGACCGCCTCCCCGAAATCGTGGATCAGGCACATCTTCAGCACCTTCACCATATCCAAATCGGGGTACTCGTCGGCGCAGAGCAGAGCCATGACCGAAAGCCGCCAGGAGTGCTCGGCCACGCTTTCCCGCTTGCCCTCGGAATTCCAGGAATGGCGGGTGTGGCATTTCAGCTTCTCGATCTTGTGCAGGAAATCAATGTATTGACGGTATTCCATAGTAACTCCTTTGGTGTATGACCTTACTTGTTCCCGCAGTCCTTGCAGAGCCGCAGACCCATACTCTCGGCGGTACGGACGGTGGACTCACGGATAAACTGCTGGCCGTTCAGCCGCGCGCAGTCGCGGCTCAGATGATAAACGGTACTGCTCTCTATCCAGTAAGCAGACTGATTGGGATTGGGGGCTTGCTCCCCATGGGTTACGGCCTCGTCGGGGGAGGTCTCCGGCTCCGCGGCCTCGGTGAACAGCTCGGCGGAAAGGGAAGCCAGCTCATCCTTGGTGATGGGGCGGCCGGCGGAGAAATCGTTGGGGGAGTGGGTGCAGGAGGGGAGGAGCAATAGTATGATGAAAAGTGGAATGAGGTGCTTCATAAGCTGTTTCCTTATCATGAATCGGACTTGTTCAGATTCCTTTTCGCTGTAGTGATTGACTTTACAAGTAAGAAACGGATGGTTGAGCATTTACGGTCCAACACTCTGTATTTTTCTTCATCAATGTATCCGCTTCTCCATAGCATTTCCAGCCATTTACTTGTTTCATTGGCTTCTTTGAGCGCTATTTCAAGCTTCACGATAAAATCGGCTCTTCCGTGAGCATATTTACTTTCCGCAATATTAGCGCAAATGCTTGTCCCACTTCTCCCAATCTGATTGGAAATAACAGTTTCATGCTTTGACCGAAGCTCTTTTGTCAATTGCAGTATATCCACCGACAATTCCATCGAAAGATCACCCAACTTATCTTCTCTCACGGTATCACCGCCTTTCCGGATACTCCATTATAACACACTTAAAAGAAAAAATCAACCATAATTTGTAGCAGAGAGTAATGACAGCGATCCGTTTGCGCGAAGCGCAACTTTATTTGGCGAAGCCAACATCATTGGGCGTAAGCCCACATCGTTTGAGGCTGTGCCTCAACATCGTTCATTTGTGCCGTTCAACAGACAATGAAGTTGAGCAGGTGCTCAAACGATGTTGCCCTACGGGCAAATGAAGTTGTGCCTGGCGGCACAAATGAAAAAACCGAAAGCTTTCGCTTTCGGTTTTTTGGCACGGTGTAAGGGATTCTGAACCCACACCTCGCCTGACGGCGAGCTGGTCAAGCTGCTCTCCGCGCCTTTGGGCGCTACAGATCAGAGATCCTTTTTATATCTTGCAGCTTGAACGGGTCTTCTCGTCCCAAACTCAGTGCCAACAAAAAGACCCAATGCCGAGGCATTGGGTCTTTTTGTTGGCACGGTGTAAGGGATTCGAACCCCCGACCTACTGGTTCGTAGCCAGGCACTCTATCCAGCTGAGCTAACACCGCATGTCGTTTTCACAACGCAACTATTATAGCATATTCACCAACTTTTGTCAACCCTTTTTGTACAAATTATTTTGACGAGTTTTCCCCACCTTTTCCCAAGTTTTTGGTACAAATTCCCGAAAACGCATTGACAAACACCCCGCAAGCAGGTATAATATAGGTGCGGAATCTCTCCGCGAAAATTGAATACAGACCCCGAAAGGAGTTTCACAATGGCACATTACAAGAAGCAGGTCGCGGGCGGCCCCCTCATGGCCGTCGATGCCCTGGGCAGACCCACCCCCGACACCAACAGCGGAGCACCCGTCAGCCGCGAGAACCGTCTGGTCGGTATGTTCTACTTCCTCTGGCTGGGCGAGCATGGCCGCCATAAGCCCTACGATATCTCCAAGATCACCGCCGAGGACCCCGACATCGGCCACAAGCCCGCCTCTCCCCTGTGGGGCGGTTACGGTGTCTACCACCATTGGGGCGAGCCCTTCTACGGCTACTACTACTCCAATGACGAGTGGGTGGTGCGCCGCCACATGAAGCTCCTCATGCAGGCTGACGTGGACTTCCTCTTCTTCGATACCACCAACGCCGCCATTTACCGCGAGAACGCCAAGCTGGTCATGCGGGTACTCCAGGAGTACCACGACGAGGGCTGGAAGATCCCTCAGGTCATGTTCTACACCAACACCGCCTCGGGTCTGACCGTGCTGGACATCTACGATTCCATCTATAAGCCCGGCTGGTGCCCCGATACCTGGTTCTGCCTGGACGGCAAGCCCGTCATCATCGCGGTGAAGGAGGAGTGTACCCCCGAGTGCCGCGAGTTCTTCAACATCAAGATGTCCCAGTGGCCCAACGAGCCCGACAAGCTGGGCGGCTGGCCCTGGATGGATTTCACCCACCCCCAGCGTGTCTTCGCCAATCTGGATGGCGTGGACGAGGTCATCAACGTCTCCGTTGCTCAGCACAGCGGCAACATCCGCTTCGGTGATTCCGTCCTCTACGGCGAGACCTCCAACTGCGGCCGCGCCTACCACAACGGGCAGAACGATCCCGAGCCCGATGCCTGGAAGAAGGGCTACAACTTCGCCGAGCAGTTCGACCGCGCCATCGAGACCGACCCGCCCATCGTGCTGGTCACGGGCTGGAACGAGTGGATCGCGGGCTACTGGTCGGGGATCCCCGAGCGCCCCGTCATGTTCGTGGACGCCGCCAACTACGAGTACAGCCGCGATCTGGAGATGATGCGGGGCGGTTACTTCGACAACTACTTCATGCAGCTGGTCAGCTACGTCCGCAAGTACAAGGGCACCGAGGAGACCCCCGTCTACCCCGCCGTGGGTAGCGTGGGGGTGGAATGGAGAAAGAGCTTCGACCTGTCCCCCGCCATCTACGATTGCTTCCTGGACGGCGATATGCACCGCCAGGCCGAGGGTCAGGGCGGCGTGATCTACACCAACTTTACCTCCCGTAACGTCATGGACAAGATCGGCGTCATGCACGATAAGGACAGCATCACCTTCACCATCCGCACCAAGGATCAGATCACCGATCCTCTGGGCGCAGGCTCCTGGATGAAGATCTTCCTCAACGTCAAGGGCGGGGAGGGCTACCAGTACGTCCTCAACCACCACACCCGCAAGGATGGCACCACCACCCTGGGCAAGGTCATCGGCGAGGGCGACGATCTCACCACCGTGGACGTGCCCAATATGATGCTCCGCTACGAGGTACGCGGCGACGTCATGAAGATCAGCGTCCCCCGCGCCATCATCGGGCTGGATCACGATGATTTCACTCTATGGTTCAAGGTGGCCGACAGCCGCGAGAAGTACCGCCGTGTGGAGGACTTCTACGATAAGGGCGACGTGGCACCTTTGGGCAGACTGAATTTCGTTTATCGCGGAGAGTAATTACATGTTTTGAGGGAGAGGCCGGGGCTTCTCCCTCTTTTTCGCGGGAGGAGTATTTCAAATTTGGGTTTATCGGTGGGATGCACATCCCTTTCACGCATCAAATACACCAATGGGGAAGGGGCCCCATGGGGGTCTCCTCTATGCTACCCACTATCAAATCTCTTGGTATATCTATGCTTTTTTGAAGGTTTTTGGAGTTCTTAGAACCTTTTTGCAAAAAGGTTCTAAGCCGCCGGAGGCCGTTCCCCCGTTCCCCTATAAACTGCAATTTGATATTCTCCGCATTCTTTTTTGTCCGTTCTTTCCAATGCGTTCCCTGCGAGGGCTTGACATCCCGCCAGTTTTATGCTATAATGTAAAAAAAATACGCCAAAGGACATATATGAACGACATCTACAACCCCACCCCCTCCCTCCCCGAATTCGTGGGACGAACGGTGCTGGATACCATCGGTCTGGTCATCCCCTCCATCGACCCATCCCTGCGCACCGAGATGGATCTGCCTGAGGGCGTCTTCGCTCTGGGGGTCATCAGTTCCCGTACAGGCGCGGCGGGTCAGATCTGCGCCGTGGACGAGGCACTCAAGAATACCAATGCCACCCTGATCTCGGTGGAGCTGCCCCGCGACACCAAGGGATGGGGCGGACACGGTAACTACATCGTCATAGGTGGCCGCGACGTCAGCGACGTCCGTCAGGCCGTGGAGATCGCGCTGGAGCTGACCGAGCGCAACGCGGGCGAGGTCTACATCAACTCCGCAGGACATCTGGAATTTGCCTACTCCGCCTCTGCCGGCAAGGCTCTGGCCGCTGCCTTCAATGCCCCCGAGGGTCAGGCCTTCGGCTTCATGGCCGGCTCCCCCGCCGCCATCGGCTTGGTCATGGCGGATAAGGCCTTGAAGTCCGCCAGCGTCTCTCTCATCAAGTACATGACTCCCAACAAGGGCACCAGCCACTCCAACGAGGTCATCATCGCCTTCAGCGGCGACGCCTCCGCCGTCAAGACCGCGGTACTCACCGCCCGCGAGATCGGTCTGGAGCTGATCACCGCCATGGGCGAGTACCCCGGCGGCCCCTCTACGCCGTATCTGAACTGAATCATAAGAAGGACAGGGAACTACCCTGTCCTTTTTTTTACAAAAACAAGCTACAGCATGAAACAAATGATCCCTGAATCAAGAATATTCCGTCGGAGGCCGGTGTTTCTATATGCCGTTCATTTTGTGGAAATTCGGCGGTCTGTTTTTCTCCTCAAAACCCTTGACAATCCACCCAAAAAGAGGTATAATGAAAAGTGGAGCATTTTGCTCCCAACCATGTTAAAAATAAGATTATATAGAAGGGAACCACTATGACCAAGATCGACATTTTCTCCGGCTTCCTTGGGGCCGGTAAGACCACCCTCATCAAAAAGCTCATCACCGAGGCCTACGCAGGCGAGAAGCTGGTGCTCATCGAGAACGAGTTCGGTGAGATCGGCATCGACGGCGGCTTCCTCTCCGAGGCGGGCATCCAGATCAACGAGATGAATTCGGGCTGCATCTGCTGCTCCCTCGTGGGCGACTTCGGCAAGGCCCTGTCCCAGGTGCTCACCGAGTACGCCCCCGACCGCATCCTCATCGAGCCCTCGGGCGTGGGCAAGCTCTCCGACGTCATCCGTGCCGTCCAGGGTGCCGCCACCGAAGGGGCTGTGCTGAACGGCTTCACCACCGTGGTGGACGCGGGCAAGTGCAAGATGTACATGAACAACTTCGGTGAATTCTTCAACGACCAGGTGGAGAACGCGGGCTGCATCATCCTGTCCCACACCGACACCACCCCCGCCTCCAAGACCGAGACCGCCGTCTCCCTCCTCCGCGAGCATAACCCCACCGCCGTCATCGTCACCACCCCCTGGAACGATCTGACCGGTGCCCAGCTCCTGGAGGCCATGGAGCGCACCGACACCCTGGAGGCCGAGCTGGCCCGCCTGGCAGAGGAGGCCGAGCATCACCATCACCATCATCACGATGACGAGGAGTGCGAGTGCCACCACCATCATGACCACGATGAGGAGTGCGAGTGCCACCATCACCACCACGAGGACGGTGAGGAGCGCCATTGCCACGATCACGACCATGAGCATCACCATCACCACCACGAGGATGGCGAGGAGTGCCACTGCCATGACCACGATCATGAGCATCACCACCATCACGAGGACGGTGAGGAGTGTCATTGCCACGATCATGACCACGAGCACCACCATCACCACGACGGCGAGTGCTGCTGCGGCCATCACCATGACGGTGAGCATCATCACCACCACCACGCCGACGAGGTCTTCGTGAGCTGCGGCACCGAGACCACCGCCGCCTTTGACCGCGCCGCCATGACCGACAAGCTGAATGCCCTCACCGACGAGGACAAGTACGGCATCGTCCTGCGCGCCAAGGGCATCGTCGCCGCTACCGACGGCGGAAACTGGATCCACTTTGACTACGTCCCCGGCGAGCCCGATGTCCGCGAGGGCGGTGCTGCGGTGATCGGTCGTCTCTGCGTCATTGGTTCGGGACTGAATATTCCCGCCCTCTCCGAGCTCTTCGGAGTGGAGCTGGCGTAAATCCGATTTTCAGGCTCCCCCTTTGGGGGAGCTCCCGCGAAGCGGGTGAGAGGGCCGTATTCGATTGTATGCCCTCTCCGTCACGCCTGCGGCGCGACACCTCCCCCGGAGGGGGAGGCTTTGCAACCAAATTTACACACAAAGGAAATACTATGGCCTACAAAATTCCCGTATACCTCTTCACCGGCTTTCTGGAGGGCGGCAAGACCCACATGATCCAGGAGTCCATGGAGAGCGAGCAATTCAATTCGGGGGATAAGACCCTCATCATCCAATGCGAGGAGGGCGTGGACGAGCTGGATCTCTCCGCCTTCGCCTCCAAGAACTGCTTCCTTGAGCTCATCGAGGATCCCGAGGAGCTGAACGCCGCCAATCTCACCGCCATGGCCAAGAAGTACAAGGCCGACCGCGTCATCATCGAGTACAACGGTATGTGGCCCCTCCAGGCTCTCTATGAGAATATGCCCGCCAACTGGGCCATCTTCCAGGAGATGATGTTCGCTGAGGCCCGCACCTTCATCGACTACAACCGCAACATGCGCTCCCTCATGGTGGACAAGCTCATGAACTGCGAGATGGTGGTGCTGACCCGCACCCCCGATACCATCGACAAGGAGGAGATCCACAAGATCATCCGCGGTATCTCCCGCCGCGCCGCCATCTCCTACGATTACCCCGACGGGCATATCGAATACGATGAGATCGAGGATCCTCTGCCCTTCGACAAGGAGGCTCCCGTCATCGAGATCGCCGACGAGGATTTCGCCCTGTGGTACCGCGACCTGTCCGAGGAGATGGATTCCTATGAGGGCAAGACCGTCCACGTCAAGGGTCTTGTGGCCCGTGAGAGCAAGCTGGGCAAGAACGCCGTGGTCATCGGCCGTCACATCATGACCTGCTGTGCCGACGATATCGCCTACAGCGGCCTGGTCTGCAATTTCTCGGCCCCCGTCTCCCTCAAGACACGTGATTGGATCACCGTCACCGCCAAGATTGCCCTGGAGCCCCACAAGCTCTACGGCGGCCGCCGCGGCCCCGTCCTCTACGCCACCGAGTACGCCATGACCTCCGCGCCCAAGCAGGAAGTGGCCACGTTCTACTGATTCCTCACGATCTGTAGGGGAGGAGTCTCCCCTCCCCGGTTCTCCCAAAACGGTCAACATCCCGTTTTTCGGCTCATCGGGAGGGAAGACCCCTCCCCTACAAGATATTTTTGCAAGAAAGGATGAGTATCCCCCATGAAAAAGACTCTCCTCTCCAAGGGCTGGACGCTCCATGCCCCCCATTTCCACGGTCAGGTGGATCTGCCCAACGATTACGCCGTCACCGCCCCCCGCGATCCCCACGCCCCCGGCGGCGGCGATAACGGCTACTTTGTCTGCGGTAACGGCCACTACCACAAGGATATGGAGCTTGACGTTACCCCCCGCCACTACATCCTGGACGTGGACGGCGCTTACATGAATACCGAGGTCAAGCTCAACGACTACATCCTCATCAAGCATCCCCACGGCTATACCCCCATGCTGGTGGATCTGACCGACCATGTCCGCGCGGGAGAGAAGAATCATCTGGAGATCACCACCCGCGCCCTGCACCCCTCCTCCCGCTGGTATACGGGTGCGGGCATCTACCGCGACCTGTTCCTCTGGGAGGGCGGAGATATCCGCATCGAGCCCTGGGATAAGCATATCACCACCCCCACCCTCGACACCGTGAAGGCAGTCTACGAGATCTCCGCCGACCGCGATGCCGAGATCACCCTCCGCGCCGCCGTGCTGGACGGTGAGACCGAGGTGACCTCCACCGCACAGACTATCGCCGTCACCGCGGGGAACAAGATCAAGGCCGAGTTTACGATCCATATTCCCAACGCCAAGCTCTGGGACACCGAGAACCCCCACCTGTATACCATGCGGGCGACCGTCCTTGAAAACAACGCAGAGCTGGATACCGACGAGACCCGCTTCGGTGTCCGCACCGTCACCGCCGACATGGACAACGGCCTGCGGATCAACGGCAAGACCATCAAGCTCCGCGGCGGCTGTATCCACCACGATCACGGTGTGCTGGGCGCCGCCGAGTACCCCGCCGCCTGCCGCCGTAAGCTCACCAAGCTCAAGGAAGCGGGCTTCAACGCCGTCCGCATCGCCCACAATCCCCCCTCCACCGTTCTGCTCGATATCAGCGACGAGGTCGGCATGATCGTCATGGACGAGGCCTTCGACTGCTGGCGCAGATTCAAGGGCGGGGAGTACAACTACCACTTCTGGTTTGACGATTGGTGGCAGAGAGACATTGCCTACATGGTGCTTCGTGACCGCAACCACCCCTGCGTGATCGCCTACTCCACGGGCAACGAGATCCCCGAGTGCGTCCGACCCGAGGGCGGTGAGTGGTCGAAAAAGCTGGCCGCCGAGGTGCGCAAGTACGATGCTACCCGCTTCGTGACCTGCGGCTCCTTCCAGGTGGAGGACGACAACCCCGGCAACGTGGGCTACTACGAGCCCTTCGATATCTGCGGCTACAATTATCTCTACTTCCGCTACGCCTCGGATCGCGTCAAGTACCCGAACCGCATCATCTGGGGCTCCGAGACCCAGGTGCTTCGCTTCTACGATTCCTGGAAGGCCACCATGGAGAACAGCCACGTGCTGGGCGACTTCACCTGGACCTGCTACGATAACCTGGGTGAGGCGGGCATGGGTAAGTACGCCTGGGATCGTGACGGCCGCGTGGAGGGCATCGGCATCGCCGCCTACCCGTGGCGTGCCTGCTATCAGGGCGACTTCGACCTCTGCGGCTACAGAAGACCCCAGTCCTACTTCCGCGAGGCCATCTGGAAGGAGAACACAGAGCCCCGCATCTTCACCACCCACCCCGAACACTTTGGCGAGGGCTTTACGGGTACGGGCTGGCATTGGTACGACGTGCTGGATACCTGGACATTCGACGACCGCTATGTCGGCTGTCCCGTCAAGTGCGAGGTCTACACCGTGGCCGACGAGATCGTGTGGTACGTCAACGGCCGCGAGGTGGGCAGAAGCACCCCCGTCAAGGCCATCGCTACCCTGGATATCCCTTATGAGAAGGGAACCATTGAGGCCGTCGCCTACAAGAATGGCACCGAGTGCGGCCGCTCCTCCCTTCATACCGTGGGCACTCCCGCCAAGCTGGCCGTGACCCCCGAAACCACCGCCCTGAAGGCCGATAACCGCGACCTCTGTTACTTCGACATCACGATCACCGATGCCAAGGGCGATCGCATTCCCGATGCCAAGAACAAGCTCCGTTGCATCGTGAACGGCGGCAGCCTTCTCGGCATCTTCAGCGGCGACCCCGCCAACGACGATCAGTACGGCTCGGATACCTGCCATGCCTACGAGGGGCGCGCCGTGGCCATCGTCCGCGCGAGCCGTCCCGGTGACGTCCGCCTCATCGTGATGTCCGACGGCCTGGCCTCCGCCTCCTCGTCGGTCAAGGCCGAATAACATCCCCGAGTAAAAGGAACACCTATGGAACAGAATATGTACGAAACCATCACAAAAGATGCCGCTACCGCCCTCCGCGAGCTGATCGCTACCGCCGATCTCAAGGCAGGCCAGCTCCTGGTCGTGGGCTGCTCCTCCTCCGAAATGGTGGGGGAGCGGATCGGGAAGCATTCCTCCATGGAGGCCGCTCTGGCCCTGCGGGATGCCATCCTGCCCATCCTCGCCGAGCATGGCATCCTCCTGGCCGTCCAGTGCTGTGAGCATCTCAATCGCGCCCTCATCATGGAGCGCGCCACCGCCGAGCGGTACGGCTACGACCCCGTCTGGGTCAAGCCCCAGCCCAAGGCGGGGGGCTCCTTCGCCACCTGTGTCTGGGAGGCTATGACCGACCCCGTGGCCGTGGAAGCCATCAAAGCCCACGCAGGCATGGATATCGGCGCGACGCTAATCGGTATGCACCTCCGCCGCGTGGCCGTCCCCGTCCGCCTGTCGGTCAACAAGATCGGCGAAGCCTCCCTGGTCTGCGCCCGCACCAGACCTGCCTATATCGGCGGGCCCAGAGCGCAGTATCAGACAGAAGAACCGTAAATTTCATGTATCGGTCCTCAACCGATAAATGAAATCCAAGTAATAGGTAATAGTGAAAAGTGAAAAGGTGTGGTTGGAAACCTTCGGTTTCCTCCAATATTTTCAATAAAAATGGACAAATCCGAAGGATTTGCACCTCCACTCTTCACTTTTCACTCTTCACTTTTCACTCAAAGGAGACCCTCCCATGTCCCGTGACAGACTCGCAAGCCGCTTGGGCTTTATCCTCCTCTCCGCCGGTTGCGCCATCGGCATCGGTAACGTCTGGAAATTCCCCTGGATGGTGGGCCAGTACGGCGGCGCCATCTTCGTCCTCATTTATCTGGTGTGCCTTGTCGTGCTGGGGATCCCTGTCATGACCATGGAATTCGCCGTGGGCCGTGCCGCCCAAAGATCTCCCGCCGTCATGTTCCGTGAGCTGGAGCCGCCCAAGTCCAAGTGGCATTTCCACGGCATCACCTGTCTTGCGGGCAGTGTCATCCTCATGATGTTCTACAACAACGTGGCGGGCTGGATGATGAACTACTTTTTCAAGACCGCCACGGGCAAGTTCGAGGGCCTGGATACCGAGTCCGTCAACGCCGAGTTCGGGAATATGCTGGGCGACCCCGTCTGGCAGACCGTCTTCATGGCCGCCGCCGTCGTCATCGGCATCGCGGTCTGTATGCTGGGTGTCCAGAAGGGTCTGGAGCGGGTCACCAAAGTCATGATGGTGGCGCTCCTCGTCCTCATGGTGGTCATCGCCGCCAACAGCGTCTTCCTGGAAGGGGCCTCCGAGGGACTGAAGTTCTACCTCGTCCCCAATGTGGAGAACTTCAGAAAGGCGGGCATCTTCAACGTCATCGTGGCCGCCATGAACCAGGCCTTCTTCACCCTGAGCCTGGGCATCGGCTCCATGGCCATCTTCGGCAGCTACCTGGGCAAGGATCGCGCCCTCATGGGGGAGGCCGTCAACGTGGCCGTGCTGGATACCTTCGTAGCCTTTACCTCGGGACTGATCATTTTCCCCGCCTGCTTCGCCTACGGCATCAACCCCGACGCGGGCCCCGCCCTGATCTTCCAGACCCTTCCCACCGTATTTAATCACATGCCCCTGGGCCGCCTGTGGGGCTCCCTCTTCTTCGTCTTCATGTCCTTCGCCGCCCTCTCCACCGTCCTGGCGGTCTTTGAAAACATCATTGCCTGCGTCATGGATCTCACGGGCTGGAGGCGGGTCAAGACCTGTGTCGTCGTGGGCATCGGTATGCTGATCCTCTCCCTGCCCTGTGTCTTCGGCTATAACATCTGGTCGGGTTTTGCTCCCTTCGGTGAGGGGACTGCTATCCTGGATCTGGAGGATTTCGTGGTCAGCAACCTCCTCCTCCCCCTCGGTTCCCTGATCTTCACCCTCTTCTGCATCACCCGCTACGGCTGGGGCTGGAAAGCCTTCATGACCGAGGCCAACACCGGCAAGGGACTCAAGGTGCGCCCCTGGATGCGCTGGGTCTTCACCATCGCCGTCCCCGTGATCATCGTCATCATCTTCGTCATGGGGCTCGTCAGCTTCTTCTCGTAAAATGAATAAGAAAAGGTGTCGCACTTCGGTACGACACCTTATTTTTGATGATAGAAATTTTTTTACGGATCCCGCTTTTCGTATCAGATCTTGCCCTCGTCCAAAAGCTTCCGCTTCTTGGCCCACAGTCCCGAGCCTGCCAGACAGAGGACCGCGCCAAACAGACCGATGCCCAGCCAGATGAGGATCATGATGTTCCAGCCCAGCTTGTCGGCCAGGATGCCGTAGAGGGAGGCGCAGAGAGCGGTGGCGAAGTAGATGATGCTGTTGAGCGTGCCCGTGACCGCCGAGGTCATGCCCAGAGGGGCGAAGTGGTAGGGAACCACCGTGAGGAACATATGGTTCGCGCCCCACATAGCCGACACGGCTACCGCCATAAAGACCGAGCAGAGGAGGGCGTGGACACCGCGGCAGAGGTAAAGCCCGCCTACGCAGACAGCCGCGATACCGAACATGACGCAGGCGGTGGTCAGCTCGTTCTTCAGCTTTTTCTCAAAGAGCCAGTTGGCAAAGTAGGTACCCGTCACGCTGACCAGGGGGATGATGACGGCGATGATGGCCGCCGCGGAGCTGTCCAGACCGAACTGATCCGACAGGAACACGGGAGCCCAGGATTCCACCGCGTCGCGGAGTGCACCGTTGCAGAGCAGACCGAAGAGAACCACCCACAGACCCGATGCCAGCATGACCCCCAGAAGGGAGCGCTTGACCTTGCGGTTGTCGGCAGCGGTCTCGGACACGGCCCGCTCCCGGATGGCGGCCCGTTCAATGCGGTAGGCCTCCTCCATCATGCGGTTGTACTTGCCCAGGTAGCGGTTGCCGAAGACCCAGACCAGGAAGGCGACCAGCAAAATCCCGCCCGACACGTAGAACACCACCCGCCAGTCGGCAAAGCGCAGCACGAAGCCGGGGATCAAGAAGGCCAGCACCGCGCCAATGGAGCAGGAGGCGGCGATGTTGGTTCCCGCGACCTCCTTGCGGCCGTTGGGGAGAAGATCGGTGAAGGTGCGGATGATGGGGGCCCAGAGCATGGAGTGGAAGATACCGTTCAGCGCCCAGACCACGGGCATGACCGCAGCCGAGGGAACCAGACCCATGGCCAGATTGCAGACCGTCGCGCCGCAAAGGCCCGTGCCGATCATGAAGCGGGGCTTGACCTTGGAGCCGATGATGCCGTTGATCATCTGTCCCGCGCCGTAGCAGAGCATATAGGCGGTGGTGATGTAGCCCCCCAGAGTCTTGGTGAGCATCCCTTCCTCGATCATGGCAGGGAGGCAGGCGGAGAAATTCTTGCGGCCGATGTAGCTACAGGTGTAGGCCAGGAAGCAGTACAAAAACAGCTGGCTGGCGCAATGCCCTACCCGAGCGGGGGTCCACTCTGCCGAGGCAGATGCGGGCGGGGTGGCGGTTCTTTTCATAAAATGCTCCTTCAGACAGAGGTTGTGGCAGGGGGATCAAATAACCGCATCTTTTTGCGGTAGCTGTGTACAAAGTAAGAGATCTCGGCGATGGCCGTGATGCTCCAGGAGAAGACGTAGAGAAGATACAGGGATTGAATGGTACCGAAATGGGCGAACACCGTGTAGACCCAAAGGACGCGGAAGACGCAGGAGCCCATGATGACGATGAACGTGGGCCACAGGCTCTTGCCGATGCCGCGGGAGGCGGCGATGGTGGCGTCCATGAAGGCCGATACGCAGTAGGAGCAGCCCATGACGGTCAGGCGCATCATACCCGCTTCGATGACGGCGGCATCCGAGGCGAAGAGGGAAAGGAACTGCCGTCCGAAAAGCACCAGCATTCCGCCCATGATCGCCCCTGCGCCGAAGGAGTAGGCCAGACTGATGTAGTAGCTTTTGAGGATGCGCTTTTTCTTGCCTGCGCCGAAATTCTGACTCATGAAGCTGGAGCAGGCGGTGTAGAAGGCGGCCATAACGTCGTAGACCAGACCGTCAGCGTTGGCCGCGGCGGTGCTCCCCGTGACCGTGACGGTGTCGAAGGTGTTGAGTCCCGCCTGGATGAAGAGATTGGCGATATGGAAAATGGCGTTCTGACACCCCGCAGGGATGCCCAGACCCAGGATCTTCACCGCCTTGTCCCCGTGGATACGGAGCCGCTTCAGCTCCATGCCGTGGATGCCCTCGGCGCGGAACAGGGCGATCATGATCAGGATAGCCGACAGATACTGGGCGATGATGCTGGCCAAAGCCACTCCCGCCACATTCATGTGGAACACAATGACGAAGACCAGATTCAAGGCGATGTTGAGAACACCCGCCGAGGTCAGATAGACCAGGGGACGTTTGGTGTCACCCACCGCGCTGAGCACGGCATTACCGAAGTTGAAGACCGCCAGCGCGGGCATACCCAAAAAGTAGATGCGGAGGTACAGCACAGCCCCCTCCATGAGATCGGGCTTGGTGCTCAAAAGCGTCAGAAGCGGCCGTGTCAGAGCTTCTCCGATGCCCATGACCGCAAGTCCCACCGTAAGGCAGAGAATGGCCGCGGTATGTACCGTCTCGCGGGCGTTTTTCTCATCCCGCGCACCCACGAAGCGGGCCACCAGCACGTTGACACCCGATCCCACACCCACGAGAAAGCCGGTGTAGAGCATGACCATGGTGGTGGTGGAGCCAACCGCGCCCAACGCCAAAGAGCCCGCAAACCGCCCCACCACCGCCACGTCGGACATGGTGAAGAGGATCTGCAGCACGTTGGAGAGTACAAGGGGGAGGCTGAAGAGCAGAATGCTCCTTCCGAGGGAGCCTTCCGTCATTTCGAGGGTCTTGGATCTCATATTCACTCCTTGCAGGCGGTTTCGGTCGGACATTCATAGCTTACCAAAATACCATTATACCGCATATCGCCCTTTTTTTCAAGTGGTTTCGGGAAAAATTCCCTCCGTGAAAGTCACGAAACCCTGCATACTTCGGCTCCTCTTTTTGTGGCTTTTTTCATTTCCCCCCTTGCAAAAATCCCCAAAACATGATATGATATAGGAAAGAAACTCTCCAAAGAGGAGGACACCCCATGAATACCATGAAGCTTCCCATTTCCGATCTGGAATATTTGTCCGTAGGCCTTCCCGATGAGGTCAAAATGTACCACTTCTCGGGGGACTTCGCCGGTGAGATCGCCGCCATCGACCGCTGGCTCACCCGCCCCGTCCCCGTGCCCGCGTGCCTGCGCAAGCGTCTGGAGATCCAGCGCATCTTCGCGGTACAGCTCCTGAACGATTACCCCCTCACCCGTGCTGACGTGGTGGAGGGCATCCGCGCCCGCTACCCCGCCGCCGACGAGTTTGCTCTGGACACCTTCATCGCCTCGGGCAACGTGGACTACATCCTCAAAAACGGGGAAATGCGCTTCCAGCACCAGGCCATCTCCAATATCTTCAAGACCCATACCCACGATCTGGAGCGGATGTATAACCCCGACTATGCCCCCGCCTCTGCCTCCGCCGCCGAGGTTCCCGAGACCATCCGCATCATGCGGGAGAAGGGTTACCGCGCCTTCCGCTACGAGGTGGAGTATTGGATGAAATTGGAACCCCACGCCGAAAAGCCGGGGGAGACCCTCAAGATCTGGTTCCCCTACCCCGTGGACTGCGAGAGCCAGCCCGAAAGTGAGATCAAGCTCCTGTCCTCCTCCCACCCCGTCACGGTCACAGGCACCGTCCACCGCGCCGCCTACATGGAGACCCTTTGCGAGGCAGGAGCCACCTACTCGGTGCGCTACTCCTTCGTCAACCGTGCCAAGTATACGGCGGTAGATCTTGACCGCACCGCCTATCCCCCCGTGGGCGAGGGCCTCACCCCCGAGGAGCTGGCCTACTACACGGGCGAGCAGTACCCCCACATCCGCTTCACTCCCTTCATCAAGGGCCTGGCCGCCCAGATCGCGGGGGACGAGCGTGACCCCCTCCGCCTGGCCCGCCGCGTGTATGATTACATCTGCGAGCATATCCGCTACTCCTACGTCCGCGATTACCTCCTCATTGAGAACATCCCCGAGTTCGTCCTCATGAACGGCTACGGCGACTGCGGCACCATGGGTCTGGCCTTCATCACCCTCTGCCGCGCCTTAGGTATCCCCGCCAAGTGGCAGTCGGGCTCGGCCTGCTACCCTGATTCCATCGGCAGTCACGATTGGGCGCAGTTCTACATCGCCCCCTACGGCTGGCTCTACTGCGATCCCTCCTACGGCGAGGGCGCGGCGAGAGCAGGGAACGAGGTGCGCCGTGACCACTACTTCGCCAACCTCGACCCCTTCCGCCTCGTTGCCTCCAATCAGTTCCAGCAGCCCCTCACCCCCGATAAGGCCTTCTGCCGCATGGATCCCTACGACAACCAGAGCGGGGAAGCCGAGTACAACGACGAAAAAATCTTCTTCGAGGATCGAGACTGCGGCAGACGGGTCTTGTTTGCCGAGGAGATCGAGTAAGAATGCAAAATTCAGAATGCAAAATGAATGAAGCCTTTCACAATGCATAAGCCCGTCTTACGGTAATTTGCCTGAAAATTCTCAAAAGGTCATAATCACCAATCCATAATTGCTGTTTGATCCATGATTCCGCGCCATCCCCCGTTTCTTGATTTTGCATTTTGCATTTTGCATTTTGCATTTCAAATTCTCCCCTACGAAAGGATCTACCATGGAACCCATTGTCAAGCATATCCGCATTTCCATCACCTCCGAGCGCTATGAGGTGGCCGCCTCCCTCTTTGATTCGGTCTACGGCGACCTGGCCGAGCAGGTGGGCGGCAACGTCCCCCCCACTCCCATGTCCCCTGCCGAGGAGCTGCTCATGGGCATCTTCGCTGACGACCTGGACGGAGAGGGTGATCCGTCCTACTTCGTCAAGCCCGCCGATCCCGCCGTCACCCGCGCCAAGGCCACAGGCACCGAGACCGACGCCATCGAGAAGATCGAGCTGTTCACCGAGGGACTCATGACCGTCACCCCCGACACCGCCTTCACCGAGACCCCCTCTTATACCATCGCCGTCACCTACGACGAGACCGAGCTGACAGGCATGGCCGGTGCTCGCTCCACCGTCACCTACCGCACCTGTGACCGCGGTGTTGTCTCCATGATCCGCTCGGGTCTGGTCTCCACCGCCATGACCTTCAAGGCCCACCACCGCACCATCTGCACCTACGAGACCCCCTATATGCCCTTCTCCATCGGCATCCACGCCCTCACCGTGGATAACCGCCTGGACACCGAGGGCATTCTCAAGCTGGACTATATCATCGAGATCAAGGGCGCAAGAGCCGAGCGGTGCGAGATGGAGATGAAGATCCAAGAGGATCCGAACGCGTGATACAGGAGCATGGCTCATGAATTATGACTTACTGTTGACGGCCATGATGGCAAGCCATCTGCGCGGAGTTCTCAGATCGGGGCGGGCGACCCCCTTCGCGCCGCCTCCGAGATTTGATGGATATCACCTCGTTTTCGAGTGCGCTCCCCACAGCTTCAAAAGCAAGTTTCGACGTGCGCCCATTACTACGGTGGATGATTGGGTACAATACGAGCTGACCTGCGGCTTGACCGACGCGACTTTGTGGCGGCCTCTTGCGGGGGAGGCGTATCACCTGTACGGCTTTGCCGGCTATGGCTCCAAGGCCATCATCTGCCGTTACAAAAACGGCGACGCGGCGGCCTTTGTACCGAAAAGCATACCGAATCCCGCGGAACAGACCTGGACACTGCGCTATACCGAGAATCACCTGGTATCCTACGATGTTCCCGGGGATGCTTATCACGACAATACCGCCGACTTCGGTGCCGTTCTGGAGGAGATCGCCTCCTTCGCGGAGGAGATCGGTTTTCCGTGGTTCGCGGAACGCTATCGCGAAGCCCGCGCCATCCTGACAGGGGATCGTCCCTGTGATCGCGACCTCCCCCTGCCCCATATGAGTGAGGTGGGAAAGCGGCTTCTTAACGCCGCCAACGTGGCCGACCTGTTCGGCTGTATGGGCTCCTGGAACGATTCGCCGCCATACTATGCCCGCGAAAAGGGGCGAACTGAAGATTATGAACGACTCTCGGACTCTCTGTTTTCCGAACTCCGTATGGCGGTTCTGTACGCCGCCAATCACCCGTAAAGTATCTCTCCAAGGAGGATTTTTCCATGAATGAAAAGACATTCCCCAACATCATTGACGCCCCCGGAGATAAGGAAGTGCAGACCATGTGCTTCATGACAGACGATCGCATCACCCGTAAAAACTTTGTCGATCTCCGCCTGCTGGTGGACGATAAGACGGTGCTGAAGAATCCCCACAAGGGCTGGTTCTGGCACTTCATCGACAACGGTTACGGCCGCCCCTTCTACCGCGACGGCTACGAGGAGGATCCCGTGTTGGATTTTCCCGGCCTCAACCACCTCTACCTCCGCTTCGACTGGGGTGACGTGGAGAAGGAGGAGGGCGTCTACGATTTCTCCTATCTGGACGAGATCATGGAGAAGTGGGGAGCCTTTGGCTACACCTTCGCCCTTCGCGTGGTGACCTATGAGGGCGACCCCAACCTCAATTACGCCACCCCTGCCTACGTCTTTGAAAAGGGCGCAAGATGCTACGAGCTGGAGAACGGCAAGATCCAGCCCGACTTTGGCGACCCCATCTTCCTCCACTATCTGGAGAAGTTCATGGCCGCCCTTGGTGAAAAGTACAACGGCGACCCCCGCATCGAGCTCATCGACGTGGGTACCATGGGCACCTGGGGCGAGGGACATACCGTGGAGGGTGACGGCGTGATCTACCCGCTGGATCTGGTCAAGAAGCATTTCGACCTCCACTGCAAGTATTTCCCCGACACCTTCGTGGTCTGCAACGATGACCATATGGTGGGGCGCATCCCCAACGGGCAGGGAGAGGTGCAGGAGGTGCTGGACTACGCCAATGCCCGCGGCTTTGGCGTGCAGGACGATTCCATCTGCTGCGACTACTACTTCCAGATGAACGGCTACGATACCATGCGCGCCCCCTGGGCCTTCGATAAGCTGGCGGACAACGCCCCCAACGTCATCGAGATGGCACACTACTGGTACATCAAGCCCCGCTATGAGGGCTACTTCCGCGACGGCCTCACCGCCATGGAGTCCTACAAGTCCGCCCACGCCACCTTCGCGGGCTTCCATGCCTACCCCCGCAAGTGGCTGGAGAACGAGTTCTACCTCACGGAATACTGCGCCAACCGCCTGGGCTACTGGTACTTCATCACGGGTGCCTGCATCCCCGAGCTGACGGATACGGCCTACAATACCATCACCCTGGACATGGAGAACCGAGGCTGGGCGAGAGCCTACTGGCCCTTCACCTTGAAGCTCCGCCTCAAGAATGAGGAGGGATGCTACGAGATCCCCTTGGATGCAGACAACCGCGACTGGCTCCCCGATACCCCCTTCACCCTCGACCTCCGCGTGGATGCCCGAGGCGTGCCCGCAGGGGAGTACGACGTGGCCGTCGGCCTCTTTGAGGGGGAGCGCCCCGTCAAGCTGGCCATCAAGGAGACCGCCCTCGACGCAGGGTACTACACCATCGGACGCACTGCCGTCCGCACCGTTTAATTGAGGAAAGGAGCGTATGAACATGGAAAACAAGAAATATCCCAACCTCATGCCCGCCCCCACCCCCGACGGCTCCCAGACCCTGTGCGGGATGTTCGATCAACTCGCCACCCGCAAGGACTTTCTGGATCTTCGTCCCCTGATGGACGATAAGACCCCCCTAAAGAACCCCCACAAGGGCTGGTTCTGGCACTACATCGACAACGGCTACGGCCGCGGCAATTACCGCGAGGCACACGATCCGAATGACGCTCTTCTTGATTTCCCCGGCCTCAACCACCTCTACCTCCGCTTCGACTGGGGCGACGTAGAGAAGGCCGAGGGCGTATACGATTTCTCCTACTTGGATCAGATCATGGATCTCTGGGCACCCAGAGGCTACAAGTTCTCCCTCCGCGTCTGCTCCTATGAGAACGATCCCAACCTCAATCACGCTACCCCCGCCTACGTCTACGAGCAGGGGGCAAAGGGCTACCGCCTCCCCGGCGGCCGCATCCAGCCCGACTACGGCGATCCCATCTTCCTCCACCACGTGGAGAGACTTCTCTATACTCTCGGTGAGAAATTCAACGGACACCCCCTCATTGAGTGCATCGACGTAGGCACCATGGGCACATGGGGCGAGGGTCACACCGCCTGCGGTACGGGGGAGATCATCCCGCCTCCCGTGGTCAAGAAGCACTTCGACCTCCACGCCAAGTATTTCCCCGATACCTGGGTGCTGTGCAATGACGACCACATCTCCTGCCGCATCGCCCACGGGCAGGCCGAGGTGCAGAAGATCCTGGACTACGCCTACGAGCGGGGATTCGGCGTGCAGGACGATTCGGTGTGCTGTAACTACTACACCCAAGTCAACGATTACGATACTCTCCGCGCCCCCTGGGCATTCGATAGGCTCTGGAAGAACGCTCCCACCGCCATCGAGATGGAGCATTACGGCTTCGTCCATGCCCACAACGATCACTTCCGCGACGGACTCACCGCCATCGAGGCCTTCAAGCGCTGTCACGCCACCTTCGCGGGCTTCCATGGCTACCCCCGCGTGTGGCTGAACAACGAGTATTACCTCACCGAATACTGCGCCAACCGCCTGGGCTACTGGTACTTCGTGACCGGCATGACCCTCCCCACCCTCACCCCCACCGCCCACAATATGATCACTCTGGACGTGGAGAATCGCGGCTGGGCCAAGGCCTACCATAAGTACGATCTCGTCTTCCGCCTCCGCAGCACGGCGGGGAAGGACTACGTCATCCCCGTGGAATGTGACAACCGCAAGTGGATGCCCGGTGTGAAGCAGACTCTGAAGCTCCGGCTTGACCTCCGCCATATCCCCGCAGGCACCTACGAGGTGGCCGTGGGTATGTTTGAGGGGGAGACACCCGTTAAGCTCGCCATCAAGGAGAGCGTGTCCGACGGGAAGTTCTATACCCTGTGCGGGGCGACTGTGAAGGGGATCTGATAGAAAATTACCTATGAAGGAGGTATCCCCCATGAAAAGAACCGTCTGCCTGCTCCTGCTGACCGCCTGCCTGCTTTCCGTTCTGTGCTTCAACGGTTGTGGCTTCATCCACAGAAAGCCCAAGGAGATCACTTATACCTCCGAGATCATCATCAACGAGGAGGCAATGCCCGATTGGCTGGTCTGGTACAGCGAACTGAAGGCGCCCACACAGGGGAAAATGCTGGAGACCTCAAAATATGAGACCACCGCTGTCATCAGCTCCGACGGGATCTATGAGGATATCCCGAACTCCGAGCCTACTGTGCAGGATTTTCTCGGCATGACCGATGAAGAGTACAGCGCGGATATATCCTGGGTAGGATTTCGTCGTTACCTCCGCTATGAGGATACAACACTGTACCATTTCCATGTAGATAGCAGAGCGTCCCATAACGGTCAGCCCACCACCTATGCGGGGCAGTTCCTGCTGGCCGAGAAGTGCGGAAATGAGCTGTACCTCACGGATGTCACCGGCTTCCAATCGAAATACAGCACTGACTACACAGGGCGCATCGGTTCTATATACTACTTTGAGAAAGGGTATTACGACCTCACCACCCACGAAGCCAAGCCCTACGAGAGCCGGGACGAATTACCCCCCATGCCGCCAAAAGAAATGGATGGCGAGACCCGACTTGGGGAGTTTCTGGAAGAACATGAGACCGTGGGCGCCTATTTGAAGGGGCTGTACTGTATGGGCTTCCGCCTGATGGGAGACCGTCTGTATGCGGTGATGGCAACCGAAAATATGCATTTTCAAGATGACATCGAGGATTACGCGGGAGAGGACCTGTATATCGTTACCATCGATATCGAGACAGAGCGGGTGCTGTACCTGCAAAAATACCATTTGGATGATTACTTCGGAAGAGAGTACACCCTGTACCGCATAACAGATGATCGGGAGCTGCTTGCCCCCATGGTCAAGGGGCCCGATCAGCCCGGGACCCCTTGACACCCTTCCCAAAACTCACCGTCCATGAAAGGACCCCAACCATGAAGAAAAGACTCCTCGCTCTCCTCCTTTTAGTCACCCTGCTCCTCCCCACCGCAGCCTGCGACTCAGGACAGACCCCTGCCGACACAAGGCCCGACACCACGGCTCCCGAAGCCACCGCCGAGCCTACCGTTCCCCCCGCGACCAATCCTGTGACGGATCCCGCCACCGATCCCGAGACTACAGCTCCCGAGACCGAGCCGGAGACCGAGCCGCCCCTTGGCACCACCGAGCTGGACAAGAGTAAAACCTACAAGATTCTCTTCGTGGGCAACAGCTACACCTACTGCAACAATATGTCCTCCCGCTACTTCGGGGAGATCATGGAGGCAGCGGGCTACAGCGTGAAGATCCTGTCCCTCACCAAGGGCGGCTGGACTCTGAGCGGCTCCGCCAACTCCCAGGACGAGCTGGGCAAGCAGGTAGACATGGCTCTGACCCATCAGGATTTCGACTTCGTGATCCTCCAGGAGCAGAGCATGACCCCCGCCGTGAACGCAGGCTCCTTTTACGGCGGTGTCCGCCGACTGAACAAAAAGATCCGCGAGAGCGGCGGAATCCCCGTCCTCTACGCCACCTGGGGGCGCAAGCAGGGAAGCGGCGACCTCACCGCCACAGGCCTTACCGCCGAAACCATGACCTGGAAGCTGGCCGCCTCCTACGAGCACATGGGGCAGACCCATGACATACCCGTCGCCCATGTGGGCCTGGCCTTCTGGGATATCGTCCAGAACGAAAAGAGGGTCAACCTCTTCGACACCGATTTGAGCCACCCCAACGCCGCGGGAAGCTATCTGGCCGCCCTGACCCTCTTCGCCCGCATCACGGGCATCGACCCCACCACGGTGGACTATGAAGGCGGTGTCGGCTCCAACATCGAGCCTATCCTGAAGGAGGCCGCCCGCAAGGCCGTCTTCGAGACCCCCGAGATCCCCGAGGAATACATGGACGAGGCCGCGAGACGGAAATGATCCAAACGATGGGAAATTACGGTGAGTTCCCCGTGAAAAATCTCAAAACCCCTTGACAAACCACGAAAAATATGCTATGATATAGCATCATAAACCAATGACGAAGAAGAGTACCGCACCCCCTCCGTTCCAGAGACCCGCCGATGCTGTGAAGGCGGGACGGAGCCTGCGCGAATGGACTTCCGAGGGCAGACCGAGCCGAACCGCGTGTTCGGGGTAGTATCTGACGGCGGCGCACCGTTAGGCGCAAGCGGAGGGAAGCACCGAACAGGTGAAGCATCCCTCAATCGTGGGTGGTACCGCGGATTTTGACAAAAATTCGTCCCCGACAGAGAAATAAATCTCTGTCGGGGATTTTAATTTCCAAAGGAGGGATTGTGTTTGCTTTTGAAATTCCGAAAAGTTTTAGAAGTGATTCAAGGCAAAAAGAATTCTTTCTATGATGAATTAGATGAATTAATTAATTATGATTATGATGAATTGGAAAGTCGAAATAATGTTTCAACATCAAATGATAAACAGAAATTTGTCGTTGCGATTCACGAGGAAATTCGTCCGTTACTAAATATTGTTGATGCTGAATATTATTCGGATGATTTTTATGTCATAAATTTGTATCATAAAATTGAAAAACCATATGAAGGGGAATATGTTGCTAACCCTGATTATTTCCCTTGCTATGACCATCTTACTCCTCAACAAAGGTATTTGTTTTTTGAATTTCTCTCTGATCCGTTTTGTGAAAATGGATGGGAGAAATATGACATAGGCTATGTTTTTTGTCTCTTCTACATTTTAGAAAAACATTTAGAGGAAGGGAGTAATGACATTCAAGCCTTTAATGTTTTGCTTCGATTAAGACAAATATATAATAATAAGTCTTTTCAGCGTTACTCATTAATTGCAATGGTGGGTTATTGTTTTGATAAGAGAAAAGAGTATTTAATTGGGGACTTGTCCAAGTTTTGTGGAAGAATCGACGGATTGCCTCTTAATTTATATATTCTTTTCTGTAGTGAATGTGGAAGAATGTTCACATATGAAGATTTATGGAAATATAGAAACTGCTTTGATGTTTCGTTAAATGTTTCGCCGCGTCGAACAGAAAAATATATTTCAGTTCTTCATGAAAAAATGATGGATTATTTTGGCACAGATAGCATAGACCCTAAAATTTTGGTTGCGGATGCAATGGATTTCCCGAAAGAAAGCATTGCAATATATACGGGTATAAATTTTAATTGTGTATTACAAATTCCTGATTTCACACAAATCCCCCTATTTTGTGTGGGTTGTAGACTTTGTATTGATGAAACAATTGCACAGTTTAAAAAAGATAAATGGAGTAAAGAAAATATTCAAACCCATACATTTCATCATCACTCATTTGATTTCAATCAAAACGAGGAAATATTTTATCGAGTTCTGTGCGAAGCGATTGAGAATTATACGAATATAAGTTATGATGATTTATCAATCAGAATTTTGAAAGATGGAACGATGGTGTATTCGTTTATATTTGAACTTGGTAGAATTAAATTAACAGGTGATAAATACAAGATTCTTGTTTTCCGTGGTGATGAAAAAGAATGGCAATCAATAGATACAGTTTATGATGCAATACCCTTAATTCCACTATGGCTGAAAAGGGTAAAAACACAATAGTAGAATTACATCGAAAGTGAGGATAACCCCATGTTCCAGAACACCCCCGTTTCCTTCTCCGGCGTCCAGCCCAGCGGAAACCTGACCATCGGCAACTACCTTGGCGCCCTGAAGAATTTCTCCGCCTACACCGAGAAGTATAAGTGCTTCTACTGCGTGGTGGACGAGCACGCCATCACCGTCCGTCAGGTGCCCGCCGACCTCCGCCGCCGCACCTACGAGACCCTCGCCCTCTACATGGCCTGCGGTCTGGATCCCGAGAAGAATACCCTCTACGTCCAGTCCCACGTCAAGGAGCACGCCGAGCTGGCATGGCTCCTCAACTGCTTCACGGGCTTCGGCGAGCTGTCCCGCATGACCCAGTTCAAGGATAAATCCCAGAAGCACGCCGACAACATCAACGCAGGCCTCTTCACCTACCCCGTCCTGATGGCCGCCGATATCCTGCTCTACCAGACCGACGTGGTGCCCGTGGGCATCGACCAGAAGCAGCACGTGGAGCTGTGCCGCGATATCGCCACCCGCTTCAACCAGCTCTACCCCGACACCTTCACCATCCCCGAGCCCATCATGGCCAAGAGCGGCGCCAAGATCATGTCCCTGGCCGACCCCACCAAGAAGATGAGCAAGTCGGATGAGAACACCAACGCCGTGGTCTACATCCTGGACGACCGCGACACCATCATCCGCAAGTTCAAGCGCGCCGTCACCGACTCCGACACCTGCGTGAAGTACGCCGAGGGCAAGGACGGCATCAACAACCTCATGACCATCTACTCCGTCTTCACGGGCAAGACTATTGAGGACATCGAGCGCGAGTTCGAGGGCAAGGGCTACGGCGACTTCAAGATGGCCGTGGGCGAGGTCTGCGCCGACGCGCTGGCACCCGTCCAGGAGAAGTTCAAGTGCTTCATGTCGGACAAGGCCCAGCTGGAGGCCCAGATGAAGAAGGGCGCCGAGGAGGCATCCTACGTGGCTCGCAGAACTCTGTCCAAGGTGCAGAAGAAGCTGGGCTTCGTGCAGATCCGATAAGAGTATATTTGACCAACAAAAAGAGCCGCTTCCGTGTGGGAGCGGTTCTTTCTTTTTTTAGGGAATCTGGATTTCAAATTTGAGTTTATCGGGCTTCAGACCGATAAACTGCAGTTCCCCCCATCACGGCACCCCCCTGATCCCCAACGCCTCGTCAGGCAACACTCCTTCGATCACCGCCGCTTCCACCAGACTCCGATCCACGCATAGAGGCTTGATTAAATGCCAATCCATCTCCCCGTTCAAGATCTTATCCAGAATACGACACCGTGAATCGTAGTCCATGAAGGGGAGCAGATGCTCCAGCATCTCGGGCGTGATCCCCGCGCAATCGGTCTCGGCCAGCAGCCGCTGTGTCCCTTCGTCAGAGAGGTACACCGCGATATCCATCAGGCGGGACACGTTGATCCCCTGCACCGCCAGATTTACCGTCAGCCGCTCTACCGCGCTGGGCTTCAGCAAAGGAGCCAATGCCGCCACGTCCTCGAGGGCCGCTTTACCCACAGGCTCCTGCCCCTGTGCCAGACTGCGGAGAATGGCTGCCTCACCTGCCGTGGGGGAACCGGCACCGATCAGCTCGTCCACCGATACGCCGAACAGCTCAGCCATGGTCACCAGTATGGTCACGTCGGGGAAGGAGTCCCCCGTCTCATACTTGGATACTGCCTGCCGTGTGACGTTCAGCCGTTCTCCAAGGTCGGATTGGGTCATATCGGCGTTCTTGCGAAGCTGAGCCAGCTTCAAGCCAAAGGTCTGTGTGTTGAACATATCGGTTCCTCCTTACGGGTGTTATGAGTTCTGCATATATTGTATCCCATGATCCCCAAAATGTCAAGCAACGGTTGTTTGCGTTGGTGTATGATCGAAAAATAACTGTATCCTCCCCACTTTTTCCCAAAAACCTATTGAAAATTCCCCCCATCCATGCTATAATAAAAGCAACAAAAAACCACCCAAGAAAGGAATCCCACCATGAATCAGAACAAGATCATCAAAGCCTATGAGTACGCCCGTGACGAGTACGCCGAGTACGGCGTCAACACCGACAAGGCGCTGGAGCAGTTCGACGAGATCTCCATGTCCCTCCACTGCTGGCAGGGCGACGACGTGGTCGGCCTGGAGGGTCTGGGTGACGTGGAGTCCCAGAACCTGGTCACGGGCTGCTACCCCTACGCCGCCAAGACGGGTGACGAGCTGCGCTCCGATATCCAGATGGCCTTCTCCCTGTCTCCCTTCAAGCATAAGGTCAACCTCCACAGCATGTACGCCGAGCGCAGAAACCCCAGAAACGACCTGACCATCGAGGACTTCCGAGGCTGGGTGGATTTCGCCAAGGAGAACGGCTACGGTCTGGACTACAACGCCTCCTTCTTCACCCACCCCATGATGAACAAAGGCTTCTCTCTGGCCTGCCTGGATAAGTCCACCCGCGACTACTGGATCGAGGCGGGCATCGACAGCCGCGAGATCTCCCTGGCTATGGGTAAGGAGCTGGGTCAGAAGTGCTTCAACAACATCTGGATCCCCGACGGTCTCAAGGATATCCCCGTGAACCGCTACCGCTACCGCGAGCTGCTCATTGACTCCCTGGACAAGATCCTGGGCACCCCCTACACCGAGGAGGAGCATCAGTACGCCGCCGACGTGCTGGAGGGTAAGGTCTTCGGTATCGGCACCGAGTCCTTCGTGGTAGGCTCTCACGAGTTCTATCTGGGCTACGCCGCCACCCATAACTGCGGTGTCACCCTCGACACGGGTCACTTCAACCCCACCGAGAACATCCCCGACAAGCTCTCTGCCTACCGTCCCTTCGTCCGCGACCTCATGCTCCACATCTCCCGCGGCATCCATTGGGACTCCGACCACGTCCTCATTCAGGACGACCACCTCATGACCATCATGCACGAAATGCGCATGGGTAACCTCTACGGCGACGTGGCCATGGGTCTGGACTTCTTTGACGCCTCCATCAATCGCGTGGCCTGCTGGTCCATCGGCCTCCGCGCCGCCGCCAAGGCCGTTCTGGCCTCCCTCCTGGAGCCCGTCAACCTCACCGACCCCGCCGAGGTGGCCGGCGACTTCACCTCCCGCCTCATGCTCATCGACGAGGCCAAGAATCTCCCCGTCAACGCAGTGTGGGAGTACATGCTCATGAAGAAGGACATCGCCATTGGTCAGGACGCTCTCAAGGCCATCAAGACCTATGAGAAGGACGTCATGGCAACCCGCTGATACCCCGCGAACATACGAAAGGCTCGCCCCGAATCGGGGCGAGCCTTTTTCATGAGTGAGTGAGCGATGATAGAGTGATTTTCAAATTGCAGTTTAACGGGGAGCCCACCGTTCCCCTCACCAAAAGGTGAAGGGCGAAGCCCTTCAAAAAGATGAGGGGCCGGCAGTGCCGAGGGCGGCCTGGAGCGCCTCGGCGCGCGCGGTAGCGCAAGAAGATTTA
>JBGVRH010000002.1:0-2259 GCA_045128275.1 Eubacteriales bacterium | reverse complement strand
ATATATGTTTTTCGCCTCTACACCCGAAACATATCGGTGTGTTTTATGTGGCGGAGGGACGAGGGCGTCGCTCCCAACACGTGTTTGTGCCAACCGAAACATCCCGCCAAATCTAAATTTACAAAAACCGCGCCACTCGTGAGGAATGGCGCGGTTATTTTTATTTCTTCAATATCTCCAAAGCCTCGTCCATAATCTCGTGGACGGCCTTGGGGTGAGGTGGATCATTCTCATAGCTGCCGATCCCCTTCTCCAACCACGTCAGATCATACCACCGCCCGAACTTGCACCCCGCATTGTGGAACGTCCCCACGGGGGTGAATCCCATGCGCAGGTGAAAGGAAATGCTGGCATTGGTCAAGTAGGGATCGTCATGATCCACGCTGGCCACGGCGGCGGTCATGGTGCGAATACCCATGGATCGGAGGATAGCCTCCAGCTTTTCGTAGAGAGCCTTACCGATCCCCAGCCCCTTGCAGTCCTCGCGGATGTAGATGGCCGTCTCCACCGCCCAGTCAAAGGCGGGGCGGGAACCCAGGGGACAGGCGTAGGCATAGCCCACGGGAATGCCGTCCAGCTCGGCTACCAGGTAAGGGTACTTGGCCGAATAGGTTTCGATGCGGCGGGCAAACTCGGCGGTCGAGGGGATCTCATACTCATAGGTGATGGCGGTTTTGAGGATGTAAGGCGCGTAGATGGCCACCAAGGCCTCGGCATCGGCGGGGGTAGCGAAGCGGATGGTCAGCACGGGGCTATGGGGCGCGGTCATGCGTTCACCTCACCCAGTACAGCGGCGCGGACTTCACCGTACATATACAGCGACCCCAGACAGAGCAGGGCTTTTCCCTCCGTTTGGGCGGTCTCGGCGGCGGCTTTTACGCCCTCGGCTACGGTGGCGTATCCCTCGGCGGGGATGCCGATGGCGCGGAAGGACTCGGCGTACTTCGCAGGATCAAGGGCGCGGTCGTTGGCGGGACGGACGCAGAAGGCGCGGGCGGCTACCTCACCCATGCGGGCCACCATGCGGTCGTAGTCCTTGTCGGCCATGACTCCCGTGAGCAGGAGGATCTTTTCGCCCTTGAAGTAGGTCTTGACACTCTCGATGGCGGCATCGATGCCCTCGGGATTGTGACCGCCGTCGGCGATGATGAGAGGATCCTTCGACAGAATCTCAAAGCGGGCGGGCCACTTGACCGAGGCAAGACCCTCGCGGATGGCCTCCTCGGGGATGGTCAGTCCCCCATCGCGGAGGAGATCGATGACGGTCAGCACCGTGGCGGTGTTGTAGGGCTGGTAGAGGCCTGCCAGGGAGATGTGGAGATCCTTGCGCTCCCCGAAGTCGAAATCGGCACCGAAGAGATCGGCGCGGATATTGGCCAGTCGGGTGTGGTCGGTCTCCATGTAGGGCGCGTTCATTTCGGCGGCCTTTTCGCGGATCACACGGGCGCAGGACTTTGCGGTGGCGATCGCCGCGGGATCGGGGTGGGCCTCACCGATCGGGGCATGGTTCCCGCCGAACACCACGGGAACTCCTGCCTTGATGATCCCCGCCTTCTCTGCGGCGATCTTCTCGGGAGTATCGCCCAGAAAGGCGGTGTGATCCATGGCGATGCCCGTAATGACGGAGGCGGCCACGGTCTCGGGGGAAATGATATTGGTGGAATCCAGTCGGCCGCCCATGCCCACCTCAAAGACCACGAAGTCGCAGTTATGGCGGGCAAAATACACCAGCGCGATGGCGGTGATCAGCTCGAACTCGGTGGGGGTGTCGGTCATGGCCTCGGCATGGGGCTTGACGAATTCCGTGATCTCGGCCAACTCCTCGTCGGGGATATCCATCCCGTCGATGCGCATGCGCTCGTTGAAGCGGATGATGAAGGGGGAGGTGTAGAGTCCCACGCGGTAGCCCGCCCTTTGCAGGATGGCCGCCAGCATGGCAGAGGTAGAGCCCTTGCCGTTGGTGCCGGCGATATGGATGAATGTCAGGGAATTCTGGGGATTGCCCAGGCGGGCAGTCAGCTCTATAGTACGCTCCAGCCCGGGGCGGCTGCCCTTCCAACAGGTGGAGTGGATGAAATCAAGGGCTTGGGTGTAGGTCATAGGTAGCTCCTTGTGATGTTCAAATTTGGGTTTATCGGTAACAGAAATTCATTGTAGGGGAGGGGCTTGCCCCTCCCGCGGGCGACCACATGGGGTCGCCCCTACACACATTTTTTGAAAACAGTATAATCAAAAATTTGTTGATACACGATAAGATTT
>JBGVRH010000001.1:0-10265 GCA_045128275.1 Eubacteriales bacterium | reverse complement strand
ACATCAAGTTCACCCGTCTGGACGACTCCGCCAATCCTTCCACTCCTCACTGGTTCTCCATCTATGAGGTCTATGCCTACACCAAGGTAGCTGAAGAGGAGCCCGAGACCCCCGTGGTTCCCGAGGAGCCTACCGTTGAGAACTACCTCGTTCCCCAGTCCCAGTGGGTCATCACCGGCCACAACACCCAGCTGAACGATACCACCAACCCCATGGTTGCCGCCGGCGGTGTTGAGTCCGCTGCTCTGCTGCACCAGGGCTCCATCGCTCTGGGCGAGGTTGACCTGTCCAAGTACTCCAAGGTGGTCGTTATGTGGGGTTGCGACAACTCCGATGTGACCATCAACCACTACAATGCCAACGCCAACAACCGCATCATGCTGCTCAACGCTGAGATGAGCATGGTCATGTCCCCCGCCGAGGGCACCGTCATCGCCGGTGGTACCTACGAGCTCAAGGGCTGGGCTGTAACCGCCTTCGAGATCGACCTGACCGGTATCGACTACAACGGTCCCGTCTGGCTGGCTATCGATGCTCTGCCCGGCACCTTCGCACTGGTTGCCTCCGTGGAGTTCGTGGCATAATTTCCCGCCATACTTCCTTTCCCGCCTCCCCTCGTGGGGGGCGGGATTTTTTTGACCGCAAAAAAACGCCGTCCCACGAAATCCGTTGGGACGGCGTTTGATTATGAGGCGAGAGGATCACTCCTCCAGCTTCTTGAGCTTGGCGTAGGTGCCCATAAGCTTTTTGGTACCCGCAGTATCGAACATGACCTCGATGAGCTTGTCCGCACCCATGGGCTTGATGGAAAGGATCTCGCCCTCGCCAAAGGAGGCATGGGTAACACGATCGCCGGGTGCCAGAGCATTCATATTCTGACGGGCCTCGGCGGTGGCGGCGGGGACGGGCTGACCCACCGTGAGACGGTCGGTATGGACGGGAGCTCTGGGCCTGCGGGGACGCTCGTAGTAGCCGTAGGACTGTCCTGCGGGGGTGCCCGCGGGCTTGCCCGCGACCACGGTACTGGCGGCACTCATGGCCTCCAGGGTCAGATCCTCCCGTCGGATCAGCTCTTCGGGGATCTCTCCCACAAAGCGGGACAGGGGGTTGGCCACGGTCTGACCGTACCAGATGCGGCTGCGGGTATGGAAGATGAAGACCTGCTCCTTGGCGCGGGTGATGGCCACGTAGGCCAGACGGCGTTCCTCCTCCATATCGTCGGCACCGCCCATGATGTTCTGCATACCCGGGAAGATGCCGTCCTCCATACCGGGAAGGAAGACGATGGGGAACTCCAGGCCCTTGGCGGAGTGAATGGTCATGAGCACCACGGCATCGGCCTCGGTGTCATACTTATCCACGTCGGCCACCAGGGCGTACTCCTCCAGGAAGCCCATGAGGGTAGGCTCTTCTCCCTGCTCCGCAGTAACCTTGGCATACTCCATCATATTGGACTTCAGCTCGTCGATGTTCTCCAGTCTCTCCTTTTCGGGCTCGCCTCCGTCGATGAGCATCTGACGGTAGCCCGACTGCTCCATGACCTCATCGAAGAAATCGGGGAGGGGGAGAGTGCCCAAGAGGGAGGTCAGGCGGTGGATTATGGCGGTGAAGGCCTTGAGCGTAGCGGAGGAGCGAGCCAGGGCGACGAATTCGTCGGCGCGATCCATGACGTCGAAGAGAGAGATTCCCTGCTCCTCGGCAATGGAGGCCACAGCGGCCAGGGTCTTGTCTCCGATCTTACGGCGAGGCTCGTTGATGATACGCAGGAGACGCTCACGGTCGGCGTGGTTGCAGATCAGCTGGAGATAGGCAACGGCATCGCGGATTTCCTTACGGTCATTGAAACGGGTGCCGCCCAGGATGCGATAGGGGACGGTACTGCGCTGGAGGGCGCGCTCGATGCTGGCAGACTGGGAGTTGGTGCGGTAGAGGACGGCGAAATCCTTGTACTTGTGATCGCCCCCCTCGGTCATGCGGCGAATGGTATCCACGATGGAGCGGGACTCCCCCATCTGATCCTCGCACTTGCGGAGAACAATGGGCTCACCCTCCTGCCCTGCCGTCCAAAGGCTCTTGCCGCGGCGGCCCAGGTTGTGGCTGATGACACCGTTGGCGGCATTCAGAATGGTCTTGGTGGAGCGGTAGTTCTGCTCCAACTTGATGAGGGTGGCGTTGTCAAAGGTTCTGTCGAAGCCCAGGATATTCTCAATGGTTGCGCCTCGGAACTTGTAGATACTCTGATCGTCGTCGCCCACCACCATGAGGTTGCGGAAGCCCCCCGACAGAAGGGATGCCAGCTCGAACTGGGCGATATTGGTGTCCTGGTACTCGTCAATGCAGACGTAGCGGAACTTACGCTGGTAGTAAGAGCGGACGTCGGCATGCTCCCGCAGGAGAGTCACCGTATTCATGATGATGTCGTCGAAATCCATGGCATTGGAGGTCTTCAGAGCCTCCTCATAGCCCTTGTAGACCGCGGCGATGCGGGAGAGGCGGAAGTCTGCCCCTGCCTCCACCTCGAAGTCCTCGGCGGTCTGGAGGCGATCCTTGGCGTGGCTGATGGCGGTCATGACCGACTTGGGGGGGAATTGCTTCTCGTCGATCTTCAGGTTCTTCATAACCCCCACAATGGCCTTCTTGGTATCGTCGGTATCGTAGATGGTAAATCCCGCGCCAAAGCCAATACGGTCGCCGTATGTACGGAGGATGCGCATACACACCGAATGGAAGGTACCGCTCCAGATGTCCTTGGCCAGGGTCTCATCGGCAAACTGGGTCACCAGGCGGTTCTTGATCTCCCCTGCGGCCTTGTTGGTGAAGGTAATGGCCAGCATACGGTAGGGGGGACAGGGATCCGTGATGAACTCGGGGAGGATCTGCTCGATCTCGGGAACCGACAGATGAATGGCGTGCTCCAGGTCGGCCACGTGGGTCTCGGTCAGACCTGCGGGGACGGTGTTCGTGTAGTAGGCGTTACCGAAGCGGATGATGAAGGCGATGCGGCGGACCAGGACGGTGGTCTTACCGCTTCCCGCTCCGGCCAACACCAGAAGAGGGCCTTCTGTGGTGAAAACGGCCTGTCTCTGCATCTCGTTGAGATCTCCGTAGGCCTTGTCAAAGAGGGCGCGCTTGGCGGCGAGGTAGCGGGCTGTGAGGTTCTTTTCCATCGAATTGACTTCCTTTCTCGTAAGGGCGGGTTAGCGGGCAGACCCACACGGTCAAAAAGGGCGGCGGCCAAGCGAAAAACTCACTCGACACGCCGCCGCCGTCGGCCCGTCCCTTACGGGAGGGTCTTACTGACGGTTCTCAGACTGTGCCTTCTGCTGGTTCTGATTCTGGTTGTTGTTCTGGGACTTGTTCTGATTGTTCTGGTTGTTCTGATTCTGGTTGTTCTGATTCTGGTTGTTCTGATTGTTCTGGTTCTTGTTCTGATTCTGCATGGGTACGATCCTTTCTTTGTCCGCTGTGCGGTATATATCCGTATCCCGTAGGGGGTACGATCACAGTATGAACAGGAAAAGGAGGATTTATGCAGAGGGGGGAGAAAACGGGTGGGGTGCTTTACCGCATCATGGAGCTGTACTCCATCTGGTCAGCGATCTCTCCCGCAGCGGAGCCGATGGTACCGATCCAGAAGCCGCCCAGGGCCAGGTCGATGAACCAGTAGCCGTCGGTGAGGATCTGGTAGACCGTGGTGACGATGGTATCCAGGGTGTTCTGTCCCTGGGCACTGCCGCCCGAGAGGGTCAGATCCAGCTCGGGGAGGGTGGGGACCACGCCCCACCAGAAGAGTGCCGACAGGGCGGTGATACCGCCCAGGACACCTACCCAGATCAGCTTTTTGCGGATCAGGGCGTGAATGGACTCGGTACGCTCGGCGGCGTAGCCCGTATCGTCGCTGAGGGCGAGGACACCGGTGTAGCGCTTGACCATAGTGTAGAGGGAGCGCAGGATCAGGATCATGGCGGCCACCAGGAGGGCGGCGGTGAGAGCCTGGAGCAGGACGGTGGTCTGCCAGCGGGCGTGGAGATCCTCCTTGCGGAAGATATCGGGGATATCGTTGCGCCCGAAGTAGGTGAGCTGGAGGTACCAGGCCAGGGCGGCGGTGATACCGTAGGCTCCCGCAGTCAGCAGGGCGGGGAGATTCTTCCCCGCATATCGGCGGATGAAGACCACCGAAAGGATGAGGAAGAGGGAGGACAGGACATCAGGAAGGATGTTGATCCCGTCCAGGTAGAGATCCAGGGAAAAAACGGCGGCCACCAGGAGACAGCCCAGGGAGGCCTTGACCGCCCGCATGGCAAAGAGATCATGGCGGGGGAGGATCTCGGTACGGTACTTCTCGGTCAGGCGGACGAAGAAGGGGGTATCCTTCTTGAGCTTTGCGAAGAAGCGGAGGGTGGCGATCAGCCAGATGATACCCAAGATCAAGGAGACGAAACCGCCGACCAGGCGGAACAGGCCGACGAAATCGTAGAAGCGGGTGGCGTCACCGATCTCCACGCCGCCCTTTTCGTGGGACAGCACCGAGATCTCGGGCAGGACGACCAGGATCTCGCGGAGGACGAAGTAGACGGCCGAGAAGGCGGTGTACCGCTCCACGATATTGTAGGTGCGGGTCTTACCGCCAAGGCCTCGGCGGTCGAACATGGCGGTGGCATCGTTGCGGGAGCCCAGGTAGAGGAGGCCGCCGCAGAGGTTCTTCCACATGGGGATGAGGACGATGCAGTCCAGGACTCCCAGGGTAAAGAGAGCCAGCAGGATGAACACGGGCTGCTCGGTGGGGGAGACCAGACCGAAGGCCAGGAACAGGGCCACCATACGGGTCACGCCGATGAGGGCGAGGTAGCCGACTCCCTTGGAAGCATCCTTCAGACGCTCGTCCAGATCCGACAGGCGGTAGAGACCCAGGAGGATGAATAGGTATCCCAGAGCATCGGGGAGGAGATCCATCACGCTGACAAAGGGATCGAAGAGGAAGAAGGCTCCGACCGCCACAAGGGTGACGCCGAGGTATCTTCCCAGCTTGGGGGTATGGTTGTGGTTCATGGGCAGTACCCGCTGGCGCGGTCCTTTCCGAGACGGGGACGTCTCATTTTTTCTTTTTGTGATGGCGGTTATTGTTCTTGGCGGAATACTTCTGATTCTGATTTTGCAGGTTCCTTTCATACTCCAGGCGTGCCTGCTCGTTCTTCTCGTCCAGCTTGCGGTTCAGCTCGTTCATGAACTTGAAGCGGGAGGGCTTGGAGGGCTTGCCGAACTCCTCGCCCTTGGGGCAGATGGCGGAGAAGCAGCCGTAGAAGCAGAAGCTGTTGAGGAGGTAGATCACCAGGAGGTAGAGGAACAGCACCGTGGTCAAAGCGCCGTTGCCCGCGGCAGCCAGAGCGGGGACGGTCAGCATGACCATCTGCCCCAGCGCCCAGATGCCGGTAAAGACCATGCACCGCACCGCCCGCTCGCGGTGGCGATCCAGCCCCACCGACGCGGCGATCTCGGCGGATGACCACAGGGCAATCACGGTGAAGCCCACCTCGGCCACAAAGCGCACCCACTCCACGATCCCCGTCACTACGGTACCGTACAGGGGGAGGTTCCACAGAAGCAGCCCGTCCAGCATCCTGATAGCGAAGAAGACGGCCAAAAGGCCGTAGAGGGCGGCGAAGGGGTAGAGCCAATTGAAGCGGGGGTTATAATCCTTCAGACCGCCGATGGCCTTGGCGGCTACCATTGCGCCGATGATAAAGGTGGCGAAGCAGTAGTCACCGATGGCCACCGACATGAAGGATACGAGGAAATAGGCGCAGAGGAGTAGTCCAAAGCCCATGACAGTCTCCTTGGAGATTAGTTATTGTGGTTCCCTGCCGCGGGATTGGCTCCGCAGCAGTTCTTGTACTTCTTGCCCGAGCCGCAGGGGCAGGGATCGTTACGGCCCACCTTGGCGGAGCGCTTGGGGGTGAGAGTGACCTTCTTGGCTCCCTGCTTGGGGCCGCCCTCGAAGCCCTCGATCAGGGGCTTGGCCACCTGGACGCGAACCACCTCCTGCTGAGGCTTGGGTATGACGGTGAGCAGGGCGCGGACGGTCTTGTCCCGGATCTCGGCCACCATGGCGTCGAACATATCGGCACCCACCATACGGTACTCGGTGACGGGGTCGCGGTGGGCGTAGGCCTGGAGACCGATGTTGCCCTTGAGGTCATCCATGGCATCGATGTGCTCCATCCAGGCGGTATCCACGTTGCGGAGCAGGATGGCGCGCTCCACCTCACGGAAGCGCTCGGGGGTGAACAGCTCCTCTCGCTCGCGGATGCGCTCCTCGGCGCGGGAGATCAGCATGGAGGAAATGTCCTCGGCGGTGAGGGTCTTCAGCTCCTCCTCGGTGTAGTTGAAATCCTCCTCGGTGCAGAGGTAACCGAAGAGATCGGCCCGCAGGCTGGCAAGATCCCACTCGGTGGCGGGGCCTTCGTTGGTATGGGCGGCCACGGCATTCCCGATGTTGCCGCGGATCATGTTCATCATGGTCTCGGAGAGGTCGGAGTCATCCAGCACAGACTGACGCTGCTTGTAGATGATGGATCTCTGCTGATTCATAACGTCGTCGTAGGACAGGACGTACTTACGGCGCTTGAAGTTGTTGTCCTCGATCTTCTTCTGGGCGGACTCGATGGTGTTGGACAGGATGCCCGCCTCGATGGGGGTGTCCTCGTCCAGGCCCATGCGGTCGATGAGGGAGATGATGCGCTCGTTGTTACCGAACAGGCGCATGAGATCGTCATCCAGGGACAGGAAGAAGCGGGACTCACCGGGGTCGCCCTGACGGCCCGAACGGCCGCGGAGCTGGTTATCGATACGGCGGGACTCGTGACGCTCGGTGCCCAGGATGAAGAGACCGCCGGCGGCTCTGACCTTGTCCGCCTCGGGGGCGATCTCGGCCTTGTGCTTCTCGTACAGCTCACGGTACTGGCGGCGGACGCCCAGGATGGACTCGTCCTCGGTGTCGGCGGTACCGGTGGCCTGGACGATCAGACCCTCCTCAATGCCCATGGCGCGGAGGTCGGACTTGGCCATATACTCGGGGTTACCGCCCAGCATGATATCGGTACCACGGCCTGCCATGTTGGTGGAGATGGTGACGGCACCCGACTTACCTGCCTGGGCTACGATCTCAGCCTCGCGGGCGTGGAACTTGGCGTTGAGCACGGTGTGGGGGATGCCCTCCTTCTTGAGGAGGTGGGAAAGGATCTCGGACTTATCGATGGAGACAGTACCCACCAGCACGGGCTGGCCGCGGTCATAGCACTCGCGAACCTGCTTGACGACGGCGCGGTACTTCCCCGCCATGGTCTTGTAGACGGCATCGTCGTGATCCTCACGGATCATGGGCTTGTTGGTGGGGACCTCCACCACGTCCAGGCTGTAGATCTCGCGGAACTCGTTGTCCTCGGTCATGGCGGTACCCGTCATACCCGAGAGCTTCTTGTACATACGGAAGTAGTTCTGGAAGGTGATGGTGGCCAGGGTCTTGTTCTCCTTCTGCACCTGCACCCCTTCCTTGGCCTCGATGGCCTGGTGGAGACCGTCCGAGAAGCGGCGGCCGGGCATGAGTCGGCCCGTGAAGGCATCGACGATCATGACACCGTCCTCGTTGACCACGTAGTCCACGTCCAGCTTCATACAGCCGTGGGCCTTGATGGCCTGGTTGACGTGGTGGGACAGGGTGGCATTCTCGGCATCGGTGTAGTTGGTCACCTGGAAGAAGGCCTCGGCCTTACGGACACCGCGGGGGGTGATGACGGCGGTATTGGCCTTCTCGTCCACGATATAGTCGGCCTCGATGTTGTCCTGCTCCTCCTTGGCGTCGATCTCCTTGACCACGTGCTTCTGGAGGGTACGGACGAAGCGGTCGGCCCGCTCGTAGAGGTCGGTGGGGGTATCGCCCTCACCCGAGATGATCAGAGGGGTACGGGCCTCATCGATGAGGATGGAGTCTACCTCATCCACGATAGCGAAGGCATGGCCTCTCTGCACCAGGCGGGACTTGTAGACCACCATGTTGTCGCGGAGGTAGTCGAAGCCGAACTCGTTGTTGGTACCGTAGGTGATATCAGCATTGTAGGCCTCCTGCTTCTGGGCGGGGGTGAGTCCGTGAACCACCAGACCCGTCTTCAGTCCCATGAAGCCGTAGACCTTGCCCATCTCCTCGGCATCGCGGGCGGCCAGGTAATCGTTGACGGTGACGATATGGACACCCTCACCCGTCAGGGCGTTGAGGTAGGCGGGGAGGGTAGCGACCAACGTCTTACCTTCACCCGTCTTCATCTCGGCGATACGTCCCTGATGGAGGATGATACCGCCGATGAGCTGGACGTGGAAGGGACGCTTGCCCAGCACGCGCTCGTCGGCCTCGCGGACGGCGGCAAAGGCCTCGGGGAGGAGATCGTCCAGGGTCTCTCCCGCGGTCAGACGCTTCTTGAAGACCTCGGTCATGCCCCGAAGTTCTTCGTCGGTCATATTCTTATAGGTGGTGGCCAATGCCTCGATCTTGGCGGCGATCTTCTCCAGCTTCTTGACCTGGTGGTCGCTGTAGGAGCCGAACAGCTTAGTCATGATACCCATGTGTCAAAGGTTTCCTTTCTTTTCCGCCCAAATGGGCGGGGTAATGGACTCACGGCGGGAGGCCGTAAGCAATTCTGCGTTTATTATACTATATATTTTTAAATTATATTAGAGTTTAATTGTAAATTTTCGGATAATACTTGAAAATTGGGGCGGAATGTGTTAGAATGGAAGCGAGGTCAATTCGCAATTCGTAATTCGTAATTGAGGACGGTCAAGATCCGGCGTTCGGTAAAAGGCCCATAGGAGGGTATGCCGATATGGATCCCCCCGCTTCCCCACGGACGTCCTTCGCATTCGTCCCATTTCCCCAAGCCTACCGCTTCTTCACCTAATTACGAATTACGAATTACGAATTTCCAAGAAAGGTTTTCTCTATGTCACACATTCACATCGTTCTCCACGAGCCCGAAATTCCCCAGAACACAGGCAACATCGCCCGCACCTGCGCCGCCACGGGCGCATCCCTCCACCTCATCCGCCCTCTGGGCTTCACCATCGACGACAAGCGCATGAAGCGGGCTGGGCTGGACTACTGGGACAAGCTGGACGTCCACTTCTACGACGGTCTGGAGGATTTCTACGCCAAGCATCCCGACGCGGTCGTGTACTACTTCACCACCAAGGCACAACACCGCCATATCGACGTGCAGTATCCCGAGGAGGTCTTCCTCATGTTCGGCAAGGAGACCCGCGGACTTCCCGAGGATCTGCTCTTTGCCCACCCCGATACCTGCGTGCGCATCCCCATGCGGAATCACCTGCGGTCGCTGAACCTCTCCAATTCGGTGGCCATCGCGGTGTATGAGGTACTGCGGCAGTATGATTTCGAGGGGTTGCAGGTGGAGGGGCAGTTGACGACCCACGTGTGGGGAGAGGGACAGCTCTGACACAAGGAAAGGAGATTCACATGAGTATTTCAAAATGCTTTGCCTATGAGCATATCTACTGGATCGCAACACCTGACGAGCTTGAAGCACTGCTGAGCCAAGAAAAATTCCATCTTCTAAAGGTCAATTCACACGTTCCGATCGATTATACCGAAAGTCCCTTATCTGAGGCTCTGGAGCCTTACCGCGACCTTTACAGACTCGTTTCAGCAGGGGATCGACTGGATTGGGACCAACACTGGCCTCTCTTTCGTAGCTATAATGCCACAAAAGATACGACTCGATGTGTATTCGGTAACGAGCATACCTATCAAGGCAGGCTCTACAAAACAGCTGATCGTGGTTATCACGAGCGTTGTGTCAACATGGAGCCCTTCGTTCTGTACAAAGAGGTCAAAAAGGATGGTCACATATCCATCGTAAAATGCGCGTCTTACACCCAATTCCCTGAAAACACCGTCGGTATAGAATTTCATTGCGCCACAAAACGGTACACGTGGGATGTTCCCGAACCTGTTACAAGCTTGAAGGATTCCCCCGAATATGTGGAATTTCAATTCATCAAGAGCTGTATCCATGCTTTTACCAAGCCCTTGAAGATCCAAATCGGAGAAAGGGTCGTGAACACAGGCATCCGTATCAGCGAGGCGGCCAAGCAGGACGCGCGGAGCTTCTATTTCTTCTCTCATAACGGATTCACCATACTGTAAGGAGGCATTATGCCCAAGAAAATATTCGCCGCCATGAGCGGCGGTGTGGACT